>JBFWKW010000009.1:0-60590 GCA_050252455.1 Campylobacterales bacterium | reverse complement strand
GCACATACCCGTCACCCTCAGCACCAAGCTACGGATAGCCCATGCCGCCTACCGCAACAACGACATTATCGGTTTCATACACTATGCCGCCCGCCTCTACGCCGCGCACACTGCCATCATTCACGAAGAGGCTATCCGCCTTTGTATCGCACACCAACTCCACGCCCACACGCCCAGCCTCACTCTCAAGCGCCGATACGATATGCGCCGAGTCGTGCGAGATAGGAAATACACGAAAGCCGTCAGGCGCATGGGTCTGCACGCCGATAGAGGCAAAAAACTCTCTAAGAAAGCCGCTATCGCAGGCCGCGAGCGCATCTGACATGAAGCGCCCGTTTCGCCCGAAACGCTCCATAAACTCGTCACTTGATAGTGTATTTGTTAGATTGCACCGTCCGCCACCCGTGGCTCGTAGCTTTGCCCCGACAGATGGGAGCTTCTCTAGTAGTAGGACTTTTGCGCCGCCCTTTGCCGCCTCGATAGCAGCCGCTAATCCGGCTGCCCCTGCGCCCAGTACGATTGCGTCATATTTGTTTGATTTTTGCATGCGAAATTATAGCTGTTGTAGTTTAGTAGTAGGCGCAACTATAAGCCGAGTTCTGTAGTCGGTAGTTATTTATCTAAAACCGCAAGTCGCCAAGCGGTATCAAGCGAAGAGCAAAATATAGGGTTTTTACCATACTCTTCTTGCTGCGGATTGGGTTTACATCGCCTCTTGGTTGCCCAAGCGACGGGTGGGCTCTTACCCCGCCGTTTCACCTTTGCCGATGCTTTCGCATCGGTAGTTTACTCTCTGTTGCACTATTCCCTCGCCTCTCGGCGGCCGTCCGTTAGACGAAATCCTTACCCTATTGCAGCCCGGACTTTCCTCTTTTGTTTTGCAAAAGCAACTACCCGTTGCGCCAGCCAAAATTCTACCCAAAAGAGCCTTGCTAAAAAAGCTCCAGCTCCCCGCCGTCGTCCTCCAGTCTGACACCCTTAAGCTCAAACTCAAGCTGCAAGCAAGACGAGTACAGCGAATCATCAAGATAGTGTATATCTATAGCGCTTTTCGTAACAAAAATACCGTTTCTCCAGCCTGACAAGTCATCCGCTATGGACGTACAATATATGGCTATTTTATCGATATTGAGAGCCGAGAGATTTGTTGAGTTTTGATATAAAACCTCAGAGATGTTTTTAATTGCAAAAGACAACTCCTCAAACTCAAACAAAAGTCTCATTGTATAAGCATACTTCTCTAGTCTTTCCGCAAAGGCTCTCAAATATGTACCGTCTCTTTTTTCGACAAACAAGGCAATATCATCGGATAGCTCAGTTTCAAGCTCAAAAAGCTCATCCATTTGCTCGAATATAGCATGGTCAATTTCCGAGACATATTCCAACGCCGCTATCTTTCTGTGAGCTACTTTTTCTATAGGCGTCGATGATACTTTTGTGTCAATGTCCGCATTCTTGTGCTGTTCAAACCTTTTTGATATTAGCTCTTTTTGAACGGCATTTCCAAAAAGCTGTAATTTTCTACGTTGATACTCAAGCAGCGTGATATCGCTAAGAAAATATATGCCGACCGTATCGCCGTCAAGCATGGCCTCTTTTTTGTGCAGCTCAAATATTCTGTCTTTGCCGTTTGAGTTTTTGATACACACTTTATTATGAGCGCCTTCCTTGTATTCGTCAAGACTACCCAAATATTCGTTCTTTTGTTCAAATACGCTCGGGAGAATTCCACGGTCTATCGCTTCCAAATCTTTGTGCGACAACAACTCCAAAAAGGCATCGTTGATATATGAGAGCTTATCTTTTTTAAAAATAACCGTAGGGTATGGGCTTGCATCCATTACCAACTTCATAGCGTCATTGACTGCCGCATTTAGCCTCTCTTGCGATTCCTTGGCAAGATATGCAAACGCAAGCTTTTTTTGTTCGATTTGGCTACACGCATCGTATAGCGCATCCATTAATTGGCCTATATCAATAGGCTTCATAAGGTATTTGTCTATTCTAAGCTCAATAGAACGCATAAAATACTCTTGGTCACTAAAAGCAGTCGTCAAAACCACATGCGTATCATCGGCTATGTTTAGTATCTCTTTGACCATATCAAGACCGTTCATAATCGGCATTTGAATGTCGCTTATGACAATTTCCGGCCTCTTTTCTTTAAAAACTGCGAGCCCCTCAAGTCCGTTTTGCGCATGATATATGTTTGCAAAACCTACCCTGCCGAGACTTCTAACGGCGGATTCTCTCGTTTCTTTCTCATCCTCCACATATAAAACACTATATTTTGAAACTATCTCTGAATTTATCATGTGACCTATTTGTGACCCTTTTCTAAGATAGTCCATTCTCTATCAACTATTATTAAAATAAGATTAGAAAATATAAATTATTTGGAAGCTTTAAATGCTCCTTGCACGTTTCTTTGTATGCCGTCGGTTCCAGCCAAACTTCCGCTAAACACACCACCTGTAGAATTTACCTGCGGCCCGTAAAACTTGCCTTGCATATTAAGTGTTTGGCCTCCGTTAGCCAATGAAGCGGCGTAGCTTGAATCCGAGACCGTTATACTGCTTGCTCCGCTAAAGCCGCTATTATTCGAGTAGCTCCATCCTTTTGAAGTATTAAAACTTAGGGAGTTTACCTTTACAGGAGATGCGGAACCAAAATCAATACTCATACTAAGTTTATTGTTTCCGTCAAGCACTATCGCATCTTTAATCGCTCCGTTAAACGTATCGCCCAATACATGTCCGTTGTAGTTAACAACTTGATGTTGGTTTATCATCTGCTGTATGTACGACACATCGGTCGGTTGTCCGCTTACCCAGTAGCCGCTAAAATACTCGGTACCGTCATTGCTGGATGCCTCCCAATATCCCCATGAGCTAAAATCATTGACATTTGAAAATGAATTACTCCCTGAAACCCTATCTGGTAGCGAAGCAAAACCTATCAAGCCCGCCTTATTCTCTATTGAGGCGACGCCCCATATGATTTTATTATCCTCTCCCGCATAGTTCACCGTAGTACTCATGCCGGACGGCAAAGCGGAATACTGTGAAAAACTTATCGTATTGGCAGGCTCATAACCGCTCCATACGGTTGCCGCATTTGCGCCGTTCAGCTCTCCAAAAACGGTACTTACCGATGAAAGATTTGCATTAAAAAGCATGGAATCGATATTTCCCACGACCTTGGAGCCGTCACCGTCAACTCCGATAAAGTAACCGTTGTTAAGACCTGCATTATAATCGGCTGCCAAAATCGCAGATGGGGACGCTACCGTGAAATTTGGATTATATAGCCAGCTTGCAGTGGATGTTATGTTGCCGTTTTGTATACCGCTTGCTACCAATACGGAGCCGTCATTTAGACTAACTGCCGCACCGCCGGTAAAAGTGAACGGGAGCGGAACTTTGTATTGCCAAGTGTCCGTTGAGACATTGTATTGCTCCACCGAACCAAGGGCAATACCGCTAGTTGTAGAGCCGCCTATGGCGAGAACGCTTCCATCGGCTAGCACTACGGAGGATAGGCTACTCCTAGGAGATAACATACTTGCCTTATAGCTCCAGCTATTTGTGCTTGGGTCATACATTTCCACGCTGCTAAGATAGCTTGAACCGCCGGAATCTCCGCCACCCATTGCCAACACTTTGCCGTTTTGCATCGTAACTGCGGCAAGTCCGACCCTTACGCTGTCCATCGGAGCGGCAGCCGTCCAGGTGTTTGTGGTCAAATCAAATATTAACGTATCTTTCAAATCAATGCCGTTATCCGTATCGCGCCCACCTATTGCGATAGCTCTATTGTTTGCGAGTGCGGCAAGTCCAAATCCCCATCTGGTAGTAGGTAGTGCGGCTTTTGCAATCCATGCGTTGCTGCCGACATCATATAAATCGACATTGCCAAACACGCTACCCCACCCGTCATTGCCGCCGGCTACCAACACATTGCCGCCGCTTAGTGTCGCAGCCGCCAATCCCATTCTAGGCGTGAACGAGCCGCTTGGGTTTAGAAGTGTCCATTGTTTTGTGTTTGGATTGTATTTTTCCGGATTTGGGACATCATAATTAATCGGGTCATAATTGAAACCACCGACCGCAAATGCACTACCGTCTTGCAGCCTTGTCATCGCAAAACCTACCCTGCTATAAACCATAGAAGCTGCATATTTCGTGGATTCTAGCGAGGGCGTATAGATGTAAGAGTTTTGAGAGTAAATCCCGTCTTGTTGTCCCCCCGCCAGCAATACGCCTGTACCGTTGTTTATCGTTGCCGCAGAGCCAAATACAAAACTGAAAGGCAATGGGGTTTTATAGCTCCAAGTATCCGTCAATGGATTGTATGCCTGTATTGCATTCAGCCCTGCCCCACCGATAGCGAGCACGCTACCATCGGCAAGAAGAACGGAACTTCCAAAGTTTGAAGCGGCAAGCATATCGGCTTTTTGGCTCCACGCTCCGGCAACATTTCCAACACTTGGGTCAAACATATAAGTAGCCGAACTACTACCGCCAAATACCAAAATCTTATCGGCATAAGAGCCGCTCAGCGCAGTGCCGGAATGGCCGCTAAAAGCAGGCGTATTTGTCTGCTGGTCAAACCAGTGCCATGCACCGTCGCCCGGATCGTAGTACTGCACATAACTATTTTTTGAAATAGAATATACTTTGCCCCCGGCTTTTGCGAATACTTGATTGGCTACGTCCACATAAGTAGGGCTTCCAGGATTGAAATCGCCGGTATTTAGCATACTATTGGCGCCCTGCGTCCAGCCTGTAGAATCATTCCAAAACCACGTATCGTAGTTGATTGCACTACTCCATCCACCTGCCAGCATTGCTCCGCCGTTATCAAGAGCCACTATTCCAACACCCTCGCCGAGGGTCGGCACATTCGTATTTGTCGCCGCACTCCATGTGCCGGTAGTTGGATTGTATATTTGTGAAATAGGCAAATGATTTGAGCCGTCAAATCCGCCGTATGCGAACACTCTACCGTCACTCAGGGTCGTCATTGCCGATCTATGCATCGTGGTGATAGTATCCGCTGTTTTTGAGAGCGGCGTATTTGAAAAACCGAGAAAACCAATGGTTGGATTTGCGCTTGAGAGCATTAGCGAGTTTTGAGTCCCGTTTACGAACCCGTAAGAGATTTTATTTGTAGTATTGTCAAGATAAAAATTGACATCTCCCCCCGTAAAAGCGTTTAGTTTGACAACCAACTCTCCGATAGAGCCAAACGTCTCATCCGTCCCATATGAATTGACGTTATCTATGTATTTAAAATATTTTGTCACTCCTCCATACGTAACTTTCAAGGCATTATTTGAAAGAGAGGCATCCGAGGCAGGCAAAACCGTATATGCGGTTGTGGCGACATTTGAGGCAGAAATCTTGTCATCCACTGCATTTCGCACACTTGCAAGCGGAACTAGCTTTATCTCACCCAAAAATCCCATATCCGAAGCCGAAGCCCCGTACGCTAGATATATCAAAGCAGTTTCGGCTTGTTTTGCATGTATGGAGCCGTCTTTTATAAGGCTTGATAAAAACGAAATGTCCTTATTGGCATAGGCCGTTGCGACGGGCTCTGAAAAATTCGTCACGATATCGGCTTTTTTTTCAGATTCGGTTGTACTATTGATAAAATTTTGTATATTGCTTGTAGCCGAATCGCTCTGTGTTGTCTTAGGAGTTTTTTCGACCGTATCGGCATCTACGCCCGCAAAAGTATTCTCGCTCTGTTGTGAGCCTTGTCCGCTTTGGGCTTTTTTATCGGTTGCAAGGTCTTTTTCGAGGTTTCTAAGCTCTTGCTGGTTAAAAGTTTTTGGTGCATCTACACCTTTTTCATCGGCTTTTGTGAACTGCCCTTGATTTACTACGACGGGAGGCGACACCTGAGTATTCGGGGTTACCGATATGGCTCCCTTGGTACAAGCTACCGTCAACACCCCTTGTTTGTCCACATAGCCTATCAAAACAGTTCCCCTTATCCCTATCGTCGCCGTTCTGGTCTCTATTTTGAATTTTTCGGGAGCTATTTTGGCTATTTTTCCGGTTACGCTTTTGAAAGTCCCTTCGCCGACTCCAAACCTTACTTTTACGTCTTTTTCGCCAAATAGATATTCTTCTATTTTAAAAGTGGTATTTGAGCCTACGGTAATGACGGTTTTGTCCTTAAATACGAGTTGGGCGACGGCTCCTGCGGATGACCTTACCGTGTCTTTTTCTTCAAGTTGGAAATTTGGAGTAGCCTTTTGACTTTTTGCCCCTCTTTGGACGAATACCTCGCCGCTAAAAGCGGTGATATGTCCGATGGAAGCAAAAAGATAAGGGGATATAAGAACATAAAGAACTAAGGCTCTTGCCAGACTGAGGATATTCATCGTTTAACCTTCGCATTAAAAAGCTACAAATATTTACGATATTTTAGCCAATGGAGATGGTTATGCTAATTAAATGCTAAAAATTGGCGCTACATTTAGTGGGCGCTATTTTGAAAGTTCAGGTATCGGCTCGGAGATATGATACCCCTGAGAGTAGTCTATGCGAAGCTCCATAACGGTGTCTAGCACGGTTTGCGAATGTACGAATTCGGCGACACTTTTTGCCCCAAGCTCATTGGCAAAGCCCACTATCGACTTGGCTATGATGCGGGCGTTTTCATCCTTGTCTATATTTTTTATTAGGCTGCCGTCTATTTTGATGTAATTTGGTTTTAGTCTAAGTATGTGGTCAAAGTTGGAATATCCGGCTCCAAAATCATCTATAGAGACTTTGCATCCGTATGTTTTTACCTTTTCGACAAAAGTATAAACCTCCTCATAGCTATCAATCCCCTCCGATTCCACTATCTCAAATATGACGTTTTCACCCTGTCCGCTTGCTGCGAGCTTTCTGATTATAAACTCCGACATCTCCTTGTCGCATATATCCAAAACCGATAGATTGATGCTAAAGGCATAGTTCGTACCTGCGAACTTTTCAAAAGCTTTTTGCACGACTATCTTCGTAATCTTATGATATAGCCTACTTTTTTTGGCTACATCCAGAAAAAAATAAGGGCTTACGGCCTTGCCGCCGTCGTCTATGAGTCTGACAAGACACTCGTATTTTTCTATTTTGCCGCTTTTGTTATCGAGAATAGGCTGATAATACGGAACTATTTTGTCCTCGGCAATCGCATTCTTGAGCTTGCCTAACCATATCAAATTTTGCTCATACCTTTGTTCTATATGCATCGACTCATCATAAAACATGAACGGTTTTTTGGCTAATTTGGCTTCCTTGAGGGCAATATTGGATGCCGTCATAAAGTATTTTGCCCCCTCCTCTTCATCGTCATCGTCCTTGCACGATATCCCTATCGTAGCATTGACCGTTATCTCGTGTCCATCTATCAAAAACGGCGTAGACGATATATGCTGAACCAATATCTCGGCGACGAATTCCAGTCCGTCCCTTGTTATCCGCTCTTTAAACAATATGCCAAACTCATCCGCATGAAGCTTGTACAGTCTAACGCTAGGGGCTACCTCTGAAATACCTTTTTGAATAAATTTTGACAATCTATCGGATATTTGACGCAGCACCTTGTCTCCGGTCTTGTGTCCGTAAAAATCGTTTATCTCTCTGAATGAGTCGATATTTAAAAGCATAAGGGCATATGGTTTTACTTCCCCTATTTTTTTTATCATCGCAAATCTGTTGTTAAATCCGGTAAGCGGATCTTTGAGAAACTGCCTCATCAAATCCTGTTTGTTTTTCTTGACGCTTCTAACATAAAAAAACATTCCCGGAAGCGCTAAAAATAGATAAAAAACAGAGGTCTTAACGGCCAACCAAACGCTGTCGTACAGGAGATGCAAAAGCTCATTTTTGTCAACATCGGCTCCGGCTATATACGTGTGCCCTTTTTTTGTCTTTTTGAGGATAAATATAGACCTGAAAGTCCCCCATTTGTCGGTATATTCGGCAAAAACCTCTTTTTCTATGCCGTTTTTGGCTAGTTCAACAAGCTCTTTTGGGGCGGTCAGATACTCCTCCATGAATTTTGCATCGCTATCCGCCATTACTTCGCTGTCGGAATCGCTCGTACTCACAAAATACAATCTTCCGTCTCTGGTGACCAAGGTGTATATATATCTTACTTTCTGATTTTGGGCAAATTCGTTCAAAAATCCACGCACGCCGTCATGATTGACTTTTGCGTCAATCTCGTTTTCAAAAACAGTGTCATGATAATCGTCACCCAATATAACCGTCATACTTTTGGCGGCAATGCGCAGTCTTGCGTCTATATTTTCTTGCAGCTGTTTTTTATCGTCAAGATATATGATATATCCATAAACTATTACACCGACGACATACGCCGCGCAAAGATAAAAAAAAGCTTTCCAGCCGGAAGATATTTGTATAGGCATACTATGTTTATTTTAACCGATTGTGATTTTTGACGAAATGATATAAAAGCGCCGTGACACGCTTGTTACCGTTTGGCTACATACTTATTTTATTGTCTTATTTTTTTGCTTAAAGCGGTTTTTTTGAAACCGTTCTGTGATTTTTGTGTCGTATAGTCGAGTCTCAAAAACATCACGGAAAAGCACAATGAAACTACTAAATAATCTCACAATTAGAAAAAAGATATTTCTCATTGTCAGCGTGTCGCAAATATTGGCTATCGCCGCCTTGGTTGCGGGATACATAGGGATATATGTCCTAAACAGCTCCCTTGAGAAAATGTATCAAGACAGTATGGCGCCTACCGAAAACATGAGGCAGCTAAAAGAATACCTAGAGGTCAAGATAAAAAACAATGTTTTGTCCATCAAGGAAGGGCGCGGCGACTTCAATGCGCTATCAAACGAACTCAAAAATAGTGAAGAAAAAGTATCGGCCAAAATCAAAGCTCTAAAAAATATAGAGTTATCAAAAAATGAACAAGAGGCCTTGTCCGAACTTGAAAACGGCCTCAAATCAATCAATATAGGGCTAAAAAGCCTAAGCGAAGCGGCCGATAAAAAGGATTTTGCCGCCTTGCTTGACTACGCCGAGAGTGATATGCCATACTCCATAGACCCCATGCTTCCGGTAATAGACAAGATAATGTCTCTTCAAATGCAAAAATCACAAAAGCTGTACGAACACACAAAAGCGGCGTACGCCATGTCCCTATCTATTCCGGCGGTTGTGTATTTGGTTGGGGTGGCGCTTGTCGGGCTATTGGTTTTTTGGGTGACGACCTCCATGCTGAGGGTTGTTGACGGGCTCAAAAACGATATGACATCGGTAAGCAAAAACAAAGATTTGACGCTTAATAGGCAAACGAACGCCAAAGATGAAATATCACTCATCTCAAACGGATTTTTCGAGCTACTTTCAAATCTTAGAAACGTCATAACCGACGCCAAAGAATCATCGACCAAAAATGCGCAAATATCGGCGGAACTCAGTGCAACTGCGGCACAAATAGGAAGAATAGTCGACGATGAAGTTCGCCTGGTTCACTCTATAACACAAATGGGCGAAGAGATAGATACGACCGTCAAAAAAGGCGAAGAGAACAACCAAAAATCGCTTGAAAGCATCATCAAAGCTGATAAAGAACTTAGCGATGCAGGAAATTTGGTGCTTAGGATGGCAAAGGATATTCGCTCAAATTCAAGCGAACAATCGGAGCTATCATGCAAGCTAGACACGCTAACGGAGCATGCGGCAGAGGTACGAAATATCCTAAATATCATCCAAGACATAGCCGACCAGACCAATCTACTAGCCCTCAATGCCGCAATAGAAGCCGCACGTGCCGGAGAGGCGGGTCGAGGGTTTGCGGTCGTAGCGGACGAAGTGAGAAAACTAGCGGAAAAAACACAAAAGAGCCTGACAGACATCAACGCCACCGTCACCACGATAGTCCAAGGCGTAGAGGAATCCTCCGAGATGATGGGCAAAAATGCAAACGACAGCGCCAAACTCTCTGAAATATCGGTAAACGTGGAGGACAAAATCAAAACAACGCTGATGCTAATGAGAGAGATAACGATAACGGCAAACGCAAACTTCAAAGACCTTCAACAGATAGGCACCCTCGCCTCTCAAATATCGCTTGAGCTGAGAGGAGCCAATGAACTTTCGGCAAGAAACGCCAGAAGCGTCCAAGAGGTTGCCACGGCAGGCGAATATCTCTCTGAACTGACAGGGGAGCTAAACGAAAAAATAAACTCATTTAAGACTTAAAATAACTCGCACGGAGTACAATTCTCTTAAAAAATGTAGAGTAGTACTTGACAAAAATCAACAACATCACCCTAACCGTAACACTTGGGCTAATAACGGCATTTGCCCCCTTGTCTATCGATATGTATCTATCTTCCCTCCCGACGCTGGAGAGCTATTTTCATGTGAGTGACAAAACCATTCAATTAACGCTGGCTGCTTTTTTTGTCGGCTTTTCCGTGGGGCAGCTGTTTTACGGCCCGTTAGCAGACAAGTACGGCAGGAAAACTCCGTTATATTTTGGCATTACGCTGTTTATTATCGCCTCCATAGGATGCGCCTTTTCCTCATCGATAGAGTGGATGATATTTTTTAGATTTTTAGAGGCTCTGGGCGCTTGCGCAGGCGGAGTTATAGCCAGAGCGGTAGTTCGAGATATATATCTACCTCAAGACGCCGCAAAAATATACTCATATCTCATGCTAGTAACAGGTCTGGCACCGATGCTAGCTCCCGTACTCGGCGGATATATACTTATTCACTTAGGCTGGAAAGCAATTTTTTTGATACTCGCTTTTGTCGGTTTCGTATCGCTGTTTTTGGTTCACAAATGGCTCGTAGACGTTCACCAAAAAGAGTACGCAAAATCACTAGCCCCATCACATATATTAGGCGAATACATACATCTATTAAAGCACAAGCACTTTATAACGCACGCTCTGCTGATAGGATTTTGCAGTGCGGGGATGTTTGCCTATATAGCCTCATCACCGTTTGTGTTTATCAACTTTTTTGGTCTGTCGGTAGACCAATACGGCTGGCTTTTCGGTTCGACGGCATTGTCGTTTGTCCTGTCGGCTCAAATCAACGCTAGAATTATCAAATATGTTAGCCAACCGACTATTATCATTGTCGCCCTCTGTATGATGGCGCTTTTGGGTAGTACGATGTTTGCTTGCGCAGTACTTGGCATCGGCGGCTTTTTGGCGGTGGCGATAACACTTCTTGGGATGATGTCGACTATCGGTTTTATCATGCCAAACGCAAATGCAATAGCAATGGCACCATTTAGCTCAAATGCAGGAAGCGCCTCTGCGCTTCTGGGTACGATACAGTTTTCTATGGCGGCAATATCGGCCATAACACTCGGCTCGATAAAAGAAGCTGCCCTGATATCCATGAGCGGGGTCATAATGCTATGCGGGTTGTCCGCCGTGGCGCTTTATATACTAATCCTAAAAACGCAAAAACAGATAGAGATAGAGGAGCCTCCTACCTCTCATCCATAAACTTGTATTTTTCACCTCTCTTGCCCGTGTATACCTGCACAGGTCGGAAGAGCTTGTTGTCAGCCTTGTATTCTCTCCAGTGCGCCAGCCATCCCGCAGTTCTCGCTACGGCAAACACGGAGGTAAAAAACTCTGTAGGGATGCCGAGCAGATGGTAGATGCACCCTGAGTAAAAATCGACATTCGGATAGACGCCCTTTTGTTTTAGGTGTTCGAGGGAGTGCTTTTCAACCTCTTTTGCTATTTTGTAGAGTCTGCTCTCCCCTTTTATCTCTACCACTCTTTTGAGGAGTTTTTCCAGCTCTACTGCCCTTGGGTCATAGGTCTTGTATACCCTGTGCCCAAATCCCATTATTTTCTCTTTGTTTTTGAGCTTTTTGGCGATGTAGGCTTTTGCGTTTTTGGGCTCGCCTATCTCCATGAGCATTTTGATTACCTCTTCGTTTGCCCCACCGTGCAGAGGACCGGACAGTGAGCCGAGCGCCGCAGATATGACCTTGTACGGGTCGGCAAGTGTGGAGCCTACCACTAGGGTGGCGAATGTAGAGGCGTTCATCGTGTGTTCGGCGTGAAGTATGAGACACTTATCTAGGATTTTTGCGATTTCGGCGTCGGGCGTCTTGCCGCTAAACATGAGAAGTATATTTTCGCTAAATGTCAGCTCCTCTCTAGCCCTTATCGGCTCGTCACCCCTTCGCATACGCATCCAGTTTGCCATGACGACAGGCATTTTGGCTATTAGTCTAGTGATGGTGTCGTACTCAAAGTCCTCCGAGTAGTTGGCATCGGTGTAGAATGCCCCCAGTATCGCTATCATCGCTTGCAAAACACTCATCGGATGTGTGGAGTCAGGGAGATTTTTCATGATGTCTACGATACGAAACTTCAGCTTTTGTCGGCGCACTATCGCATCATTCCACCTCTTCAGCTCTACTGTATTGGGTAGCTCGCCGTATATGAGCATATAAGCAGTCTCCAAAAAGTTGGAGCACTCGGTAAGCTCCAATATGTCGATACCGCGGTACTCCAGCTGCCCCGCCTCACCGTCTATGTAGCTAATCTCAGATTTTGCGGCGGCTACTCCCGCAAGTCCCGGTATGAGTTCGTTTTGTTCCATTTAAACCTCTTTAAATACGCCCTATAATAAAATCTAACTATGAATTTTAAATACTTACTCTTAAAAAGCATCCTATATACATTACTCATAACGATATTAACCGCGACGGCAATCGTCGGATACGGGTACTTCCACCTTTACGAACAAATTACCGCACCCGCGTCAATCAAAATAGAGAAAGGGTCAAATCAAAATGCGCTTGATGCACTCGACAAAATAGGCATCAACACCAACTTTATAGACAAAATAGCGCTATCAATGCTAGGCGGAGCAAAAAGCGGGGATATCTCGCTAGATGGAGCCTCTACAAAAATCGAGATATTAAAAGCCATAGCAAAAGGGAAGCAAAAAAACATAACCATTACGTTGATACCAGGTGAAACAACGGAAGTATTTTTGAGAAATATCGCCAAAAAAGAATCGCTAAACCTAGACAAACTAAAAACGGCGTATTATTCCAAAACATCTTCCCCTGAGGGCGAACTGCTGCCTGAAACCTATAGTCTCCCCCTAAATGCCGATGAAGCAAAGATAATCGAATACCTATTCTCTTTTTCACGAAAAAGCTTTAGCGATATGCAAAAAGAATTTGGCGTGAGCGAAGCGGAGTTCGCAAAAAAACTAATCATAGCTTCCATAGTAGAAAAAGAGGCGGCAAGCAAAGAGGAAATGCCGCTCGTTGCGTCCGTCATATACAATAGACTAAAAATCAATATGCCGTTGCAAATGGACGGTACTCTCAATTATGGAATATATAGCCACCAAAAAGTAACACCTCAGAGAATTAGAGAGGATGACAGCAGTTACAATACATACAAAAATAGAGGGCTGCCGGAGTATCCGGTGTGCAACCCGTCAAAAGAGGCCATAGAGGCGGCTTTTAAGCCTGCGCATACCGATTATCTATACTTTATGAAGAGCAAAGAAGGAAGGCATAACTTTTCAAATAGTTACACTGAACACAAGTCGAATATCAATGATGTGAAAAAAAGTAACAGATAATTCATTTTCAGAAGCTTTAGTGTGTTTTTTTGACTCACTTAATCTCTATGTCTAAAAAAACTGTTACAATTATACTCGTAAAGCAAATTAGAAAAGGATTCTAACCATGTCACAAACAACAAAGATTATTTGGACTGAAATCGATGAGGCTCCGGCACTGGCTACATATTCTCTACTTCCTATAGTAAACGCATTTACGAATGCGGCTGGCGTAGCTGTCGAGACTAGAGACATCTCTCTATCCGGAAGAGTTATCGCAAATATGGCTGAGTGGCTACCGGCCGAGCAGAGAATCCCTGACTACCTAAGTGAACTTGGTGATTTGACACTTAAAAAAGAGGCAAACATCATCAAGCTTCCAAACATCTCCGCATCTGTGCCGCAACTTATAGCTACAATCAAAGAGCTACAGGCAAAAGGTTACAAACTTCCTGATTATCCTGAAGTTGCAAACACGGACGAAGAGAAAAAAATCCAAGAGGCGTACTCAAAATGCCTTGGTTCTGCGGTAAACCCTGTTCTTAGAGAGGGTAACTCAGATAGAAGATGTGCGGCATCGGTAAAAAACTACGCTAGAAAAAACCCGCACAAACTAAGAGATTTCTCTGAGGGCTCAAAAGCTAGAGTTATGCACATGGATAGCGGTGATTTCTACGGCAACGAAAAAAGCGTATGTGTAGAAAAAGGCGGTACATTCAAAATCGAACTTGCTACTAAATCTGGTGAGACTATCACTCTAAAAGACGGTCTAAAATCATCTGACGGCGAAGTACTAGACGGTACATTCATGAGTGCAAAAGCATTGAGAGCGTTTGTGGAAAAATCAATAGAAGCTGCAGCAAAAGACGGCTTGCTATACTCTGTCCACCTCAAAGCCACTATGATGAAAGTCTCCGACCCGATTATGTTCGGTCATTTTGTTACTGTTTTCCACAAAGACGTGTTCGAAAAACACGCTGCAACATTCAAAGAAATCGGCGTAAACGTCAAAAACGGTCTAGGCGACGTATATGCGAAAATAGCAAAACTTCCGGCTGACAAAAAAGCTGAAATCGAAGCCGACATAATGGCAACATACGGCAAAAGACCGTCAATCGCAATGGTCGACTCCGATAAAGGGATTACGAACCTGCACGTTCCAAACGACGTAATTATCGACGCTTCTATGCCTGTTGTCGTTAGAGACGGCGGTAAAATGTGGAACTCTGAAGGCAAAGTACAAGACTGCCTTGCGGTAATTCCTGATAGATGCTACGCTACTATGTATGCGGAGATCATGGATGACGTAAGAACAAAAGGTAAACTTGACGTAACAACGATTGGTACTGTGCCAAACGTTGGTCTTATGGCTCAAAAAGCCGAAGAATACGGCTCTCACCCGACTACATTTGAAATCCCTGCCGACGGTACCGTAAGAGTAGTTGACGGCAACGGCAACGTACTAATGACACACGAAGTAGAAGCTGGCGATATCTGGAGAATGTCAAGAACAAAAGACGTTGCGATAAAAGACTGGGTAAAACTAGCCGTTACAAGAAGCAGACTATCAAACACTCCGGTTGTATTTTGGCTAGACGCAAACAGAGCACACGATGCACAAATCATCGCTAAAGTAAAAAAATATCTACCGGAGCATGACACTAGCGGTCTAACGATAGAAATTCTAGCGCCTGAAAAAGCTATGGCATACAGCCTTGAGAGAATTAGAAAAGGTCAAGATACGATATCTGCGACAGGTAACGTCCTAAGAGACTACCTAACAGACCTATTCCCAATCCTTGAGCTTGGGACATCTGCAAAGATGCTTTCTATCGTTCCACTACTACAAGGCGGGGGTCTATTTGAAACAGGTGCCGGCGGTTCTGCTCCTAAGCACGTTCAGCAGTTCCAAGAGGAAGGCTACCTAAGATGGGATAGTCTCGGCGAGTTCCTAGCTCTTCAAGTTTCCCTTGAGCACCTTGCAAATACGTTTGATAACAAAAAAGCGGCAGTGCTTGCAGAGACACTAGACGTAGCAAACGGCAAATTCCTTGACGAGAACAAATCTCCGGCAAGAAAAGTCGGAGAGATAGACAACAGAGGAAGCCACTTCTACCTTGCAATGTACTGGGCTGAGGCTCTTGCGGCGCAAGATAAAGATGCAGATCTTAAAGCAAAATTTGCAAAAGTTTATGCTGATTTAAAAGCCAATGAAGAGAAAATCAACGCAGAGCTAATAGGCGCGCAAGGCAAACCGCAAGACATCGGCGGCTATTATAGACCTGTTTTTGAAAAAGCGGCGGCAGCAATGAGACCATCGGCTACGCTAAACGCTATCATAGAGAACATCAAGTAACATAACGCCGCTTCCTTAGGGGGCGGCAAATATTTTTTCGTGTAAAGTTTTGATAGAAACTTTAGACCAAAGAAACGAACTATAACTTTGAAAAGGCACTGAGAGATGGAAGGTAGAAAAGTAACAATCATCGGAGCGGGGAACGTCGGCTCAACAATCGCGTTTATTCTTGCCATGAACGGCGTATGCCATGAGATATGGATGAGAGACAACAAAATAGATGTCGCAAAAGGCAGAGCGCTTGATATGTCCCAAGCGGCGCAAGCGGCAAGAAGCCACGCTGTCGTAAAAGCAGCCGTTAACCCTGAAGATATAGCGGATAGCGACATAGTAGTTATCACCGCGGGAAGCCCTAGAAAGCCTGGGATGAGCAGAGATGATTTGCTTTTTATCAATGCCGAAATCATGAGAAGTATCTGTATCGACATCAAAAAATACGCTCCTAACGCAACAATTATAGTTGTATCAAACCCACTTGACGCAATGGTATATACGGCGCTTAGAACCACTGGATTTGATAGAAGCAGAGTGCTTGGAATGGCCGGCATACTTGACGCCGCTAGGATGGCTAGTTTCATACAGCAAAAACTTGGGTATGGAGCAGGACAAATAAGAGCATCCGTAATGGGCGGACACGGAGATGATATGGTGCCTTTGCCTAGATACTCTACTGTTGCGGGCGTGGGTCTTTTTGACCTTTTGACTATGGAAGAGATAGATGAGATAGTTCACCGCACAAGACACGGCGGCGCAGAGATAGTCGAACTGCTCCAAACAGGCTCCGCATACTACGCTCCGGCAAAATCTACCGCCATGATGGTAGAGGCGATAATGAGAGACACAAGACAAATCCACTCTTGCGCCGTAATGCTGGAGGGCGAATACGGATATAGCAATATCGTTAGCGGGGTGCCGATAATGATAGGTGCAAAAGGTGCGGAGAAGGTAATAGAAGTAAATCTACTACCTGACGAAAAAGAGGCATTCGGTCGCTCGGTGGCAAGCGTACAAAGCCTTGTCGACAAACTAGAAAACGCAAACTTTTTTGAGGGGCTGTAATAATGGAATACAGAATAGAAAAGGACACAATGGGCGAAGTCCGTGTCCCGATGGACGCGATATGGGGCGCACAAACCCAAAGAAGCCTTGAAAACTTCAAAATAGGCACCGAAAAAATGCCTTTTGAGCTAATCAGCGCATTTGCGGTACTCAAAAAAGCTTTGGCTCTCACAAACAACGAGCTTGGCAAGATGGATGACGTCAAAAAAAATGAGATTGTAAAAGCGTGCGACGAAATCATGGAAGGCAAGCTTGAAGGCGCATTTCCGCTCTCTATCTGGCAAACGGGTAGCGGCACGCAGACAAATATGAATATGAACGAGGTTATCGCGCACAGAGCCATGCAAAATATGGGTCTTGACTTCACAAAAGAGAAAGCGATACATCCAAATGACCATGTCAATATGTCTCAAAGCTCTAACGATACTTTCCCGACTGCAATGCACATAGCAACCGTAGTTGAAGTAGAAAACAACCTACTAATATCGCTAAATCACCTCAAAAAAGTGTTAGCCGAGAAAATGGCGGCGTTTGACAATATAGTAAAAATCGGCCGAACACACCTGCAAGACGCTACGCCCCTTACTCTTGGGCAAGAGTTTAGCGGATATGTGGCGATGCTAGAAAACTCCGAGGCGCAAATCAAAGCTACTTTGGAGTTTGTGCGAGAACTTGCGATAGGCGGCACGGCTGTAGGTACAGGGCTAAACGCTCATCCAAAGCTCTCAGAAACGGCAGCAAAAAAAATCAGCGAGATAACGGGCAAAAGATTTGTAAGCGCACCGAATAAATTTCACGCCCTTACAAGCCACGACGCCCTCACCTCTTTGCACGGAGCGCTCAAAGGTCTAGCGGCAAACCTGATGAAAATAGCAAACGACATCAGATGGCTAGCATCCGGTCCTAGATGCGGCCTAGGCGAGCTGACAATCCCAGAAAACGAGCCGGGAAGCTCTATCATGCCGGGCAAGGTTAATCCTACGCAATCAGAAGCCATGACAATGGTAGCTTGCCAAGTTATGGGCAACGATGCGGCTGTAGGTTTTGCGGCGTCTCAGGGCAACTTTGAGCTAAACGTTTTTAAACCTGTAATTATTTACAACGTATTGCAATCAATCAGGCTACTCTCCGACTCGATGGTGAGCTTCGCCGATAACTGCGCGGTAGGGATAGAGCCAAATGTCGAGAAAATCACGGCGTATCTAAATGATTCGCTAATGCTGGTCACGGCTCTAAATCCGTACATCGGATACGAAAATGCGGCAAAAATCGCAAAAATGGCACACAAAAACGGCTCCACGCTAAAAGAAGAGGCAATGGCTCTAGGGCTTGTCACTTCCGAGCAATTCGACGAGTGGGTAGTACCTCTTGCAATGACAAATAAATCTTGAGTAAAGGATAGATAAAAGATGAATATACATGAGTATCAAGCCAAGGCTATCTTCAAAGAGTTCGGCGTTCCCGTTCTCAAAGGCGTAGTCGTATCAAACCCGAAAGACGCTAGAGAGGCGGCGCAAGAACTTGGCGGAAGCGTTTGGGTAGTAAAAGCCCAAATCCACGCAGGCGGAAGAGGCAAAGGCGGCGGCGTAAAGCTCGCAAAATCTACCCTTGAAGTCGAAGAACTGACAAAACAAATACTTGGTATGACGCTAGTTACTCACCAGACCGGACCTGAGGGCAAACTAGTGCAAAAAGTATATATCGAAGAAGGCGCTAGAATCAAAAAAGAGTACTACCTCGGTATGACTCTTGATAGAAGCAAAGAGCAAAATGTAATGATGGCGTCGACTGAAGGCGGGATGGAAATCGAAGAGGTTGCCCATAATAGCCCTGAGAAAATCATCAAAGTTGCAATCGACCCGGCAGCAGGATTTCAAGGTTTCCACGGCAGAGAGCTTGCGTTTAAACTAGGACTTGCAAACGAGCAAATCCCTGAGTTTATCAAGTTTGCAAAAGCGCTTTATGAGTGCTACACCAAAAAAGAGGCAAACCTAGTAGAGATAAATCCTCTAATCCTAACGGAAGAAGGCAAGTTCTTAGCGCTTGACGCAAAAATGGGCTTTGACGACAACGCCCTCTCAAGACATCACGAGATAGAGGGACTAAGAGACCTAAGCGAAGAAGAGCCGACAGAGATAGAAGCATCAAGATACGGCCTAAGCTACGTAAAACTTGACGGAAATGTCGGTTGCATGGTAAACGGCGCAGGTCTTGCGATGGGTACTATGGACATCATCAAGCATGAAGGCGGCGAACCTGCAAACTTCCTGGACGTGGGCGGCGGTGCATCTGCGGAGACTGTTGCAAAAGGTTTTGAAATCATACTAAAAGACAAAAACGTAAAAGCAATATTCGTAAACATCTTCGGCGGCATCGTTAGATGTGACAGGGTTGCAAACGGTATTATCGAAGCGACAAAACTTGTAGACGTAAGCGTACCTGTTATCGTAAGACTTGACGGTACAAATGCAAACGAAGCAAAAGAGATACTAAAAAATTCAAATATAGCAAATCTAATAGCAGCCGAAAACCTAGCGGACGGCGCAAAAAAAGCGGTAAAAGCGGCAAAGGGGGAGTTTTAATATGGCGATACTAGTCGGAAAACATTCAAAAGTAATAGTACAAGGCTTTACGGGCAAAGAGGGGACATTCCACGCTACGCAGTGCCTTGAGTACGGCACAAACGTGGTAGGCGGCGTTACCCCTGGCAAAGGCGGTCAAATGCACCTTGACAGACCGGTCTTTAACACGGCAAAAGACGCAGTAGCGGCAACGGGCGCAGACGTATCGCTAATATTCGTCCCTCCAATGTTCGTCGCCGACGCCATCATGGAAGCGGCAGAGGCGGGTATCAAGCTAATCGTTACTATCACGGAAGGCACACCTGTAAAAGATATGATGATAGCCAAGCCGTATGCGACAAAAATGGGTGCAAAACTGATAGGTCCAAACTGCCCTGGTATTATCACTCCGGAAGAGGCAAAAATCGGGATTATGCCTGGGATGATTTTCAAAAAAGGTAACGTAGGTCTTATCTCAAAATCCGGTACACTGACATACGAAGCGTCAAACCAAATAGTAAACGAAGGTCTTGGGATATCTACGGCAGTAGGTATCGGCGGCGATCCGATAATAGGTCTAAGCTACATAGAGCTTCTTGAGATGTTCCAAAACGACCCGGAGACAAAAGCTATCGCAATGATAGGCGAAATCGGCGGCGACCTTGAGATACAAGCAGCAAAATACATAAAAGAACACGTAACAAAACCGGTTACCGCATTTATCGCGGGTCAAAGCGCACCTGCAGGCAAAAGAATGGGTCACGCAGGGGCTATCATATCAGGCGGCGCAGGTACTGCGGCAGAAAAAATGGCGGCACTTGAGGCAGCAGGCGTAAGAGTCGTTCGCTCACCTGCGGATATAGGCAAAACTGTAAAAGAAAGTTTTAATAATTAAATAATCATTACAAAATGAAACACACATACGAAGTTCAAAACATAAGATGCACAGGCTGTGCAAACACAATAGCCAAAGCACTTACGCTTGAATTTGACGGTGTGGTCATAGATATTGCGAGTAAAACAGTAACAATAGAGATAAAAGATGAATCAGAAATAGCAAAAGGTGCTTTAGCTTTAAAAAAACTAGGCTACCCTTTGTCTAGCGAAGATAGCGGCATGATAGATAAAGCTAAAAGCCTTGTCTCTTGCGCAATAGGAAAATTTGAAACCATAAAAGGAGATAAGTAATGGGTGTTTTAACAGCTCCGTCAAATACCCCTGTTTGGGTAGACGAAAAAAGATGCAAAGCCTGTGACGTATGCGTATCGGTATGCCCGGCTGGAGTTCTTGCGATGGTTCCAGACCCGTCAACAACACTTGGTGCAATGGTAAAAGTACTTCATCCGGAGAGCTGTATCGGCTGTTCCGATTGCGAACTTAGCTGTCCGGACTTTGCAATAAGCGTCTCCACAAAAGATGAATTCAAATTTGCAAAGCTAACGGAAGATGCAAGAGCCAGACAAGAGGCGATAGTAAAAAACAAATACAGAAGCGTTGGGTGAGGAGAAGCTAATGGCAACTAGAGAAATAATATCTACGGGTAACGACTTGGCGGCAGAGGCTGCTGTTGACGCAGGATGTATGTTTTTTGGCGGATACCCTATTACTCCGTCGAGCGAAATCATGCACACAATATCCGACCTTCTTCCTGAAGTCGGCGGCACTTGTATTCAAATGGAAGATGAGATAGCCGGTATAGCTGCTGCTATCGGTGCATCTATGAGCGGCGTTAGGTCTATGACTGCGACATCTGGCCCGGGCGTATCGCTAAAAGCCGAAAACCTAGGTCTTGCTCAAATGGCGGAAGTGCCTTTGGTTCTCGTGAATGTTATGAGGGGTGGTCCATCGACCGGTCTTCCTACAAGGGTGTCACAAGGCGACGTAAGACAATCGAGAAATCCTAGCCACGGCGACTACCGCTCAATCACTCTTTGCGCAGGCAATCTCGCAGAGTGCTACACCGAAGTCGTAAGAGCATTCAATCTTGCGGATAGATTTATGCAGCCGGTTATCGTCCTAACAGACGAGACGCTTGGACATATGCACGGCAAAGCCATGATACCTACTCTTGAAGAGGTAAAAGCAGGAATCAAACCTAGAAAAGAGTTTACAGGGGCTCCTGCCGATTATAGACCGTATGGCGTCGGCGCAGATGAGCCGGCGGTACTAAATCCGATGTTTAAAGGATATAGATATCACTTTACCGGCCTACATCACGATGCAAAAGGCTTCCCGACAGAAGAGATAGAAACTTGCAGAAAGCTGATTCAAAGACTTGAAGACAAAGTCATGATGCATACCGATGAAATAGAGCTAAACGAAGAGTTTATGTGCGATGACCTCGGCGCGGACGATGTGCTAATCATCGCTTACGGCTCGGTTTCTCTTGCGGCAAAAGAGGCTATTAGACACCTCAGACGAGATGGAATCAAGGCTGGACTATTCAGACCTATCACACTTTGGCCAAGTCCGGCAAAAAGAATTAGAGAGCTTACCGACAAAGTAAAAAAAGTGCTTTGTGTTGAGCTAAACATCAGACAGTACACCGAAGAGGTCGAAAGAGTCTCCGGAAGACTCGATATAAACGGTCTATACAAAGTAAACGGTAGAGCTATCTCTCCATACGAAATCGTAGAAAAAGTGAAGGGGATGTAACAATGGCATTTAATTATGATGAATACCTAAGACTAGAAAAAATGCCGACACTTTGGTGTTGGGGATGTGGCGACGGCGTTATTCTTAAGGCTGTTATCAGAGCCATAGACGCTTGCGGTTGGAATATGGATGACGTATGTATAGTATCTGGAATCGGTTGTTCGGGAAGATTTTCTTCTTATATCAACTGCAACACGGTGCACACCACACACGGTAGAACTATCCCTTTTGCAACAGGTATCAAACTTGCAAATCCAGACAAACACGTAATCGTAGTTGCCGGTGACGGTGACGCGCTTGCGATAGGCGGTAACCACACAATTCACGGCGCAAGAAGAAATATAGACCTCAACTTTATAGTTATAAACAACTTTATTTACGGTCTGACAAATTCTCAAACATCCCCTACTACCCCTCAAGGTATGTGGACAGTTAGCCAAACGGCGGGAAATATCGACCCTACTTTTGACGCTTGCAAGCTTGCGACTGCTGCGGGTGCTTCATTTGTAGCTAGAGAGACCGTACTTGACCCTAAGAAATTGGAAAAAACCCTAGTAAAAGGCTTTCAGCATAAAGGGTTTAGTTTCTTTGACGTATTCTCAAACTGCCACATAAATCTTGGTAGAAAAAATAAGATGGATTCCGCTATGAAAAACCTTGAGTGGATCGATTCGATTACGGCCTCTCAAACAAAATGGGAAAAACTTCCGCCGGAAGAGCAAATGAATACCTTTGCCACGGGCGTGCTAAAACATGATACGGAAGCAAAAGAATATTGCGACATGTACAAAGAGATAATTGCGGTTCATCAAGGTAAGAGAAAAACTATTACCCAAGATGATTTTGCCAAGAAGATATAAGGAGGCTGATGATGGCTAGAACATTAATGAGATTTACCGGAGTCGGCGGACAAGGCGTACTTCTTGCCGGCGAAATCTTCGCGGCGGCAAAAATAAAAACAGGCGGATACGGTCTAAAAACAGCCACTTACACCTCGCAAGTAAGGGGTGGTCCGACCGTTGTCGACATCACGCTTGACGATGAAGAGATATTCTATCCATATGCAAATGACGGCGAAATAGACTTTATGCTCTCAGTTGCGCAAGTAAGCTACAATCTGTTTAAAAACGGCGTGTCTGACGGTGGAACTATAGTAATAGAGCCAAATCTGGTAAAACCGACTGAAGAAGATAGAAAAAAATGGAATATAGTTGAGATACCAATCATTACGATTGCAAAAGAGGAAGTAGGAAACGTTATCACCCAATCGGTTATAGCACTTGCGATAGCAAATACTTTTATGAAGGCAATCGATAAAGAGGCACTAAAAGAGGTTATGCTCTCAAAAGTTCCGGCAAAAGTTCACGATATAAACATAAAAGCTTACGAACTCGGTGAAAAATATGCTACAGACGCTCTAAACGGCAAAACATATCAAGCAAACTGTGATGACAAAGGATGCACGATGGAGTAAAATCCATCGCCTTCTTTTCCCTACCCCTTACTATCGAACAACACCCCTAGCACATAATCAAGTCTTTTAAACAGCTTCTCCGCATCCTCTTTTGAGAGTTCTTTGATTTTTTTCTCATTATTCTCTTCTATTACGCTGACCACTATAGAGTTAGACTTATCATTAATGCCAAATTTTATATTTTCACTAAAGCTATTCATCCGTTTGTTGAGCTCGTCGGTAAGTTCTTTTATCCGCTCGCTTCTAGCTTCTTCGTCTCGTTGTCGCCTTTTCTCTTCTTCGGCTTTCCTATCGGCCTCAACCTCTTCTTCGTAGATTGTTTTTGCCTTCTCCGATTCTTTAGAGTCATTGCTTTTTTGGACTTGTTGCGAAGTCTGCGAAATAACTATCGACGCCGTTTTGCTCTCGACAGTACTTTCTTGCTTTGTATCTTCCTTGATTTTTTGCTCGGATTGTATCGGTTTTGTGTATGCGTAATTATAATCCGCCCCACCAACCCCGGAGCCTACGCCCGTTGTATTACTAGCCATATTCATCCTCCATGATTACTATATGCTATAATCCAAATCGACCGCTATGTAAAAAATTATAATAACTTATAAATAATGCGAAAAAAATGCGGGAATATTTAACCTATTTGAGTATTTTTAACACATCTTTTTTATTTTTTTTCTCAGCAAGCTCTCTAGCATTAAAACCGGCTCTGTCTCGTATCATCGTGTCTGCGCCTTTTGATATGAGCATTTTTGCAGTTTTGGCGTTACCGTAATAAGCGGCTATCATCAATGGCGT
This sequence comes from Campylobacterales bacterium, assembly GCA_050252455.1. Classification (GTDB taxonomy): domain Bacteria; phylum Campylobacterota; class Campylobacteria; order Campylobacterales; family UBA6016; genus UBA6016. The sequence continues at coordinate 36,077 of JBFWKW010000009.1, read as the reverse complement.
CTGCCCGGCATCATTTATTGCATCTATATTTGCCCCACCCTCCAAAAGCGCCTCTGCAACCTCATAATTGCCATAAAACACGGCAAAATGCAAAGCCGTATAATTTCTCATGTTTGTCTCATCCGGCGAAACACCGTCGCTCAAAAATAATTTCACTATCTTTGTTCTATCTGAATACGCCGCCATCATCATAGGCGTCAAATCATTGGAAACAAGGCAGTTGTTCAGGTTTTTTAACTCACCTTTTTTGTCTCTAAAAAAAATCAGATTATTTTTTTCTATTGCTTCAACTATTTTTTCATCACATACATTTTTTGAAGGCCTGTCCTCTGTTGCTTTCGCAGCTTTGGATGGCTGACTTTTTTTGCCTTTTAGTGCGTCAACAAGCTCATTGCCGTTTAGAGCAGTTATTAAAAGTATAAAGATTAGTAGTTTTTTTTGCAAGGTAGATACTCCGTTTTGGCGTTTTATTATAGCCAAGACGGAGTAAAGATAAGGGGTTTGCCCTTATCTCTCAGAGAGTTTGTAGTTTGAGATTTCGTTGAAGTTTAGGTATTTGTAGATGTCGCCCTCTTTGCCTTTTATCGCAGCAGGTACGACACTCATATACTCTTCTACCGTAGGTATACGGCCTAGCTTCGCGCACACGGCGGCAAGCTCCGCGCTTCCTAGATAAACCCTAGTATTTTTACCAAGTCTGTTGTCAAAGTTTCTAGTAGACGTAGAGAATACCGTAGTACCCTCTGCCGCTTGCGCTTGGTTACCCATACATAGCGAGCATCCCGGAATTTCAGTTCTTGCACCTATGGCGTTGTATACTTCGTAGTAGCCCTCGTTCATTAGCTGTTTTTCGTCCATTTTGGTCGGAGGTACTATCCAAAAGGTATTTACGGCTATTTTGCCTTGTCCTCTCATCACCTCTCCCGCAGCTCTGTAGTGACCGATATTTGTCATACAAGAGCCTAGGAACACCTCTTGGATACCGTCGCCCGCCACTTCGCTAAGCGGTCTTACAAAGTCAGGGTCATTCGGGCAAGCCACTAGCGGCTCTTTTAGGTTGTCAAGGTCAATTTCGATTACAGCCGCATATTCGGCGTCTGCGTCCGGCTCCATAAGAGTCGGGTTTTTGAGCCACTCTTTCATTTTGTCGGCTCTTCTTTGAAGCGTAGCTTTGTCCTCATATCCGGCTTCTATCATCGCCTCTATTAGCGTGATGTTTGATTTTAGATATTCGATTACAGGCTCTTTATCAAGTCTTACGGTACAAGCCGCTGCACTTCTCTCTGCAGATGCATCCGATAGCTCAAAAGCTTGCTCTACTTTTAGGGTCGGCAGACCTTCGATTTCAAGTACTCTGCCGTTAAAGATATTCTTTTTGTTTTGTTTTTCGATAGTCAAAAGCCCTGCTTTTTCGGCGTAATATGGAATAGCGTTTACAAGGTCTCTTAACGTGATTCCCGGCTGCATTTTGCCTTTGAATCTTACAAGTACTGATTCGGGCATTTCAAGAGGCATAGAGCCCGTAACCGCCGCAAACGCAACAAGACCTGAGCCCGCAGGGAAAGATACGCCTATCGGAAATCTTGTATGGCTATCGCCACCCGTGCCTACGGTATCAGGAAGCACCATTCTGTTTAGCCAGCTGTGAATAACGCCATCACCCGGTTTGAGGCTCACACCTGTTCTTGATGTTATAAATCCCGGAAGCGTTTTGTGTAGCGTCTCATCTGACGGTTTTGGATATGCCGCAGTATGACAGAAGCTTTGAAGCACAAAGTCCGCAGAAAAACCAAGTGCGCTAAGCTCTTTGATTTCGTCTCTAGTCATAGGTCCCGTAGTATCTTGGCTACCTACCGTCATAGTGTGGGGCTCGCAGTATGTTCCAGGTCTGATGCCGGCAACGCCGCACGCTTTACCCACCATTTTTTGAGCTAGCGTATAACCTTTACCCGTGTCTTTTGGTTGTTCAGGTTTTTTGAATATGTTTTCAGCACCCATGCCTTTGATGTTTCTAGCTTTTGTGGTTAGCCCCCTACCGATGATTAGAGGCACCCTACCACCGGCTCTTACTTCGTCAAGGATGGTGTTTGGAGCAAGTTTGAAGGTAGATATTACACTTCCGTTTTTGCTTATTTCACCTTTTTTGATGTCTATTTTGATGATATCGCCCGTTTGCATTTGCGTCACATCAGCTTGGATAGGAAGTGCGCCCGAGTCTTCGCAAGTCGCGAAGAATATAGGAGCGATAACACCGCCGATTACTACGCCGCCCGTTCTTTTGTTCGGCACACCCGGAATATCTACGCCTAGATGCCATTGCACGGAGTTTGCCGCAGATTTTCTAGAGCTTCCCGTACCTACAACGTCACCTACGTATGCTATCGGCATCCCTTTTTTCTTTAGTTCTGCTATTGTCGCAAGAGCGTCCGGCATTTTTGCTCTTAGCATGGAGTTTGCGTGAAGCGGGATGTCAGCTCTCGTAAACGCTTCGCTAGCAGGAGATAGGTCATCCGTATTCGTCTCACCAGGAACTTTGAAAACTATCACCTCCATTACATCGGGCGTAGCAGGCTTACCTGTGAACCATTCTGCATTTGCCCAGCTATTTAGCACCTCTTCGGCAAGCATATTTGATTTTGACAGCTCAACTATGTCGTTAAACGCCTCGTACACAAGAAGCGTATTTTTTAGCTCATTTGCAGCCGCTTTTGCAACGGTCGTATCATCGGTGCCAAGGGCATTTATAAGAGGTTTTACATTGTATCCGCCAAGCATCTTGCCTAGCATTCTGACGGCGTCAAGTCTTGAGATACTAGCGCACTCCTCAGAGCCGTCAAGGATTTTTGCAAGGTACTCAGCTTTTACTTTTGCGCCGTCGTCAACACCCGGGTTTACCCTGTTTTCAAGAAGGTCTGCAAGCTGTGCATTTGCTTTTTTCTCGGCTCTTAGCAGCTCTACCACTTCTGCAACTTGATTTTTGTCAAGCGCCAAAGGCGGTACGCCCAGAGCGGCTCTCTCATCACAATGTGTTTTATAGTTTTCCATAAAGCCCATCTTTTGTTCCTTTTTCTTTTTGGTTTTGGTAATATTAGCTTTTTTTGAATTCTTTTTCGATAATAGTGTTTCAAAAAGTAATCTTTTTTTTATTTAAAAACTATCATTTGTTACTTTTTTACTCAAAGGATTTTAGATGCGTTTTAAACTAGAGGGGCTACAAAGCTCAGATAATACAATAGACACGGTATGCAAAAAATGCGGAGAACTCCAAAGCGAATGTGTTTGCAACGCAAAGCCACAAACAAAACCAAAAAACGAATACCAAATAGTGCTATCTATGGAAAAAAGAAACGGCAAGCCCGTTAGCATAGCCGGAACATTTCATCTATCCGAAGATGACGCAAAAGCATTGCTTACAAAACTCAAAAAATCTCTTGCAGTAGGCGGCACGATAAAAGACGGAAAACTAGAATTCCAAGGCGAACATAGAGATAGGCTAAGAGAGCTTCTCAAAAAAGAGGGGTTCGGGGTAAAAAACTAAAAATGCCACTCTTTGCACTCTGATACATAGGAGCCTTTGACGGCTCTTGCAAAAACAGTTGTTTTGGTTTTTGTCTTTTTGGATATCTCCATAATTTTTGGTAAGTCGGCTTCGTCAAACCCAAAAAGCAACTCATACTCCTCGCCGCTACATCCTACCTCTTTTGGTATGGATTTTAAAAACTCATATCCTACCCTATTAATTTCACTCACTCTTTCAAGCTCTTTGAATAGCCCATCCGAAATATCCATACAAAAGCTCATATGCTCCGCTGCGCTATACATAAATGTGTCGCGGAGTTTTGGGGCATAAAATCTGGAATTTGCCGCTATTTTTTCACCTGCAAAAAGCTTGTTCAAATCTCGCAAAGAGCCACCCAAAGTTCCCGTGTATGCGAGTAGTTGCCCTTTTTTGAGCCCTTTTCTATATATAGGTTTGTCGGTTTTTGAGATTATTGTGATCGAGAGGTCAAGCTTGCTATTTGCTATCGTATCGCCGCCTATTATTTGTATGTTATATTTTTTTGTCGCTTTTTTGAGTCCTTTTTGAAGCTGCAATATCTCAGCTTCGCTCATTGACGGTGGAATTGCGGCGGTGATTAGCGCATATAGCGGCACGGCGTTCATAGATACGGCATCCGAGATATTTACAAGCATCGCTTTGTTACCAATCTGCTCATAACTCATCCACTCTTTTTTGAAGTGTATATTTTCAAAAAAAGCATCTTGCGAATAGACGAAACCGTCTATATAAGCCCCGTCATCTCCGATAATTTTAGAGTTTGATATGTTTTTTATAAAAAATTTTTCTTTATTCACGCCGCTTCTTTTGTGCGCATTTTTGTAACATCGGCGTCCACCGCCCAAAAACTACGCATTTTTTAGTCTTATTTTAAAAATATTAGATGATATAATCCAAGCAATGCTAACGGATAGAGGTTTAAATGGATATAAAAATAGAAACATATGACGCCGTCATCGTAGGCGCAGGCCTTGCGGGATGTGCGGCTGCTAGAGAATGCCAAAAAGCCGGGCTAAAAACGGTGGTACTAACAAAGCTTCACCCGCTTAGAAGTCACTCAGGTGCTGCGCAAGGCGGTATCAATGCTGCCCTTAACGAAGAAGATACAAGCTTGCATGAGTTTGACACGGTCAAAGGAAGCGACTATATCGGCGACCAAGACGCCATAGAACTAATGTGCAAAAGCGCGCCGGAGACTATCAGATGGATAGAGAGAATGGGTGCTGTATTCTCCAGAACGGATGACGGCAAAATAGCCCAAAGACCTTTCGGCGGGCAGAGCAAGCCTAGAGCGTGCTACGCAAAAGACAGAACAGGTCTTACCCTGCTTCAAACTATATATGAACAAGCACATAGAGAGGGCGTACTATTCCTTGACGAGTGGTATGTATGCGATATCGTTTACAAAGATGGCAAAGTAAGCGGCGTAGTTGCTTACAACCTCAGAGACATGGAATTTAGAATATTCAACGCGAAAGCCGTTATGTTTGCCACAGGCGGCTATGCAAGGTCTTACAAGATAAATTCAAACGCTCTTGCAAACACGGGAGACGGTCTATCAATCGTAGCCAGACACGGGCTTCCGCTTGAGGATATGGAGTTTGTACAGTTCCATCCGACAGGTCTTAGCGGCACTGGTATCCTAATATCCGAAGCGGCAAGGGGTGAAGGCGGTCTACTATATAACAGCCTCGGTGAGAGATTTATGGGCAAATACGCTCCTCAAAAAATGGAGCTTGCCTCAAGAGATGTCGTAAGCCGTGCAATCACAAAAGAAGTAATGGAAGGCAGAGGCGTAGGGCCAAACAAAGACTCCGTATATATCGACCTTACACACCTAGGCGAAGAGGTAATCAATGCGAAACTTCCGGAGCTTCGTGACCTTGCCATCACATTCTTAGGTCTCGATATGGTAAAAGAGCCTATCCTTATTCAGGCGACGGCTCACTACTCAATGGGCGGAATACCGACCGATATCAACGGACATGTAAGAAAAAATATCAATGAAACCGTAGAGGGCTTCTATGCCGCCGGCGAATGTGCCTGCGTAAGCGTACACGGCGCAAATAGACTTGGGGCAAACTCGGTGCTTGAAGCGCTATTCTTTGGCAGACATGTCGGCGAGCAAATGGCAAAAGAGGTTGGCAATATATCCTTCAAAGCCGTTAGCAAAGACGACGCAAAAGCCGCTATCGCAGAAGTTGAGGGCGTACTGCACTCCAGAGGTCAAGAGTCCGTCACAAAACTAAGAAACGAGCTTCAAGAGAGTATGACGCTAAATGCCGGAGTATTTAGAACGCAAAAAACGCTAGAAGCGCAAAAAGAGATACTAAAAGGTCTAAGAGCCAGATACAAAAATATCTCCATTTCGGATAAATCAAAAACATTTAATACCGAACTTCAAGAGGCAATAGAGCTTGGTCACATGCTTGACTTCTCGGCGTTTATCGTTGAGGGTGCGCTCAATAGAAAAGAGAGCCGTGGGGCGCATTACAGGGAAGATTACACCGAAAGAGACGATGAAAATTTCCTAAAACATACTTTTGCATATATGCAAAATGATGAGATAAAGCTAGAGCTAGCTCCGGTAAAACTCGGAAAATACGCTCCTGAGACCAGAAGTTATTAAGTAAAGGGCGCAGAAAAATGTTTGAAACAAAATCAAAAAAGGTAACGTTCAAGGTCTTCAGGTTTAACTCCGAGACCGACTATCTACCTGCATACAAAACATACGAAATGGTAGTTGAAAGCCACGAAGTGGTGCTAGATATCCTAAATAGAATCAAATGGGACATCGACGGCTCTCTTAGCTACAGAAGAAGCTGTAGACACGGTATTTGCGGCAGCTGTGCCGTCAAAGTAAACCAAAAAGGGATATTGGCTTGTAAGCAAAATCTATTTGAGCTAGTAGATATGTTTGGCGACGAGCTAACCATAGAGCCGCAAAACATCAAAAGAGCTATCAAAGACCTTATCATCGACAAAGCCGATTTCTGGGGCAAATATGATGCGGTAAATCCATATTTGGAAGCCGAAATAGACGAGCATCCGTCTTGTGAAAATATCGTATCGCCGCACAGCGCAGAGAGAATAGATGAAGCCGACTACTGTATTCAATGCGGCTCTTGTTACTATGCTTGTCCGTCGGTACAATATAACGAAAACTACCTAGGGCCTGCAGCGTTAGCCAAAACTTATAGATTTACAAGCGATGAAAGAGATACGGCAAAGACGGAAAGATTATCGCTGGTTAATGAAATGGGTAAAGGCGTTTGGGATTGCGTCAAGTGTTTCGAGTGCGCACAAGTGTGTCCAAAAGGGGTTGACCCGATAGGCAAGATAACAAGACTGCATAACCAGATATTCTCGGAAGGAATAGCCGGAAGTAACGTGGCTACAAGACATGCCGTAGGGTTTGCCCATTCGATAGAAAAACACGGTCTTCTTGATGAGGGTGAACTAGTACGCTACTCTGAGGGCAATATAGGGGTTATGAAACATTTGCCAGAGGCATTTGATATGCTAACTCACGGCAAAATAGTGCTTCCATGGGATATGCCAAAAAGCGAAAATCTTGACGAGATAAAAACACTCGTTGAGAACTCTTCTACACAAAAGTTTGATTAGGATTAGGGAATGATGGGACTAAAATACGCTCTTTATACAGGTTGCACGGCTAAAAACTCTACGCCTGAACTTTTGAAATCAACTAACGCTATTGCGGATAAGCTCGGCATTGAACTAATCGAATTAAAAGAGGCTTCTTGTTGCGGGGCTTCACATCTTCAAGATTTTGACGAGTTCTTGTCTTTGGTGCTAAATGCCAGAAATATCTGCTACGCCGAAAAGCTAGGGCTTGACCTTGTGACCATATGCAACACATGCAATCTCAATCTTTTGATGGCAGACCAAGCTCTAAAAGCAGACCCGGATTTAAGAAGAAGGGTAAATGAAAAGCTTGCCGAGGTAGGACTAGAATACAAGGGAACAAGTAGAGTTAGACATCTTTTATACGTACTTATCGAAGATTTCGGGATGGAAAAACTAGAAGATATGGTTCAAAAACCTTTATCGGAGTTTAACATAGCCCCATTCTACGGTTGCCACAACATCAGACCGGGTGCACTACAGGACAAATCCAACGGAAGCGAAAATCCATACAAACCGACATCTCTCGAAAAAGTAATCAGCGCAGTAGGCGGAAAAGCCGTAGATTACAGCTCAAAAAATAGATGCTGCGGGTTTCATGCCGACTTACAAGCACCGAAAGCGGCGATACAAATGACGGCAAATGCTCTTGTGGACGCAATGGACAACAATGCAGATATGATAGTCACGCCTTGCCCTTTGTGTCACCTAAATATGGATATCAAGCAAAAACAAGCCGGAAAAGCTATCGGTAGAGATGTACATATTCCGGTACTTCATCTCCCGCAAGTAATAGGTCTTGCTCTTGGATTAACGCCGGATGAGCTTGGACTAAAGCACAATATCGTAGCTCCTGCCTTCGCACTCTAAGCCCTCCCCGGCTTAGAGAGTCTTAAAAGCTTTCATTTTATAATCTACAAACAACTTCAAACACAAAGAACAACAATGAGCTTTGAAACAGAGGGTCAAACCGAAGACATAACCATTTTCGGGCTAGACAGACCAAAACGCTACAAAGTATTGATGCACAATGACGATTATACTTCGATGGAGTTTGTCGTAGAGGTACTCACTACCATCTTTCGCAAAAGCGAAGCCCAGGCGGTACAGCTTATGCACAAAATACATACCGAAGGGTATGCCGTATGCGGTGTCTACACGATGGAGATAGCCGAGACCAAGGTCTCACAGACGATAGAGCTTGCCAGAGACAACGGATTTCCGCTCAGATGCACAATGGAAGAAGAATAAGATGATAAGCAAAGAACTAAACCTAATTCTCGTAAACGCCTTTAGAGAGGCGAGAAACAGAAACCACGAGTACATCATGGTGGAGCATCTCATATACGCACTCCTTGACGATGCAGGCATAGACAAACTTCTTCTTGAGATTGGCGTCAATACGCTTGAGGTCAAAGTCGCTCTTTCAGAATTTCTGGACAATGAAATAGAGAAGATGCCAAAAGATTTGAAGATTGAGCCTGTGCAAACAGCGGCTTTTCAACGGGTGATGCAAGGGATGATACTTCAAGTGCAAGGTGCGGGCAAGCAAGAGGCGGATAGAAACGACCTTTTGGCAGCACTGTTTGATGAAGAGGGAAGCTTTGGCGTGATGCTCATCAAGTCATATGGCATCGAAAAAGTAGATGTACTTGAGGCAATATCAACTTTTGACGCGGAGCCCGTTGCAGAGACACCCAAAAAAGCGGCGCAGAAAAAATCATACCTCGAAGAGTTCACGACCGAGCTTGTAGCTCTCGCCAAAAAAGGGAGCATTGACCCGGTGGTCGGAAGAGCCGAAGAGATAGAGAGGGCTACGCAGGTGCTTTGCCGCCGCAAAAAGAACAACCCGATACTAGTAGGCGAACCGGGGGTTGGCAAAACGGCGGTAGTCGAGGGGCTTGCACTGCTAATAGCCGCAAACGACATCCCTGCCCCGCTCCAAAACGCTAGAATTTTTGCCCTAGATGTAGGCTCTTTGGTGGCTGGCACGAAATACAGGGGTGACTTTGAAAAAAGGCTAAAAGGTGTGCTCTCAGAGCTGGAAAAAGAGGAGAATGTAATACTCTTTATCGATGAAATACACATGATAGTCGGAGCAGGAAGCGCCAACGGTAGCTCAATGGACGCCGCAAATCTACTCAAGCCTGCCCTTGCAAACGGCAAACTACGATGCGTAGGCGCTACGACTTTTGCGGAGTATAAGGCGAGTTTTGAAAAAGACAGAGCGCTTGGGCGAAGATTTCAAAAGATAGATGTGAACGAGCCGAGTCTAGAAGACTGCTACAAAATAGTAGAGGGGCTCAAAAAAAGATATGAAGAGTTCCATAATGTCAAATACACGCCCGAAGCCCTCAAAGTAGCGGTGGATTTGACGGATAGATACATCAAGGACAAAAAGCTACCTGATAAAGCGATAGATGCGATAGATGAAGCGGGGGCGGCGTTTCGTCTACTGCCTGCGGCAAAACAAAAAAGAACGGTCAAAGAGACGGATATAGAGCGCATCATCTCCAAAATCACAAAAATCCCGCTCAAAACGATGGAAAAAAATGATTTGGATACGCTAAAGGAGCTAGAAGGCGACCTTAAAAAGCAGGTGTTCGGGCAAGACAAAGCGATAGAGGAAGTGACAAGGGCGGTCAAACGCTCAAAAGCCGGACTAACAAGAGCGGACAAGCCGATAGGTTCTTTCCTCTTCACGGGTCCTACGGGAGTCGGTAAGACCGAGGTGTCAAAACAGCTGGCTTCGACGCTTGGCATACACTTTGAGCGGTTTGATATGAGCGAATACATGGAAAAACACGCCGTCTCAAGACTGGTCGGTGCGCCTCCTGGGTATGTGGGATTTGAGCAAGGCGGGCTGCTCACCGAGGCGGTACGCAAAAACCCGTATTGCGTCGTGCTTCTCGATGAGATAGAAAAAGCGCATCCCGACATCGCAAATATCCTACTGCAAATAATGGATAACGCCTCGCTCACGGATAATACGGGAATGAAAGCGGATTTTCGCAATGTCGTACTCATCATGACTAGTAATCTAGGAAGTAGCGAGGCGCCGGTGATGGGCTTTGCACCGGATGAGGGGATAAGGGGTGAAGAGGCAGTAAAAAGCTTCTTTACGCCCGAGTTTCGCAACCGTCTGACCGCAACCATCAGCTTCGCCCCACTCGCAAGAGAGACGATGATAAAAGTGGTCGAGAAGATGCTAAGCGAGCTAAATATATTCCTAAAACAAAAAAATGTAGAAATATCTTTTGACAAAAAAGCCAAAGAGTACCTAGCCGAAAAAGGGTACGACCCAAAAATGGGCGCAAGACCGCTCGGCGGACTAATAGAGCGAGAGGTCAAAGACGCACTTATCGACGAACTACTATTTGGCAAGCTGACAAAAGGCGGCAAGGTAACGGTCGGCGTCAAACAAGGCGCATTAACTTTCAAAATATGACCGTTTTGCAAAGCCCGATGGCTATGTTTTGCCCATCCCAGTATGAATTTCCTCATCCAGATACTGCGGATGAAGACGGGCTACTGGCGGTCGGCGGCGACTTGGAGCCTGGGCGGCTGATAGCGGCATATTCGCAAGGCATTTTCCCGTGGTTTATCGACAGAGGGTATGTGTTTTGGTATTCCCCTAACCCTAGGGCGGTGCTCTACCCGCACGAGTTTCGCCTCACAAAAAGCCTATCCAAGTCAGTCAAAAAACAGGGCTTCGAATTTGCAATCAACAAAAACTTCCCCGCAGTCATAGAGGCGTGCTCCAAAAGCCCAAACAGAAAAGAGGACGGCGAGTCATGGATAAGCAAGGAGTTTATCGCCGCATACACCAAACTGCATGAATACGGCTTTGCGATGAGCTTTGAGTGTTACCTTGAGGGCGAACCGGTCGGCGGATTTTACGGGGTAAGGCTGGGGCGAGTGTTTTTTGGTGAGTCGATGTTTTACCGTGTACCCGACGCCTCCAAAGCGGCTCTGTGGTTTCTCTGCGCCAATGCCGACAAACTAGGTATCGACATCATCGACTGCCAACAAAAGACCTCCCACCTACTCTCTCTTGGGGCTAAGGGGATAGCTAGGGGGGAGTTTTTGGAAATATTAAAAGAGAAAATACCACTAAAATAGCGGGGATGCAATTTGGAACAACTACTTGAATTAATTAAAAATTATGGCTCACAATTATCTGCAGCTGGGGCAGCAATTGCGTTTATTTTTGCTGTTTATAAATTTCAAACAGAACGAGCGGCTAGTCACTTTTGGAAAGAATTTGAAACTTATCATAGGCTGGTCAAGGAGCTTGTGGAGCCGCCATCCGAAAATGGTGCATTATATATTGATCGTCAAACGGCAATTATTTACGAATTGCGATTTTATAAACGATATTACCACCATACTCTAAGAATGCTCAAGGGACTGAAAGAAAAATGGAGTCTAGTTCCAGACCAGTTTCCGCGTTTATTGGAAGAGCTGGATTTAACAATTGCATATATTAGTGAAAAAGATATAATTATTTTCAAGCGGTACGCTAAAAAACTGGGTATGCTAAAATAACAAAAAACTAGGAAACAAAATGCCGACCAGAGATATCGTACTATCGGTTTTGAAGCAAGTAAAGCCAGATATAGAGGCAAAGTATCATATCAATTCTCTTGCGCTTTTCGGCTCTGTGGCTAGGGGCGATGACAATGCGAATAGCGATGTGGACTTATTGGTTGAGTTTTCCACTGCGCCAGACTTGCTGACATTTATCGAGCTAGAAGAGAGGCTAAAGGCGGCGCTCGGGCGAAATGTGGATTTGGTGCCGAGAAGAAAGCTACGGGCGGAACTAGCGGATAGCATACTAAGAGAGGCTGTCGCCGTATGATACGGGATTATCGGCTTTATCTAAACGATATTTTGAGAAGCATCTCAAAGATAGAGAGGTTTGTCGACGGATACGACTTCGAAGCGTTCAAGGCTGACGACAAGACTGTAAGCGCTTGCGTGCGTGAGATAGAAGTCATAGGCGAAGCGGCAAAACAGATACCAAGCGAAATAACCGCACAGCACCTCAACATCCCTTGGTCTTTGATGGCAAAAATGAGAGACAAAATGATTCATTGGTATTTTGAGATAGACGAAGAGATAGTCTGGAAAGTGATAAAAGAGCAGTTTCCGACGCTAAAAACAAATATTGAAGAGATGCAAAGATAAAAATTTGAAAAACCTAAACCTAGCGCTAAAACTAAAATACCTGCACTACCTACGAAATATGGGGTTTGCGTACACCGCTCCGCTAAAAGAGTTTGAGATACAAGAGAGCTTTGAGCTCCCATCCGATATGGGTACGCTTCGTGCGTCGTGCCACTCGTGTCATCTGTGTGAGCTGGCAAAGACCAGGACCAATGTCGTGTTCGGCGAAGGGAACGAGAGAGCCAAGATAATGTTCGTCGGAGAGGGGCCCGGGGAGACGGAGGATAAGACGGGACGACCTTTTGTCGGTAATGCCGGAGAGGTGCTCACCAAGATGATAGAAAATGTGCTCGGGCTCAAAAGAGAGTCGGTATATATCGCAAACATCGTCAAATGCCGACCGCCCAACAACAGAGTGCCGACGCCCTCGGAATGTGCTAGCTGCAAGCCATACCTTGAAAAACAGATAGAGCTCATCTCCCCAAAACTCATCGTAGCCCTAGGCGGCACGGCGCTAAATGCACTCACTGGGCAAAACTACTCAATCATGAAAATGAGAGGAAGCGTACTCGACTACCACGGCATACCGCTCATCCCGACATACCACCCTAGCTTTATCATCAGAAACCCAAATACCGCCAAAAAACCTGCATACGCTGATATGCTACTCGTTAAAAGCTATTTGGAAAAGATTTAAACGCTATAATCTCGCCAATGAAACGAAGAATATCCACAAAACGATACTTTACCCATGCGGGCATACTAGCCTGCGTCTCAGCCGTCAAGCTATCGGCGACGGGTGCTTCGTGCTCTTTTTTCCTCAAAAGCGACTTCTCAAACACATTCTCAGGATTAGCCCCTCCATCCGAAACCTCTAACTAATACACACATTTACGATTAACATTTAGAGGAATCTCATTTGAAAAAAACAATAATATTGTCAATTTTGGCAAGCACGGCGTTGCTTGCGGAGCAAACTATAAATATAGATAAAATCACGGTTACTGGGGCATCCAAAAGCGAGCAACTACTAAGCAGTGTAAGCTCAAACATAGAGGTGCTCACTGCCCAAGATATCGAAGAAAAACACTACGCCACGGTCACGGACGCCATCTCATCGTTTGCAGGGGTAAACTTTGTCCAAAGCGGCGGAATGGGCTCTACGACATCAGTGTTAGTTCAGGGGCTAGACACCAAGTATACGCTGGTGCTCATAGATGGTGTCAAATACAATGAAGCAGGAAGCACCGACGGAGCGGCGCAATTTGGGCATTTACTGGTCTCTGACATCGAGCGCATAGAGCTAATCAAAGGGGCAAACCCGATATGGGGGGCGGACGCCGCAGCAGGTGTAATCAATATCGTCACCAAAAAGGCAGCAAAGGGGCTAAAAAGCGAAGCTGAGATAATGTACGGCAGCTATAACACCAAAAATGCAAAAGCCTTCATAAGATACGGCGGCGAAAAATACTCCCTGTCCGCAGGAGCATCCAGATACCTAACCGACGGCTTTAGCATGCAAGCTCCAAGAGGCTCAAAAGGTGATGATTTTGAGAGAGACGGCTATCAAAACACAAGCGCAAGCCTCAAGGCTGATTATGAGCCGATAAAAAATCTAAAAATTGACGGGGAGCTATACGCCATAAAAGGCACAGCAAACTATGATAGCTTCAATGCTCCAAACTCGGTACAACGAAGTGCATACGACTACATAATGAAAAAGGCTGGACTCTCTTATAAAACCGACTCACACAAGCTAAGTGTGCAAGCCAGCATAGCAGAGACAAAAAGAGATGAGATGGATACGACATTCGGTGTCAAAATCTTTCAAAGCAACGTCAAAAACTACGAAATAAAAGACGATTTCAAATATTCATGGTTTGGCGACTTGACCGTCGGCGCATCTCAGGAGTATAGCGATATTAGATATACGGCACTCGGAAGCTCTGAGGTCAAAAACAAGGATAACACTCGTTCGCTATTTGCCGCAAATACTATGTCGCATATGGGATTAACACTCACACAAGCAATAAGATACGATGATTACAACTCTTTTGGATCTAAGACAAATGCAAAAGCGGGGGCAAAATATACAACCTCAAACGGCATATCGGTATCTACCAATTACGGAGCGGCATTCAAAGCTCCAACCATGATACAAATGGCAAACCCATGGGGAAGCGCAAACTTTGATTTGAAACCAGAAAATATCAGAAGCTTTGACACAAGAGTATCCTATAAGAATATGTCGCTAGGATATTTTTACAACACGGTCACAAACCTAATCAACTGGTCCGGTGGCGGATATGCGAACATAGAAGGTAAATCAAAAATTCAAGGATATGAAGCTAAATACGGTTTTCAGCCAAACGATACCCTTGGCGTAAATGCTACATACACCAGACTGCACGCCGTTGACGGAAGCAATAAAGAATTAGCACGTCGCCCACATGATACGGTAACTTTAAATGCAGATTACTATCCTATGGATGCGCTACATCTAGGCCTTAGTGCAACATATATAGGCACAAGATATGATACCAATACAAAGGCTGCGCAAACTGGCGGGTATACACTGCTTAACGGCGTTGTCAATTACCAATTCAACAAGTGGCTTACCGCCTACGGAAAGTTTGAAAATCTGCTAGACAAATACTATCAAACCGTTGCAGGATATGCCACGCCTGGGCGTAGCGTGTATGTCGGCGCAAAGATGTCGTTTTGACGCAAAAAGCTAAGGCAAGGGGCGTAGTCGCCGCCCCGCTTGTATCGTCCTACTCCGTAAAAGAGTGCGGCGTATCGGGCGTGGGAGAGGATAGCAGCCTCATCATAGAGGCCGTAAGATGCGGAAAGAGCGGCGGCAAACTTAGCTCCAAAGGCAAAAGCGACGACGCCGAGCTCAAAAGCAAAAGAGCCCTCAAAAGCTTCAATAAAATCGATGGCACAGGAGAGTTTGCCATCCTCAAAAAAGAGATTGTCGTGGAACAAATCGCCGTGTATCACGCCGTTGACAGGCAGAGCCGCCATCTCGTCAAAGAGGTGGGCGAATGGCTCAAACGGCGTATCTTTGCAAAGCCCTTTTTTGGCAACGCACATGGAGGCAAAGGACTGGTTTGTAGACTTCAAACCTTTGGTGATGGCGTGCATTGCAGACAAAAAGCCACCTATCTCTTTGATATGAGAGGTGGTCGCCTTGTCTAGATGCAAGCCTTTTGCCGCTTCATACAGCACGCACGGTTTGCCCTCTACCTTGGATATATCGCCGAAGGTCTTGGATACGGGCAAGGCGGAGAGAGCGGCCAAAAGCTCTCTTTCGGCGGCGACTTGGCTGTACGATGCACTCTCGAATAGTTTGAGAACAAATGCGCCTTTGTCGGTACTCAGCAGATATACGCTATCGCTTACGCCGTTTTTGCACTCGTCAAAAGCGAGTAGTTTTAAGCCGTAATCCGTGTTTAGATGATTTTTGATTTGTTCAAATGATAGTTTTGTGATAATGCCCATTAGGGTGATTTTAACCAAAGGCTTATAAATGAGATTTTTAGCGGTTTTTTTGCTTCCGTTTTGGCTGTTCGCCCAGACGATAGAGATAGATATAAATTATGGCGGCGTTAAAGAAGCCAGAACGGTCAAAGCCGAATATAAAAGCGGCGAGAGCGCCCTTGCGGTACTATCAAAAGTCGCAAAGGTCAAAACCAAAAAAGTTGGCGAATTTGTCTTTATCACCTCCATCGACGGTGTAGCCTCCGCCCCGCAGAAGATGGGGTGGTTTTACACGGTGGATGGCAAAAGTGCAGACAAAACGGCGTCAACCAACATACTAAAAGATGCAAAAAGCATGAGATGGGAGTACCACACGGACAACTGCCTAAGCGGGGCGGCGAAGTGAGCTACAAAAGTTGGTTTGATGCACACGCAAGCAAACACGCAAAATTAATCGAGAAACTGCTACTTCTAGGATATGGCAAAGAACAGATAATCGAATATTTTGATTTTGAAAATATGCGTATTAGCGAAGAGGATTTTTGCCCGCTATATACCCAAAACAAAAAATGCCACGAGATGGACGCCTTGAGCTGCTACCTATGCGCCTGCCCGAACTTCCGATTTTCAGACAATGGTATCGGCGAAAAAGACGGCACAAAAGTGTATAGCGAGTGCGCCATAGCCTCCAAAGACGGAGCGCAAGAAAACTTTGGCGGCAAAATCCACCAAAACTGCGCAGGCTGCACTGTGCCGCACGAAAAAGAGTTTGTAAGAGAAAAATTTGATATGGATTGGAAAAAGATAATGAAAGAGTGTGAAACAGGCAATATATGCGTCATTCAAGGCGACATAGCATTTTTGGAAGCCCTAAAAGGTAAAAGCGCAAACTTCGTCCTTAGCGGCGGATATACGAAAACAGCCGAGATAGAGGGTATCACGGTAGCTGGTCTGCCTGGGTTCATCGCTTACACCCCCGCTCTTGATATGGAGGTATTGGAGCTTGGCTATCCAAAGTCGATGCCGGACATCGCAAAAGCTCCGGACGGCCCCCCTTCCCCCGTGCTTATAGCTATGGCATCAAAAGAACTTGCCCCTTTTGGGCTGACATTTGTCGATACGGGGCTCACCGTCAAGCCGCAATGCACGGTAAAAACCCCTGGCTTTGAATGCGCGAACTCCATACTTGACGGGGCAAATGTGAATGCAAAAGCTCTTTTTGACGAGGGGGTGAAGTTTGCTGACGAGATAGTAGACAAGGCGGATTATTTTATCCTCTCCGAGTGCGTTCCGGCAGGTACAACTACGGCGTATGCGGTGACAAAGGCGCTTGGATACGAGTGCGACGGGGCTTTTGCCTCTAGCGGCGCAGATACTGGCGTTAAGACGCTAAAACAAGAGGTCGTTGCAAAAGCTCTCGGCCGTGAGCCGTTTGACGCTAGCGATGTTTTTGGCGTTATTTCACGATTTGGTGATACGATGCAGCCCTTCACTGCGGGACTTGCCGTCACCCTCTCAAAGACAAAGCCCGTGATACTGGGAGGCGGTACGCAGATGGCGGCGGTGTGCGCCGTGATTAAGGCTCTTGGATACGGCTTTGAAGACATAGCCCTCGCCACGACCAAATGGATAGCCGAAGACAAAACTAGCGACATAACAGGACTGCTAGCCTCCATCGACCCCACTATCAACGCTTTTTATCCCGATTTTGACTTTGCGGATAGCGAATTTGCAAACCTCAGACTATATGAGCAGGGCTTTGTCAAAGAGGGGATCGGGGCTGGAGCGGTTACGGTGCATGCCTATCTGCAAGGGGTGAGTAAAGATGCGTTGTGTCACGGCGTGGAAGATATTTATAGGGCGTTTGCAGGCTGATGAACACATATTCACACGGGGCAAATGTATCGGAGTTTGCAAGGAGTATCGGCGCCGAGGAGAGCGAGATAATAGACTTCTCATCCAACATCAATTTCGTAAAACCGAGCGTTGCAATGCCGGAAAATCTGGAGTTTCTCACCGCATACAACAGCGACGGATACGCTGCCCTTAAGACGGCGATAAGCGCTAAATATGGCATAAACCCAGAAAATATCGAGCTTTACAACGGGGCAAGCGCCGCTATTTTTTCGCTTTTTGCACACCTGAAACCAAAAAGCGTAACGCTCCACGCCCCGATATACTCCGAGCACAAAAAAGCGGCGAAGCTTGTCGGTGCGGATATTTGCGAGAGCGGCGAATTGTCGGTCTGGGTCAATCCCTCAACGCCTGACGGTGTTTTGAGGCAGATAATGCCGCATGGGCAGACTATCATAGACGAATCGTTTTTGGACTTTACGGATGGTGCGTCGCTGATGGGCGAGGCGGAAAACAACAAAGCGCTATACATCATCAAATCACTCACAAAATACTACGGAGCGGCGGGTGTGCGTGTCGGCTTCATCGCTTCGCACCGTAAAAATATCGGCAAGATTCGAGCCACGGAGCCGCTTTGGAAACTCTCCTCCTTTGACGCTTATTACATGACACAGGCGTTAAACGACGGCGGTTTTGATGAGCGTTCAAGGGCACAAAACAACGCAAACAAGGAGCTTTTGAGGGCGACGCTGGTGCAAAGCGGGCTTTTTGAGATGGTATATGAAGGCAAAGCGAACTTTTTGCTTGCAAAACTACGAGATATAAATGCCGAGATACTGCAAACGCATTTGGCAAAACACAAAATCCTCGTGCGAAACTGCGCAAACTTTGACACATTGGACGACTCGTATGTCCGTTTTGCGGTAAAAGATATGCTCAGTATTGAGACTCTAAGGGAGGCGTTATGCGACCTCTAAGCATATTTGGCACATCAAGCGACGCCGGCAAAAGCACGATAGCCCTAGCACTTTGCAAGATATTTGCGGATATGGGCTACTCCGTCGCCCCGTTCAAAGCGCAAAATATGTCCAACAACGCCTGCGTATGTGACGACGGAGGCGAAATAGGCGTGGCTCAGTACGCGCAAGCTGCCATGCTAGGACTGCCGACGAGCTACCATTTCAATCCCATACTCCTAAAACCGCAAAAAGACAATGAAAGTCAAGTAATCATCAATGGCAAAGCGGCGGCGACGCAAGACGCAAGAGAGTATTTCAAAAACATAGATACGCTAAAGCCGGTAGTAAACGAGGCGTTTGGCTATCTGAGAGAGCGATACGACATCGTAGTATGCGAGGGGGCAGGCTCTCCCGTGGAGCTAAATCTAATGGAAAAAGACCTCTCAAATGTCTATACGGCAAGGGAGTTTGGTGCAAAAATCATACTCGTAGCCGACATCGAAAGAGGCGGCGTATTTGCAAGCGTCTACGGCACTTACGCCCTGCTTCCGGATGATTTGAAGGCAAATGTCATTGGCGTTATCATCAATAAATTCAGGGGCGACATGACACTTTTTGACGAGGGGCGACGCATCATCGAAGAGCAGTTTGGCATTCCGGTGCTTGGCGTCGTGCCGCATATTCCTTTTTCGGTAGGCTATGAGGACGCCTTGTCTCTGAGCAGCTATGCCAAAAACAACGGCTCTATCAAAATAGCAATTATCAAATACCCACACATCGCCAATTTCACCGACTTTGAGCCGCTCATCATGGACAAGGGGTTGTCCGTGGAGTTCGTGGAGAGGGTGCAAGACCTTAGCGTTTTTGACATCGTGATACTCCCAGGCACAAAGGCAACGATAAGCGACCTAAGATGGTTCAAATCCACGGGGCTTTTTGACGAGGTGCGACGGTGCGGCGCATTTGTCGTCGGCATCTGCGGCGGCTATCAGATGATGTTTGAGATGGTCTGCGACCCCTGCGGCGTCGAGAGCGAGGCGGGAAGCGTGGAGACTGGGTTTGGTTACATAGACGATGAGATACTATTTGAACCGGCAAAAACACTAGCAAAAGGGGTCTATGAGTACGGCGGCGAGAACCTCACGGGATACGAAATCCACTGCGGTCAAAGTGCAAAATACCCGCTCTTTTTTGAGAGCGATGGGCTATTTGGCACACATTTGCACGGGATATTTGACAACGACGGTTGGCGCACGGCATTTTTGAGCCGTTTTGACCCCGCATACAACGGGTACGAGTTTGAAGCGGCAAAACAAAGAGAGTTTGAGCGCCTAGCAAGCAGCGTCAAGGCGCATATAGCCGTGGAGCAAATCATAAAGGCGCTTTCATGCTAACCGCCCTACTCGCCTACCTCATCGACAGGATATTTGGCGAACTGCCAGTCAAACACCCCGTAGTTTGGATGGGCGAGTATATTTCGTGGTTTGAGAGCCGCTTTTGGCGGGATAGCGTCACGCTCGGCATACTCCTAGCTCTCTCACTCCTTGCTATATCGACGGCTTTGTCTTTGCTATTTGTTTGGGGTGTGGGCTTTTTGCCTAGCTATGCACAAATCGCCCTCACCGCCGTAGTCGCCTCGTCATTTATCGCTTCAAACATGCTTCACTCAAGCGTAAAAAACGCCCTTGAAGCGCAGGACAAAAGAGCAGCTCTAAGTATGCTAGTCAGCCGTGACACCGTAGCGCTAGAGACAAGCGACATCAACAAAGCACTCATCGAAACCTACGCTGAAAACCTAAACGACGCCGTCATAGCCCCGCTCTTTTACCTCTGCCTATTCGGACTCCCCGGCATCGTCGCATACAAAGCGATAAACACGCTAGACTCAATGGTCGGCTACCACACGGCGAGATATGAGCGGTTTGGCAAATTCTCGGCTAGGATAGACGACATAGTGGGCTTCATCCCCGCCCGTATCACCGCCCTACTCATAACCGCCGCAAGCCTCAGCTTCAAAAGCGCAAAAGACGCTATCCGTTACGGCGGCGGCCACGAGAGCCCAAACGCAGGCTACCCCATAGCGGCAATTGCTGGAGCGGTGGGGGTGAGGCTCGGTGGCAATACCGTCTATCATGGAGAGCTCAAATCAAAGCCCTACTTTGGCAACGGCGAAGCAAACATCACGGACGCACATGTGCGTATGGCACTTAGCTTGCAACCTCGTTTTGATATACTCATACTAACTATTTTACTTTGCGGAGCGGTCATTTGAAAGTGCTATACACGGGCGGAATGAGAAGCGGTAAGAGCCGTGCGGCGGAGGCAAGGACGCTTGAACTCTCGCCAGCTCAAAAACCGTACTACCTAGCCACTAGCGAAGCCCTGGACGATGAGATGAGAGAGCGGATAGCAAGACATAAGGCGCAGAGGGTGGATAGATTTGAGAGCATAGAAGAGCCTGTCAAACTCTACGATGCTATCACAAACAGCGGAGATACTGTACTCATAGAGTGCCTGAGTATCTGGATAAACAATATGCTCCACTACGGCAAAAACGAAGCGGCGATAATGGGCGAACTGCGCAAAATCTTAGCTTTAAACAAAAACATAGTATTCGTCATCAACGAAGTGGGATGCGGCATCATCCCAGAAAACGCCCTTGCAAGAGAGTTTATCGACATCAGTGGACGAGCGGCGCAACTAGTAGCGGCGGCGTGCGACGAGGTGTACTTCTGCTCGGTTGGGCTGAGCGTGAGGATGAAATGATAAGAGCGCATATCACGGGGCTACGCCTAGCATTCTCAATGATGACGGTACTCCCGTTTTTTCGTATGCATGAATTCAAAGCAGGCTCAAACGGCGTGGCGGCGGCGTATTATCCAGTTGTCGGACTGGCTTTGGGCGGCATCATCTACGCTCTTTACGCTCTGCTTCACGGCGTACTGCCCGAAAACTTCCTGAGAGTCGGGCTTTTTGTCCTCTTTACCGCACTTTACGGGGCGCTTCATCTGGACGGGTTTGTCGATACGGTGGATGGGCTTTTTGCGCCTCCTGCTCGTGCGCTAGAGGTGATGAAAGAGCCTACTATCGGGGCGATGGGGGCGATATACGGGTTTTTGTTTTTGGCTCTCAAGCTTGCGGCGTTTTTGAGCATCGAAGAGTTTTGGCTGTTTGTTTTTGTGCCGATGCTCTCACGATTTGGTGGGGCTCTTGCCATCTTCGCATTCCCGTATGTCCGTCCTAGCGGAATGGGGTATGCGGCAAAACGAGAGCTCACCACCCTGCTTTTCATCTACTCCGCCCTGCTCGTCTCGTGCGTGATAGCATTCGCAAATATATGGCTTTTTGCCCTTTTTGCGGTAGCCTCACTCAAGGCGGCGTCCGTATCGGGCTGGCTCTCAAGCAGATTCGGCGGTCTTAGCGGCGACATGTACGGGTTTGTCATCGAGAGCACAGAGCTTGCGCTGCTTTGCTCTATCGTTATCTGGGAGAGTGTGCGTTGAGGCTTTATCTTCTTCGTCACGCTAGCGTTGATGAGCGATATACGGGGTGCTATAACGGGCATATCGACATCAGCCTAAGCGACATGGGGAACGAGGAAGCAGCGCAGGCGGCGGTAAAACTGCAAGACATAGAGTTTGACGCTGTTTACTGCTCCGACCTTGCGAGGTGCAGACAGACGCTGCAATACATGGGAGCGGCAAACACGGTCTTTGACGAGAGGCTACGGGAGAAGTCTTGGGGAAGAGCCGAGGGGATGGGCTATGATGAGATATGCGAGAAATTTGGCGTAGCGTATGAGAGTTTTGCGCAGTTCATAGATGCAATCGGTGGCGAGAGCATAGCGGAGTTTGAAATGAGAGTCGGCGAGTTTTTTGACGAGCTGAAAGCCAAAGGACACTCAAACACACTAGTCGTCACGCACGGCGGCGTCATCAAAACGCTACTCGCAAAGCACCGAAACCTAGGCCTTGAAGAGGCGTTTGGGCTTGATATACCGTACGCCAGCATTACGATAATAGAGGATTTTGTTTGAGATTTTTATTTTTTTGGATTTTTGCGGCGGCGGCGTTGTTTGCCCAGCCCCGTATCGTTACGCTCTCCCCTGCCGTCAATGAGATAGTCTTTGCTTTGGGGGCAGGCAAAAGCGTCGTGGGCACGACGAAATACGCCAACTACCCCGAAGAGGCAAAACGCTTGCCGCGGGTGGGCGGCTATCACGACGCCTCGCTGGAGAAGATAGTAGCTCTCGCTCCAACCCTCGTAATCACCGAGGCAAGCGGCATAGAGACGACTCGCAAGCTTGAAAAACTCGGGATAAAAACGCTCAGCATCAACATAGACTCGCTCGCAAGCATCAAGTCGGCGGTGGCACAGATAGGGGCTCATGTGGGCAAAACGGCGGAGGCAAAACACATAACACAAAAAATCGACGACGGAATAAAAAGACTAGAGACAACCCCTCGCACAAAGCAGAAGATGCTCATAGTATTCGGCAACAACATCGACCTCTCAAAAAACATCTATGTTGCCGGAAATAACCTATATTTTGCCGAGCTAATCACAAAATCAGGCTTTGAAAACGCCGTCAAAAGAGACAAAGCGACGCAACCCGTCCTCGGGCTAGAGGGCATCATCGGCTGCAATCCGGATATAGTAGTCGTGCTTTTCCCATACACCAAAGAGAAGAAAATCACGACGGCACAGATAAAGGCGGCGTGGAGCGCACTACCGATAAATGCGGCAAAAAGAGGCTCTATCTTTGTGCTTGAAGAGGACTACATCTCCATTCCCTCTGACCGCATCACGCTATTTTTGGAAGATTTGCGAAAAATCGTAGAGGCGCACCATGCTAATTTGCGATAACCTGCGCTTTTCGCACGGCAACAAGGAGATACTAAAGGGGGTTTCGTTTGCCCTAAAAGATGGACAAAACCTGCTCATTATCGGTGAAAACGGCGCAGGCAAAAGCACGCTTGCAAAGCTACTTTGCGGAATACTTGACGGCGAGGGGCGCATATCGCTATTTGGACAAAATGCAAGACAGATAGCGCCGAAAGAGCGGGCAAAGCTGATAGGCTATGTAGCACCCAAACTCTCCAGTTTTGACGAAGACATCACGCTGATGGATTATCTGCTGATGGGGCGGTTCGTATACAAAAACAAGTTTGAGCCATACACCAAAAAGGAGAGAGACGAGGCAAAAAGGCTACTTATACGCTTTTCGCTGGAGAGTCTTACCGATATGAGGCTCGCTTCTCTTAGTAGCGGCGAAAAGCAGCTCGCCATGACGCTTCAAGCCGCTTTGCAAAACAGCCGCTTGACGATATTTGACGAACCCATCGCAAATGTCGACAGCGCGCGCTCCCACGAGCTTTTTGGACTACTCGCCTCAAACGAAATTTTCCAAAACAAAATAGTCATTACGCACGATTTGCATTTCGCATTTTCGCTCGGGTTTGATATTTTGTATCTAAAGGACGGCGTAGCGGAGTTTTTCGGCTCATCCGCCGAGTTTTTCGACGAAGCATCGCTCTTGCGCCGCTTTGGCGGGAGGGTTCGCAAAAATGATACGGGGGTGTTTGCCGATTATGCGAAAATATAACGCCCTACTCGCCGCATTGGCGCTCATCGTCTTTTTTTGCTCGCCTTTTGTCGGCGTAGCGTCTATCTCGCCGCAAAATATTTTTGAGAGCGGCAGCGTGGACGCTCTCGTCTTCTGGGAAATTCGCACGCCCAGAGCGGTTCTCGCCTTTTTCGTAGGAGCGGCACTTGCGCTCTCGGGTCTGCTGTTTCAGACGCTTTTTCGAAATCCGCTTATGACGCCATTTACGCTAGGCGTCTCTAGCGGCGCTACACTCGGAGCGGCTATCGCCATCTATCTTGGTCTCGGCGCATCACTGCTTGGGTTTTCCGCCGTTACGCTTTTTGCGTTTTTGGCAGCGGTTGTTACCACTCTGCTCTTGGCGGCTTTTGCGGGCAGATTTCGCTCGTTTGCGACGATGAATTTACTACTTCTAGGCGTTGCGCTTTCGCACTTTTATATGGCGTTTTTGTTTGTTATCTATTATGTCGGAAGCTCTTTGCAGATTCACTCGATAGTCAGCTTTACACTTGGCAATCTAAGCACCACCGGATTTACGGAGCTCTCCCCCGTCGTCGTCTTCTCGCTCTCTTTGCTATTCGTATCGCTATTTTTTGCACCGGAGCTGAAGCTTTTGGCGGTATCGGACGAAAACGCAAAGCTAAAAGGGGTAGACACGACAAAGGTAACGCTTCTTTTGCTTCTAGCCGTATCTGCAGCTGTCGGGGCGGCTGTCAGCGTGGCGGGGCCTATCGGTTTTGTCGGCCTTATCATTCCACATCTGCTAAAAAAGCTCTTTAGACGACCCGCCGGTTCTCTCGTTTTGACCACATTCCTCGGCGGCGGGATTTTTCTATTGCTGTGCGACATCGTCTCTCGCAGCATGGGTACGGATTCGGAAGTGCCTATTGGAGTCGTGACCGCATTTTTGGGCGGCCCGTTTTTTATCTATCTTATCCTGTCAAGAACCAAAAATTAAAGCCGCGTTTTGCGGTATTTTTGCGGGCTTACCCCTATTTACGAATGCGAGGCGCACATCCGCCTCGAAAAGCTTCTCACCATCTCTAAATACACTCTGACGCAAAAGAAGCGAAGCCGCCTTCATTTCCACAAACTCAGTCTTTATATCCAGCAAATCGCCGAATACTGCGGGTTTCAAAAACTCCGCCTTAAGACTTCGCACGACAAAAGCTCCCTCTTCAAGTATCGGCGACATCCCACGCTCAAAGAAAAGCTCGCTTCTAGCCCGTTCGCAAAACTTCAAATAATTAGAGTGATACACCACCCCGCCGACATCGGTGTCCTCGTAATAAACTCTGATTTGCATCACAAACCCCTTTATTTTATAGAGCTTCCCCGATGCTAAGGTTGCCCTCGTAACAAAAATCGTAACAAAAACTATGGCTATCTTTGAGCCACGCCGCCCGCTCTTTATGCTCTGTTCTTATGAGCTTCGCATAACATTTGAGCGTTATATCTGGCGATTTATGTCCAAGCATAGAGCTCACCCATATCAAGTCTTCGCCGTTACCAAGCATCATAGATGCGAAAGTATGTCTGCATTGATAAAGGTTTCTATATGCCAAATCGCATTTTTGCAACAATGAGCCAAAAGCTCTCTGCCAATAATCTATGCTTGTAAAACCTGTTTTATAGATTTTACTTTGAAATACCCTGCCGCCGTTTTGCCCTGTTTGCAAAAACTGATTTTTCAAAAAACTTTCAACGGGTGGTAGCATTTGAATATGTCGTTTCGCCGCCTTTGTTTTTGTCAAACCGACACTTCTATCACGCTTTATAGTCTGCCTGATAAAAATCTCTTTGTTTTCAAAGTCAACATCTGCCCAATCAAGAGCGCAAAGCTCACTAGGTCGCATGCCGCTATATATCAAAATTCCAACAACATTACGAAAATATCCGATTGCATTTTCCAAAAGAGCTTTTATCTCTTGCTGATTAAACGGGTTTATTTCCCGCTCTTCTGTCAAGCGTTTTGGCAATTTTGTACCGAGCATAGGACTCGTAGATATTATCCTAGCCAACAAGCCATCATCAAACATCTGCATCAACATAATGCGGGCTTTTTTGACGGTCGCAAATCCAGCTTTTTTGTTTAGGCTATTTTGCCAGTCCAAAATCTCAAGACCCGTTATATCTTCGAGCCGCTTACTGCCAAATGTAGGCAAAATATGCTTTTTGAAAACAAGCTCGTAAGCGTGCTGTATATGTGGCTGTCTATTGCTTGCGTGTCTTGCCAAACTATCCAAACCGAAAACTGCGACCGTTGTAGCAGTTTTGGCTGATATTAGCCTGTCTTTTAGCTCGCCATCCGTCATTTCACCTTTTAGCTTCTTTAGCAAAAGCGGGATTACTTCGGTTTCAAGCTGTTTACGGTTTTGCTTTGTTGAAGCCAAGCCGCTACTAAAAACTTTGCCGCCGACCTTGCGAAGGTCAATGTGCCAAATACCCTTTTTTTGTTTGTCAAAAATATGGTATTCCCTGTCTATTCTAGGTCTAGCCATGTTAGTCTGCCTTTCTGGCATCCTCAACGGTTACGATTTTAGCGAAAAGTCTATTTGCTATCTCCTCACTCGTTTCCGCTTTGGGTTCTTTTGTCTTTTTCGGCTTTTTGTTCAAAAGATTACCGTGTATAAAAATAGCTTTAAGCTCTCGCACCTCTTTTATGAGGAGTTCTACTTTCTCATCTATACTCATCGCCAAAGCCTATAAGCCTAAAAAGGCTTCTCCTCATCATCTTTTATAAGCCCCCGACTAACCATCTCCTCTTCCGCAAACCTGAGCTTGTGGATGCAGTCTGGTATTTGCGGTTTTTGAGATAGAAAGTCTTTTAGAAGTTCATCTCTGTATTTGTAGAGTTCATAATCGCTAAGATGTTTTGGACTAATTATCTTCAAAGGCTCAATTACACTTCCATCCTTTAAAACTCTAATATCCTTGATAGTTCCATCTTCTAGGTTGACTAATTTACCCTCTTCATAGTCTGGCTCTTTGTGTTGTGGCTTAGTTTCGTATCTGCTTTTGTAGGAATCTATAACAGACCCGTAAAAACTCTCGTCTGGTTTATATAGCCCATTTCTAATCATTTTTCTAGTTAGTTCTATATGCTCATCTATGGCTTTATCTAGTGTGTATTTGTAGGCTCTCTTTTTGACTCTTTCAAGGGGTGCTTGTATCTGATAGAATGTTTTTAGGGTGTAGGAGTTTTTGAGATATTCCCAGAATGGATGAATAGAGGCTCTATATCTATGACCGTTTTTCTTATCCGCTTCGCTTATGGAGTCTAAATCTATCATCTTAACTAAATCCATAGCTTTTAAAAAGAGCTGTTCGGCGCTCTTTAGTACATCTTCTAAATCTAGGATATTAAAGCTTTTTAGAAACTCTCTTTGCATTTGAAACTCTAAATTCCAAAGAGGTTTGTTTATATCTATATCATAAGCCCCTAGATACTCAGCCATCAACTCTTTTTTTGAGGAGCTTTTTAGCTCTAAACTCTTATCGTATAGCCTCATCTTAAAAGGCTCTTTGCCAATGTAAAGAGTTTGAAGCTTTTGAGATTTATTTATCTCCCTAACAAAGCTTTCGCTTCTTATGGCTCTTGAGATGAAATGCTTTTTAGATAGAAAGTCTAGGTTTGTTTGGATGAAGATGTTAAGGTCGCATCTTGTGATAGGTAGATATGTAGTAATAAGAGCTTTTAGAATTACGCTGTTTACATACTCTAAAAGAGGCTTTATACCTAGAGTATAGATTCCGTTAGCTTGAAGCTGTACTCTTATATCATGAACATTGTGTTCTTTTTTAGCATCTTTAAATCCGATGCGTACAAACTCCATTACATCCATCATAAATACATAGCTCTCAGACTTACCCAAAAACATAAACTCTATGTCGTTAATAGACACTCTTATATCTCTTGGCTTTGGAGTAATGCCCTGAGATTTAAACTGGTTTGTTTGTAGCTCTATTGAATCAAGTAAATCAAGATAGAAGCTCTCGTACTCTTTTGAGCTTTCACAGTAGTAATACAGGGTGTCTATGCCTGAGAGTGTTTTTATATCGGAGCAGTTTTTTAAATCGTTTGCGTTTGAGACTGTTCTCTCATTTGATATAGAGTTTATCTCTTCGTTATTTGTGCAGGTTTCATTCTTCACTATTTATCCTTTTGGATAGAGGTTGATATTTGATTATTTGGTGTGAAGAAGGGGGTGTTACTATAACCCCCTTTGGAGTAATCCAAAGTTAGTTTTTAAAGGGTTAGCCAGACCCGCTGTTTACATAAAGTATCTATTTGTTTGGCTGATTGTGTTTGTTGGCGTTAAACATTCCGCCTAAGCTTTGTCATTGGAGCCTCTTTCCGTGCTCGCCGCACGGAGCCTTTCTCCAATGCCAAATCTTTAGCGGCGGGTTTAGTTTAGACTCCGTAAAAAGTGGCTTTGCCGAAGTATTCGACATTTACTTCTACGCTTTTGCCTAGTTCCTTTCTGTATGTTTCATACTTTTCCATAGGAACTGATATATCGATAAGCTCTTTTTTAATAGAGCCGTCTTTTAATGCTCTATCTAGCATTAACTGGAGTTTGCCTTTGCCTTTTACTACTTCGCCAGATTCTTTGGTGAAGTCTGTGCCTTTGTAGGCTCCGATGAGTGTTCCTGATAACTTAAGCATGAAAAATCCTTTTGGTTTACCGTTATCGGTAATAAAATTTTGTTTATCCAAAAGCTTTTGGGGTGAGAAAGTAAAT
Organism: Campylobacterales bacterium; assembly: GCA_050252455.1. Taxonomy (GTDB): domain Bacteria; phylum Campylobacterota; class Campylobacteria; order Campylobacterales; family UBA6016; genus UBA6016. The sequence goes on along the minus strand of JBFWKW010000009.1, from coordinate 7,055 downwards.
TTACGGAGTGAATTGAAGCTGAAAAGATAGAGAAAATCCATAATTTTTTTTCGGGATTTAGATTTAATTTTCCCGACAGTTTTTAAGAGGTTTCGGGAATTATTTTTTTACGCCGATCAGCTTGACTTGAAGCAATATGAAATAGTAAACCACTAAATTATGCATGATTCTACCGACCATTGGGAACACAAAATATTTTCCCCAAATAGAGCCATGCCTTTGAATTAAAAAGTGTCTCATATACATTGTAAGATGCCTATTGTTCTTATGAAACTTGTCATCTTTTGAGTCAAAAATCGGAAAACCGTTAACCATATTTTTAAGATAATAGTTTCTTTGACCAATAAACTTTATCTCTTTATCATCCATATCAAACGCATATTGCAAAATTGAGTTGACAATTTCTTGAATTTCTTTTGCCGTAAAGTGTGTATTTTTTAAAAGCTCCTCAATACAGATGGCAACACTTCTTAGTAGCTGCCCGTCCGTGCAATATCCAACATTTAAAAACTTCATTAGCTCTTCTACTATCTCTTGCTCATCCTTTGATGTGTCGCCAAACTTGTTAATATCCACAAGGCTTGCAATTAGGATTAAAAAATTGATGAACGGATGTTCTTTTTTATGCGAGGAGGCAAAGCGTTTTAGTTTTAAAAACCAAAGCTCTTTTTTATAGGCTTCTTTTTGCGTATCGTCTTTTGAGTGTTTGATGTTGTATTTTAGTTCTATAATTTTCCCATTTATAGAAGCGGTTAGTTCCGAGATTTTGCCGCTTTTGTTTTCTTCGTAGAAGCCTATATTATTTTTATCTAAATTTTTTAAAGCTTCTAAGGCCGCTTGAGCTTTAGCAACAGTATCGAGAATAAGTAGCGTTGTCGGTAATATGTCAAAACCTGAGTCAGTTCTACAGTACACTTTTTCTTGGCTAGCTATTTTTAATAATACAGTCATTATTTGTGCATTTTTTTCGTTTTCCACTGCTTCAATGTCATCATCTTGGCCCAAGGCGCTATTGTCTACAAACGGTTTTATAATAAGTTGCTTTGAGGCTGTAAAAGATATTGTTGACTTTAATAGATTATGCATATTTGTATTTGGGGTAACTATTTTTACCGTAAAACGGTTTTTTGGTTTGAGTGTTTTTAATATGAAAAGTTTTAGTATTAAAACAAAGACATTTTTAATCATAAATATTAATCCAATGAATTAAATGGGGCAAAATAAAAAATGAAAATAACAGACGTAATTTTAACAGAAGAAATTACCAAAGAGATAGAATTCTCAGCAGTTAAAATGAGCAGATTGGGGGATATTGTATTATTGGCAGGAAAAAATGGAAGCGGGAAGACAAGAATTCTAAATTCAATAAAGAATCAAGCAGTGAATTTTGCCGCAATCAAAAATAGTAAAACTGAAGCTAAAAAACAGCTGGAAATCTTACAAAATAGAGTTAAGGAGCAATCGACCCATAGGCAACAAATTGAGAAAGGCATAGCAGCACATAGGGCACAAATAGATATATGGCAAAAACAGTTTGAACTTACAAAATCACACTCTCTTGTGTCCAGTATAAAATCATATGAAAACCAGATAGAATCTTGGCAAAAAAATATTGAGCAACTGCCGCAGCAATTAGAAAGATTATTGGAAAACATTGAACAAAACAAGCTTATACTAGAAACGCCAATACCGCTCATTTTGAACGAAGAATCACAAAATGTATCTGTTGTTGATTTCGTGCCAAACAGGATTGAGCTGGAAGACTGGGCCAACCACAGTAAACAAGAATGGACAAGCAGGGCAACCAACGCAAAGAATGTAGGGGTTGGAAACCTATTCCAATCTACAATTCCACTAATACAGCAGGTTATTGAAGAGTGGGCGCGAACGAGTAACGATAATCTAGGCTTCGATGAATCCACAGTAAAGCAGTGCAAGGATAATTATAATCGTTTACAAGAAATTGTAAACTCTTTTATTGGCACAACTATTGGCTATAGCAGGGATGGATATTCAACATTGTTTAACAAACCAATAGCGCAGGCGCAGCTGTCAGCTGGACAAAAGGTATTGTTGCAACTCTGTGTTGCAATTTATGCACAAGGCGCATCTCTGGCAAATTATATTATTTTTATGGATGAGCCAGAAAACCATCTGCATCCATCTGCCGTTATAGATTTGTTGGATTCGATAAAATTACAAAATCCAAATGGTCAGATTTGGATTGCAACACATTCCATACCGCTCTTATCCCACTATAATACTGCATCGATATGGTTTGTAGAAAATGGGGTAGTTAGGCACTCCGGGAAAAAACCAGAGCAAGTTTTAGCAAGTTTACTGGGGAGCGAAGATAGAATTCAAAAGCTAAGAGACTTTACCAGTCTACCAAGCGAGCTTGCTCGAAACCGCTTTGCTTTTGAATGTCTATGCCCGCCAATGACAGTGGAAACAAACTCGGATGACCCACAATCAAACCAACTTAATGAACAACTAAAAGTAATTTGGCAAAACAAAGAATCAATTAGTCTTCTTGATTTTGGAGCAGGAAAAGGAAGAATGATTGCAAATCTTTCAGACTACGACAATGTATCAAATAAAACACTTGATTATCATGCTTACGACCCAAATGAAGCAGACAGGGAATGTTGCATTCAAAATATATCTTTATCCTATGATAATGCAATCGAAAGATACCACAGTCACATAGAAGATATGCGCTGCAAAGTTGGAGATTCATATTTTGATGTGGTTGTATTAAGTAATGTTTTGCACGAAATAAGACACCAAGAGTGGTGCTTAACTTTTTCAGCATTGCAAAATCTAATAAAAGAGGATGGCTACTTGCTGATGATAGAAGATTGCCTTATACCAACAGGAGAACTGCCACATATAAATGGCTTCATCGTTTTAAATACACTCCACTTAAAGAAACTATTTAATATACCATCAGAGATGGAAGAAAAAAACTTTATTGCCCACGACGCTAGATTTGACTCAAAAGAGCAAAGAGGAAGACTTATGGCACATCTAATACCAAAAAAATATTTAGCCAATGCGAATTCAATAACGATAAAAGACGCATTAAATGAACTAGTAACGACAGCAACAAGCGAGATAAGAAAAATCAGAACAAAAGAGGCAAATTATACAAATGGATTGGCGCACTCTTTCTGGATTCAGCAACTCGCAAACGCAACATTGTCTCTATCGGAATTGTAATTATTGCGAATATATCAAATAATACAGATAGTCAAATTTTATAGACCAAGATAACAATAAACATTATTTGATAAAACCTAATCACTGCCCCCAATTTGTCTCCAAAAGATGCCAAAAATACCTAATTTTGATAATAGAGCAAGCCAAATCCGAATTGAATGGTTATTTTGTAGTATTTGTAGATTTTTATTAAGCTTATAACTATTGTCAACATAGTCAACCTGCAAACCAAGAGATTGGGGGTTTTTGAATAACAAAAACCTCGTAACAAAAACTAAAAAAACGAGCCATTTTTATGGGGTTTGTTTGTTGAGGATGCCTATAATATAGAGTGTCAGAATTTACATACTAAATCGTAATAAACTCTGAGTTTAAACACAGGATTTCACTCCAGTGTTATAAGTACTTGCCCGCTCTCTACAGTGCCACCTTGTTTGACATGTATCGCTTTTACTATACCGTCGGCCGGAGCTTGGACTTCCATAACCATCTTCATGGCTTCCAATATCATCAAATCTTCGCCGTCTTTTACTTCATCGCCGACCTGTACTAATATTTTTATAACTTCCGAGGGAAGCGGGGCATGAACATGTATGTTTCCATCGGCATCCGCCTCGCCCTCGCCCTGCGATGCCGAACTTTTTGCTTTTCTGTCAAGCTTGTATGATATGTTCTTTGCATTCCATTTGTTTTCCAACAATTCAGATATATCAGGAGAAGCCGATACTTTCAGCTCAACTTCTTCAGCACTTACCGAGTACATATCAAATTTTTCAAGCATATCGTGTGTCGTTTTTTCTTCCGCTGCTTTTACTGGGCTTTCCGCATGATGGTCTACTTTTCTCACGTTTACCTTTGCATCACCCTTTAAAAAAGCAATGCCCTTATCGGCACACGTAGCAACGATGAATAGATTTTCATCGTTTACGGGAATATTATTGTGTCTTAGCAGTTCTTCAAAACACGCAATACTTTTATTAAAATCCCTATCTGCTATATCTAACGGGTTTTCACTAGTCGGTTCCAAGTTTAACTGTTCTCTTGCAATCGCAACAAGCTCTGAATCTGGTTCAACAGGGGTTTTGCCGAAATATCCAAGAAGCATTCTGCCGTAACCGTCGGCCATTTTTTTCCAAGGTCCAAATACTACATTATTAAACGCTTGCTGGAAGTAAAATTGGCTAACAGGGGTAACCGAGGTGCCAAAACCGCCTCTTTCGACTACTTCGCCCATAGCCTCAAGCACGGCCGGAAGTTTGTCAAGCGTCTTTGTGTCTCTCATCATCTGCGTATTTGCAGTCAAAGCGCCGCCAGGCATAGGCGAGAACGGTATAAGCGTGCAAACCTCTTTTGCCTCAGGCGGTACAAAATAGTCTTTCAAACACTCTTTTAGAGTTTTTTGGGCTTCAAGAAGCTTTTTCGCTTCCAATCCCATATCAAATTCGCTTCCCTTTAGCGCATGCAACATTGTAAGCATATCAGGCTGGCTAGTACCGCCGCTTACCGGATCCATGGCAAGGTCTATACCGTCAGCCCCAGCCTCTAATGCGGCAAGATAGCAAGCCACGCTGACGCCGGCAGTCTCATGGGTGTGAAAACGAATATGCATATCTTGCCCAAGAAGTGCTCTCGCCGCTTTAATAGCTTCATGTATTTTTTTTGGTCTAGCCGTACCCGATGCGTCTTTAAAACATACGGAATCAAACGGCAGTCCGCTATCTAGTATATTTCTAAGCACATTTGTATAAAAATCAGCCTCATGCGCACCTTCACAACCAGGCGGAAGCTCCATAACGGTTACGCATACTTCATGATTAAGACCGTATTTTTTTATGCAGTCCGCCGGATATACAAGGTTTTGAACGTCATTGAGCGCATCGAAGTTTCGTATAGTGCTAACGCCGTGCTTTTTGAAAAGTTTCGCATGCAAGTCTATAACGTCTCTAGAGCCGGTATCCAAACCAACATGGCTAACGCCCCTTGTGAGTGTTTGAAGCTTAATATCTGGTCCTACGATACTCCTAAAAGTATCCATCATGGTAAACGCATCTTCGTTGCAGTAAAAATAAAGCGATTGGAATCTTGCGCCGCCTCCACATTCAAAATGCCTGATACCGGCATCTACAAATGCCTCTATAGCAGGTTTAATGTCTTCAAGCAGAACCCTTCCGCCGTAAACGGACTGCAGCCCGTCACGAAAAGATGTGTCCATAACCGAGATAAGTTTTTTTGCCATCGTAGTCTACTATCCTAAATAATTTTTAAATGCTTTTTGCGTCGCCGCCGTATGCGCTTCCCTCTCGTACCAAACAACAACACAATAATGGATGTTTTGGATGATAAACTGCAGGTATTTTCTGTCATATATTACCCTTAAGAGGCTTAGATAAAGGCGACAACCCTAACTTTCTTTCGTCAAAGGCAACTCTATTTCTATTTTTAAACCGTCCTCATCGTTTTGTGCGGTCAATATTCCACCCATATTTTTTTCTATCATCATCTTGGTGAGATAAAGTCCAAGCCCCACATCATTTGTTTTGTATTTTGTCGTAAAATACGGATCAAATATTTTTTCCATTTCTTGCGCACCGATGCCGCCACCGTTGTCGGATATGGATATTTTGATACTATTTTCTTTTTTTGTAACGGATATCGCTATTCTCCCGTCTTGAACATTTCGCCGCAATATAGCTTCATTTGCATTTTTTAAGATATTCAAAGCCGCCTGCGAAAGTTCGCCTTTATAGTTTTTTATCATATGCTTCGATTCAAAGACATACTCTATCTTCGCATGCAAATCGGCGTTAATATCTTTGAAAAAATCTATACTTCTACCAATTTCGTCCTCAACACAAAAAATCTCTTTATTTTTAGGCTGCTTATAAAAATTGCTAAATTTATTTAGCGTAATGGATAAATTCTTAGAGGTATCTACTATTTTTTCAATACTGTTATTAAAATACTCATCGGACAGCTCTCCCTCTGCTTTTGCATAACGCATATCTTGCGCAACCACCGATATAACGTTTAGCGGCTGTCGCCAATGGTATGCTATATTTGAAATCATCTCTCCGAGAGCTACAACCCTTGAGCGTTGAAGCAGATATGCTTCATTTGTTTTATTCTGTTTTAATATTCGGATTGTCTCTGTCATATTCTCATTTAACACATTGCCGATAAAGCCTATTTCATTATTTTTCATTGGTTCTATATATTTAACTGTTTTTGTATCGCCCTTTATAAAATCGAAGAAGTTCACAACGCCGCTTCTTATCTTCTCAATAGGCTTCAAAATCTCTTTTTGTATCCATGCTTTCATCCCGTAAGCCAACAAAAACGCAAAAACAAGCGTTAATACGAGTATGACTATATACTGCATGGCAACAGTGCTATGCATTTTGGTATTGTCCGATGAAAATAGCAGTCTACCCGCCAATTCTCCGTTTGCATCATAAATATTTTTAGAATAGCAGGAGTAGGCCGTTCCTCCCACCCAAAAATCATCAAGTGAATCTTTTGTTATATCTTTTATTTTTATATTTTGTAAAAGTGTAGCGGCCAATTGCGGATTGGAGCTGTTTAATATCAAAAAATCCCCTATACTCTTACCGTCCGGCACAAGATGCGTGTCCGTCATAAGCCTATATTTTTCTACATATTTGTTATCCAGCAAAAGAGATATATCAAAACCAGTTTGTTTTTTGAAAAGACCGAAAAAGTGGTCTATCTCTCTGCCAAGCTCCATATAGCCCAAAAGCTTCCCATCGTAAAAAATAGGAGTCACGGCTCTAAGGGAAAAGAAGTTTCTCCCCATCTCAAGAGAGACAAATTCA
>JBFWKW010000008.1:0-61463 GCA_050252455.1 Campylobacterales bacterium | reverse complement strand
CGACGAGCTTGGAGCAAGTGCCCTAGGTGAGCTATGCCAAAAAGCGGATGTTTTGTATCTCAAGCAAAATGAGCTTTTTTTCAAAAAAGGGGATGAGGCGACGTGTTTTTATATAGTGGCTAAAGGTATTATCAAAGAGCAAAACGAGGATGAATTTTATTACTCGTCGGGCGATTTTTTTGACTTTGAATCCCTGCTTGGCGGCTCATATGTCAGTTCCTATTCCGTTGTCGAAGAGGCTTTGCTGTATGTCCTTACAAAAGATGATTTTTTAAAAGCTGTCCACTCAAATACCAAAGTAGAAAACTACTTCTTCCTCTCCGCAGCCAAAAAACTAGAGGCTAAACACAAAAACTCAGATAGTTACCTTGTCAAAAGAATAAGCGACATAGCCTATGAGCAGCCTTTGTTCGTAGATGAGAGCAGTACGATATATGAGGCGATTACTCGTATGACGGACGCTAAAAAAACATTTATTCTTGTCAGATTTGAGGGCGAGAGCGGGATTGTAACTGATTCGGATTTGCGAAAAAAAGTATTGCTAAACCGTATGGATTTGGATACCGACATAGGCGCGATAGCGACAAAAGGTATCAAAACGATAGAAAAAAACGATTTTTTATTTAATGCCATGCTTTTGATGACAAAACACAACATCAAAAGGCTTGTCGTAAAAGACGGCGGTGAGATATGTGGCGTGCTTCAAGATATCGATATATTGGGGGCACTCTCCTCGCATACGCAGTTTGTGGCTCGTAAGATAGAGACGGCGAGCAGTATAGAGGAGCTAAAGTCGGCAATAGCGGACATAGACGGCTCAATAAAAAATCTACTTAGCGAAGGCGTCAAGGTAAAACATATCGTAAAGCTTGTCAGCGAGCTTAATACGAGGGTGTTTCAAAAAGTTTTTGAATGGTCTTTTGAGCCTGCGCTTAGGGATGATGTTGCGCTCGTTATTTTTGGTAGCGAAGGTAGAGGCGAGCAGATACTTCGCACCGACCAGGATAACGGCATTATTTGCTCTGAAAATGTGAACAGGGAGACTCTCGAAAGCTCATCTGAGAGCTTTAATGCCATGCTTATAGAGCTCGGTTACCCTGAGTGTAGCGGTGGCGTCATGGCAAATAATAGCTATTACCGCAAAAGCGTAGAGGAATACAAAAAAGATATATACGACATGGTGATGTCGCCTACCCAAAATAGCTTTTTGAATTTGCCAATACTGATGGATATGGGTTTTGTCTCCGGCAACAAATCGCTCGAAACGGAAGTTGCGGTATACCTGAGGAAAAAACTAGGGATGAACCCTCAAATACTGGCTCGCATGGCGGGCGGCTCGCTATCTTTTGAAACACCGCTTTCGATGTTGGGCGGTTTTGTACTTGACAAAAAAGAGCATAGCGGCGAGCTTGACGTTAAAAAAGGGGCAATTTTCCCTATCGTAAACTCCGTCCGCTGTCTTGCATTTGAGAAAAATATAGAAGCGGTAAATACTTTTGAGAGAATAAAAGAGCTAAATAATATAGGACTTATAGACAGGTCGTTTGCCGAGGAGCTTATCGAGGCATACAACTTCCTTTTGGAAATAAGGCTAAAAGAGCGGCTTTACAAGATACAAACGGGGCAAAAGCCGGACAACTATATCAACCCGTCAAGGCTTTCAAAATTAGAGAGAGACCTGCTCAAAGATGTGTTAAAGATAGTGGATAAACTCAAAAAGTTTTTGTTTGCTCATTTCAAGCTTGGCTATCTATCGTAAATGTTTGAGTCTTTAAAAAGAAAATATCTTAGGGGAAAACTAAAAGACAAAAGATTTGATTTTGTTTTTGATGAGCCTAGGTTTGACGAGTATGTAGCTTTTGACTGCGAAACTACCGGATTAAACCCAAAAAAAGATGAGGTTATATCTATCGGGGCGGTCAAAATCAGAGGAAACCGAGTTTTAACGAGCGAAAAATTTGAGGTAATAGTAAGGCCAAAAAATCAAATAAATAAGGAGAGTATCAAGGTACATCACATCAGAAATTGCGACGTAGAGAACGGCATTTCGTCAAAGGAGGCTTTGGAGAGATTTTTGGATTTTATAGGAAATCGTGCGCTTGTCGGCTACTACTTGGAGTTTGACGTTGCGATGATAAACAAATATATGACGGAGTTTTTGGGAACAAAATTACCAAATCCTCAAATAGAGGTATCGGCCCTCTATTTTGACAAAAAAAACGATGTTTTCGGCAGTAAAAATGTCGATTTGCGCTTTGAAACGATTATGAAAGATTTGAATTTGCCACTATTTGGGCAACATAGCGCATATTATGACGCTTTAATGACGGCGTTAATATTTGTCAAATTGAAAAATAGTTAAACTTTTAATCTTAGATGTAAAGGAGAGGTTACATAAAAATGGAAGAATTACACGGAATGGTTTTTAAACCGAAAAAAGAGCTTTTTAAAACTCCAAACATAAAAAATATGTGCGAATACGAAGAGCTTGTAGAGTGGGCAGAGAGAGACTACGAGGGCTTTTGGGCACACTTTGCGAATGAGATGATAGATTGGAAAAAACCGTTTGAAAAAACACTTGACGAATCTAGCGCTCCAAACTACAAATGGTTTACCGGCGGCAAGCTAAACGTTAGTGAGCAATGCCTTGACAGACACTTAGAAACTAGAAAAAACAAAGCGGCTATCATATTCGAAGGTGAACCCGGAGATAAAAGAGTTATAACATATAGAGAGCTTTACTACGAAGTATGTAAAACCGCAAACCTACTAAAAAACAAATTTAACGTAAAAAAAGGCGATAGAGTAGTTATCTATATGCCGATGATTCCTGAAGCGGTATTTTTCATGCTTGCGTGCGCAAGAATCGGCGCTATCCACTCTGTGGTATTCGGCGGTTTCTCTGCTGAAGCTCTTAGAGATAGAATCGAAGATGCTCAAGCAAAAGTGGTTGTCACATCTGACGGCGGCTATAGAAGAGGTAAGCCATATCTTCTAAAACCTGTTGTTGACGACGCTCTATCAAAAGGCTGCAAAAGCATTGAAGCTTGCATCATAGTTCAAAGAAACAACGAAGAAATACCTTATGTTGCGGGTAGAGACTATATCTACAACGAACTAGTGGAACTTGAAAGTGCACATTGTCCGGCTGAAGCTATGGATAGCGAAGACCCGCTATTCCTACTATACACTTCAGGCTCGACAGGCAAACCAAAAGGTGTTCAGCACTCATCTGCAGGCTACATCCTTTGGGCTCAAATGACTATGAAATGGGTATTTGACGTTCAAGAAAACGACACTTATTGGTGTACGGCCGACGTGGGTTGGATCACGGGACATACATACATCACCTACGGACCTCTAGCTATCGGTGCCACATCGGTAATATACGAGGGCGTGCCTATTTATCCGGATGCGGGTAGATGGTGGAGAATGATAGAGGAGTATAAAGTAAATCAATTCTATACGGCTCCAACAGCTATTAGATTGCTTCACAAAGTAGGTGCAGACGAGCCTGCAAAATACGACCTAAGCAGCCTAAGAATCCTAGGTACGGTCGGTGAGCCTATCAACCCTGACGCATGGCTATGGTATTACAACGAAATCGGCGGCGGCAAATGCTCAATCGTTGATACATGGTGGCAAACAGAGACAGGCGGACACATGATAGCTCCACTTCCTGCGGCTACACCTGCAAAACCTGGCTCGGCTACATTCCCGCTTCCTGGTATTATGGCAAAAGTTGTAAATCCTGACGGCACCCCGGTGGCTAGAGGCAATGACGGCCTACTATGCGTTATGAAACCGTGGCCTTCAATGATTAGAACTATCTGGGGCGACAACGATAGATTTGTAAGCGGATATTTTGAGACAGTCAAGGGTATCTACTTCTCAGGCGACGGCGCTAGACTAGACGAAGACGGCTACATCTGGATTACGGGTCGTGTGGATGATGTTATCAACGTATCAGGTCACAGACTAGGTACTGCCGAGATAGAAGCTGCTGTAGCCAAGTGCGACAAAGTAGCTGAAGTTGCCGTAGTCGGCAAGCCTGACGACCTAAAAGGCGAGGGCATATTTGCCTTCGTAGTTCCAAAAGTTGTTCCTGAAAATGCAGGTCAAGAGGCGGAACTATTCAAAGAAATCAACGATGTAATCGTAAGAGAGATAGGACCGATAGCAAAATGCGACGAAATCAAAATCGCTCCGGGACTACCAAAAACTAGAAGCGGTAAGATAATGAGAAGAATCCTCAGAGCCATCGCCGCAGGTCAAGAGGTAACACAAGATACTTCAACGCTAGAAGACCCAAGTATCGTAGAAAAACTACAATCTTGCAGCGTTTGATAATACGCTAAACTCCAAAGCCCCGAAAGGGGCTTTTTACTTAACCATATCCTCAAACTTATCCATAAATTTCACCACCTTCGGCGCAACGACAGCCTGACAATACCCTTGATATGGGTTGTTTGCAAAGTAGTTTTGGTGATGCTCTTCGGCATCGTACCAGTTTTTGAGTGGCTCGACCTCGGTGACTATCTTTTGTGAAAACATCTTTTGGGCATTGGTTAGGCTTGCCTCTATCACAGCTTTTTGTGCCTCATCCGCATAATATATCCCGCTTCGATACTGTGTGCCGACATCCGCACCTTGACGATTGAGCGAGGTTGGGTCGTGAATATGCCAGAATACTTCGAGGATTTGCTCTAGGCTCACTTCGGCCACATCAAACTCCACTTTTACCGCTTCGACATATCCAGTCTCGCCCGTGCATACTGCTTTGTACGATGGATTTGGAGTGTTGCCGTTGGCGTAGCCGCTTGTTGCGCTAAGTACACCTCGCATACCGCTATATACGGCTTCGATACACCAGAAACACCCGCCGGCAAGGATGATACTAGACGGTTTTGACAAACTCATCCCCAAATCTTATCTTTTGCCCCTCGGTAAGCAGAGGCTCTACCTGCCCTTTGCCAAAGAGCATTGCGATAGATGAGCCCATCTCGAATCTACCTATTTCATCCCCTTTTTTGAGCGTGATATTTTCGTAGTGGTAGAGTGAGTAGATGTCTTTGTCTGCATTCGTCTTGATGCGCTCATCCCATTCTATCACTATTCTGCCGACGTTGAGAGCGCCTACAAATACCATGTAGAATACGCCAAAGCTAGCTTCAAGGGCAAGCACCACCCTCTCGTTTTTGGCAAACAAAGCATCTATGGTAACTAGTGCCGGGTCGTTGACCGGATATAATGCTCCCGGAATATGCAGGGCATATAACACTTTTGCATCACATGGAGCGTGAAATCTATGATAATCTTTTGGCGACAGGTATAGATTTGCGAACATCCCACCCTCTAGCGCAGCCGCTTTTTCATCCGAGTTTAGCAGTTCGGCTAGTGAGTAGCTTTTGCCTTTTATTTGGAGTATCTGCCCATTTTCTATGGTTCCAAAGTTTGTCACTCTACAATCAGCCGGAGCTACAAGTGAGCTTTCGTCACCCTTTAGTTCTCTTGGTTTTGTAAGCTTCCTTGTAAACAGCGCGTTGAGGCTTTTGTAGCTCTCTACCTCGGCGTGCTCGTCCAGTGAAATGCCGAATACGCGAATATATGTTTTGTTGATTATATTTTGTATTGAAGGTGAAAATTCGGTGTCTGCGAAGTGTCCGAATTGTTTTGAGATAAAATGCGAAAACATAGGGTAACCTTTTTTAAAATTAATACAATTATAATCTATGAAAGCGGAAAGTAAGGGAGCGTTGTGAAAGATACTGTTTTTGTCGCTACATTGAACGGCGATACATTGGATATCGCTCTTTTGGGAGAGTGGAATACGCCTACGCTCAAAGACAGAATGGGCGCGGTACTTTCTACGCTATCTTCAACATCCGCGCGGCATGCGCACATCGACTTCTCAAGCCTTTCCTCTCTTGATAGCGCCTCTGCTTTATTTTTCAAAAGGCTAAAGCAGCGCAATGCAAAAGTCAAGCTTTTTGGATTTTCGCCAAAAGCAAAATCGCTTTTTAAGCTTCTAGCCAGACATACAAAAGCGAAGCCAAGTGAAGGCGAGAGTAGAAAAAAAACCTTATTGGATAGTCTTGGATACAGAGTTCATTCAAAAATTTCAGATTTTCTCTCTTACGCAGAATTTTTCGGAAGACTCATAGTTTACTCCAAGGATTTGTTCAAGGGGCGCAATTTTCGCTACCGTTCAATAGCAAAACACATCGAAACATCCTCAATCACGGCGCTTCCGATAGTTGCACTGAGCGCATTTCTCATCGGCGTGGTCGTCACATATCAGGGTGCGTTGCAGCTTGAGAGGTTTGGTGCGGCAATTTTTACCGTCGATTTGGCGGGCATATCCATCACCAGAGAGCTTGCGCCATTGCTTACTGCAGTCGTGATAGCCGGACGGAGTGGGGCTAGCTATACATCCGAGATAGGGGTTATGAAGATTACCGAGGAGATAGACGCGATGAGAGCCATGGGGCTTAGTCCGTATTATTTTCTCGCTTTTCCCCGTATTTTGGCGCTTACCTTTACCCTTTGGCTTGTCATATTCTTTGCGGATGCGGTTGCGATAGCAGGAGCCATGGTGGTCGCAAAACTACAGCTTGGAATCAGCTATAGCGAGTTTTTGGATAGACTGCATACTACATTGGCGTTAAAGCATATCTTGGTCGGCGTCTTTAAAGCTCCGTTTTTTGCCTTTTTGATTGCATCTATAGGGATTTTCAGAGGGCTGCAAGTTCAAAAAAATAGCGAAAGCATAGGTATTATGACGACCCACAGCGTGGTAAATTCAATTTTTGCGGTTATAGCATGCGACGCTCTTTTTGCCGTTATATTTACGAGGCTTGGAATATGAGCATAGTGAAGGCGATAGACGTTACAACCCGTTTTGGGAGCAGGGTTGTGCATGATTCGATATCTTTTTCCGTAGAAGAGGGTGAGATATTTACCGTCATAGGCTCTTCCGGAGCAGGGAAATCTACCTTGCTGCGAGAGCTTATTATGCTTGAGCGCCCATATTCAGGCTCTATTGAGATAATGGGTAGAGATATTTTGGCTATGGATGAGCCGGATGCGAAAGAGTTTTCAAAAAACTGGGGAGTTCTGTTTCAGTCATCCGCGCTCTTTTCGTCTCTGACCGTAGAGGAGAATATAACTCTTGTGCTAAAAGAGCATGCCGGGCTTGAAGGCGAATTTGCAAAAGAGCTTGCAAGATACAAGATTTCGCTAGTTGGACTTCCGTCGTTTGCGGCTGAGCTGTATCCGGGGCAGCTCTCCGGCGGTATGAAAAAAAGAGCCGCTCTGGCTAGGGCGCTTGCACTTGAGCCGTCGCTTCTTTTTTTGGATGAGCCTACAAGCGGGCTTGACCCCATATCGTCCAGGGGCTTTGACGAGCTTATATTGTCTCTTAAGGGCGCCCTCGGACTTACTTTTGTAATAGTTAGCCACGATGTGCACACGGTTACGGATATTTCGGATAAAATAATGGCATTACATGACACCAAAATAGTTTTTTTAGGTGAGCCGAAAGATGCGGCAACCGACAAGCATCCGTTTTTGAAAAGCTTTTTTGATACTAAATAGGGGTTGAGGGTTGGAAAGTAGAGCCAATTATACGGTTGTAGGTATTTTTGCAGTTGTGTTCTTGTTTGCATTTGCGCTCTCCGTCCTTTGGTTCGGAAAGTTCGGAATCAAGGATGAGTATGACTTGTACCGTGTATTTGCTACCGAGTCCGTATCCGGTCTAAACATAGAAGCGCCCGTCAAATATAGAGGCGTCGTGGTCGGCAAGGTGTACGAAATAAAAATAAACGAACAAAACAGCGAACTTATAGAGCTAATCCTTAAGATAAAAAAAGGAACCCCGATAAGGACAAGCTCCATAGCGGCTTTGAAGCCACAGGGTGTTACCGGGCTTAGCTTCGTGGATATCAAGCCGGGTGACGGCAAATCACCGTTACTGGTTGCGGACGGCTCGAAAATGCCGACAATAAAATACAGCGAATCCATCTTTAGCAAGCTTGACTCGTCTTTTTCCAGTATGAGCGACAAGATGGCTAGTATTTTGTTCAAAGTGGATTCGGCTCTGAGCGACAAAAATATGGAAGAGCTCTCAAGAACCATCCAAAATCTGCAGAAAGTAACCGCTCAGCTTGCCGTGCTAACGGAAGAGTCTGCCGGTTTGCCGACTGAGACGAAAGAGGTTTTAAAAAAACTATCCGTAACGGTAGACTCGGCTAACGGCACTATCTCAAAAATGGATAACGCAATCAAAAGGGGTGATTTTGACTACAAAAAAGACGTACTCAAGGTGACAAACGAGGCCGAAAGATTGCTCGTAGATATAAGAGCTTTAGTGAGTGAGTCCAACAATCTTGTCAAAGATTTGCAAAAAAATCCAAGCTCTATTATTTTTGAACAAAAGCAGATGCAAAGGGGGCCCGGAGAGTGACAATGAAAATAAAAATATTTCTTGCGGCCGTTGTAGTCACGGTATTTTTTGGGTGTTCAAACAAAAGCGATATAGTCTTTTATGCTCCATCCTTGAAGCAGACGCCAGATATCACCAAAAAAACCGACATAGCCTCTTTCGATAGCGATTCGTATCTCGCCTCCGATAAAATATGGTACAAAAAAGACGAATCGTTTTTACATTATAGCCGCTCATTTTTGGCAAAAACACCAAGAGAATATCTAATCGACGTATTGGAATCCGGCGGTTTTGAAGGAAGAGTGACGATAAAACTAATCGATGCTTATCAGCTATACAAAGACAATGGAAGTTCGTATATTTTGACCGCTGCGGTTGAAGCGGAAAACGGTTTGGGCAAAAAAAAGTACAGACTGTTTAATATCAAAAAAGACGGCTTTGGTATCGGTCCATCCGAGGCCGTGAGGGGTTTTGAGGCTGCCGCTTATGAGTTGAACGAAAAGATAAAAACTGAATTTGGCGGTAAAAATAAATGAGAAAAATATTATTAATTATCGCCCTGTGTGCATCGCTTTTTGCGCAGATTATAGGATCTGATTTTCTAAAGCTCGAAAAAGACGGACTCACTATTACCGATGAAGCCAAGTTTTTAGCATATCTCAAAGGGATGGATGACCCGCAGATTATCTCGCAATACAGAGAGATGCTCCATCCCATAGACCTTTTTGGGAATGCCCAAAGTGCCCTTGTGAACGTGGATAGCTATGAACAAGCTTTCAAAAATCTAAGGCTCATCTATTCAAAGCTGTATTTGAAAGATAAGCCGCAAAATATAGACAAGCAAATATCCGCATTAAAAGAAAAACAGACCGGAATAGTTGCCCTACTGCTCTCTTTGCAAAGTAAAAATCTATACGACGCCGACATTGTTCCGATAATTTTTGAGTACAGAAAAATAGACAGAAAGCTTTTGGAGCTTGATATTGAAAAAGAGTCGCTCGCAAAAAGCAGAAATGCCCTCATAGACGCGATAGTCAAAAAAAAGCTTAGATTTGAGAGTGACGACGTTGATCTAAAATCTAAAATCGCAGGGCTAAAAGAGAGACTGGGTGAGCTCAAAAAAGAGAGTGACGGCGCAAAAAACGAAGCCAAAAAAGATAGGCTGGCGGTTCAAAGTTCGATAATTTCATTTAAGCTCAAAATATATGAGATGAAATCTGATTTTTTGGAAAAAATAAGACTGCTCAAAAAAATCAAATCATCAAAAGAGGCCACAAAGGAGAAAGAGGCTCTTGATAGCCTACTTTCAAAGACTTATGAGCCGATATATTTGGCCGATGCAGACAAAAAAAACGTAGAGTTGCTGGCCGAATATGATAGAGAAAAAATAGCATTTGAGGGCAACAGGAGCGAAACCGAGCTAGACACTCAGGTTCTAGAGAGGGTATTTAAATCTTTTGATGATTCCTTGCCGGCAAAGACAAGCGGATATTTTGAGGGGGCTTACGACGCTTTTGTAAAGGTGATAGACACCACTCTTTTTATCTCAAATAACGTAGATATCAAAGTAAAAACGGTTATAGGCGTGTTGTTTTCGCTCTCGCTCATATATCTCATAAAGGTATGGCTGACGCTAAAAGCCGTTCCGACATACTTTGAGAGAGCCTACAAAGATGGCGGGCATTCGGAGCATATAAGGTTCATAGTTTCAAAAATTATCAATATTACCGCCTATATCGTGATGTTTTTTGTGATTTTGGGCGGTTTTGGTCTATCTCTTACAAACTTTGCGATTATCGTCTCGGCATTATCCGTCGGTATAGGTTTTGGTTTGCAAGGTGTCGTCTCAAATTTTATATCCGGAATTATTCTTCTTTTTGAAAACTCAATCAAAATCGGCGATATCCTTAGTCTGCCAGACGGTAGAACGGGCGTGGTGACATCCGTAAACTTGCGAACTACAAACATCCGCACCCCTGATGACGTGGATATACTCATTCCAAATTCAAGCGTATTTTCAGGGCAGATAGAAAATCTTACGAAAGATAGTACGTTGGTTCGAAGAAGGGTCAAGTTTACCGTCGGATACGATACCGATACCATCAAGCTCCAGCAGATACTTGATAAAAAAACAAAAGAGTTGATGGGTGATAACTTTATAGAGGGGACAAAACTTCTTGTGACCGGATATGGCAATTACGGCATAGACGTCGAATACAGGGTTCTTGTGGATATGAAAAAACAAGCAGCAGAGATAGGCGATTTTCTAAAAGAGTTTTTAGACGCTATCGTCGATGCAGGCATTGAGATACCTTATCCAAAATTGGAAATTATAAAATTTGAGGGGAATGTAAAATGATAAGACACATTGTATTTTTTAAGCACGAAGACGGACAAAAAGTTGATAAACTGTCAAATATGCTCATTGAATTGGAAGAAAAAATAAATTTTATAATCGATTTGGAAGTGGGTGTGGACTTTTTGCATTCGGCTCGTTCTTTTGACTTGGCGCTCACGGTGACCTTGCCTTCTAGGGAGCACCTAGCACTTTATGCGGAGCATCCTGAGCATCTGCCGATAGTGGAGTGGGTGAAAGCAAACGGCTTTGAAAGTAAAGCCGTAGATTATGATATGTAACAGCATTATTATTAGTTTGACATTTTTTTAACACTTGTGTCTGATAAAATTACAAATAAAAAATAGGAATATTGAATGACTAATGCGCTCATAGGCAGGCAGCCGATACTCAATAAAAGCGGCGATATCGTTGCCTATGAGTTGCTTTTTCGCTCCGGTTCTACCAACTATGCTACCGTTACCGATAATACTCTTGCGACGGCTAGCGTCCTCCTTAATGCTTTAAATTCTATAGGTCTTGATAGACTCATAGGTTCCAAAAAAGCTTTTATCAACGTAGATAAAGAGTTTTTGATGTCTAGTGCGCTTGAGGGATTGCCGCAGGATAGATTTGTCGTGGAGATATTGGAGACCGTTATAGTCGACGATGAGATAGTAGCCAGAATGGATGCCCTCAAAGCAAACGGTTTTACATTTGCGATTGATGATTTGGACATGAATAGCGAGCAGCTTGAGAATTTCAAGCCGATAATGGACTTTACCAGCATATTAAAAATAGATTTGATGGCGGCGGGAGGCATGGAAGGCGTAAAAAGCAAAATATCATGCTTCGACAAAACAAAATTCAAATTCTTGGCAGAAAAAGTGGAGACCGAGGCTGAATTTGAAGCTTGCAAGGCGCTCGGTTTTGACTACTATCAGGGATATTTTTTTGAAAAGCCGACAATCGTCGAGGGCAAAAAAATCGACTCATCCAAGGCAACTGTCGTCAAGCTACTAAGAATGATACAAGGTGGAAGCGAACTCGCGGAAGTATCGGATGAGATTAGCAAGTCGCCGGAACTTTCTATAAATCTACTCAAATATATAAATTCTGCAGGCAGCGGCGTTAAATGTGAAGTTAGCTCCATCGGTCAGGCTGTTTCATTCCTCGGCAGATTGCCGCTTAGCCAGTGGCTGATGTTGTTCTTGTATGCCGGAGCGGAAAATAAATTTGCAAATCCGCTTATGGAATCTGCTATTTTGAGGGCAAATATAATGTCGTGTTTTGCCAAAAAGTTGAAAAAAGACAAAAGCATGATTGATAAGGCATATTTGACGGGGCTTTTATCGTTTTTTGATGCAATTATGCAAATTCCGGTAGAAAAGATAAAAGATGAAATAGCGCTAGATGCAGAGATATTGGAAGCGATAACTACTAGGCAAAATATGCTTGGCAAATTGCTTCAGATAGCGGTTATCATAGAAAAAGGGGATTGGGCTAAAATAGAGTTTATATCCAAAAAGCTAGGGATAAGTATTGTTGAAATTACGGATATGCTAGGCGGTTGCTACACCTCTATCTACAAATAACAAAGCCGCGGAGGCAGCAGAGATTATTCTCTGCCTTGTACTTGTCCGCCGATGATAAATCTAAGACCTTGCAGTTTGATAAATCCTGCCGCATCTTTTTGGTTGTATACTTCGTCTTTTTCAAATGTGCAATACTCAGGGTTGAATAGTGATTTTGACGATTTTCTACCCGCTACAGATACGTTTCCTTTGTAGAGTTTTAGCCTCACAAATCCGCTTACGTTTTTTTGCGTGTTATCGATGAGTGCTTGCAATGCTTCTCTCTCTGGGCTAAACCAAAAGCCGTTATAGATTAGTTTTGCATATTTTGGCATTATTTCATCTTTTAGATGCGCCGCTTCACGGTCTAGCGTGATAGACTCTATCGCTCTGTGAGCCCTTAGGAGTATCGTGCCGCCCGGAGTTTCGTAGCAACCTCTTGACTTCATGCCGACAAATCTGTTTTCTACGATGTCGATTCTGCCGATACCGTGTTTGTTGCCGTATTCGTTTAGTTTTGCAAGGATTGTCGCAGGAGACATTTTAGTTCCGTTGATAGCTACCGCGTCACCTTTGTCAAACTCTATTTCGATATATTCCGCTTCATCAGGCGCATTTTCAGGGCTTACGGACCATCTCCACATATCTTCTTCAGCCTCAGCCCACGGGTCTTCAAGTACTTTACCTTCATAGCTGATGTGTAGCAGATTTGCATCCATAGAGTACGGGCTTCCGCCTACTTTCTGCTCTATCGGAATACCGTGTTTATCGGCAAATGCTAGCAGGCTCTCTCTTGAGTTTAGCTCCCACTCTCTCCAAGGCGCTATTACATGGATTTTTGGGTCAAAGTGCAGGTATCCAAGCTCGAATCTTACTTGGTCGTTACCCTTGCCGGTAGCCCCGTGGCATACTGCGTCGGCGCCCATCTGTTTTGCTATTTCCATCTGTCTTTTTGCAATGAGCGGTCTGGCGATAGAAGTACCTAGTAGATACTCGCCCTCATAAATCGCATTGGCTCTAAACATCGGGAATACGAAGTCTCTTACAAACTCTTCTCTAAGGTCATCTATAAAGATATTCTCGTCTTTGATGCCTAGGAGTTTTGCTTTTGCACGTGCCGGCTCTAGCTCTTCGCCCTGACCGATGTCTGCCGTGAATGTCACCACTTCGCAGTTATAAGTCTCTTCAAGCCACTTTAGGATGACGCTCGTGTCTAGTCCACCGGAATATGCTAGGACTACTTTTTTTATTTGTTTACTCATAAAAAACCTTTGTTTGATTTTTGTTTGCCGTATTTTACCGTCTATTTGCTATGAGATTGTTACAAGGCATTTTTTGCTTCATTTGCCGATTTTGGTTGTATAATAAAAATAATACACACAGATAATTAAGCCAAAAAAAGGCGGCACAAGATGAAAATAAACAAGATTTTATTTGGATTGATGTTGTTTTTTGCAACTTTGACGCAGATATGGGGCGATGTTGAGCCAAATAATGCCTGCGGCGAATCTGAAGCGTGGAGTACTTTGGGTAGCTATGGGGATACCTCATCGACGCTTAGCGGCGCCGTTTCAACCTCTGATAACAATGACTACTATAAGCTGACCATAGGCATAGAGGGAAGAGTTGATATTGTTGTAAAGTCAACCCAAAATGCAGATTTTTATCTCCTTAATTCAAGCTGCACAAGTGTTGCTTCCAAAACAAATACATCCAATAATACAATCTCTTATACCGCAGCACCGGGTACCTACTATTTAAGGATTAAATACAGAAGTGGTTGGTTCAGAGCTAGTACCACAAATTATAATAGCATAAAGGCAACGCTATCTTTTCCTGATGAAAATTGGAAAGATTTTGAGCTGATATATACAAAAAACCTTAGCGGTAGTGTAAAGGCAATAGGAAACTCTATTTTATGCAAAAGCTCGAAACAATCATCGTCGAATTATAAAGATGGAACTTGTGTTGCCCCTGGGGATGACGAGCCAAACAATGATTTTTATGCTATTTATTCGGATGTCGACGGTGATAGCTCTACTTCTGATTCAACATCCGCAAAACTTACGATTCCTACGGGTGCCACAATAAAATGGGCTGGAATCTATTGGAATGGACGGCTTGGAAGCGGAAAAACCACCGCAGAAAAACTAGCAGCCAAGACAATTAAACTAAAAATACCAGGTGCTTTGTCCTACGCCACAATAACTGCAGATACTATGAATTGGGCAACAAGTAATTTTGCATACAAATGCTACAAAGATATAACCGACATTGTAAGCAAAACGTCCCCCAACGGGGATTATTTTGTCTCCGGCATTAAGACTGCTACCGGAAAAAATGCTTTTGGTGCATGGTCAATATTTGTAGTATACGAAAAAGACGGAGAGACGTTCAAGAATATATCTGTCTACGACGGTTTTTTCAGCATAGCAAGTTCCACAAACGAAGCGTTGGGGCAATTTAAAACAAAAAGCGTGGACATTTCTGGGTTTTTGACACCGACATCAGGTGTGGTAAATTCTAAATTGCTGATGTTTTCCGCTGAAGGAGATATGGATTACCAAAGCGAAACATTAACGATGACAAATAAAAGCGGAACAGAAGTCGCCATCTCTAATTCGTTGAATCCCGCAAATAATGCGTTTAACTCAAATATCACGGAAAATGGAGCTACATTTACAAATCGGAATCCGTCTTATGCAAATACCGTAGGCATAGATATAGACACCTTTGACGTATCTTCTATTATGCAAAATGGACAAAAAACTACTACTATAAAATTTACAACTACCTACGATCAGTATTTTCCAAGTGCTTTGGCGTTTTCTACTGATTTATATATTCCGGATGTTTGTTATGAAGAAGATATAACCAAGGGCGGAGCTCCGATAACCACAACTTTTGTTGGAGATACACTAGATGTTAACGTGACTATTACAAATAAAAACGCGGAAGCGGCTAAGAAGGTTGTTGTTACAAAAACATTCAATCAGTATTTGGGCTATAAGCAAAATACTACTTTTATAAAACCATCGGGCGTATCTTCTTTTACGGCGGCTACGGATACATCGGGGGATGATACGGTTACATATGACGTTGATACTCAGAAGTTAACATTTAATATGGGCACAGGGTCAACGGCCGCAGTCGGCGGCACCATAGAGCAAAATCAGGTGGAAGAATTTAAAAATCAGATCACCCTTCTAAAGGACGGAGACTTTACAAGCGACTACAAGGTTAGTTTTACGGATGTGCTGGGGCTAACTGACTATGCAGATATCCCGATTATGAAGTGTTCTAAGCTACCGGCGACGTCACTTAGCGTTTCTCCTAGCGGCAAGGTTAGAATAGTAGAGAACGGAAAAAATTGGGGTGATAATAACGATGGTAGGTTGCTAATGAAAGTAGCTTCGACTACCTCTTATGTATATGATATCTTGTTTGCAACCGATGATAGCGGAGCCACATTAACAACCGGAAAAATAACAAAGTTAGAGCTAATCAACAGGACAAATAATACGGTTTTGGCAACGCCGATAAACACGCTTACGCCGATAAACCAAAGAATGTCTATTAATGTTGCGCTGAATAATGCCTATAAGGATTTGCAGTTCAAAATCACGCTAGAAGACGGCTCTCAAGCCACCTCTAATAATTTTTCAGTAAGGCCTGCGACATTCGATATTACGGGAACGTCGCCCATTAAGGCTGGGCAATATATTACGCCTTTTTATGCAAAAAGCAAAGAGGAAGCAACTTTGAATTTGTACAGTGGGCTTGCAACAATATCTACTACTCTCGACGTGTCAGGAAGAACAAACTGTAGCGCTGGTGCCAACGATACAAATATAACATCGCCTATTACTTTTGTATCTGGAGTTTATGGCGGTGTTGATAGCGGTACTTTTTCAAATGTGGGCAACTATACGATACGAATTCTTGATTCTACATGGAGCGGTGTAGATCAATTTCTAGACTGTATTGAAAATAGTAGCACAAATATAGCCGACGGAAGCGGAAGATACGGTTGCAATACGGAGCTTAATAAGGAGTTTAGCGTTAGTCCGTTTACATTTATATTCAACAATTTATCGTTAAGCCATTCAAATAATGGCTTTGTGTATTTCTTAAAAGGTGATGCAGCAGAGCTAAATAATATGAATGTATCTTTGGGCGGCGGTACCGTAACCGCGGTAGGCTATAATTCAGCCTTAGCGCTAACCAATTACACAAGTGGGTGTTACGCGAATCCATATACTTTAAGTTTTAATGCTCCTATCGTCGGGGGTATTACACTGGCTAATATTGGACATAACTCCAATACAGATTTTACGAACGGTGTTCTAACGCTTTCGAGTGCCATATCGCCAAAATATAACTATTATGTATCTAATTATGCAACTGCGGTTTTACCTATGACGCAAACCGGTGGAACCGATCTTAATGTGTCTATTGGTGAAAATATAGACGGAGGTCTTAGTGTAACATCTGGCCTTAATTTTGCTTCAACCGCCAATAAGGCTAATTTTTTGTATGGTCGTATAAATATGCCAAACACTAGTGCAAATGCAGGCGACACCGTTAGGGTTTTTGCAGAGGTGTATGCAACTTCGAGTAGCTCTCTGCCTAGTGGCACAACTTGGGTAAATGCCCCCGGAAGTACTACTTGGTGGATAAATTCTCTCGATGGCACATCAAAAATAAATGGAGCCATTGCGAGACCGAGCAATGTTTTGGATACGACTACGAGTCAATTTTCCATAACAACCCCGGCTACTATGAGTGTCGGAAAGGTATCCTTTACACTTACCGGCGGCTTGAATGACCAGCAGGCTGTAATACATATGGATGTGCCGACATATCTTTGGTACGGCTCGAATGCTTATCTTTACTCCGCCTCTCCGAGTACGAACTGCTCACAGCACCCTTGTGGCAACATAGAAATATTTGGGAGTGCCGATAAAGAGTGGTACGGTGCCGGCGACAAAAAAGGCGACAAAGCAATACAGACAGTTCCAAAAGGCAAGCGTGCACCAAAGGTGAATTGGTAACGAATGAAAAAAGCTTTTACCCTTATAGAGCTAATCATCACTATCGTAATAATAGGGATTGCGGCATCTGCCTTGCCGACCATGATAGCTAGTGCAAATAAACTTGAAGAAGAGACCATCAACCAAGATGTTTTTTTCAAATCTATTACCGTCATCACAGATATAGCCTCTAGGTATTGGGATGCTAGTATTGCTGCACAAGATACCGCAGGAAATGGAGCGATGGTGGTAAGCGTACAAAATGCCGATAGAGATTTATCGCTCGACACAAGACCGGGGTCTTTTGGCAGAACGGAGAATGACTTTAGAAAGTTTTATACACCTGCGGTAAATGCTTCCGCCATCCCGACAACCGGCGGTGCTATTGTATCTACCGATACGACATTGGATAATATCGAAGCATATAATGCAAGAACGATTACGGAAACAGCTTTAGATTCAAATATTATGTATAGCATAAATGTCGCCTATGTGCCGGATGCGGTAACTGATAATACGGCAAAAGACCAAACGGCTACTTGGAATCTTAGTGGCGGTAATAACTGGACGGCAGCAACCAGCTCTACAAACCTCAAACGAATCACGGTAACGGCAAGCGGCAGAACCGTTGCAGGACAGCCTATGAGCATTAATTTTGTATATTTCAGTTCAAACATAGGAACCCCCGGGATAAAAAAACAATGAGAAAAAGACTAGCTTTTACGATGATGGAGATGATATTTGTCATCGTCATACTCGGCATTGTTGTCGGCGGTACTTTTATTCAGATATCCGGCGTTTATGAAAGTATGATGCAAAAGCAGTATTCGAGCGAGCTACAGACGGAGGCAAAGGTGGTTGTAGAGCAGGTCACGTCTAGGCTCTCTAGCTCCATCAAAGACTCGCTTGTTGCTATGACCGGCACTACTGGCGCCGGATGTGTTCCTGTGAGCGGTACTTTGGCTGCAAATACGGAATATATTTTGGCCTGGGTCGGCAGAAGCGACGAGGCAAATATCGGACTTTGGGATACAAATGACTATAAGCCGGGATGGAGCGGATTTGTTGATATCAAAGATTCAAGTTTGACCGCTATATCTACTAAAGGCTCAAAACTTGGTGATGCAGAGACCATAATAAATCAAATAGCGAATATTACAAATTCGTTGTCTACAAATCCAAATTCTCCAGCGGCAATATATTTTGCTGGGAGCGGCACGAATACAAATGCTTGCAATGATTTTTTTACGCAAACGGGCAAAATGTATCAGGTGACAAGAGCCGGCGATACGCAGCTAAACATTATAGGCGTGAACATACCGACGGAAATATCGGAGCAATACGCCCTTAGTCATTCCGCTTACGCTATTGCCAGAGACGGTACGGATTTGTATTTATACTCGTTTCGCCCATGGCTTAGTGAGAATCCAGATCATGCTAATGCAAAAAAATATTTGCTAGCAAAAAATGTAACCGGTTTTGGTTTCAAATGGGAAGGTGGGCTTTTCCGTGTAAATATTTGTGTTGGCCGCACTCTCAACGGTTTCCCTATAGAGGTATGTAAAGAAAAGGCGGTTTTTTGAAAAAACGAGGTTTTGGGATTATTACCGCTATTGTTTTGCTGGTACTTATAGCCACGGTAGGTGCGATGATAATTTCAATAGCCGTTATGAACTCCAAAAAAGCGACGGATGATTATTTGCGTGTACAAGCGGAGATGTTAGCCAGAAGCGCTACAGAATTTGCCGTTATGCGGATACAGGGGTTTAATCGCACCACAAATAGCAATTGCTTGGAGACCGTTACTATTGCCGCAGACCCATTTACGGCCAAGGCTACTATAAATTACCTATTCGATGCTGCTACCGCTGGGGCTTTGGATTGCAATAATGAACTTGCGTCAAATGTTGCCGACCAAGATCTCAACGGTATGGCTATGATAGATGTAGTAGTGACTACAAAAGACGGCACAACTACGGAGCCAATCAGGATACACAAACGTACACTACAGAAGCCTTAATTCCAGATAGCCTCTTCCTCGTTAGTCGGCCTGCCGCCCAGTAGCTCATGCGGTTTGTATTTTAATTTATACATTAGACTTGCATTTTCTCGCACTATGTAGCCTAGATATATGTATTTAAGACCCAGTTCTTTTGCTATTTTGATTTGCGTAAGCAGGGAATAAGTACCTATAGATAGATGTGAATAGTCCGGGTCGCTAAAAAAATATATGGATGATATCCCATCCCCAAGGATATCTATATAGTCTACCCCTATTAGCTTTGCATCTCTAAAGTATCTCACTTCGTATCCAAAATCCCCGGCCCCCTCAACAAACATTTTATTGTACTTTTCTTCATCCATGCCGTTGAGCTTCCAGCCTCTCGATTCGCTGCGCTCTTTGTGATATTTGTGATGAAGATTTAGCTTTTCTTCTGAATAAGCGGGGCGATGCAGTGAATAAAGCGTATCGGCATTTCTGTTTTGTATATTTCGAAATGTTTTTGACAACTTGAAGTCGTCCACGCAGACCCTAATACTTTCGCACTTCTCGCAGTCTGGGCACATTGGCCTGAAATACCCCTTGCCAAATCGTCTCCAGCCACGTCTCATTAGCATATCGGCAAAAAAGGTAGGGCATTGGTCGATAAATATATTATTGACGCTTACGGCCTCTTTTTGTTCAAAGTAGCCACATTCATGCTCGCTTAGAAACTCGTAATATCTCACTCATTAACCTCTAACGCATCTTACGTAAAAAGTTTGGTTTGGCAGATGCGTATTTGTATTGGCTTCTTTGAAGTTGAGTAGATAGTATTCCCCGTTCTCCGCTTTTGTGCAGCTCCAGTACCAACCGTCCTTCCCTAGATTATCAGATAGTGGCTCTATTATGAAAAAACCGTTATTAGACATATCCTTTATCCCTTCAAACCATGCCCTCCACGCTTTGTAGTCACCGTTATATTTGTAGGGGTCTATGCTGCTTAGCGTTATTAGCTCATCTATTGTAGGCACTCTCCAGTCGCTAAACCCGCCGTGCTTATATGTATTTAGTTCATTGGCATATTCATAGGCATCTTCGATGGAGTACTCCATCCTTCTGTTGCCGTAAGTTTTTAACTCCCAATAAAGCCCTGTTTTTTCGTCTATATAATATTTTTCGCTCATCTTGCTTTTATCCTAGGGCCAACTTAGCCATTTTTCTATACTTTTGCAATTATTTAGTAGCGAAGCTTAAAACGTAGTTTTTAGATAATTGTTAAATTTGTGTTAAATATTTTTCACAAAATACCCAAAAAGCCCCGATTTATCAATAAAGTTAAGTTTCGTTTAATTTTTTGTTGATTAAAATTTGGACCGTGAGTACAAATGCGTGTACCTCAATCACGAAAAAAACAAGGAGTGTTTATGAAGTTTACAAAACTATCTCTTGCGGCTCTTGTCGCTATGGGTATCGCTTCTAGCGCATCAGCGGTAGAAAATGTGAAAGTTGATGGTCACATCAAACTTTGGTATCAAACAACTGATACGACAAAAGGTAGCTTGGCTGCTGATACGGATACTACAAAAAATGATGGTCTTTTTAAACAAAAAGGCGCGTCTGGTGATCTAGTTGCAAAACTAAGAGCAACTGGCGACCTAACTAAAAAAGTTGGTTTCGGTACTACGTTTTATGCTATGACTTCTGGTGGACTTGAAAATAATCTAGTTGCTGCTGAATCAAGCCAAGGTACAACTGCTGGTACAGAAAAAAATCCATACTGGTTAGGCGAAGCTTATTTTACATATAAAGCCGGTAAAACTATAGCTAAAATAGGTAGACAAGAGCTTGATACTCCTCTAGCGTTTACAGAGACTTGGAATGCTGCGCCAAATACATTTGAAGCTGCAGTTCTTCTAAATCAAGACCTTCCGGACACTACACTTGTTGCTGCTTATGTATCAAGAGGTAATGGTACTACTGATATTCTTGATAATAATGGCGATGTAAATACTGCGTCACTGGCGACACTTAATAGTACTCTTGGTGATACAAATGGTGCAACTATAGCTGCTAATGCTAGCTTTTCAACTATAGGTACAAATGTTGTTGCAAAACCTAAAGGCGCTTGGGCTGTTGGTGCAGTAACTACTCTTATACCTATGACCACTGCGCAGGTATGGTATTATGATATTCAAAGTGCAGCAAAAGCATACTGGCTACAAGCTGATGCAAAACTACCAATGGGCATAGGTGCTGGTCTTCAATATGCATACCTAACTGCTGCTGGTAAAGTAGAGAAATTTATCAAAGATTCTAATCTTGATGAAACAACTAATGCTTATGCGGCTCAGCTTACATATTCTGTAGCAGGTGTAAATCTAGCTGGTGCATACTCTTCAGTTTCTGAAGGTACTCTTGCTGCTGCAAACGTAGGTACTGCTGGTACTAAAACAAAACTTTATACGGCTTCTATCCTAGCGGATGGTAGATTGGCAGCTCTTCCTGCTGTTGACTCTTGGAAACTATCTGCAAATACTAAATTGGCTGGTTTCGATTTGGGTGCAAGCTATGGTAACTATAAGGCTAAGAAAAACACAAAAGGTCTTATGTTCAATAGAACTTCTGCTCAGGAATTTACATC
Source organism: Campylobacterales bacterium (assembly GCA_050252455.1). Taxonomy (GTDB): domain Bacteria; phylum Campylobacterota; class Campylobacteria; order Campylobacterales; family UBA6016; genus UBA6016. The sequence goes on along the minus strand of JBFWKW010000008.1, from coordinate 39,453 downwards.
AAATGAAATCGATGTATATGCAGGTACAAAAATTGATGACGTAAATCTTATGCTTTACTACATCAATCAATCTGACTACAATTCAGACAAACAAGACAGACAAGCTATCAGAGCAATTGCTAGCATCAACTTCTAATAAAAACAGTACACGCAAGTTACTATTTTAGCCGAGTCCGGGTTTCCGGCTCGGCTTTTTTTATGCTTAAAATAGGATATTGTTTATGGATGGATAGACCCCGAAAGGGATCTAGCTGATTATTTTACAAAACCGTTTTTTGAGTCTGTAGTTTCTGATTTTGTTGATGTATTTTTTGGAGTGGATGTTTTTGAAGATGTCGAAGAGCTAGTTGCCCCATCGCTTATTTTTTTCAGAGGAACTCTTTTTAGTTGCGTTACTTCATCTGAGTAGTCAACCGCACTTTTACCGTCTTTTGCTATCTCAAATTTTCTTAGCATTCCACCAAATACCACTTTGCCGTATCTGCTAGAATCCCCTATGCTTACTGACATTGTATTGTCTTTGCTATCGATAAACTGTATTGTGTAGTTCTCTGTTTTTGACACACCGTCTATTGTGTATGTCACTGTTCCATCATTTCTGAAGTTATAGTACAGTTCACCATCTCTGCTTTTCCACTCGCCTGTAAGCATTCTTGCTAGCGGCTCCTCTACTGATATTGCCTTTGGTGTTCCCGCTATATCTTTGGCTATCATAGCCGCCACTTGACCATTGCTGGATTGTACGGCCTGCACCTCTTCCCAAGTGCCGTTTTCGTGCATTATGATGGTTCTGCCATCTTTGAGTGTGGCGTACTGAGCAGCCATTAGCGAGGCTGCAATGGACGAAATAAATAAAGCTTTTTTGAGCATTTCTTTCCTTTTGCAAAATTTTATAAATACTAGCCAAAAAGCTTTTAAAGAGAGCCGTTTTACCGCTTGCTTGATATAATGGCGCAAGCAACAAACACAAAAGGTTTTTTATGAAACAAAAAATGTGGGACGGAAGATTTGAAGAGGGTAGTAGTGAACTTCTTGAGGAGTTTAATGCTTCGATTTTTTTTGACAATAAGCTCTATAAAGAAGATATCAAAGGTTCTTTGGCGCATGCAAAAATGCTCTGCTCTATAGGTATTCTGAATAAGGATGAGCTAGGGGCAATAGAGGGTGGCCTACATCAAGTGCTTGGTGAAATAGAAAGTGGCTCTTTTGTGTTTGACAGATCTCAAGAAGATATACATATGGCGGTCGAAGGGAGACTAACGGAGCTTATCGGTGATGCAGGGAAAAAACTTCATACGGCAAGAAGCCGTAATGATCAGGTTGCCACCGATTTTAGGCTTTATTGCCAAAATCAAAACAAAAATATCCAAGGACTAATCAAGACGCTGATCAAGACGCTAAATTCTATAGCCAAAGAGCACACCGACACCCTGATACCGGGAATGACACATTTGCAACACGCTCAGCCCGTAAGCTTTGCCTTTCAGATGCTTGCGTATTGTGCTATGTTTAAAAGAGATTTTGAGCGGTTTGAATCTAGTTTTGAACGCAATAATTACTGCCCGCTCGGTTCTGCGGCTCTCGCCGGAACGCCGCATGCGGTAGATAGACATATGAGTGCGGCAGAGCTTGGATTTAAAGCGCCGACGATTAATGCTATGGACTCCGTATCCGATAGAGATTTTGCTCTTGAGATGCTTTTTAATATTTCGGTATTGTTCACGCATATATCAAGACTCTCCGAGGAGCTTATACTATGGAGTAGCTACGAATTTAAGTGGATTACGATGAGCGATAAATTTTCTACCGGAAGCTCCATAATGCCGCAAAAGAAAAATCCGGACGTAGCAGAGCTACTTCGTGGCAAAACGGGCAGGGTGTATGGAAATCTCATGGGATTACTGACCGTTATGAAAGGATTGCCGCTTGCGTACAACAAGGATATGCAAGAGGACAAAGAAGGGGTGTTTGACTCTGTGGAGACGGCGATAGCTTCTCTTGTGATATTGTCGGAAATGCTTGGAACTATGAAAATAGAAAAAGCAAATATGCTTCGCGCTTGCGAGACCGGGCACTTGACCGCCACAGACCTTGCCGATTACTTGGTAAAAAAAGGCGTACCGTTTCGTGAGACACATCACATATCGGGTCGTGCGGTTGCGCTTGCGGAGAAAAAAGGGATTGATCTTTCAAAGCTAAGTTTGGAGGAGCTAAAAAGCATCGATGAGAGAATCGAAACTGATGCACTAGAGGTTATCAAGCATATTAACTCTATGAATGCCAGAAATAGCTATGGAGCCACGGCAAAGGCGCAGGTTGAGATGCAGATAGGATATTTTGACGAGTTTCTTCGGAGCTAAAACAGCTCCAAGTCGTCCTCGCTTTCTTCAAGAGTAGCATCTTTAAAGATTAGCTCAACCTGAAGGCATGAGCTTAATAGCGAGCTGTCAAGATAGTGTATATCCTCTGTGCTTTGTGTCACAAATACGGTTTTTCGCCAGTTGGTCAAATCGTCAAAAATACTTCTAATGATTATCGCAAGCTTTTGTTTTTTTCTGTCTTCGGCGTTGTTGTCTATATTTTTTAAGAATGTTGCAAGGCTAAGTAGCGCATAGCTGAGGTTTTTAAATTCATACAGGGCATCTATTTCCGTAGCATACACTCCGATTTCCTCGGCTATTTTTGCCAGAATATCCATCTCTGTTTTTGTCTCAAATTCATAAACCAGAGCGTCCAACGTTTCTTCGTTTGCTTCTAGTCTTTCCAGTTTATCCATTATATCGGGCTCTAGTTCTGCCGCAAACGCTTTAGCTGAGATTTTTTCGGTATGGGTCATTCTTAGGATTTGCTTGTCGCTCTCATCTAGCGATATTTTCTCTTTTTCAACTATTTGGGATAGCGTTAACTGTTTTGGTAGGCTGATTGATATCTCATCGCTTTTTATGACTAGTGAAGCGAGTGGATTTTCTTTGGCGAATGTATCTCTTACGTCTTGTGCCGCAAAATTCCTTAGTCCGACTAACGAAAAGAATGAAGTATCGTCGTTTTCTTCGGCAATAATCTGGAATTCCCTGTTTGTTCTCAATAAATGCAGCCCGGTGTTGTATATAGCCCTTACGGTATCGCAGAGATTGTCGTTTTCGCTTAACGGCATCTGACTATCCCAAAACTCGGCAAGGCCGGCCTCGTCTTTTATGATAAAAGCCGTTTTTTTATGATAAACCTCTTTTGAGAATAGGTTGACTGCCCCGTTCATTCTGGCTTTGGTACGTCTGAATTCAACGATGGAGATGTAGTTTTTCATTCTAGCTTTAAATAGCTCTTCGTTGATTGGCTTTGTGATGTAGTCTTCGGCTCCGGCTTTGAGCATTTCGTTTTTATGCTCATCGTCGCCAAGTACCGAAACTGCTACGATAATCGATGTTGTGTCAAATTCTCTTATTTGTTTTACGGCTTCTATTCCGTCCATAATCGGCATCATGATATCCATAAAAATAATATCCGGAGATGCTATTTTGACGCTCTCAACCCCTTTTTTGCCGTTGTCGGCTTCAAATATCGATATACCGTCGTATTCATCCAGCAAAAGTCTCAGCGTTAGCCTGTTGTCTTTGTTGTCGTCTACCGTTAATACTTTAATCATTTATGCCTCATAGTTTGTTGTGCCGCCCGTAATGCAAAAACGGGTTCCTGCTAGTTTTTGTCCGTTATCGAAAGCAAGTTTTAGACCAAATTCGTCACACAATGTTTTTGCGTAGTACAGCCCTATCCCCGTGCCTTTCGTAGACCTTGTGATGTCGGCTCCGCCTTCGCCGAATAATTGGAATATTGCATCTTTATTTTTTATCCCTACGCCGTCGTCTTCTATGCATAGCATGAACTGTTCGTCGTCTTTTTGCAGGGAGATATAGATTTGTCCGTTTCCGTATTTTACGGCATTCGAAATAATATTTGATATTATCTGCCCCATCCTTAATCGGTCAGTTTTTATGAATACCGATTTTGCTATGTCTGCTTTGCATTTTACCCCTGTCGGCGGGAGTATTTTGTGCTTTATTTCAAAAAGTAGTTCGCCCAAATCAAAAATACTATCGGCAAAAACCATTTTGTTGCTTTTTAGTTTGGCGGTATCTAGCATATTTGTGACCGAGAGAAGCATATCCTCTCCGTTTTGTTTTACGCTCGCTAGAAGTTCGACCAGTTTATCTTTGTCTTGGATATCCTCTTTTTCTATTTTCTTTTTTACGAACGATGCAAAATTAATAATTGCATTAAGCGGAGTTTTTAGCTCATGGGTAAAGACTAGCAAAAATGAATCTTTTGCCTTTGAAAGCTCGTCCTTATATGACTCCTCTTGTTCTTTTGCGGCTCTGTCCCGTAGCTTTTTCTCTAGCAAAACTTCCTTCGTGACGTCAAACATGATGGCTATAAACTCTTCTATCTCGCCGTTGGAGTTCAAAATCGGACTAATAGTCGCTTCCACCACGAAAGTGTTGCCGTTCTTTGACATATTTTTTATTTTGCCGGCATATGTTTTTTTGGATAGCAGTATGAGCCACATTTTGCGGAAAAACTCTCTATCGTTATCCGGATGCCTAATCGGTCTGTAAGTCTGACCTATGAGCTCATATTTGTGATAGCCGGTTACTTCGCAGAATTTATCGTTGACGTACGTTATTACGCCTGTTTTATCGGCTTTGGAGACGATGGCGCTGCTATCTATCGCATCCTTGTATTCACGCAACAACCTCTCTTCGTCCGCTAGTTTTTCGGAGATATCCCAGATTTTGTCTTGATATAGTCTCTCTTTTTCGGATTCAAATTGTTTGATTAGTGAAATTTCGGCTTTACGCAGGAGTGCGGCTAGGATTATAATGGCGACCAAAAGCAGCATTTGCGTGTAGTTGAGCCATACCGGTTGCTTGAGTCCTGCAATATAAGACAGTAGCTCTTGCATTTCGCTTCCGAGCAGTGCGGCAACGGTCAGTATTAGAAGTTTGGTTATAATTGCGCTCTTTTTAAACATCTATATACGCTTTAGGATTAATTTGTGAATTATATAACATTGCTTCGTCAAAGCCAAACGGTCAGGATACTTACTAGTGTTCAAATCATAGCTTATTTTGGCTCTTGGTTTAGTCATGTCGCTATACTCGCTTTATTGGTTGAGCTTGGAGCGACCCCTTTTGTCATCTCGATAGCCGTCGCTATGGCTTTTTTGCCGGCTCTCATACAAGGGCCTTTTACCGGTGCGCTTATAGATAGGCTTGAGCCAAAAAGACTTATGAATACTTTGTTGCTTATAGAGGCTATTTGTACTTTTTTGTTTATTTTTATAGAGGGCAGGGAGCATGTGTGGCTCCTTTTGTTGCTTGTGTATATAAAGATGAGCGCCGCCGCTTTTTACTTTACCTCCGAGATGTCTTTGATGCCCAAACTTCTAAAGTCGCATGAGCTGAAACTCGCAAATGAGATACATTCCATAGTGTGGTCCGTCAGTTTCACAGCAGGAATGGCATTGAGCGGTTTGGCGGTTCAATATATGGGCATCAAGGCCGCTTTTTTGATAGATGCGCTACTTTTTATAGTGGCAATTTTTGTGTTTGGCCGTCTTGATTTCAAGATAGAAAAATCAACTAGCCACGGGAGCTATCTTGATTCTTTCAAGGGCGGCATCGAGTATGTATTTCGCAAAAATCCAAAACTTCTTTTTATAATTTTACTTCATGCCAGCGTCGGACTTACCGTATTTGACGGAGTGGTTACGGTGCTTGCGGATACAAAATACAAAAGCGTGATAGCCGTGGCTCTTGCGATAGGTTTTATAGGTGCGGTTCGCTCCATTGCCCTTGTGATAGGGCCATTTTTGTTCTCGAAAATTATCAACAAAGAGCGTCTTTTTTGGCTACTTCTGGGGCAAGGCTTGGCGATAATGCTTTGGGGCGCACTTAGCCATGATTTTTGGCTTTCTCTGGTCGGTGCATTCTTTTGCGGACTTTTTACGACTACCGTTTGGTCTTTTACGATGACAATGCTCCAAGAGGCCATAGACCATGAGTATTACGGCAGAGTGGTATCGATAAACGATATGTTTTTTACCGCCACTGCCACTGCGACGTCGATTGTTTTGGGCGCTATGATGGAGGGCGGTTTTAGCGGGGCTAGCGCACTATTTGCCCTTGGCTTGCTCTTTGTGTTAATAGCATTTGCGTATAAGTTTTTTAGACCCGTACTTGTCTCAAAATTTCAAAAATAGCTTCGTATGTCTTGGTTACAGACTCTAACTCAACCCTTTCATTGATGCTATGAGGGTATTGTATGTTTGGGCCGACTGAGGCAAACGACGCGCTAGGAAAGTGTTTTTTGAGCGCGGCACATTCGAGACCTGCGTGTATCGCTTTGAAATTGGCGTTTAAAAAATATTTTTTGTAAACGCTTTTGACAAAAATACAAAACTCATCCGCGCTCCACTCCCACGGCTCGTAAAAATCATTTTTGGCGACTTTATATCCAAATCCCGATAGGTATGAGCCAATCCCCTCTTCGTAATTGTTCATCTCTATTAGTTTCATTGAGCGAAGAGAATATGTAATCTCGCATTTTCCGCCCTCTAGCGACACGAGTCCAAGGTTTGCACTACTCTCAGGGATGCCGAGCTCAAAATCCATCTCAAACACGCCGTTTGGAGCATCGCAGAGCATATCCAAAAGCCCGTCGGAGTCTTTGATGATATCAGCTTTTTCGCAAGCTTTTATCTCAAAGCCATCGAGACCGTCAGTATTTTGGAGACAGACTACGGCAGAGGCATTTGCCGGAATCGAATTTCTTTTTTCTCCACCCTTCATTGAGGATACTAATGCGTTTTTTGACTTTAACGCCTTAGCTAGCTCTATTATCGCGTTTGGAATTTTTTTGTCTATATCAACCCCCGAGTGTCCGCCGGGCAAACCTCGCAAAGAGATTTCATAAAAATCGCCGTCCACGCTTGCCGTTTCACATTGCCTTGCTGCGCTTATGTCCACCCCGCCGGCGCAGGCTACGTATATCGCTCCCTCCTCTTCGGAGTCGAGATTTAGCACTTTGTCAGAGGCGATAGAAAGTCTCATGTTTTTAGCTCCAATAAGACCTATCTCCTCATCCGAGGTAAACAAGAACTCCACGTCGTCAAAATGCTCCATAAGGGCAAGCATCATGGCTACCCCGATGCCGTTATCCGCACCGAGCGACGATGCTTCGGCGCTCATCCATCCGTCTTTGATTGTTGGCTTGATTGGGTTTACGTCGCCCACGCACACCATGTCGTAGTGTGATTGGAGGCATATTTTTGGCTTGTTTTTTTGGCACAGGATATTATCGACTTCGTCCGTTTGCGCCGTATATCCGGCATTTTTTGCCCAACTTACGATAAAATCACGCATCGGCTCCCTGTTTTTTGAACATCTTGGAATATCTTTTGCTATTTTTTCAAATATTTCTAGCGGCGTCATTTTTTCTCCGAAAGGTTTTTAGGTTTTGAGAATATTTTTACTAATTATCCCTTTGTTTTTTGCGGGTTGCTACTCAAAATGCGGCATTACGGCCGATTATTATTGCGATTGCAAGGAATACTACGACGTTGAGGGCAACTTTCACAGAGAGTGCCCAAACGATATTATTAGCATCAACATCGGCGCAAAGAGAAAATAGGATTTGAATAAGAAACTAGAAGCCAAAAATATCAAGCCGCTATTTGAGCGACTGCAGGCGTTTGCCCCTGTTCAATCGGCTATTTCGTACGGCGACGCCTTGTCTATAAAAACAGGGGCGGGTCTTGACGAAAAAAGCGAGACGTATGAGCTTGCGAGGGCTTTGATGCCTTGGCGTAAGGGGCCTTTTGAGATAGATAGATTCAAGATAGAGAGCGAATGGAATAGCTATATCAAGTTTGACATCTTGGCGCCGCATATAGACATAGAAGGCAAAACCGTCCTTGATATAGGGTGCAACAACGGTTATTACTCGTTTCGCTTTTTGCCATACAATCCGTCAAAAATAATAGCGATAGACCCGTGGCCTATCTTTTATCTGCAGTATCTGTTTATTAATAAATTCGTTCAAACCGACAAAATAGATTTTCGGCTTATCGGAATGGAGGATATGGCGGGTGAAGGGATAAAAGTGGATGTCGCCTTTTGCCTTGGTGTGCTGTATCATCGCAGTGACCCGATAGCGGCGCTCAAAGAGATAAAAAACGCGTTAAATGACGGCGGAGAGCTGATAATAGACAATCTTGTTATTTTAAAAGAGGGCGAGTATGCGCTTTGCCCGTCCGTCAGCTATGCCAAGATGAGCAACGCATACTTCATACCGACCGTGGACGCAATGAGGGGGTGGCTTTCAAGAGCCGGATTTGTGGATATAGAGCTTATCGGTACGAAAAAAACGGAGCTAACCGAGCAGCGCAAGACCGACTGGATAGAGGGGATGAGCCTTGGCGGCTTTTTGGATCCAAATGATAGCAGCAAGACGATAGAGGGGTATGACGCCCCGGTGAGAGCTTATTTTAAATGTAGAAAAAAGTGAGGTTATAAATGGCAAAAGAGAAAGAGAAAAAAGAAACGACCGAGTTTGGGCAGGAAAAGGAAGTCCTAAAGACTCATCTTGCGATAGATAAAACATTTTCCGGAGATATTTTGGAGCTTGAAAAGGGAAAATGTGTTGTTAGTTTTACGACGACAAAAGAGATGAAAGTGGACGATATGGGACTTGTGCATGGCGGCTTTACCTTTGGGGCGGCTGATTTTGCAGCTATGGCAGCCGTCAATGACCCTAATGTCGTGCTTGCCGAAGCCACGGTTAAATTTTTGGCTCCGGTAGAGATAGGCAAAACCGTAACTTTTGAGGCAAACTCAAGCCACCTTGCCACTAGAACTAGGGATGTGAAGGTTGTTGGCATGATGGGTGAAATAAAAGTTTTTGAAGGGATATTCAAGGCGGTAGTCCTTGAGAGACATCCGCTGAGACTCAAATTGACCGACTGATATTCTATAGATAGTTCATCCACCCTTTTGCGGTCGCTTTTTCTTTTGAGACCGTACTGGATGGACCGTGTCCTGGATATACTGCAAGCTCCACATCAAAATCAATAAATTTTTGAAGACTTTTTTTCATATCTTCCGGACTTGAATACGGAAAATCTACCCTTCCGATAGAGCCCTTGAAGATAAAATCTCCCGTAAATAGCGCGCCCTCTATTTGTAGTGCCCCGCACCCGGGTGTATGCCCTGCAAATTCGATGTATTTAAACTTTATTTCGCCCACTTCGTATTCGCCTTCATGCATCTCTACATCCGGTGAGCTTGGCGGCATATTAAAACCAAAAATATCGTTTTCGAGCATGAATACATCTTTTTTTGGGGTAAAAATCGGAATATTAAAAGCCTCTTTTGTTTTTTGGTTGTCCCATACGTGGTCGAAATGTCCGTGCGTATTGAGTATCGCAAGCGGTTTTTTGACGACTGTTTTTATCCACTCGAATGCCCCTTGACCTGGGTCTATGATAAGCTCGCCCTTATCGGTCACCGCTATATAGCAGTTGGTTTCGTATGAGCCGCAAGGTTTTGACAAAATTTGCATATAATTATCCTATGGTGAGAAAAAATTTAAAACTCTCAAAAGTATCTCAAAATTTAGTAGACGCCAATTATATTGCAGGGTTTTTAGGGATTAGCTTAAATGCCTTGTATCTGCGGATGCACTTTGATAATTTCCCAAAAGCCTTGAAGATAAACGGCAAGCTATATTTTGATTTGAATGAAACAATCGCTCATTTTGCAAAAAATAGTGAAAACGAAGCATTTTGCTTTCTGGTTCAAGATGAGGCGAGGGCATTAATTGAGAGCGGCAAATTGACAAGAAAAGAGATAGGGGAGTATCTCGGCGGCAAAAATCCGCTAACTGTCGGGGGAGGGGTGTATTCAAGGGCTATCGGGCTGGATAGGGCAAGGGCGTTAGTCGCTTTGTTTAACGGGCGACGTTTCGCTACCGGAATTGAGGACGGCAGAAGTTTTGCGGAGCAAAAAAAAGAACGAATAGCTTATATTGCAGAGGTTTGGGAGATGATAGAGCGTTTGGTGGATATGCAAAAAATAGACTTTGTTTTTTTATCAAAAGCCTTAAACCAAAACAACGACAAAGGGGTGGGGCGCTCTATATATAAACTCTCCCCGTCTTATAAAAGCGCAAAAATTATAAAGCTTAAGTTGCTCCAAAAAGGGTTGATTTAGTCGATATACAAAACAAAAGAGGTGATAAATGAATAGTAGTTCGCTTGGGGTTGCATCGTCGTCAAATTTGGCGTTCTCATTTCAGACGAGTAGCGGGGATAAGATAGATTTACAGCTTTATTCACAAAAGCAGCTTGGCTATGAGCAAAACAAGGATGGAGAATCATTGATGTTCGCCTCCAAAGAGGGGTATAAGTTTCGTTTTGAGACAAACGGACTCAGCGAACAAGACAAAGCCGAAATAGCGGATGCTATGAAAAAAATCGAACCCATGATAAATAAGTTTATTGACGACAGTGGTTCAAATTCATTTTTGAAAGAGCCCCTCGATATGGTAGCCGCAAATATTAATGCCACACTTCCAAAGCCAAAAGACGACAATGCAAAAAACGCTCTTAGTGCGTCCACGGTGGGATTGTTTGATAATCTGCTCAAAAAAGCAGAAAAGCCTAAAGATTTGTTTGAGGATATGCAAAAGCTTCTTGACAAAATCCTAAAAAACATTCAAAATCCACAAAATGTTTTTTATGCTTAGGATTGGTGGCAAAATAGATTGAAGGCACATTTTTCAAAAGTAGGTTTTGTACTTGCCGCAGCAGGGTCGGCGATAGGGCTAGGTAATATATGGAAATTTCCTTATATTGCCGGAGAGTACGGTGGTGGGGCATTTGTGCTTGCGTATATAGTTGCCGTCGTCATGATAGGAATTCCTCTTTTGATAGGTGAGATGGCGATAGGCGCAATAGCCAAAAAAGACCCCGTAGGTTCTTATGAGAGCCTTGCGGCTAAGATTCCTTGGTTTTGGAGAAATGCCGGTTTTTCTATGCTTACCGGTCTTGTGATACTCTCTTTTTACTCCATAGTTATCGGCTGGATACTTTATTATATATTTTTGACATTATCTTCATTGCCTTCAACCGTGGGCGAAGCCAAGGCCGTTTTTGAGACCATGCTTTTGACCGACATTAAAACTCAGGTTTTATTTCATACGCTATCCATGGCTCTTACGGTTTATATTGTGGTCTTGGGGGTTGACAAGGGGATAGAGAGGGCAAATATGATTCTTTTGCCGCTTTTGTTTGCGATACTCTTTTTTCTATTTTTCTATTCTATGAGTTTTGATTCGTTCTATCTTGCCGTTCAATTTATGTTTACCCCAAGTTTTGAAAATCTAACCCCAAAAGCGTTATTAGTTGCCGTCGGTCATGCTTTTTTTACTTTATCGCTCGGTATGGCTACGATGCTTACGTATGCCTCCTACACATCCAAAGAAACGGACTATGTCAAGTCGGCAGTTATCGTATCGATAATGGAAATTTTTGTAGCTATTTTTGTCGGAATAACGTTATTTGCTTTTTTGATTAACTTCGGTTTTGAGACAAAGCAGGGACCGGGACTCGTATTTGTCACTATGCCGGCGCTTTTTTATAATTTCGGTTTTTTTGGTAACGTGCTTGCTTTGTTGTTTTTTATAGCGCTTGCTTTTGCCTCCATAACATCTGCAATATCGATACTTGAGCCTACATCCGCGTATCTCATCGGGCAAAAAGGGTGGAGCAGGAAAAGAGCGGTTATCACGTTTGGAATTATCGTTTGGGCGGTCGGCGTAGTCCTATCTCTTTCAAATACCACGGAGTATTCCGCCACTTTGACATTCGATTCAAAAACTCTTTTTGATTGGTTTGATTTTGTCTCAAGTGCCGTGCTTATGATTTTGGGCGGCATAGTTACGGCTTTATTTATCGGCTTTGGTATGGATAAAAATTTCCTAAAAACACACCTAACGCTATATATCTCGTCGTTTGTTTTTGAGCTTTGGTATACGTGTGTTAAATACTTTATTCCGCCTATTTTGCTTGCCTTGATGTTTTATATGTTGCAGTCTTAGTTTTTGGAATCAAGTTTGCTTTGTATCGGTAAAAAATGCCGAGGTCTCTGATGTATAAACTTTCTATTTGCGCCGGCGCATGTCTTGCTCTACTTTTTAGCGGATGCTCTAGGCATCCGATGGATCCGGATGTGGACATGAAGCCGCCGAAGTATGTTGAGCAGATGGAGCCAAAAGAGGATTCCAGCGGCAATATCGTGAACGCCGGAAGTCTTTTTGGGCAAGGTGAAAATCCGCTGTATTCAGATAGAAAAGCGATGAGGGTAAATGACATCGTAAGGGTAGTCATCAAAGAGAGTGCAACAAGCTCATCCTCTTCATCCAAAAAACTATCCAGAAATCAGCAAGATACGCTAGGCGGTGGAGTTATAGCCTCTCCAAGCGGCAATCTAAACCCACAAATGGGCGGTATAGCCGGTAGATTAAACGGATTTTTGGACGTAGGGCTTACTACCTCGTCTAGCTACACTTTTGACGGAAGCGGCAAAGGAAGCAGGCAAGAGAGCTTTACCACGACCGTATCGGCGAGAGTTATTAAGGTTATGACGAACGGCACCTACTTCATAGACGGCTCAAGAGAGGTCATGATAGACGGCGAAAAGCAGATAATGCGTGTTAGCGGTGTCATAAGGGCTGATGATATAGGCAAAGACAACTCTATCAACTCAGAATATATCTCTGATGCTAAAATAATATACGAAACGCAAGGCGAGATAAAAAGAGCTTCCACGCAGCCTTGGGGCTCAAAACTGCTAGAAGCTATCTGGCCTTTCTAGGTCTTTGTTTTTTGCCACAATAAAGCAATAGGCATGTGCTATACTCTTTTTATTAAGTTCTAAACGGAGTATTGCATGCTAAAAAAAGTTTTATTGTCGGTTGCACTTTGCGTGAGTGTATTTGCTAGCTCGGCAGAGATGAGTAAGATTTCGCCTGATGAAGCAATCAAAATGCTAAAAGAGGGCAATGAGAGATTTGTAGAACAAAAGAAAACAAATCCAAATTCCGACAAAGTAAGGATAATGGATATTGCCAAGGGGCAAAAACCATTTGTAACCATCAACGGTTGTTCTGATAGTAGAGTGCCGCCGGAGATTGTTTTTGACCAAGGTTTGGGTGATATTTTTACCGTTAGGACGGCGGGTAACGTTTCGGCTACCGATCAGATAGGAACTATAGAGTACGGCACGGAACACCTCGGTACTAGACTTGTGGTTGTCCTTGGTCATACCAAATGCGGCGCAGTGACGGCGGTCGCAAAAGGCGAGCATGTTCACGGTAACATTCCGGCTCTTGTAAGCTCCATTGTGCCGCCTGTCACAAAAGTCAAAGATGCGCATGCCGGTGAACACGTCGATAAATGGCTAAATGAGGCCATAAAAGAAAATACATACGCAAGCATCGCCAACATACTCAAAAAAAGTGACACGGTTAGAGAACTTGTGATGAATGGAAAAGTCAAGATAGTTGCCGCCATATATGACATGGATAGCGGTAAAGTTGAATTTTTGGGTGAGCACCCGCAGCAAATCAAACTTCTTGCTTGCATAGAGGCAAAGAAAATGGCAGCCAAAAAAATTGCAGAGCAGGGCAAGCAAAACGGCGGCAAAACAAAACAAAGCAAGCCAAAAGCCGCATCTCATTAAATACAATTTAGCCGGAACCTCTCCGGCTTTCGTTGTGCTATAATTTCAAAAAAATTAAGCATAAAGCGAAAAATTTGTTCAATATAGTTCTTGTTTCACCAAAAATCCCCCAAAATACAGGCAGTATAGGTCGTACCTGTGTCGCCCTGGGTATTAAACTTCACATAGTCAAACCAATTCCATATGAGCTCGATGATACCAAGATAAAAAGAGCGGGGCTTGATTATTGGCCGCATCTGGATTTGACAGTTTGGGAGAGCTTAGATGAATTCTTGGCGGCAAACCCGATAGATGAGCGACACTTTTTTTTGACTACAAAAACAGATAGCTCCTACCTTGACGCTTCGTTTTTACCGGGAGATTTTCTATATTTCGGTTCGGAGGACGCTGGGCTTCCGATAGAGCTAATGGAGAAGCGAAAAGAGGGGATGATAACTATCGATATGAGAGAGGAGTTTAGAAGCCTCAATCTAGCCGCTGCGGTATCGATAGTCTCATATGAGGCGTTTAGACAAAACAAAGGAGCGTTTGCATGGGTGAAATAGTCGATGTATTGATGATTAGCGGTACGATATTTATCCTCTATATCATGACCGAGAAGTTTGTCAAATCGAGAGCAAACAAAAAGAAATAAACCGCTAAATACGGAAATTAGGGATACTCTCAAAATCTTTGAGGGTTGTCTCTCGCAAAAATGTGTTTACCTGATCTCTAATTTTTTCCCATTTCTCATGTAGTACACACGGGTTTGACGGGTCACATTTCGCAAATCCCAAAACACAACTATCATATCCATCGTAGTGATCTATCGCTTCTACTATCTGGCTTAGGTATATTTTTGAAGGATCTACGCACAATACAAAACCGCCGACTCGTCCCTTGATAGGCTCCAAAAATCCGCCCTTGGCTAGATTGGTCATTATTCTTGTCAAATATTTGTATGGAATATCAAGCTTCTCATGCAAAAAAGAGGCTGATATCACCTCGTTTTTATTAATCGCAAAATAAGATAGAACTCTTATTGCATATTCTGCAGTCTTTGAAAAAACCATTTTTTAGCCGCTTTTTTTGTGATTTATAATATACTACAAGTATATAGTATTTTAAAGGAAACATCTATATGGATTATATGTTTTTAAAGCTGTTACACACATTTTTTGCTACCGTATGGATGGGTGGAATGGTTATTTTGCCTATTGTTTTTCATGTCCATAACAAAAACAAGCAGAGAGTTTTTTTGGATATAGAAAAAGCGCTTATTTATCGTATTTTGCTTCCGTCGCTTATTCTTTTGGGGGTTGTCGGCGCTATTTTGGCTGGGCAAAATATATCTGTTATGCGAAGCGACTGGTTTTATCTAAAAATATTTATTTTGTTGTTTTTGCTATCTATTTTTGCGCATTTTATAGCGATAGTTCGTGCGGATAGAATAGGCGAGCTTGGATATGGCAAAAACTTTTTTATCAACTATGCTACTTTGGTCGGAGCGTGTTTTTTTGCAATAAACTATCTCTTGGCGTATAAACCTGACTAAAACTTAAGTTTTCAGATAATATACTACCTTTGTGTGGTATATTAATATTTGCAACAAGAAATAGCGTATTGCCACGGCTTAATATACTACCTAGCAATAGTATATTAATAATTTTTTTGAAGGAGACGTAATGCTGGAGCGTTTTATCGGCGGTTTTATGAGTCGGAAAGGTCTATATTCGGCCTTTTGGATAATCGGCATTTTCATGGTGACCGTACTTATCTACTTTACCGCAAATTTGGCGAAAGAGGTGCCGCCTCTGCCAAAGGTCGTCAAAAGCCAGAGCGGAGAGGTATTGTATAGCTATGCGGATATAGAAAAGGGCAAGGGAGATTTCCAGCAATTTGGATTGATGGATTATGGCTCTTTGCTAGGCATGGGGGCTTATCTAGGGCCTGACTTTACAACCGAGTTTATGCACAAGAGGGTTGTGTACCTGTATGACTATTACGGTCAAAAAACTTACGGCAAAAAAATGGATTCTTTGTCTGCCGAAGAGAAAGGCCATATCAAAGAGATGGTCAAAAAAGACGTAAGATCTACCGTTATGAGTGAAAACGAGATTGTCTATACGGATGCGTCCGCAGAGGCTTTCAAGGCGACAAAAACTTATATGGTAAATTTTTTGGTCAACGGTAACCATGAGAGAGCGTGGAGAGGCGGAGTTATAAAGCCTGAAGAGGCGGAGAGGATAAGCGCATTTTTTGACTGGTCGCAGATGGTCGCTACTTCCATTAGACCGGGAACCAATAGAACTTGGTCAAACAACTGGCCAAACGAGCCGCTTATCGATCAGGATTTGACTTGGACTGCGCACAATATCACCCTGTGGGAGTGGCTGCTGCTATGGCCTGCTACGATATTTGTCATCTATTTGGCATATGAGTATTTGATAAAAGAAAAAGAGGGCGAGAGCGAACCTTTGGCTGAACCGCTAAAGATAACCTCTATTTTCCCGTCACAAGAAAAACTACTCAAGTATGTGCCGATAGTGGCGCTATTTTCGCTATTACAGCTGGTTCTCGGCGGTTATTTGGCGCATATATATGCCGACCCGACCGACAACTTCCTTGTATCACAGGATATTTTGCCGTTTAATATAGTAAGGCAGCTGCATCTCAATCTAGCAATAGTGTGGGTGGCCGTAGGTTGGCTAGTCGGCGGGCTTCTCATTGCTCCGATAGTTGCAGGCAAAGACCTTAGATTCCCAAGACTCGTGGATGTGCTTTGGGTTGCGCTATTGGTTGTAGGCGGCGGTGGTCTCATCGGTATCTATCTAGGCTCTACCGGACAGCTAAGAGATGTTTGGTTTTGGTTTGGCTCTGAGGGTAGAGAATTTTTGGAGCTTGGGCGTGTATGGGATATAGGACTTCTTGTGGGTCTAGTATTCTGGTTTGGGATGGTGTATAGCACGATTAGAAGCGCCAAAAACGATATTTTGGTCGGGACTATCATCTGGTCGGCATTCGGTATAGCTACGCTTTACATAGCCGGTATGATGCCGATACACAAAATAATTCCAAACTTTACGGTTGACGATTACTATAGATGGTGGGTCGTGCATCTATGGGTTGAGCTGACGTTTGAGCTATTTGCCGCAGGCGTACTTGCGTATCTATCGGTTGCACTTGGACTTGTAAGAAGAGGCGTTGCCGAGAGAATAATGTTGTTTGAGATATTCCTAGTTATCGCTACGGGTACGCTTGGCGTTGGGCATCACTATTGGTGGCAAGGCGCCGATGAGTATTGGATAGCAATAGGCGGTGTTTTCTCTGCACTTGAGCCGTTGCCGCTTATTATCTTGATGGTTGAGGCTATCAAAGAGCAAAAGCACATCAAGCAGATGGGCAAACAATTTGACTGGGGCGTTCCGTTCTTGTGGCTTGCGGGTTCCGCATTCCTAAACTGGCTTGGCGCCGGATGGCTCGGTATGGTTATTAATACCCCTACTATCGGCTACTATTCACACGGCACGTATCTTATTATGCCGCACGGACACGTCGCGCTGCTTGGGGCTTTTGGATATATCAGCTATGCATTCATTTATATGACGGCAAAGGCAAACTCGCTTGCAAAAGGGCTAGAATGGAACGACTCGTTTAGCAAGATAGGCTTTTGGCTCATTACCATCGGGGTTATTCTTTACTCTATACCTACGCTCGTTATAGGTTTCCATCAGGCGCAGACAGCTTTTGAGCTTGGTTATTATGCCGCAAGGGCTAGAGAAACGCTGGTGGCGATGCAGGGTTGGATGTGGGTTAGAATCCTACCTGACGTAATGATGATTATGGGTGGGGCTATAGCACTTGTAGACCTTATGCAAAAAATATATTTTGCGAGAAAAATCAAATAAATTTTATAAGACGAGAGGGGGCAACCCCTCTTTTCATTGAGAGGACCAACATGAATCTGATGTTTATGGCTACGCTATTTATCTTGCTGGCCGGCGGCCTTACGTATACTGCGCTAGACCAAAGCGAAGCCGCAATAGGCATGGCGTTTTTCGGGAGCATTTTGTCGTCTTTTGCGGCAATGTTATTTTTTGATTCAAAAATCAAATAACCCTCTTTTTTAGTTTCCTAGAAAACAATTTCGTGCGCAAATCTTAACCTTCAAAAAAATCCAAAAATTGACGTTTGTTTGATAAAATACGACAAATCAAGATTTGGAGAGCTTTATGAGGAGCGACTACGACGTTATTGAGCAAAAGCTAGTATCTTTTTTGCAAGACGAGGTTAAAAAAGCGGGTTTTGAAAGAGTAGTACTCGGTCTTTCCGGCGGCGTGGACTCTGCCGTGGTGGCCGTGCTGTGCAAAAAGGCGTTTGGAGCCAATATGCTAGCGGTTATGATACCGAGCGATACGACAAACCCCGTACATATGAGCCATGCGCTTATGCTGTGCGAGAAGTTTGATATAGAGGCGGAGCATGTATCTATCAAAAATATGCTCCACGCCTACCCATTGGAGCTTCGCACTCCACTCAGAAAAGGCAATCTTGCCGCAAGACTTAGAATGGCTGTGCTATACGATATATCGGCAAGAGAGAGGGCGATAGTGGTAGGTACTAGCAACAAAAGTGAGATAATCCTAGGATACGGTACGATGTACGGCGATACTGCGTGTGGCATCAACCCAATAGGACAGCTTTATAAAACGCAGATTTTCGGACTAGCTAGGCACCTTGGCGTAATAGATGAGATAATAGTCAAAGCCCCTAGTGCAGACCTCTGGGAGGGGCAAAGTGACGAAGAGGAGCTGGGCTTTAGATACAAAGACCTTGACGCCGCGATGTATGCTATGTTTGACGGGGGAATGTCTCGTGACGCCGTTATCGACAAGGGGCACGATGCAAAAATGGTAGATTTTATAACCCATCGCTACGAGGCAAATCTATTCAAAGGCAAACCGCCTAAGATTGCAGAGCTTTAATTGATACAAAAAATAGAAGATATTTTTTTTAGATTTAATAGACCGTGGCATTATGTCGCGGCTTTGATTTTGTTCCCATTTAGTCTCATATATTGCGTTGTCGCAATAGCAAAAAAACTAACATCAAATCCAAAAGAATACGGTATCCCGGTCATCTCAATAGGCAATCTGACGGTCGGCGGAAGCGGTAAAACGCCTTTTGCGATAGAGCTTTGCAAAAGATTTGAACGCCCGTGTGTTGTCATGAGGGGATACGGTAGACGCTCAAAGGGGCTTCTTGTCGTCAGTCGCTTTGGAAACATAGAGCGTGACGTTTTTGATAGCGGCGATGAGGCGATGCTGATAGCTAAAAAAGCCGCACATGCCTCCGTTGTGGTTAGCGAAGATAGAGCGGCGGGGATAGAAGAGGCCAAGAGACTTGGCGCAGACGTCGTGATACTGGATGACGGTTTTGGAAAATTTGGGATAAAAAAGCTCGATATATTATTGTTTCCAAAAACAAGATTTAGAAATATTTTTTGCCTTCCGGCGGGGCCGTTTCGGTTTCCCTTGTTTTTTGGCGGCTTTGCAGATATTTCGGCTGTTGAGGGTGTGGATTTTGTTCGCAATACCACTGTGCCAAATGGCGAAAGTTTCGTACTCGTGACCGCCATAGCCAACCCACAAAGACTTGATTCTTATCTGCCGACCGAGGTTGTGGCTAAGTATTATTTTGCCGATCACTATTATTTTGCGAAACGGGATATTGCAAAAATAAGACAGAAACACCCGAATGCCACTGTGTTGTGTACTGAAAAAGACGGTGTAAAGTTGGATGTCATAGGTGAGAGCTATGTTGAAATCGGACTTGCGTTGGAATTTGAAGAGAATTTTGAAAAATTTTTGAACTCAAAAATTGCCGCTTTGTCTTTGAAAAATCAAGCTAGTTAGTGTAAAATCAAATAAAAACGGTAAGGGTTCAGATGAGTCTAAAAGAAGATATTGACGGCGTAAAGCAAGAAATAGATAACGAAGAAAAATTTTTAACGGCTTTTGTAAAGGTCGAAAAATTTATAAGAAAATATAAAATTGTTTTGATATCGGCAGCTGCGGCAGTTGTCGTAGGCGCGATAGGCTATCAGGCATACGGCTACTATGAGGGGCACAGAATAGCTCAGGCCAACGAGGCATATCTAAAGCTTATGAAAAATCCGGCAGATAACGAGGCTGCGGCACTGCTAAAAAGCAAAAGCACACCTTTATATGAGGCCTATATGCTTCAAACGGCTTTGGGTAAGGGCGATAAAGCAACATTGGAGAGCGTATCCGGGTCAAAAAATAGAGTGATAGCAGACATCGCCGTGTATGAAGCGGCTTTAGCTTCCGGCAATACGGATAAGCTTGCGGCCTATGCTGCAAATAAAGAATCTTTCTATAAAGATATAGCCCTTTTTGTCCTTGCAAACAAACAAATACAAAAAGGTGAATATAAAAAAGCCAAAGAAACTCTTGCGAAAGTGCCTGCCGACTCTGCCATAAAAGAGTATGCAAACTATCTCTACCACTCGGTCGTCACTTTTAACTAATGCTAGAAAACACGTTTATCCAGCATAGTTTTTTAGCGATTGTGCTGGGATTTATTATCGGCATTCAAAGGGAGATGCGCAACTATACGGCCGGAACAAAAGACTTCGGCGGCAGTAGAACCTTTGCCATTATCTCCCTTATAGGGTATTTGTCCGCTTTTTTGAGCGGCTTTAGCTCCTACTTTCTAATGGCTGCCTTTTTGTCTGTAGCGGCAATGCTTATTGCAGCAAACGTGGCTAGCTGTCTCAATG
The DNA here is from genome assembly GCA_050252455.1 of Campylobacterales bacterium. Classification (GTDB taxonomy): domain Bacteria; phylum Campylobacterota; class Campylobacteria; order Campylobacterales; family UBA6016; genus UBA6016. The sequence goes on along the minus strand of JBFWKW010000008.1, from coordinate 18,876 downwards.
AAAAACAAAGAGGCACTACTACTGAATTTTCGGCCTTTGCCGCCTTTTTGCTCGGCGCTCTGCTCAACTACATAGATGTTAAATTTGTTATTTTTTGTGCCGTCGCTTTGCTGTTGCTTTTGAACCTCAAAGACAAAATCCAAGAGCTTGAAAAATATATAGGCAAGGAAGATCTCAACGCCGCCGTGCTTTTCCTAACTATGACTTTTATAGTTTTGCCGGTGCTTCCGGATAAGGCAATAGACGATTTCGGTCTTTTTGTTCCGTATAATGTATGGCTAATGGTGGTGCTTATCGCAGGCATATCGTTTGCGGGCTATATAGCGGTGAGGGTTTTTGGAACAGGGAAAGGGATAGTTTTGACCGGTCTTTTGGGCGGCCTTGTTTCGTCTACGGCGGTTACTATATCACTATCCAGAAAAGCCGCCGCCAGTGAAAAAGCATCTCAAAAAGTTGCAGTCGGAATTATGCTTGCCTCTACGGTTATGCTCGCAAGGGCGCTTCTACTTGTATTTTTGTTTAACAAAGCTTTGCTGGTAGAGCTGGTATATGCTTTTGTTGCTGCATTCGTAGCCTCAATAGCTGTTGCCGTATATTTTTATTTCAAAAGCAAACAAGATAGCTTTGAGAGCGTGAATGTTGAGTATAAAAACCCGTTTGAGCTTAAAGAGGCTTTGATTTTAGGATTATTTTTCGGCATTGTAATAGCGCTTGTAAAACTTTCAAAAGAATTCATAGGGGATAGCGGCATATACGCCGTTAGTTTTATATCGGGCATCACCGACGTAGACGCAATCATACTGTCTTTGTCGGAAATAGCCGGTAGTGCTATAGATTTACAGGTAGCTAGCTACGGTATAGCAATAGCCGTCGTAACAAACAACATATCCAAGTTAATGATTTGTTATTTTATAGGAACTAGAGAGCTCGCAAAAGTAGTCGGTATATACTATCTTGCAGCCTGCGCCACCCTTGCTGCGCTCGTGTTTTAGATGAAGCCAAACTTGTGTAAAATTGCCCAATTTGAGAAAAAACGGAGAGTTAAATGAAAAAAGTCAATCTTGCTACTTTGGGCATACTGGTAGCTCTAGTTTTTGGAGGATGCTCTTCAAAAAGCTACTTTCAGCCTAGCAAAATAGACGGCAAGGTTGATTTTGATACAAAGGTTAGCTCTGCCTTGGCGGTCGTAAACGCCGAAGGTGCGACCATGGAAAACGGTCAATTCGTAACAAAAGACGGAATAGGCAAATTTGCGCTTCCAAAAGGGTTTACGTTTTTTTCCAAAGAGGGTAGCTTTGTTGCTGCCGGTAACGATATGGGTGATGTAGCCGTTTTTGATGAATCAGGAAAAGAGATAGCAAAACACAATTTTGACTCCAAAGTTGCCACGGCTCGCGCTAAAAACGGGATGATAGCCCTTATAACGTCTGACAATACCTCTGTCGTATTTGACTATAAAGAGTCAAAGATACTATTTAAACAAAAGAATGATTCATCTGCCGCCGTCGTAGCCAAAATAGCCGCCCCTTATTTTTTGAATGAGCTTGTAATATTCCCGACTCTAGACGGCAAACTGCTAGTTGTCGATACAAATGAGAAAAAAGTAGTAAGAGATGTTGTCGTTAGCAGCGAGAAAAACTTTAATAACGTCATTTTCTTTAATATTATAGGCAACAAACTAGTTGCGGCTACGCCTACGAAAGTAGTATCAATCAACCCTACGTTTGCAAACTTTCTCGATGCTGATGTGGTGGATATCATATTCATAAAAGACGGTATTTATATATTTACAAAAGACGGCAGAATAATTCTTACCGATACCGATTTGAAAGTCCTAAAAGAGAAAAAATTCCCTTTTGCTAGGTTTGTCGGTGTTATATACGGTAAATTCATTTATGCCATCGAAAAAGAAGGTTATCTGATAGCTACCGACGTCAATCTTGCATCATCAAACGTATTCCAGTTTAGCGCGCCTTTTTACGGTATGTCTAGCAATATTGAAGGTTTTGTATACACCAGCGGCGACTCGATATTTTACGATAACAAGCAGTTCAAACTGGCAAAATAGTGGACAAGAGCTCCGAACTAGAAGCTTTTTTGGAGCATATAGCCGTTATCAAGGCGCTTAGCAAAAATAGCGTCGAGGCGTATGCGAACGACCTTTGCGAGTTTGAAGATTTTTTGAAAGCTCCAGCCATATCGGCTGATACAGGGGCGGCATTATCTTTTTTATCCAATTTCAAAAACGGCTATACCTTAAATCGTAAGCTGTCTGCAATTAATTCATTTTTTGATTTCTGCCATCGGCAAAATTGGGTTGACGATAAGCCGCACGTAAAACATTCCAAATTGTCAAAAAGCTTACCAAAATTTTTAGAGTATGAGTTTATACTAGATAGGCTATCGTCTCAGGCCGAGGATAGTTGGCTTGCGCTTAGGGATAAGGCTTTTATATTATTCTTGTATGCGACCGGATGCCGTGTCAGTGAGGCGCTAGAGGCAAAATATTCGGATATTGAGGATGGTTGGCTTAAAATTAGGTGGGCAAAAGGCGAAAAAGAACGTATGGTTCCGATAGCGCCTAGAGCGATAGATGCAATAGATAGATACTTAAAAGCCAGAAGTTTCAAAAATGATTATTTGTGGATTAACTATAAGGGTGCTAAGCTTAGCAGAATTAGCGCATTTAAAATAACGTTTTCGTATTTGGGGGTGTCCCCGCATGTCCTTAGGCATTCGTTTGCTACTTCGCTGGTTGTCGGCGGAGCCGATTTGGTTGTTGTTCAAGAGCTTTTAGGGCACTCATCGATAGGGACTACGCAGATATATACCCACATTAAAAAACAAAATTTACGGGATACGGTTTTGGCGTATCATCCGTTAAGAGGCGAGATAAAAATATGATACTCTGCGACATAGGAAATAGCTTTTATCACTTCTACAAAGACGGCAGGGTGTGGAAGCAAACCGTTGATAGCGTGCCTGAGCTAAACGACGGCGAGGAGATATTCGTAGTAAGCGTAAACGATGCCGCCCTTGCTGCTTTGGCAAAAAGATATGACGTCGAAAATATATCCGATATGCTCCACCTCGATTCCGACTATGTTGGGCTTGGAGCGGATAGGGCTTTTGCTTGTTATGCGGCACATGACGGGGTTGTTATAGATGCAGGAAGCGCCATTACCGTAGATATTATGCAGGGTGGCTTTCATCTTGGCGGCTTCATTTTGCCGGGGATATCCACATTGGTGGAGTCATATGCTAAAATTTCAAAAAAACTAGATGTCGGATTTAATATGGGAGTAGGGCTTGCGGCTCTGCCGCAAAATACTAAAGACGCAATAAGCTACGGCACGCTGATGTCCGTTATGGCCTCAATAAAAGAGGCTTCGCGTGGAAAATTTATATATTTTACCGGTGGAGACGGAAAGTTTTTGTCTAGATTTTTTGAAGATAGGTCTGCCGTTGATGATACGCTGATTTTTAAGGGAATGTTAAAACTGATAAAAAGGGAATTTTGATGCTGACGATTGCGTTACCTAAAGGGAGAATCGCCGATGAGACACTTGGGATGTTCTCAAGAATATTTGGAAGTGATTTTAAATTTGAAGATAGAAAACTGATATTAGAAAAAGACGGATTTAGATTTTTACTAGTCAGAAATCAAGACGTGCCGACATATGTATACTATGGTTCTTGCGATTTGGGCGTGGTCGGTTTTGATGTTTTGGAGGAAAAGGGGCTTGATTTGGCTCACCTTCTTGACCTCGGTCTTGGCAAATGCAAAGTTGTCGTAGGGATGAAAAATACGGACAAACTAGACTACACAAGACATAAAATTAGCGTTGCCACAAAAATGGAAAATATCACAAAAAACTTCTTTGCCAAAAAAGCAATGGCGGTTGAGGTTATAAAGCTTTACGGCTCTATCGAGCTGGCTCCATTGGTCGGACTGTCGGATGCCATAGTCGATATCGTTGAAACCGGGGCGACCATGAAGCAAAACGGGCTTCATGAGGTGGAGACCATTATGACATCTTCGGCAAGGCTTGTGGCAAATAAAAACAGCTTTGTAACTAGAAAAAAAGACATATTAAAACTAACGGAACTTATAGAAAATGAAATCAAACGGGCTTGAGCTGTACGCAAAAATCGAGGACATGCTTGATTTTTTGGAGGCAATAGAGACCCTGTATGGTGCATTTTATTCAAAAATAAAAACACTTGGTGTTTCAAGTATCCTTGATGTCGGTTGCGGCAGCGGCGCATTCGGCCTTGGACTATTAGATGACGGATATGGCGTGCTTGGCATAGATATTAGTCAAAAAATGGTTGAAAATTCTCTAAAAGCCGGTCTTAATGCTAGACATATAGATGTTTGTGATTTGAATGGAGAGTTTGATGCGGCTACGGCTGTTTTTGACGTACTAAATTATCTGGATAGGAAAAATTTGGCTAATTTTTTCTCATGCGTCAAAAAAAATCTGAAAGATGGCGGATATTTTTTAGCCGATGTCAATAGCTATTACGGCTTTGATGAGGTAGCTCAAGGTGTAATAGCCATAGAAAAAGATAACAGATATGCGGTTATAGAGGCCGATTTTGAAGGCGATACGTTAACCACGGAGCTTAAGCTTTTTACAAAAAAAGAAGACGGCTTTTATGAAAGAGAAGAGGGGTCTATAATTCAGTATTTTCACGATAATAAGACTCTTGAAAAACTATCCGGTATGAAGGTGGTTGATATTGTTGAGCTGAAGTTATACGGAGACAATCCGGATAAGTTGTTGTACGTATTCAAAAAATAAGAGCGGTTGCCCGCTCTTAAATAAATTAGTTGTTGTCTTGGAAGTTGTTTACAGCGTTTTTTCTGTCTACGATGTAAGGGATAAGAGCCATATGTCTTGCTCTTTTGATTGCTAGACCTACCATATCTTGAGCGTCTTTGCTATTTCCCGTTAGTCTTCTTGGCATAATTTTATATCTTTCAGATAGTGTATGCTTTAGAAGTTTTACATCTTTATAATCGATATACTCTAGTTTTAGCTCAGAGTATTTGCAGTGTTTTTTAGCGTATTTTCTTTTTTCAGCCATTTTGTTTTCCTTTATTAAAACGGTATTTCGTCGTCTTGGATATCTATTTCAGGTGTTCTAGCTGCTGCACTATTTGCAGGCTTAGAGTATCCTACCTCTTTGCCGCCGTCAAAATCGCCGTCGTTGCCTGCTTCATAGCCGCTATCTGACGATTTTGAGTCCAAAAATTGGAAGCTCTCTACGGAAAGCACATGCTTGCTTCTTTTTTGTCCGCTTTGATCCATCCATTGTTCAAGCACCAATCTGCCTTCGGCTAATATTTTTTTACCTTTTAGCATGTATTGGTTGGCTATTTCGGCTGATTTACCGTATATTACTATGTCAATAAACATAGCTTCGGTTTTATTTTCGCCGGTTGTTTTATCTTTCCAAGTCCTATTTACCGCAAGTCCTGTTTTTGCAACAGCCGAGCCGGATGGCAGATACCTTAGTTCTATCGCCCTTGTAGTATTGCCTATTAATAGAACCTTGTTAAGCATTTTTTACGCCTCTTGTTTTTTTGTTTGTTTCGCGTTAGCTTTTTCTACCATAGCGTTCCAAGCTTTTACTTCAGCTTGTTTTGCATATTTTAGCGTCATAAACTTCATAACGTCTTCAGTAATAGTATAAATTCTCTCAAGTTCAAGTATTGATTTACCTTCAGCCTTGAAATACATTACGTAGTAGTAGCCTCTGTCGAATTTTTCTACTTTGTATGCTAGTTTTTTAGAGCCCCAGTCTTCTACGGCAGATATTTCGCCGCCTTGGGAAGTGATAACATCCTTGATGAATGCTATTCTTGCCTGTGTCTCTTCAGGCGTAAGTGTAGGTTTTAAGACAAACATTGTCTCGTATAGATTTTGTGCCATTACAGCTCCTTCTGGAATTAACCCGAGATTGTCTCAGGTAAGGATTTTGGGAGCAGAATTTTACTATAAATTATTTTGAAGTTTTATTAAATAATGTAGAAGGGTGGCTTTTTTATCACCATTTTTTGAGTTTTTTAAGCTTAAATCCGCCTCCAATAGTATCTCAAGTATTCTGGCATAGGAGCCGTATTTTATTTTTATCGCTTTTGCCGCTTTTGCTTTTGCTACAAAGTCCGGCAACGGTCTCCCGGTTATTTTTTTGGCATCGTAGCTTCCATAGGCTTTTGAGTATAGTAAAAATAAAAATAGTTCATGGATGTAATTTTGGAAAAACAAAACAAGTCTTATTTCGTCAAACTCGGCTTTTTCCAGTATTTTTAATAAAGTTTTATAGAACTCTTTTTTATCTAAAACTTCTTCAAAAAACTTTTCAAGTGCCGCATCGTCAGACTCATCAACAAAATCTCTAATTTCTTTTAACCCAATTTCGCGACCGAGTATCTCAAACTTTTCAAGCTCCTTGACCGCTCCTTCTATGTCCATATTCTTAAGAGTTAGGAGTTCTTCTATTGCCTCTTTTTTTATGGCTATATTTTTCTTATCAGCTTCATTTTTGACATATCCGGCCGCTTCATATATTGAATTAGGGGCAAAAAACCTAACAAAAAATGAGTCGGCAGAAGAAAAAAGCTCATAGTAGTCTTTGTCTTTTGTGGTTAAATCACCCATAAATCTAAAAACAAACAGTGCATCATTCTTGGCAGACAACGCTATAAGCTCTTTAAGTTCCGTTTTGGGTATTTTTTTGTCGTTTTTGATTAGGAGTACTAATTTATCACCAAACAAGGAGTTTTGAGAGATAAAACTTTTTGCTTCCTCAAAAGAGTATTCATCGAAGTACATTTTTAGCATATCGCATCCGACGCCTGCCGTCTCTATTATGCTTTCCATATACATATCTGCTAGATAATCGCAAGCTCCAAAAAGCATTGCGGATTTTATTGGCTTGCCGGTCTTGAGGTGTGTATCGAGTTCTCTTTTGTCCATTTTGAAATTGTACTAAATAAATTTGTAAATAATTTTGTCGGTTTTTTGCGAAAAAATTTTAGCAAAACCTTGACAAAGCGAAAAAAATCAAATATAATCGGAGTCATGGTGTTTAAGAATACAAATTTACTTAAATTTTACATTTTGTCTGTCTTTGCTGCCGGCACCCTTTTTGCCGCGCCTTCAGCTCAAATACAAAATTTGGAAGAGCAAGACAATAACTTCATCGTTCTTAAATCAAAAGACGATAGCGAAGCAAAATCACAAGACAAGCAAGATACTGACTTTTTATCTGTAAGATTTGAAAAAATATCAAAAGTAGCTAAAGAGCTTATCGGTATTAAATATAAACTTGGCGGAACTACTCCGAATACGGGATTTGATTGTAGCGGTTTCGTGAAATATGTATTTAATGAGGGAGCCGGTATCAAGCTTCCTAGAAGTTCGAGAGAAATGAGAAGCGTAGGTAGCGCCGTTGATCTTAAATCGCTAAAGCCGGGCGATTTGATTTTCTTCAAAATCAATACATCTCATGTCGGCATATATATCGGCGATAATAAATTTGTTCATGCCCCTAGTACCGGTAGGTCTGTAGCGGTTGACAATCTTATGAATTCTTTCTTCCAAAATAGAATAGTGGGCGCAAGAAGGGTTATTAACGAGCAGTAGCTCTCTTGTGTTGGACACCCGCTTCATAGTTTCTAAACATTTCTTCTCTCTACAATTATAATCTTTTGATATGGATAAGTTCATTTATCTTAAACTTTAAAGTTTCTTTTAGTTATCTTTGCTTAAGATGGTGTTTACCAAATTAGAGAAGGAGAAGTAGAAATGAAAAAGCTACTATTTGTTGGCGCATGCGCCGCTGTTCTTGCTATGAGCGCTAACGCTAGCGTTGATAAAGGACAAAAACTTTACCTAAAAGCTTGTAAATCTTGCCATGGCAACGGCGTAAAAGGCGCTGCTATGAAAACTCAAGCTGGTTGGGATAAAGCATTCGCAAACGGAGCTAAAGAGCTTGTTGACAAACACCAAAAAGATCCTAAAGCAAAAGCATATTTTGATGGCGCATTCAAAGGTCACGCAAATGATCTTAAAGACTTCTTGAAAGAATACGGTTCTGATAGCGGCAACGTTCCTGCTTGCGGTTGATTTGAAAAGTTAACTAAGAAAGTTTAAGCCTCATCCCTTTGCGGGATGAGGCTTTTTTTTATGCCAAAAAATTAAGATTTTTGTTGATGGGCAAGCCCGAGATTGAGCTTTGCCTTAAAAGAGTTTTTAGCGGTTATATTTTTCTTTTACGAATTTAGCTATTCTGTTTATGCCGTTTTGTATTGTAGCCTCATCTGTTGCGAATGAGAATCTAAAATACCCCTCGACGCCAAATCCAACACCCGGCACAACTGCCACACCTTCTTTTTCAAGAAGCTCCTGACAAAACTTCATAGAATCTTTCTCTACTTCTGAAATATTGACAAATAGATAAAATGCACCGTCTGGTTTTAGGACACTTAGACCGTTTATGGCATTGAAACCGTCGGCTCCGATATTTCTTCTTTTTTCAAACTCTACCCTCATTGCTTCTACCTCTGCGTCAACCTCGCCTTTTAGGGCTACAATAGCTGCCTTTTGAGTGATAGAGTTAATGTTTGATGTGCTTTGGGATTGAAGATTATTCATTGCTTTTATAAGCTCTTTATTTGGGCTTGCAAGATATCCAAACCTCCATCCGGTCATCGCTACCGATTTACTAAGACCGTTTATCGTAACCGTCCTTTGATACATATCGTCGCTGATAGCGGCTGCAGATGTAAACTTTTTGCCGTCATAAACTAGCTTTTCGTACATCTCGTCGGAGGCTACTATAATTTTTGTCCCCTTGAGAACCTCGCCTATTGCAGTAAGCTCTTCTTTGGAGTATACGCTTCCAGTAGGATTTGAAGGAGAGGTTAGTACTATCATTTTTGTTTTTGGGGTAATAAGTTTTTTTAGTTCATCTGCAGTTAGTTTAAAACCGGTAGATTCGTCAGTCTTTGGCTCCACCACCACACCACCGTTAAGACGTGCTAGTTCCGGATATGTTACCCAGTAAGGGGCAGGGATGATTACTTCGTCACCGTCATCAATTACAGCCGCAAAAAGATTAAAAAGTGATTGTTTGGCGCCGTTTGATGTGATAATGTCTTTTGGGGAGTATTTGAGGCCGTTTTCTCTCTCCAGCTTTTCGGCGATAGCTTGAAGCAATGGGGCTATGCCTTCGACTGCCGTATACTTGGTGAAGCCGTCGTCAAGAGCTTTTTTGGCTGCATCTTTGATTTTTGTCGGAGTGTCAAAATCCGGCTCCCCTGCGCCGAAGTTTAGAACATCTTTGCCCTCATCTTTTAATCTTTTGGCAAGTGTAGAAATAGCTATTGTGATTGATTCTTGTAGTACCGTAATTCTCTTTGAAAGCAATGGAAACTCCTTATTTTTCTAGTGATTTTAGGAACACTTCGTATGTTAGGCTTAGGTCTTTATCTTTTGTAATTATATCTTTATCGCCTGTAACTAGAGCATTTTCCAGTACCTCTAGGCGTTTGAGAAGGTAAATAAATACCTCCGTATCAATGTTTGGCAATTTGTCATGGCTATATGGATTTTTGTCCGGACCTTTTATGATTACCCTTGCTGGAATACCGACTGCCGTAGAGTCTGCGGGTACATTTTTGATGACTACCGAATTTGCCCCTATCTTGGAATTTGCCCCTACTGTGATATTGCCAAGTACTTTTGCCCCAGAGCCGATAACTACGCCATCTTCTATAGTCGGGTGACGTTTGCCTTTTGCTAGATTGACCCCGCCCAATGTAACGCCTTGATAGATTGTGACATCATTGCCTACAACTGCCGTTTCCCCAATGACTACGCCTATGCCGTGATCGATAAATACCCTTCTGCCTATCCTGGCTGCCGGGTGTATATCTATGTTTGTGAGTATCTGGCTAAGACCCATTATGACTCTGGCTAGCACCCTAAATTTTCGCAAATATAGTCTATGCGCTATCCTATGCCAAAAGAGCGCCCAAAGACCGGGATAGTTAAAAAAAAGCTCTAATTTAGAGGCAACGGCAGGGTCTCTTTCTAAGACAATCCTGAAATCCTCTTTTATTTGAGCATAGAGACCTATCAAAATTGCACCGTCCTTAGGTAGTTGTTCTCACTCATGTAGACGTACAGCTCGCCCATGATTTCCTTTTTCTTGTCCTCAGGGATTAGTCTAGAATCGGCTATACGGTGTCTGAGCTTTATCTCTATCTCTTTTATATCGTAGTCCATATCATCCAAAATATCTATCAAATTCTGTGCCTGTATGATATCGTCGACTTCGTAATTTCCGGCTGCATCAAAAGTGACCGTAGCCTCCGTCGGATGGGTGAATAGGTTGTGTTGCATCCCAAGTACCTCTTGGTAGGCTCCTAGCTTGAAAAATCCGACATAGTAGTCTTCGCTCAGTAGGTCGACATCGTGCAAAAACAGCGGATTTTTGATGTTAAACTTTATCTCGCCGTCGGAGTCACAGGTGATATCCCATATATTCGCGCTTCTTGTCGGCGTCTCATCTAGCTTGTGTATCGGCATAATAGGGAAGTTTTGCCCAAGTCCCCAATAATCCGGCAAGCTTTGAAAAAGAGAGAAGTTTAGCAGATATTTCTCTTGCAGATTATCTTGGACGCTTTTTATCTCTTTAAGATATGAGCCTTTGGATAAGGATATAAATTTTTTGGTAATCAGGTGTAGCAAAATCTCCGTGTTTGAACGGTCTTGCAAGTCTGCATAACCAAGGTCAAATAGCGTTAGCAAAGACTCCATATGGTCTATGGCATCGTGCATATATTCACTTGCGTTTTTCTCGCTCATTGTCTCAAGAAGGTCGAGCAGCTCCTCTACAAGCGGCGGGTTTTGCGGCTTTAGACGAAGCTCTTTTGACTCATATTCGTTTGAGAATAGTTCAAGCACCGGAGCTATTAGTACGGCATGGTTTGCGGCTATAAATCTGCCTGATTCGGTATAGATATCAGGCTCGTTAACGCCCTTTGCCGCGGCGATACCCTTCATTAGATAAACAACGTCGTTTGCAAACTCTTCAAGCTTGTAGTTTCTATCCATTTTTTTTGCTTGCTGCGAGTATTCGACTGCTATGCCGCCGCCTAGATTGATGGCATTTAGATTCATAGCGCCGCTTTTTTTGAGTTCCGCATAGATGTTGCCGGCTTCTCTCAGCGCTTTTTTGAGAGGGGCGATATCTCCCATCTGCGAGCCGATATGAAAGTGAATCATATTGAACCTCTCAAGCAGATTTGCCGTTTTTAGCATATCCATCGCCTCTATGAGCTCGGTTGACGTGAGGCCGAACTTGGAGTTGATACCGCCGCTTTTTGCCCAAATTCCCATTCCTACAGAGTGAAGCCTGATTCTGAGGCCGATATTTGGCACAGGATCACCTAATCTTTTGGCTACTTCGATGATGAGTTCTAGCTCGTTTATCCCCTCTATCGTAATAGTGATGTTGTGCCCCATTTTGGCAGCGATAAAGCAGAGGCTTATCATCTCCATATCTTTAAAACCGTTAACGGTGATAGGTGCGCCCGTGTTATTGTACGCCATTGCTATGATTATTTCGGCTTTTGAGCCCGCCTCAAGACCGTATCCAAAAGGCTGGCCGAGCTTGACGACCTGTCCTACAAAGTTTGGAAACTGGTTAACCTTGAGCGGAAAAACCGCCTTGAAGCCGCCTTTGTAGTCAAACTCTTTTATTGCGGAATTGAATTTTTCGTAAATTAACTCTATTTGCTTTTCTATAAGATGCGGAAAGCGCAGCAAAAGGGGGCCTTTGTGACCGTTTTCACGTATTTCGCGAACTATGTCAACAAGAGAGGGCTTACTGCCGTGATTAACTTTTACACAACCGTCTTCGATAACAAAGCTCTCTTGTCCCCAAACGTCAATACCGTATCTTTGCACTTATATATCCTCTGAAATTTTCGCTTGCAGCGTCTTTATATCTATATTTAGCTCCTCTTTTGTGGAGAGGTTTTTGAGCCACACGGTGTCCGTCTCTAACTCTTTTTCGCCAATTCCGGCAAACCAAAGGGCGTTATGTTTATCTGCCGCTTTTAGGTGATTTTTTGGCGATTTGGCACTATATCCCATGTAAGTTACCGTATTTTGTCGAAATGTACTTGACAACTCAAATGCCCTCATGACTGCCTCGTCACATAGCGGCGCGAAGTATATCCCGTCTCTTTGCTCGTCATCAAGAATGATTAAATCCAGTATTCTCTCTATCCCTATTGCAAATCCAACCGCAGGGGTGGCTTTGCCCTCAAGGCTCTCTATTAGCTTGTCGTATCTCCCGCCTCCTGCTATAGAGCTTTGCGCCCCTATCTCGGTGGAGACAAACTCAAATGCGGTTTTGGTGTAGTAGTCTAGCCCCCTCACAAGGTTCTTATCTATTTCGTAGGCTATACCCACTTTTTCAAGGGCTGACTTGACCCCGTCAAAATCGCTATTGCACTCGTCGCAAAGAGCGTCCGTGATACGAGGCAGCGGCAATAACGCTTTTTGGCATGCTTCGTTTTTGCAGTCAAATACCCTCATCGGATTGGTCTCTATCCGCCTGCCGCAATCCTCGCATAGACACTCTCTCATGCTTGTTAGCTTTTGCACTAGCTTTTGCCTATATTCAGGCACGCATTTTTCGCAGCCCAGAGAGTTTAGTTTTAGCATATATTTGATGCCAAGCTCGTCAAAAATAGTAGCCGCCATCTTAATCATAGCCGCATCTTCAAGGTAGCTTGCCTCGCCGAAAGACTCTATCCCAAACTGGTGAAACTGTCTAAGACGCCCCTTTTGCGGTCTTTCATAGCGGTACATCGGGCCAAAATAGTAAAATCTATATTCGCCGCCCGCTCTGTCTAGTTTTTTCTCAATAAACGCTCTTACTACACCGGCCGTACCCTCCGGTCTCATGCAGACATCATTGTCGCCCTTGTCGGTGAACCTATACATCTCCTTGCCGACTATATCGCTGCTCTCGCCTACGCTTCTTAAAAAAAGTCCAGTCTCTTCTAATATCGGGGTTTCTATCTGTGTAAAGCCGTAGTTTTTTGCTATCTTGACGGCTGTCGATAAAAACTTTTCAAATTTTTTTGCGTCTTCAAAATATACGTCTTTCATCCCTCTAAGAGCGGTAATCATTGCACTATTGCCTTTATCTTGTTATGTATCTCTTCTATTGTTTGCGAAGCATCCATTATCTCGTATTTTATCCCTAGTTCGTCGCAAATACGAGGCATCCTCTCTTGTATTTCAAGGAGTTTTTCTATTCCCTGTTTTTCTATCTCGTCTGCCGTTTTTGAGCCAAGTCTTTGGCGTATCGTCGTCTCGTTTAGCCTTAGTATGATAACTAGTGAAGGGACTATTCCGTCAACGGCAAATAGCGACATCGTCTTCACCTGCTCAAAGTCGGATACGCCAAATTTCGAGTACGCAAGTCCGGAGATTACCGACCTATCCGAGACGATAGTTTTGTCTATATTTGGCTTAATGACTTTTGCTATGTGCTCGCTTCTATCCGCTAAAAACAAAAAAAGTCTGCTTTTTTCGTCAATATTTGGATGATGGAGGGCAAGCTCTCGTACTTTGATCCCAAGGTCGGTGCCGCCCGGTTCCTTCGTGTAAATAAACTGCGGAAATGCTTTTTTTAGCATTTCAATTTGCGTTGTCTTGCCGCAGGTGTCTACGCCCTCAAACGCAATGTACAAAATCTTTACCTTCGCAGAATTTTTTGACCGATTTTGGTAGTAGATGTGACGCATCCCCGCCGTGTTTTAGGATTGAGCGCACAACCGATGAGCTAATAAATGCGTATTCAAGAGAGGGCATTAGATATACCGTCTCTATATTTGGATTTAGGCTTTGATTGGCATAGCCTAGCTGAAGCTCATATTCAAAGTCGCTAATAGCCCGAAGCCCCCTAATGATATTTGGTGTCTCTTTTTTTGTAGCAAAATCTACAAGCAGGGTATCGTAGGCCTCAACTTTTATGGATGGGGTATCCTTGAAACACTCTTTTGCCATCTCTACACGCTCATCAAGGCTAAAAAGCGGTTTTTTATCGCTTGAGAGGGCAACGGCTACGGTAATCTCGTCAAATATTTTTAGAGCCCTTTTGACTATATCGAGATGCCCCAATGTGAGAGGGTCGAATGTTCCAGGGTATATTGCTTTTTTGGTTTTACTCATCGCCCCATCTTTTGTATAAGCTATTTTGAATTCCGGATAAATCCAGCCATCGACCTAAAATAAAATTTTCCATATCTTCCAGCGTTTGTTGTCCGCTGTAATATGTCATCATCGGGGGAGCTATTATCGCTCCGTTTTGTGACAGTTTGAGCATATTTTCTAGCGCAATGGATGACAACGGCATCTCTCTGGGCGCTAAAAGCAACTTTCTTTTTTCTTTGATAGCCACTGCCGCAGCCCTCGTTGTAAGCGTGTCGGCTATCCCGCAGGCTATCTTTGCCAATGTATTCATGCTGCAAGGAGCTATAAACGTGACATCGATACCGAAAGAGCCGGAGGAGGGGGCTGCTTCTATTGCGGCGTCATCAAGCCCCTCTTCGTAGGTTAGCACTTTTTTTGCCGATTCGGAAATTACTAGATAGCTTTCGGTTGTTTTTTGAAGCTCTTTGTATAGCTTTAGCCCAAGTCCGGCACCGCTTGCTCCCGATATACAAACCAAAGTTTTCATCTTATCTCAAGCCTGCCGTCTTTGTTTAAGTACGCTTTCATAGTTTTTCCGTTTTTGGTTTTGACGTTTATCGTCTCCCCTATATTCCCGTCTTCCAGTGCGACTACTTCTAGCTCTATCTCAAGACCGTCCATTTTCATGGTTGCGTACGATGAGCTATTTTTTTTGAGAGTCGCAGACCTGCCGACGTCTTTTTCAAAAATAATAGAGCCGGCCGTCATAAATCTCTTCGCCGCCAACCCTTTGAGTGACTCTTTTGATATTGGCTTTGAGTAAAAATTTTTGAAAGGTACGTTGTCTGCCAGTACGTCGTCCAAGTCTATGATTTTATCTTTTTGGAGGTTATATTTTGCTTTTACAATTTCCAGCAGAGCCTCTATTTTATAACGAACAAACAATCGTTTGGTTGAGTTTTTGTCACTCTCAAAAATAGCCAAAACAACCCCGCTGTCTTTTTGGAGATTTTGTTTTTGCATCTCCATTGCCTTGTAGCGGAGGTTGCCAAAATCTTCTTTTGTCGTATGTTCTATCTTGATATCGGAGATAAGGATGGTCGGAAACTCTTTTTGGTATTCGTTTTTGATGGCATCTTTTAGCTCACCCTCCGTCTTTTGCGAAAAAGCAAATACAAAATTTGCAAAAACCGCAATAACGAATAGGCTAGCTAATAATTTCTTCAAGCTCTTGACCCCGCCAGACACCTATTTTTTTGCCGTTTCTGTATTCTCCGCTTCCGGTATTTAGGCCATTTTCGTCATATTCATGCCATTTTCCGTTTTCATGACCGTTTTTATATTGCCCCTTTTCCTTACAGGCTCCATTTGGGTAAAAAAACTCGGCTTTTCCGTCGATGATACCTTTTTTATAGCTTAGTACTTTTTTTGTATTACCATTTTCGTAGTACTCTATCCATTCGCCTTGTTTTTGACCGTCTTTATAGCTCCCTTTTTCGCTTATATTGCCGTTTTCGTCAAAAAATAACCACTCTCCGTCTTCGCGTCCGTTTTTGAGCACCCCTTGTTTGCTCAGTGTTCCGTTGGCGTTGTAATATCTCCACTCTCCGCTTTCAACACCGTCGTCAAATTTGCACTCTATTGCAAGCTTCGCATCTTCGGCGTATATTTTGGCGTCGCCGTCTCTTTTACCGTTTATGTAGTGTCCCTCTAGCATTAGTGTGCCGTTGGGATAAAAAGTTTTTGACGGGCCATTTCTCTTTTTGCCTTTAAAACCGCCTTCAAAAAGAAGCGTGCCGTCTTCAGAGTATATCTGTTCCATATGTTGATCCATGGGCTTAATTTGGGCTATTTTAGTCTTTTTTTGGTAAAAAACGCAACCGTTTCAAAGTAAATATCGGCTTTTGGCAACAAAAATACACACACTTAGCACAGTGTTTTGATGTTTTTTTGAAGTGTGGAATTTAAAAAAAATTGATATGCTAACAAAAATAAAAATTCACACAATTAAAAGTTCGCAAGGGGTATGAATAACAATGGAAAAAAACGACAAGATAGTGAGATTTAGCGTTTCATTGGAGCAGACGCTTTTTGATTACATCGAAAATGACGTATTAAAAAATGGTTATGCTTCCCGCTCCGAGTTTATCAGGGATTTGATACGCCAAAAAATGGTTGAAAAAAAATGGGAAAACGAAACGGAGTGCCTAGGCGTTCTGACTATACTCTATGATCATCATCACAATGAACTTTCCGACAAGATGGTCGAGATTCAGCACGGACACCTGTTAAATGTCTCATGTACGCTCCACATGCACGTTACGCATCACGATTGCCTTGAGGTGATAGTCATCAAGGGGAGTCCGCGCGAGATAGAGAAAATAGCGGCGCAAATCTCCGGTCTAAAAGGTGTCAAGCATGCCCAACTCGCCAAAACGGCCATAATTTAGCCTGCTAGGAACTTGGCGAATATTTCTTTGCTTGTTTTGAATATGGAGTTCTGGAAGGCATCGGCTGTTTTTTCGATTAATTCCTTGCGACTCCGTTCGTCTCTCCCGTCTACCGATACTGATATTTTTTGTTCCGTTCTTTGTGGTTCATCCCCGTTTGGCGCATAGGCCGAGAGAGAATACAAAAGCGTTGCCTTGTACCCTTTTGCGTATGACGGGAAAAAATATAAAAAACTCCCTTTTCTCTCTTTTGTTTCCGCGGCCTCTACCGAAATAATCTTCAGTTTTAGAATTCCTTTTTTGAATTTTGTGAAATATATAGAATCATCGGCTCTTTTTTGTACCTGTGATGAAATATTTTCGCCTATTTTTTGTTCACCGCTTATGTAGTTGTATCCGGTTTCGATAGATAGGGAGCTCAGAGCAAACAGCGGTTTTTTATCTATTATTGCCTCGTTTGTTATTGGGAGCTCTTTTGACGAACAGCCAAAAAAGAAGAGTAACATTATGGTAACTTTTATAATTTTTTTCATACCCTATGTTAACCATTTTTAATTGAGGTTTACGATGCCGCAAAATGATATCAATACGGCCGCACTAGAGGTAAAAGCCTACAAAAACGCAAATCTAGCCATATGCGTGACCGATGAGGCCGGCCTGTACGTCAGTGTAAATGAAAAGTATGCGGCGTTGTTTGGGTATGAGCCGTGCGAGCTTATCGGTTCCTCGTTTTTGAAAGTTATTCCGCCCGATAGTGTTCGCAAAACCGAAGAGGCGTATTTTGAGCTAATAAAAAATGTCGGTCTTGAGATGGAGCTTGGGGTAACCAGGGTCAGAAAAGACGGCACAGTGCTTTTTTTGTCGGCAACATATAGCGTGATGCAAGACGGCGGATGTAACTATGTTGTCTCGGCAGTCAAGGATATCACGGAGCAAAGAACGCAAGAAGAGCGGCAGATGTTGCAACAAAGATTGCTTTTGCAGCAAAGTAAGCTTACCGCACTTGCAGAGATGATGTCCGCCATAGCACACCAGTGGCGACAGCCGCTAAATGCCCTTGGGATAATGGTTCAAGACATCAAGATAGCAAGGCAATTTGGGGAGCTTAACGACGAATATTTAGATAATTTTGACGCTACCGCCATGAAGCAGATTAAAACAATGTCAAAAACAATCGATGATTTTAGAAACTTTTTTAAACCGGATAATAAAAAAGAGGATTTTGCGCTGATAGCCGCTACTTTAGATGTGGTAAGCCTCATAAATCCGCAGCTCGAGCATTATGGTATAGCTACCAACGTGTATTCTCCGCTTGACATAGATGAGCCTGGGGAGGCACTAATACACGGCTATCCAAATGAGTTTAAACAGCTTATTTTGAACATACTTTCAAATAGCAAGGACGCTATCGTCGAAAAAAAAGAGAAAGACGGTGAATATGATGCGTCTATAAATGTTGAAATAGGGGTGGCTAGCGAGGATGGCAATAGGTATGCGTTTGTAAGGGTCATGGATAACGGCTCAGGCATAGACCCAAAAGTATTGCCTAGAATATTTGAGCCTTACTTTACCACAAAAGAGCAGGGCAAAGGCACCGGAGTCGGGCTTTATATGACCAAAATGATAATAGAGCAAAATATGGGTGGCACCATAACTGCCGCAAATAGGCCGGATGGCGGCGCAATAATTGAGATAAGGTTTGAAAAAGGAAAGGGAGTGTTTGTAGGTTAGCCTCTTGTTCTAATCGCGTCTATCAAAAATTCTCTACCTACGCGCCCTACATTTTCAAGTTTTATATTTAGTTTTTCATCTATTGCTTCATCGGCAAAATAGCCGCTTTTAATCTCCAGCATCAAAGGTAGCGTTTCGCTCCCTTCTATTTCGCACACTTTGTATAGCTCGCAAAAATATGCGGCTTTTATCCCTTTTATTGCCGGGGGAAATCCTGCTTTTATGGTGTGTGTATCGATGGCAAATTTTTCCGCCTCGCTCTCTTCATGTGGCAACTCTTCGCTAGATGCCGTGAGCTTTTCCAAAAACTCCTTTCCCGCAAGGCATATCGTCGCTTTTTTGTGCTTTAGGATATTGGCTCATGTATCCTTGGGGCTTTCATCCTCTTTGAGTCCTATCGACACGACGACTATCGGCGGATTGGTGCTAAGCGGGGCAAAATAGCTAAACGGAGCAATATT
>JBFWKW010000007.1:0-64941 GCA_050252455.1 Campylobacterales bacterium | reverse complement strand
AAGTCGAAATCCGTTTTTAAAACTCTCACTCGTTTCAAGGTTTTTAACAACCCCTCAACTTGTTTGAGGCCGGAATTGTAGCTGAAAAATATGAGTGTGTCAAGGGGGTTTTGGGGGAATGTTTTAATATTTTTTAGATTTTCTTAGTCGAGCCTCGTAATTTCAGCGTATCCGGTCTCCGGATAAATTGTGATTTCGGCCACTTTACCCTCAGTACCGGTTAGCGTAATTATGCAATTTGCGGTCAGTAAAAACTGATATGGATTATTTTGAGCATTGTTTGCAACACCGTAATAAGGTCTGCCTTTCTCATCAAAAACAATAACTCCCGTAGTACTTGCTAATGCTGTAGCCCTAAAACCAGTATCTTGACAATTTGCTGAAAAAGCTATATTTGTTATATCAAATTTTTTGTCCAAAAATACATCTTCACTACAATTATTACAGTTATCATAAAGTCTAAGCCATTTATTGTCTGTCGGATTAATTGCCGGATTCACAACATTGGTAACATCAATGCCACCCTGTCTGTCAAAATCTGAATATACAGAATAGCCCACAAGACCGCTTGCGGCATTTGTTGGGGCAATTACTTGAAATCTTATTTGCCACCATCCCCTGTAATACGTCCCCTCTCTTGATGCGGCATATCCAGGGGTACTTTTAAACTGCGTATCCTTAGGATCAAACTTATGCTCACTAAGTGCTAGATGTTGTGTGTATCTAATATGTTCTAAGACTTGGTATGCCGCAAGAGCCAACTTATCATCTCTAAAATACGACGTGGCGACGGCCGACATAATACCTATTAGTATAACGATAAAGATTAGTTCGATGGTGGTAAGTGCTTTTTTTATCATCGGCAGAACCGTTATTTAGTGAGATTTTACTGATTTTACAAAAAAGAAGTTAAAGGGCGGAAAGGGAGAGGACAATCCGCCCTGAAGGCTAAAAAAGGCGGAGACTAAATGTCTTCAGCCTTTTTTACATCATAAAGAATATCTTCCCATGGATGTCTATACATCGGCATTGCAAGACGTTTTTCGTCAAGTACATGCCCGATGAAACCTATACAACGACCAAGAACAAAGAATGCATTTAGTGCGCCGGCTTCGATGAATACATCCATCTCTTCGTCGGAGTAGCCGAGCGCTCTCCACATATCTATCATAAGTACGCCGATAGTACCGTCAACATTTAGTATTAGGTTGTCTTTTTTGCTAGTCGTTAGTTTTTCAACCTCTAGCGCATAGTCAAGAAGTGGGCTTGACGGGAAATACTCACCTACATACTTTTTGAGCCCGGATACCCTAAGGTCTGGATTTCTAACAGATTTGATTCTGTGTCCGATACCAGGAATCGGAATACCTTGTTTTTTCATATACTCTATAAATTCAGATGGGCTAAGACCATTGTCATAACCGTATTTGAAATATTTTGCCGCACCGTCTATCGCCCCGCCAAATCTAGGCCCGATGGTGAGAAGTCCGGTAACGACAGAGCTGATAACGTCTTTTCCAGCTCTTGCCGTAACCCTCGCATTGTGAGCGCCAGATACCGCAGGGCCGTGGTCTGCGACTGTTTTAACAACCGTTTCGATGAAGTTTGTAGCCCATTTTGGATATCTCTTTTTGAACCACAAAAGGCTCATAACATCACCGATACTAAAGCCCGTGTCAGGCGTAGCAACGCTGGATATCGGATAACCGGCATAAGTCGCCTCATCGCCTCTATCGTCGGAAATAGTACAAATAAAGTTTTTCGCTTTTCTAGAAGACGGCAGTTTGTTTAGTACCGGCTCTTCTACTTCGCCTATTACGCCTTCATTTCTTAGCTTCGTGTATACCTCTTTGATTTTTGCAGGCAGGTCGTTGAAGCTCTCAGGTACATATATACCCGCGTCTGCCATAGCTTTGTTCTTTGCCGCCGCAGTTTCAGCGTCCGCATTTGCGCTCGCACCTGCGTGACCAAACTGCACACCTGAGCTAAAGTGCTTGGCTATTGTACCTATGCACCATGCAATGATAGGTTTTTTGATTTTGCCGCTTTTTACCGCTTCTATTACTTTATACTCTTCCGTGCCGCCGACTTCACCTAGAAGTACCATGTATTTAACAGCAGGGTTGCTCTCCATTCTAAGGAGATTGTCTATGAACACGCTTCCCACAAATCTATCGCCGCCTATAGCAACACCCTCCGCAATACCGTCGGCATTGATAGAGATGATGTTTGAAAGCTCGTTAAATAGACCACCTGAACGAGTCACAAGGCCGCAAGAGCCTGCTCTGTGAAGCTTTGAGTTAATGATATTTTCTATAGTTCCACCGACATTTGCTATCTTGAAAGCGCCAGGAGCGATACCGCCAACCGTTGCAGGGCCGATAACTATAATGCCTGCATCTTTTGCGGCTTGGTTCATCTTTCTTGCCATTCTCTCAGGAATACCTTCGGCGGTTACCATGATAGTTTTGAACTGTTTGCCCATCTCGATGGCTTCCATCGTAACTTCATACGCAGTTCTGAATGAAGCGAAATTGAGAAGTACGTCTGCATTTGGACAAGCCGCCGCCGCTTCTTTTGTATTTTTGTATAGAGATATCATTATCTCATCGGCGCCCCAGAAGAACTTGTCAAACTTGTCTTCGGTAGAAGGCGCTACGATAGCCGCAACGGATGGAGTTTTGCGTCCGATTACGTAGTCATAATCGAGCATTCTTTGAATTGCGCTTTTGTTGTTGTTCCAAAAAATCGCTTGTGTTTCTTTTGTAAATAGTGCACTCATCTTATTCCCCTTACTTCTCTAGCGCCATTCTAACGATGTCTGTTACATGCGTTTCAGGTCCGTAAACTTCTATGTAAAGCCCTAGTCTATCTGCGGCCTCTTTGATGTCTTTTAGACCTTTTTCAAAGTTTGGTCCGCCTCTTCTTACATATATTCTTGTGCCGACAGCTTTCATTTTGTCCGCGTATTTTTCAAATGCTTGGATAATGCCGGTAAATGTTTTTGCAACGTCCGTGAAGTTTGCGATAGCGCCGCCAATGATTAGAATCTTATCTCTACCTTTTACGTCTTTTTCTCTTGTCATCAAATCAAGCACCGTCGAAGCGTAAAACTCTGTTTCGCCAGTCGTAGGGCCGCCTGAGTATTCGCCGTAGTTTGCAAGGTCTTCAACATTGCCGCTAAGATCTGCGATAGTATCGGCATAAACAACCGATGCGCCGCCTCCCGCAACCATAGTCCAGATACGACCTTTTGGGTTTAGTATGGTAAGTTTGAGTGATGCGCCCGATTTTGCGTCAGCTTCCGCAATAGCTTTTTCCTCCGGAGATTGGTCTTCCATGCCAAACGCAGTCGGATATTCGATATCACCCCATGTCTCTCTCATCATAAAGCCCGCAGTATCGTCAAGTCTTGCCACAAGGTCGAGAAGCTCGCATTTATCTCCTTGCATAACTATCGGGTTTATCTCAAGATATGCAAAGTTCATATCTCTATAGAATTTGAAAAACGATACGGCAAAGTCACCGAATGATTTTTTGTCTTTGATGTCAGCCGGGATTGCGGCTCTTACTTTCGCTTCCATCTCGGCGTCAGACATTGTGATAGGCACGGTCACTTCTACGACTTTTTCATCCCAGCCCTCTTCGACTTCCATGCCGCCCTCGGCAGACATATAAAGCACATCGTCCTCTCCGACAACGGTAGCTGAGATATAGTACTCTTCTTCTTGGCTGTGTGGTGTAAAAGGCTCAACTATAAAGTGAGTAAGCGTTCCATGTTGTCCGCTTAGAAGTTTTGTGTCTTCTTTGATTTTTTCGTCTATCCAAGATGCCGCTTTATCAAGGCTAACATCGCCAGGCTTTTGGTCTTTGAACAATACAAGATTGTTTTTCCCTCTTTTACCAAATAGCATATCCGGTTTTGCAACCAAAGCTTTTGTGCTTAGCCACTCATAGCCCGGTTCTTTTGCCTTTGCCTTTAGCTCTGCGCTGCTTGTTACCAAAACGGACTCAAAACCGTATTTAAAACCGTCAAAATAGTTGTTCCATACTTTGGCGAACAGCGCTTTGCCGTCATACTCTCTAATAGCTCTTTGCGCCATAGACCTCTCCTCTTCGTAATTTATCAAATTGTAACATTTTTACTAAATATAAAATTTAAAGGCCATGCTTTGCGAGCTACAAAAACTATAAAGTGTTTATTTTAGTAACATAATAAGAGGCTACCTCTACTCCACTGTATATTATTGAAACTTTTTTGCTATTTTTGAGCGGTTTTTCATCCACGGTATAATTTCCGCCTCTATTTATTCCGTAAAACTTTAGCCTGATAGCCATATCACTATCCGAAACAATACATTCGGTAATCCCCAAGCTTTTCAACTCTTGCGCTAGCTCTTTGGCTACTTGGTAGTTGTAGGCAAAATGTGTTTTTTTATAGTCCATACAGGCATACAGCGGCCGATTAAAAAAAGATAGCACAAATACTGACGCAAGGGACAGTAGCACAACACTAAAACCAACTTCGTATACTCTTTTATTTTTTCCTATTCTGATTCTATATGATGCAAAAAAAGTCTTCACCATAAAAGGAATTGCAAGTACAACAAACGGGGCAAAATCGTAAATCATAATTTTTTGCCTAAACGATAAAAGAAGGGAAAAAATAAGCGCCCAAAAAGATACATACCAGCCGATAGGCCTATCTTCCCGCTTTATCTTGTATATGGCAAATACAAAATACAAAAAAAGTATCGGGGAAAAAATAGACATATATACGCCCAGCGTATCCAAAAAGTATCCTCTAGGCCGTCCGCCGTCGTCAAAACCAAACATAGCCATCGACAACCCAAACAATAAAAGAGCTACAAAAATCAGCGCATTATCTTTTTTGTGTATCGCGTAAAAAATGAGAGACAAAAATAAAATAGCAAATGCCCCGTCAAGCACGGCAGACAATCCAAGCATGACAAAAGCCAATAGCGTGCGACCTTTGCCGTAAAGATAGATAAAAGCAAGCGATAGAAATATGATGACCGATGATTTCATAACCAGTAAGGCGGAGAGGCTGCTTCCGGGGAGAAGGCAAAAAATCAACAATGACAATCTTGCGTCCGACTCTTGCCTTAAGACCCTCTTTGAGACAGAATAAAAAAGAGGTAGAGATGCGAAGTAGACGGCGATGAAGAATATCCTAAGGCCAAAGTCGTTTTGTCCAAAAATATTGCAAAAAAATCTTGTGATGATACCGAGATAGCCGCTATCGTTATAAAAAATAGAAGCCTCAAATGAGCTTATGGATAAAAAATGCGGATACGAAAAGATAAGAGCCGCATACGCGGCTAAAAATATGATAAAAAAACTTTTATTGCCCAGCAACTTAATCATGCAATCATTGTACAAAAAGCCGCTTAAATGCCGGGGTTGATTAACTTTTAAACTGTGCTAACTGTGCATCCAATGTATGGGTTAATTTATCAAGGTGTGTGCTTGCGGAGGCTATCTCTTCGACACTCCTGCTGTTTGACAGCGACAAATCCGCTATTTTTTGCATTATGGCCGATAGCTCGGATATGAATTTCTCGACATCACTAAAGTCCTTGGTGTTTTTTTCCGATGATTCGTAAGCCTTTACGACCAATTCAAAACTTGAGGCAATGTTTACTTCAGCGCTTTTGGAGTTATGCGATAACTCTAGAATATTTTTTGCGTTTTTATCCATCTCACCGCTAGCTTCATTGATTGATGTTATTATGGCGTTTATAGAGGCATTTATTTCCCCAAGGCTGTGCTGCGTGTTTTCGGCAAGTTTTCTAACTTCATCGGCAACGACGGCAAAACCTCTCCCGTGTTCCCCTGCCCTTGCCGCCTCTATTGCAGCATTCAGTGCAAGCAAATTTGTTTGATCGGCTATATCGCTTATTACGGTTAAAACATCTTTGACGGAATCTGCATTCTTTGCAAGTTCATTCAACTTTTTAGCCAAAACCGCTTCTTGTTCCGACGCATTTTCTATACTATGAGAAGCTTTTTGTATTTCAAGCCTTGAGGAGCGCATATTTTCCATTGCTTTTTGAAGTTCTTCTTTGGTCTCAGTCGTTTTTACTATGGCTTCCGAAACCGTTGCTCTTAGATTTTGGGACATTTTGTCGGCCTCTATCACCGAACTAGTCTCCTCTTCCGTTCTTTTGCCTATTTGTAGCGAAGTGTGGCTAAGTTCTGATGCAACCGAGGCGTTCTCGCCGGAAGACCTCTTTGCTTCGATAAAAGCAGACTTAATGGATACAAAAAGTTCATTAAGGGCAATAGCCATTACCCCCACTTCATCCTTGAACGGAGCTTTGAAGTTGGCATTCAAATTTTTATCGGACACACTTTCTTGAAGCGTCTTGCTGAAGCCAAAAAGAGGCGCAACAACCTTGGAGACAATCAGGAAGCTGATAAAGGCGACAATGAAGGCAATTAGTATATTAATCACAATCAATGTATTTCTAGTAGTCTTGACTTGTGCGGTAATCTCTTCCATCGACGCTCTAGCGACTATTATCCAATTCCAGTCACTATATTGAGCATAAGCGACCACTTGAGTCTTCACATCCGAGCCGCCACTTCCGACATCGGCCAAAGAATAATATGAAACTCCGTCTTTTTTGGTAACTATTTCTTTTATATATTCTTTTCCGTTTGCATCTTTGTCATTTATTAGATTGCTTCCTTCTTTTGTTGGGTGAACGATAAACTCACCTTTTTTTTCGCCGTCGGCAGAATTTACAACATATGCATAGCCGGTTTTGCCAAACCTAAGCGACTTGAGGAGGTTTTTTAGATTCGCAAGCTCGTCGGTCACTTCAATCCCCAGAAATACAGCACCTATAACATCTCCGGTTGCCGATACAATGGGTGCATATTTGGTCATATAGTCTTTTTTGAAAAGCTTTGCGGAACCTATATATTCTTGTTTACCCATAAGCATCTTATAGGCAGGATGTTTTCTATCCAGCATTGTGCCGACCGCCCTGCTGCCGTCCTCTTTTTTTAGGCTAGTGGTCACCCTAATAAAATCATCGTTATGTTTTACAAAAATCGTACTAACGCTACCCTTGGCATGCTCTGCAAACTTATCGACGAGAGCATAATTTGAGTTTGCGACAACGCCGCCGAGTGTTATTGTAGGAATATCTGAGCCGTTGTCTTTTTTGGCGGCATCTTTTGGAAGAGAGTGAAGAAACATGCCGAACATTCTATCTACCTGCGATTTGGCATTTTTGTCATACATACTGACTGCCTGCTTCATAAAAGATAATTCTCGCTGGAGTATTTCAACCGCTTCTTGTTCGGCTATCGAAGACAATTTGGTAGATATAAACAGTCCGGTAAAAAAGGAGCCAAACAGCACCAAAACCGCAACTGCTATTGAAATTTTATATTTGATGGATATGTTATTTATGTCTGAAAGCATATGTGCCGCCCTTTTGGGTTAAATATTAAAAAGTAAAATAATATTTAACCACAAAAAAGCTCAAAGCAGCTTTAAGGGGGTGTTTAAAGTTTTAGAAAGTTATCGAATATCTTGTGTCCATACTCGGATAAGATTGATTCCGGATGGAATTGTACGCCATAGATTGGCTTGCCCTCGACCTCTAGCGCCATTATCTCGCCGTCATCGGCGCTAAACGCCGTCGGAATAATGCAAGATGGGACGCTATCTTTGTTTACGATAAGAGAGTGGTAACGAGTTGCCGTAAACTCCCCTGGAATATCTTTGAATATTGGTGAATCTTTACAAATTTTCATCTTAGATGTTTTGCCGTGCATCATATTTGGCGCTCTCTCTACCGTGCCGCCAAAGGCTTGTCCTATCGCCTGATGACCTAGGCATATACCCAAAATCGGTATTTTGTGCCCTAGTCTCTTGATGACCTCCAGGCTCACACCCGCTTCATTCGGTGTTGACGGCCCCGGGGAGATGATTATTTTTTCAGGATTTAAAGCCTCTATCTCCTCAACCGTCATTTCATCGTTTCGTATCACCTTGAGGTCGGCACCTAGCTCTTTAAAGTATTGCACGACGTTGTATGTGAAGCTGTCGTAATTGTCTATCATCAAAATCATATTAGTTTTCCTCGTAAGCTCTAAGCATTTTTATCTCATCGGCCCAAATAGCGTCGTTTGGCGTCTCAAGTATCAGCGGAATATTATCAAATCTAGCGTCTTTCATAATATACTCAAAACAACCAAGCCCTATAGTACCGAGCCCGAGACTATCATGTCTATCTAGTTTGGAGCCAAGCCCGCCTTTTGAGTCATTAAGGTGCATCCCTAGAAGATAAGAGAAGCCGACCGTATTATCAAAATCGGCAAACGTAGCATCTAGCGCCTCCTTGCCTCTAAGGTCATATCCAGATGCAAAAGTATGGCAGGTATCAAGACAAACGCCGACTCTGCTCTTGTCTTCAGTCAATTCAATCAGACGAGCTAAATGCTCAAAGCGATATCCCATATTGCTCCCCTGCCCGGCCGTATTCTCAATCACAAGCTTAACTGTTTTTGTTTTGCTTATGGTTTCGTTCATTGCTTCCGCTATGAGTTTCAGACACTCTTCTTCGGATATTTTTCTAAGGTGACTTCCTGGGTGAAAGTTTAGCAGCAAAAGCCCAAGCTCCTCGGCACGTCTAGCTTCATCCAAAAATGCAGCTTTTGATTTTTCCCTGGCCTCATCCTCCGGCGAACCGAGATTAATCAAATATCCATCGTGCGCCAACACTGCGCTTGGCTCAAAGCCGCACTCTTTCATATTTGCTCGAAAGGCATCTATTGTTTTATCGTCGTAGTCTTTTGCATTCCACTGTTTTTGATTTTTTAAAAACAGAGCAAAAGCATTTGCCCCTATAGCTTTGGCGTTAAGCGGTGCGTTAAAAATGCCGCCCGATGCGCTTACATGCGCCCCGACAAGTTTTTTTGATTTCAATCCAAGAACCTCAAGTGAAATTTGAACCCACCTATGCGCTCAAAAAAATATATCTCTTTTTTGTCAACTTTATATGTTATGTCGTAGCCGGAATCTATCGCCTCTTGTGTGAAGCCGCCGTCATAGGTGGTTATTTTTGACCCTATTTTTAGCGGTTTTTGGCTTAGAATATCATTCATAGCGTCAGGATACAAAGCCTCCGACATATAGCTTTTAACAAACTCTTCTTTGCCCATACAGCCGGAACCCAAGCATACCATGTCGTCAAAATCTATCTTAAATACGGGAGTGCCCAGAGCGTAAACATCGAGACTTTTTTTGCTCTCGTATTCGTTGAAAAATCCCATATCCGAAAATTTGATATTTTTTGAGACGATTGAGACAAAAACACTTTGTGAAACTTTTGGTTGATTGTCTGCGCAGCCGCAAAACAAAGCGGCGGCAGATAGAAAGATTAGAAGATGACGGGAGATAATTATTTTTCCACCCTTTTGGAATAAGCCGCTCTTACTTTTTCCTCAACGTCGGAAAGACTTTCAAACGGTTTTAGTATATAGCTTTCGGCCCCTTGTCTATGACTTGAAAGTACTCTATCAAGCGTAGAATATGCGGTCATCATCACAACAACGGTAGCCGGATCCATATTTTTTATTTTTTCAAGGGCAACTATTCCGTCCATTTGCGGCATCATGATATCCAGAAGAACTACGTCTGGCTTTACCGTATTAAAGCTCGTAAGAGCTATTTCCGGATTATTGAATGTGCTAACCGAAAACTCTTTATTTTTTGAAAACCACTTCTCAAGCATTGCGGTAATTTGAGATTCATCGTCTACTATCATTAGCTTTATCATTTATTTACCCTCGTTAAAAAGATCTTTTATTGCCATTTTCATTAATTGCTGTGTCTTCTCTGTGACAATTTGGTCTAGTGCGGCGCCTACATCCATACTTGCGTTTTCTATAGCATGCACTTTTTCCTCAACCTCTTTTTTGCTACAAGCGATTGTGTGTCCGCCTCCACATTTTTGGGCAAGCTCATTCGCATAAGTATGCACGATAGAGTGAGGTTTGTCTAGTTTTGCATAGCTTGGCATTTCACCGAATTGTTTTTTACCGACGCCGCCTTCGTACCATTTGCCGAGACGACAGTTGTGGTGGTCAACTTTGTTAAACTCGGTATTTTGACCGAATAAGTAAGCGTATAGATTGTTTTTGTATATCACGTGGTCTATTTTTGCAAGGTTTACAAACACTTGGTTTGAGATATCGAGTGTTTCGAACACTGCTCTTGCCGCATTCTTTTGGAACATATCAAGTTTTTCGGAGAAGCTATCTACATGCCCCTTGGTTACGCCGACTATTTCGCCTATCTCTTCCGTGCCTCTTTGCGTATCGCTTATCTCTTGCTGCATAGTTTGAACAACTATTGCTATCTCTTTTGTCGCTTTTTGCGTCTTCTCTGCCAATTTGCCGACTTCACTTGCAACAACCGCAAAACCTCTTCCTTGCTCTCCGGCTCTCGCAGCCTCTATCGCGGCGTTTAGTGCCAGAAGGTTTGTCTGCTCCGCTATATCTTTGATGAGCATAATAACACTAGAAATCTCATTGCTTCTATCAACTAGAGAATTCATCATAGAATTTGCTTCGCTCATCAGCGTAAATAGTTTATCCATGCTGTTTACAATATTATTTAGTATATCCATGCCGTCCGTTGAGCTTTCGGCGGTATCCTTGGACTGTGCTATCATCAAGTCAAATTTGGTAAGCATATCCGCAAACGCTTTTTGCGTATTTGAAAGGGCATTTTTTATGCTTGTTTGGTGCATAGAAATTAGTTCGTCGTCATTTTTTAGGTCATTGTCTCTGCGAGATAGAGCAACAAGTAGCTTTCCGCCCGGAAGACTTTTTGTTCTGACATCGGCTTCGCAGGTCTCGTCTTCTATTTTCTTTACTCCGGAGAACAACTCGGCTTTAAACTTAGCGATTTTATTCGGAAACTCCGGGCAATTTTCATTTTTGAACATTATATTTGCGTTTTCATCTATAACAAAAACACCTTCGTCTACGGTAAATCCCGCAAGCTCTTTGTAGTATTCAAGCTCTTCTTTTAGAGCTTTTATCTCCTCTTCATATTTCAAACAATCGTTTTTTGACGAAAAAAACATTAAGACTCCCTTCTTTCTTTAAAGACTATTTCAAACACCGCCCCGCCATCTTCATTGCGAGCAGTTATTTCGCCGCCGTGATCTTCTATGATAGACTTTGCTATATTCAATCCGACGCCCATTCCGCTCTGCGGTTTTGAGCTTTTGAATATATCGAATATATGTGGCAGCATAGTGGCTTCTATACCGCCGGCATTATCTTTTATAATAATCTTGATTATATCCAATTTTTTTGAAACTTGAATATCTATGAAACGCTGTTCAAACGGGAGTTTGGACTTAATATACTCATCTAGCGCATTATTCAAAATAATAATCCAAATTTGCTCAAGTCTCTGCGGCGTAGCCACCATAGAAATATTTTCTGCATCCTTGTCGAGAGACATATCAAACGGCTTGCCGTTTACCGTTATATTGCATATCTGTTTTGCTTTGTTGTAAACCATACGGAGCGAGTAGATAATGGTTGTGTATACGTTTACTTCCGTTTTTTCAGTTCTGCTTACGCCCGCTATTTCTCGCATCGACTCTACAATCGCCGCCATACGCTTTATGCCGTCTTCCATAGCCTCGCAAGCCGCCAAATAATCATGCTTCAAACCACATGCGCAATCGTTGGCTATATCCATTTTTAATATTTCCAAGTTGCCCTTGATATACGTAAGCGGGGTATTTATTTCGTGCGTTATCCCTGCCGCGAGCTTACCTATCGAACTTAGCTTGATATTGTTTATCTGCTGCTGTCTCATCAGCTCAAGCTCCGTTATATCGACGAAGCTAAAAATATTGTAGTGCTTGTTGACAACCATTTTATCGCTAACGGTACTGACTCTTACGGCGTAATATCTCTCTTCGCCGTCAGGCGTACACATCGCCACCTTACGTTGTCTTTTATCACCCTCCGTCAATACCTTTTTAAATCTTCTGTATCTATCCTTTCGCCCAGTGCCGACCAAATCATCTTTGCTCAAAAAACCGTCCCTCGGCAAAAATCTATCATAAATCGCTTCGTTGTCTTTATAAAAATCGGCGATGCTCTCCGCACCAAGCACCTTTAGCATAGACTTATTAACTATTTTTATCTCAAATCTATCATCGGTCACTATAATAAGCGACTCATCGGCATTAAAGATAGATTGCAGATTTCTCTCGTTCATCTCCCTTATGCCGGTAATGTCATATGATATGCCGATATACTCTATGATTTCGCCATCCGTACCGAGTATCGGAACTATAGTATTATCGACAAAAAAACTCTCTCCGTTTTTGGCTCTATTCTCCAGAACGCTTTTCCATATCTTTTTGCCGGATATGCTCTCCCACAAAGCTTTGAATACGCCTTTTGGAGTCTCAGGGTGTCTGACTATATTATGGGAATTTCCGACAGCCTCTTCTTTGCTGTAGCCGGTTGTGTGGACAAATTCGTCGTTTACGTATTTGATAATTCCATTTGTATCGGTCACAGTAAAAATAGCTGCCGAATCCAGCGCTTTTCTATACTCCTCAAGGAGGTGCCTGTTATCCTCCAACGCTTTTTTGGCGCTTAGATGCTCCATAAATTCAAGCAAAATCTGCTCTAATCGTCTTAAATCTATGGGCTTTGGCAAATACTTATCAATAGCTATTTCGATTGCTTCCGCAAGATTGTCTTTATCTTCTACGGCGGTAGTTAGGACTATAAAGGCGTCTTTGTTGATAGCCTTTATCTCCCTGCTCATCTCAAGGCCGTTCATAATCGGCATAACAACGTCGGAAACTATAAAGTCAGGCTTATGTAGCCTGTAAAGGTCTAGCCCAAGCTTGCCGTTTTCGGCCTCAATAATGTTTGGGGAAAATCGATTTAAAAAAGTCTTTAAGACCTCGACGATAAAAGGGCTATCATCTACTATTAGAATGCTAAAGTCTATATTATTGCTTATCTTTGAGCTCGACATATTTACCGCTTTCATCACTATCGTCAGATTTTATTTTTCCGGCTTCCAAAAGCTTGTCAAGCGAAACCCTTACGCTCATTTTATTGAAGTTAATCGTCAGCTCTTCTTCGTTTATGGAGACGAGAGGCTGTTCTTCTTTTATTTTTTTGACGAACTCATCCTTACTCATATCTACGCCGTCTTTTGGTAAAACACCGTTTTTTATATCTTCTATAAGAGGAATTACGACATCGTTAAATGCTTTCAAATCAAACGGTTTTGGAACAAAATGCGATATACCGAGCGTCAAAAAAGACTCCCTTACGGTATCGCTCAAATGCTCCGAGATTACTATTATTCTCAGGTTTTTGAACTTATCGCCGGATTGTTTTATCTTTTTGCAAAACTCAAGACCGTTGAGGTTTGGCATATTAAGATCCGTAAATAACAAATCAATATCTGCATTTGCATTTAGCGTAGCAAACGCAGCATTGCCGTCAACCGACTCGTATATTCTGTTAACAGATAGTTTTTGAAGATTAGTCTTCACTATCTTTCGCATAATTTGGCTATCTTCTGCTATTAAAGCCCTCATTAATCAAACGCCTCATCATGTATTATTTCAGGTTTCGGATTTGGAATTCCTATGTAATATCCCTGTGAATAGTCTATCCCCATATCCTTAATAATACTTTGAATTTCTTTTGAATGCACAAATTCGGCAGCCGTCATCCCGCCGATACTTTTTGCAAAACTGATTATGCTACGAACTATCTTTTGGCTTGTCTCGCATTTGTCCAGATTTTTTATGAAGCTGCCGTCAATTTTGATCAAATCAACCTCTAGCTCTAGCAACCTTCTAAAATTTGAGTGTTCGGTGCCAAAGTCATCAACGGACAGCTTGCAGCCCATCCTCTTTATATCTTTTAGTGTTTCAAGAGAGTTATTCGCGACATCGGTACTGATGCCCTCCAAAAGCTCAAAATAAACTCTGTGCGGCTCTATGTTATTGGACGCTAATTTTTTCTCCAAAAAGTTGATAAAGTTTTTATCCAAAAGGTCTTGCTCCGTAATATTTACGGAAAACGCATAGTTATTTTTTGAAAACTCTCTAAACGATTCGGATATCATTATTTTTGTCACAGAACTTAGCATGCCGCCCTCTCTGGCAGCATCCAAAAAATCTATCGGCAACACTATGTTTCCTTCGTGCCGCAATCTAATAAGCGACTCAAATTTATCTATTTTTCCGGTATTGTTATTTAGCAGAGGTTGATAAAAAGGTGTCAGATGCCCGTCCGTCAAAGCCTCTTTTAGTTTTGTTTGCCAGTAGAATATTTTTTGTATCTTTTTTTCAAGTTCATTGCCGCTATCGTACGCAACATGGTTTTTCTTTGATAATCTAGCCTCCATCAAGGCTATTGACGCATGCTTTAAGAGATTATCCCCGCTACCCGCCGATATTCCAACGGTAACTGCTATTTTTAAATCAACCCCGCCTATATCAATGCTGGAAAATGATAAATACCCGTCCAATTGTTCGGCAAACTTCTCTGCGGTATCGGCATCGCAGGATGGGAAAAGTATCGCAAACTCATCGCCGTAGCAACGATAGATAATAGCCCCCATAGGTATGTTCTTTTTTAGTACGTTACAAAAACCTCTCAGTAAGGTATCGCCGGCATCTATCCCGTAAGCATTATTAACGGTAGAGAAGCCGTCAATATTTGCCAAGGCCATCGCATAATTGCCGCCATCCTCCAAATCAGACCTTAGCGCCCTTAGATTCAAAACTCCAGTTAGCTCATCTACTTCGCAAAACGGCTTTATCTTACCGAGCAGACAACTGGTTGCCTTTAGTACTTTGGAAAAGCCGTATCTTTTCATGCTATACCTGTATACCCTCTGTCGGTGCGGAAAAATAATACCCCTGCGACATATCGACGCCAAGCTCTCTTACCTTGTGGAAAACACCCTCGGAATGGACAAACTCGGCTATAGTTTTAATCCCCAGCTTTTGAGCAAACCCGACTATCGTGTCCACTATAATTTGAGAATTCCTGTCCGTATCTATGTGTTTTATCATGGACGCGTCTATTTTGATATAGTCTACGTTGAGGCGCAAAATATGCTCGAAATTTGAGTAGCCGCTACCGAAGTCATCTATCGATATCTTGCCGCCGAGTCGCTTGATATTTTTGATAAACTCTTTAACCTCGTCGTACTCCTCTATCCGCTCCGATTCCAAAATCTCAAACGCTACTTTTGCCCTGCCTCTGTACGCATCGAGCTTTGAGTAAATATAAGAGCTGGTTGCCGGATCTAGCATATCCTCTACGCAAAGGTTTACCGAAAACTCATACTCCAATCCGGAGAAAATTTCAAACGACATATCCAACATTTTTTTTGTTATTCTAGGATACAGCCTATTTTTTTTCGATATATCCAAAAAGTAGTTGGGAGAGATACTATTGCCGCTATCGTCAAGCATTCTGGCCAAGCATTCGTATTTTTTTATTTCAAGGGTTTTGTTGTCTACTATCGGCTGAAAATATGAGACTATTCTATTGTCTTTAATGGCGCTTCTAAGTTTTTTGCTCCAGGTTAGATTACTTGAATAAATCTCCATCACCTTTAGGCTTTCCTCGTATACCACAAAAGTTTTTTTGGAGCGTTTTGCCTCTTTGAGCGCCATGTCGGCCTTTGACAAAAGAGATGTTTTACCCAGCGCGATACCGGCGGTAAACGAAACGGTTATGTCGTTTTCGTCATAGCTGAAGTTTTCAGACTCCATTCTATCGATTAGGGAGTTTATATATTGGCTAAATTCGTTTTTGCATGATGAGTCTTTGAATATCGCATACTCGTCTGCCGAGAGCTTAAAGACATCGTATCCGTCTTCTTTTGCCATCTTGGAAATTCTTTTTGCTATCTCCAAAAGCAGACTATCGCCGGCAGAATGTCCGTAAAAATCGTTAACTTCCTTGAACGAATCTATATTTAGTATCGCAAGAGCCGGATAATCACAGAGCTCTATTATTTCTATTAGTTTTCTTCTGTTTGGCAACAAAGTCAAAGAGTCCACATTCTCTATTTGGCTTATCTCTTCTTTCTTTTTAACAAGTTCTTTTTCAGTCGCTATTACCTTGGCGCACGAAAAAAAAGATTTGTCTAGTTTTTCAAGTGATAGAGGTTTTGTCATGAATCTATCAACCCCTATTTCAATAGCCTCCATGAGATATTCACTGCTGCCGTAGGCCGTCACGACTATTATTTTTGTCCTAGGCGATATCTCTTTTATCTTTTTTGCAAGTTCAAGCCCGTTCATGGATGGCATCATAATATCGGTTATGACGATGTCCGGCATCTCTCGCTTGAATATTTCAAACCCTTCTGCACCGTCATTAGCAACAAACACGGATGGGATAATTTTTGAAAAATGCTTCAAAAACCATGTGCCGACCTCGGGCTCATCTTCGACGCATAAAAGCTTAATATCTTTGTATTTATCGACTTCCGAATACTCTTGTAATAATTCCAAACCTATGCCTTATTTGCCCTCTGACAATACGTCAGGCTTACCCAAAAGATATCCCTGCGCATAGTCGATTCCTATTTTTTTTATTTTATCGTACACTTCTTTTGAATGAACAAATTCGGCAACGCTCTGCATTCCAAGCTTCTTTGCAAAGCTAACTATAGTCTCTACTATAATTTCGGAGTTTGAGTTCGTATCTATGTTTCTAATTAGACTCCCGTCTATTTTTATGATATCTACGTTCAGTTTGGCAAGATGCTCAAAATTAGAATACCCGGTTCCAAAATCGTCAATAGCTATTTTAACGCCAAATTTTTTTGCTGCGGCGAGAAACTCGGATACATCGCCGTAATTTTCTATCCCCTCAGACTCCAATATCTCAAATATAACACGATCCGATATACCGTATCCGCCAAGCATTCCAAGGACAAAAGCCCTTGTATGCTCATCTAGTATATCCTCTACCGACAAGTTGACGGAAAAAGACTCTTTTTTGTTTTTAAATATCTCAAAAGCCTTTGCTATCATAGTTCTAGTGATATGCGGGTATAGCCTTGTAGCCTTAGCCACATCGAGAAACTCCATCGGCGATAGGACCTCCCCGCTTGGCTTGACTATACGAACCAATGTTTCATATTTTTCTATCTCATTTGTCACGCAGTTTACTATCGGCTGAAAATAAGGGACAAACCAATCTCCGTCTATCGCCTCTCTGAGTGTTTTTGAAATTGTGATGTTTTTTTCATAGTTTTTGCCTATTAGCATGCTCTCATCATACACGGATATCTGCTTTTTATATTTTTTAGCAAATCCAAGAGCCATATTGGCTTTTTCGAGCAAACCGTCTTTACCTACGGCTATTCCGGCCGTTACGCTTGTTACTATATCGACGTCTCCGCATCTTATACTATCTATCGTTGCAAGATGAACGCCCCTTGTTATCTCATCTACAAAATCGGATTTGCACTCTTCGCAAAAAATGCCATATTCATCGGACGAGAGCTTATACACAGTTAGATTATTGGAGCCGAATATTTTGACAAATCTACCGGCCAGCTCGACAAGAACCATATCCCCTATATTTGAGCCATAGTAGTCGTTGAGTATCTTGAACGAATCTACGTTTATAACTGCCAAACTGCCGCCGTTTCCGGCAGTCAAATCAGATGAGAGCTTATATCTATTCGGAAGCCCGGTCAATGCGTTTGTATAAAGTTTTTGTTTATTGTTTATAAACTCCGTAATATCATGTCTAATACCCAGATATTCGATAATCTCGCCGTCAACGCCCAAAATAGGAACTATCGTTGCATCGACAAAGTAGCTACTCCCGTCCTTGCGCTTGTTCTCGACTACGCCCTTGTATATATGCTTTGACTGGATAGTCTCCCACATCTCTTTAAATACGCTTTTTGGCATATTGGGATGTCTTACTATGTTTTGCGGTTTACCTATCAACTCTTCAACCGAATAACCGCTTGTGTCACAAAAGGCTTGATTTGCATAAGTAATTATCCCTTTGGTGTCGGTCTTTGAAACGATGTTGCTGGCATCGACGGCAGTTTTGTACTCCTCCAAAAGCTGGTCTTTTTCGGCAAGCTCTTTTTTAATTTTCTGCTCGCTGCATACCGCATCCAAAACCTCAAAAAAGCTTTTTACATTGAGAGGCTTTAGTATAAATCTATTAACTCCGGCCTCTATCGCCTCCATAAGATACTCATGATCGTTGCTCGCCGTCACCAGCATAACAAAAGTGGACGGTGCTATTTTTTTTATCTCTTTGGCTAGTTTTACACCGTTTAGTTTTGGCATTATGATGTCGCTGATGACTATATCAACCCTGTTGGACTCAAAGAGCTTTAGCGCATCTTCTCCATTATCCGCAACTAGGACGTTCTCAAACTTCGCCCTCAGCATACTTGCGAAGCTATCTCTGATTACCTCTTCGTCCTCAACGAATAAAACGACAAGATCTCTTTCTCTTGACAAACCGTATGCCAATCTCGCTCCTCTTAAAGCACTACTTTTTTGTTTAACAAATAATTAACTTATAGTATCAATGCGGGGCTTAATGCAGTATCAAAAAAGGGATTATAGATGTATGAGCGTAGCACCGTAGCCGCCCATTGACATAGGAGCGTCTTCTATATATGCTACGCCTTTGTGTGTTTTTAGATATTCCCTTACGGCGGCGGCGAGTCTGCCTGTACCTATTCCGTGATATACGAGTATCTCTTCAAAACCGGCAAGTAGCGCGTCGGATATGAATTTATCAAGCTCCTCGAGGGCTTCTTCCACCCTGTAGCCATGCAAGTCTAATTTTACGCCGCCGCTTTGAGGCTTTTGTACGCTGACTTTAGGGGCTTGTTTTTTATCTTTTTTTATCTTATCAGTTTTTTTTGCCTCTTCAAAAAACTGCTTTTTATCTACCCTCAGTTTTCTGCCGTCAACAACGATAAACACATCTTTACCGATTGATTCTATATTCCCCTTCATGCCGCGATACAACACCGAGTCGCCGACGGCAAAACTCTCTTTTTGTTTCTCTTTTCTCTGCTCGCTTATCTCTTTGTAGCGCTCATTTGCGGCGTTAAGCGCCCTGTGTATCTCCGCCTGATCGCTCTTTCTTGCAGCCTCCTTGGCTAGCTCGACTGCTTCTCTATAGGATTTTTCAAGGGCAAATTTTTTCTTTTGCCACTCGGTTGCTTCTCTCTCTTTTTCCTCTTCAAGCCTTAGCTTGGCAAACTTGATTTTCTCTTTCTCTTTCTCTATCTCTCTAAGCTCAAGGTTTAGCCTCTCTTGAAGCAAGTAGCCCTTATCTATTAGCTCGGAGAGTCTCTCTTTGTCGTCTCCGTAAACTTTTTTGGCCTTTTCCACCATGTGTCTAGGGATGCCGTATTTGACGGCCGTCTCAAACGCATAGCTCTTGCCGATAATCCCTTGCAAAAACTCGTATTTAGGGAGTTCTTTTTCCTCATCGTACAGCGCCGCCGCAAGCTCGACATTATCGTTTGAGGCGAGCATCGAGGCAAGCTTTTTGTGGTGCGTCGTAACAACTATATAAAACCCTCTAGCAATGAGCTCCTCTATCACCACCTTAAACAGCGCCGCAGCCTCGTCACTGTCGGTACCGAGCTCTATCTCATCCACGCCTATTATTCCAGGCTTTGCATTGATAATTTGGCTAAAAGCCCTTATCCTACCGCTAAATGTAGATATGTTGTTTTGAACGCTTTGCGGGTCGTCAAGTATTAGATTTATCGACGGCAAAGACGGCACGGACGACTTGGAGGCATTGATATGCATAGGTATTAGGTACTTAGCCAAAAAACAAGCCGAAAGAATAGATTTTAAAAGCATCGTCTTGCCGCCGGCATTCACGCCGGTGACGATGAGCGCTTTTTTGTCAAGAGCGATATTAAAAGATTTTGCCTTTTGCTTCTCTAGCGCCGGATGATAAAAATCTTTCAGAACTATCTTTTGTCCGCCGATGCTCTCCAAAAACTCATAATCCCCCATTCTAGCAAAAGCAACCCTCGCCTGATAGTGGTCAAATCTATCAAATTGCTTGTTGAGGTATTTCAAAAACGGCAATAGTTCTTCTAGTATTTTTGAAAGCTCCTTGCAAAGCTCGTATTCTAATTCTTCAAAATGAGATATCCGTTTTTCCAGCTCATCTTTTAGCGAATCGACCGACGAGGGCAAAACATAGAAAAATCCGGCGGCACTTCTGGATATTATCTTCCCTCTGAGTACTGCATTAAACCCACCCCTAAGAAGTAGCAGTTCGTCTTTGCCTAGATAGTGCAGCTGTCTATCAACCAAATACGGCGCAAGTTTCTCGCTGTGTAGATATTTTGAAAGCTCTCTGGTTATATTTTTTTTCGCATTTTCAACGCTTGTTTTTGCATTGTGGAGCTCAGGGCGATTGTCGTAGCAAAAATCTCCGCTATCTTCAAAAAAATCACAAAAAGAAATGGCTTTTTTGGATATCTCTATGCCGGATAACCACTCGGCCAATACGCCTTCAAACTTATATTTTTTAAGACGGACAAAATACGATATCATCTTGGCAAATGCGCCTAGCGACTCTTTTGTCAGGATACCGGATTTTTGGAGTTTTATAAGCTCGTCATCGAGGTTTTTAATCGGCCTTGGAGAGTCAAACTGATATTTTGAAAGTTCTTTGATAAAGCGTAGATGCAAAGAGCGGTCACCGTCCATAAAAAACGGCTTCTCTCTTGCAAAAAAGGAGGAAAAAGAGCCCAAAAAAGACTCTAGGTCGAGCTTTCCTAAAAGCTCATTGTTATCGGCCAAGATTCTAGTTGCTTATGCCTAAAACGGCTTCTAGTTTTTCTTTGAGAACCTGAGGCGTAAAAGGCTTAACGATATAGTTGTTGACACCGGCTTTAAGGGCTGTAATAACTTCTGTTTTACCACCCTCCGTAGTAACCATGATTATAGGCATATCTGCATATTTTTGTTCTGCTCTAACTTTTTTTACAAGCTCCAAGCCGTTCATGTTCGGCATATTCCAGTCTGTAATCAATACGCCTATATCAGAGTTTTGAGTCATAGTTTCCCAAGCAAGGGCGCCGTCTTCGGCTTCAAGAAGATCCTTATAGCCCAAATGATTAAGTGTATTTTTTATAATTCTTCTCATTGTTGAACTATCGTCTACCACAAGTATTTTCATTATTTTGAACCCTTTTTTGGTTTTATATTTATATTTGCACAATCGGCATGCTCGACAATTGCTTTAGTATAACCTATCGTTTCGCCGACCTCTATACCTTTTTGGAAAACCTCTTCAAGTATAGACTGAATTCTAAAAGAAGCATTTGATATGACGGTCTCGTCCATATCTTCTCTTGCTTGCTTAATAAGGTTTTTCTCTTGCTTATTCATCCAGCTACGCTCCAAAAGAGTATAATTTTTATGCATAAAAACTGTCGGCATTATATATCAATTTTGTTAAATAAAACGCCTATTTCTAGCTACACCAAAATAATTTCATAGATGTTACAATAAATAATAGAAAAACTCAAGCAGGAATTGCATTATGATACCGAAAATAGCGGTTGCTACACTTTTTTTTACACTATCTTTGTTTGCGGAGATTAAATTCAAAAAATACGACGAGGCGATGCAGGAAGCCGCAAAAACAAATAAAATAGTTGTTACCACGGTCGTATCAAGTACGTGCCCTTGGTGTCGTAAGTTTGAAGCCGAAACATTAAAAAGCAAAATAATAGAAACGGCAATAAACAAAGATTTTATTTATGTGATTTTAAATAGAGATACGGACACTATGCCGCAACCTTTGAGCCACAGAATGATGGTGCCGAGTACGTTTTTTCTTGATAAAAAAGGGAATATAGTGAGCCAAACGGCGGTGGGTTTTAAATACCCGAATGAATTTATGGATTATCTAACCGAGGCGCTCAAAAAAGCAAAAAAGCTATAAGAACTTCCTTTTTTTAAGCCAATAGTATATTGCAACGCCGGTGGCTAAAGTTATCACAAGCATTACATGATACCCGTGCTCAGTCTTTAGCTCCGGCATATGCTCAAAATTCATACTAAATATCGACGTAAAAAATGTGAGCGGTATAAAAATAAGAGAGATACCGGCTAGTTTTTGCATTGCCTCATTGGCTTTATTGTCGGTAAGGCCCAGCTGAAGATTTAGTAGGCTGACCGTCTTGTCTTGGAGCGACTTACACTCGGCAACAAGACTTTGCTTGTGCTCTTTTAGATCCAAAAACTCAAATCTAAATTTCTTTTTAATCGATGTCGTAATGCTAGTGAAAAAACGGCTAAGTGCAACCGATTCATTCACAAAGATATGAGATAGCCTATTTAGCGAACGTCTAGCGTAATATAGATTTTTTAGCGTCTCTTGTCTCTCAACGCTCTCCGAGAGAATATTCTCTTCAAGCTCCTCAAGGATGGAGTTTGCACTATCCAGCGCCTGTATCTGCTGATCCGTCAAAATATCCAAAAATGTATACATCTCAAAATATAGATTTGTTTTTTTGCCGCGCATACGCTTGTCAAACTTCATCTCTATATCAAAAGCGGTCATCTCATCTTTGCAAACTATCGCGAGCTTATTTCCTAGATTAATTAAAGCCACATTCTCTTCATAGAAGTCGATAAACTCATCTCTTTCAAGCTTGAGATATTTAAGGATAAGAACCGTACCTTCACTAAAATCCTCAAACGACGGCGTCTGCTCGAAAGAGGCAATATCCTCAAAAAAAGGCTCCGGCAATTCTTCCGCTTTTAGCCAGTTAACAAGAAGGGGCTTATTTAACGTAGATATAAATACCTGATGGGCATCCTCTTTTATCTCGTTTTCATCCAGCTTTACAAGAGAGCCGTTTACCTCTTCATAAGTTATCAAGCCAAACCTCCGCCAAAAACCCTAATTATGCTCTACCCTATTTCTGCCGTTTCTTTTTGCGGCGTACAGCGCCTCATCGGCTCTTTTGACAAACGTATCTATCGAATCATTATCCCTAAAACAGGCGACGCCGAAACTACCTGTTACGCTTTGGGGCTCTATAAAATCATACTCTGCAAGAGCTGCCCTGATAATCTCTGCCCTAGCTACCGCAACATCCATATCTGCGCCAGGCAATAAAAGCATAAACTCTTCCCCGCCCCATCTGGCAAAAATATCGTTGCTTCTAATTTTAGATTTGATTATTTCAACGGTAGTTATAAGCACATAATCACCGGCCTGATGTCCATATGTATCGTTTATTTTCTTGAAAAAGTCTATATCTATGGCAACGAGAGAAAGCGGCTTTTTCGACTTTCTAGCCCTTGCTATCTCAGCTTCCATCATATTGCCGAATTTCATTCTGTTATATATTTTGGTTAGAGGGTCGGTCGTGGCCAAAATCTCTAAGTTCTTACTCTCTTTTTCAATATTGGTTATATCCAAAAATGAAACTAGATAAGATTCATCTTTTTTGAATTTCTCAACTTTTAGCAAAAAGCTTTTTGGCTCTTCCGTGCTTCTATTTTTTTGCATCATGACCTTGAAGTCTCTGTCATAAGAAGAGGTAAGCAGTTTAAACCAAAGACCGTTTTTTTTGCTCGATAAATAGCCCTCTTTTTTTACAAATAGGTCGGCTATAGATTTGTATTTTGAGTGAAACTCGCCTATCGTTCTTACGTCGTAATACTCAAGAAAGCTCTTATTGGCCTCAATGATGGTATTTCCGTCTTCGGTAATAACGAGCATAGACTCTTGCATGTCAAGTATCGTCTGAAGATAATTGTGCTGATGCTTGATGGCATCTTCAAGGTTTTTTTGCTCGGTAGTATCTCTTGATATTCCTACCAACCCTATAACGGTACCGTCTTTATCTCTTAAAGGGGCTTTTTTGACACTCAAATAAACTGCTTTTTTATCGCTATATCTCGTCCAATAGCTATTTATAATAGTTTTGCCTTTTTCAAGAACATCCCTATCCGTATCTCTAAAAAGATTTGAATAATAATCGTCAAATAAATCAAAGTCGGTCTTTCCGCTTATATCTTCCTTTGCTTTTCCGGCAAACTCGGCAAATGCCTTATTGCACCCTATATATTTATAGTCCAAATCTTTATAAAATATAAAGTCGTCGGTCGCATCTATGAAGTCGTTAAGAAGTCTGGTAGTTCTCTCTGATTCCTCGGTTTTAACGGCTAGCGTTTTGGATAGACGTTGAAGTTGACTCTCTTTTTCCCTTACTATCTGCGACCATTTATTGTAGACGATATCCATCATCTCTTCACGGGTAATAATCCCCATAAGTTCACCGTGACTTTCAAGGACGATTAGGCGCTTAAACCTTTTTTTGCTCATAAGCTCCAAAGCTTCTTTTACCGTTGTCTCTTCATTTACGGTAAATAGCGGAGTTTGCATAAATCCGGCTACCTCTTGCGACATATCCGTATTTTTGATAATTAGTTTTACGATATCTCTTTTTGTAATTATCCCTATCGGCACGTTATGAGAGTCTATTATGACTACCGCTTCCGTCGGAGTTGCATTAACTCTATGAAAAACAGTGGTCAAGCTATCGATTGTTTTTGCGGTTTTAGCTTTTGTCTTGCCTATTATGTGGCCTAGTTTAATCTCATTAACGACAAGCTCCGTATCTATGGCGGATATTATGTTTGACATCGATACGACGCCTAAAAGATTTTTGGCATCATCAACAACACAAAGATAGTTAACATCTTCCCTAATCAAAAAAGAGGCTTCCAAGGCGCTGCTGTCTTGGCTTATTTGTTTAACGGTTTTAAACTCAACGGACTCAACCAAATCCGTAAAAGATACGCCTCTTAGCAAAAAGTCGGTTATATCCGTAACGGTGATAATTCCGTATTCTTTTATCCCCTCGTCAACAACAAGCACGTTTCTCAAATTGTTCTGAATCATCAATTCGGCCGCTTTAATAAGCGTATCTTTTCTGCTAACCGAAGTTATTTGCTTTGTAGCAATGTCCAAAACATTTTTGAATTCCATATACTTTGTGCCTCTCGTAGCTTGCATTTTTTGTAAAAACATAGGCAAGCCCAAATTGCACCGATTATACCACTATTTTTTTAAACATTTTAAATGTATTGCACTTTGCTATAATTTTGAAATACCAATATAAACGGAAGAATATGGGGCTATCAAATTGTGTCGTCATAACAGGCTCAATAGGGTGCGGCAAAAGCACCGTCTGCTCTATGCTGGCTTCAAAAGGTTACAAAATAATAGATGCCGACGCAATAGCCAAAGAAATTGCAAACTCCAATCTATCTACGATTGCCTCTCTATTTGGAAACGATTATGTCGAGGAGGGCATCTTAAACAGAGAAAAACTAGGGAAACTTGTCTTTTCGAATGAGACGGCCAAGGCAAAACTCGAAGCCGTAATGCACCCGTTAATCAAAGAAAAAATATTAAAAGAGGCACAAAAACTAGAAAAAGATAATAAAATATACTTTATAGATATTCCGCTGTTTTTTGAGAGTAAAAACTATACGGAATTATCTCCGGTAGCCGTTGTATATACGCCAAGAGAGACGCAGATACAAAGAATATCGCTACGAAATAACCTTGCCGTAGAAGATGTTTTGGCGCGAGTAAATTCACAAATAGACATAGAAGAAAAAGCAAAAACGGCTGATTTTATTATAGATAACTCAGGTGAAATATCGGAGCTATCGGGCAAAGTAAATAATTTTTTAAAAGAGGTAGAGATTTGGTTTTGCAAAAATACTGCGCGAGCGGAAACGATTTTTTAATATTTCATGCGTTCAAAAAAGAAGATAGAACTGTGCTTGCCAAAGAGCTGTGCGATAGACACTATGGCTTTGGAGCAGACGGATTAATAGTATTGGTTCCGCATGACGAGTTAGATTTTGAATGGCAATTTTACAACTCGGACGGCTCAGAAGCGTCAATGTGCGGCAACGGCACAAGGGC
This sequence comes from Campylobacterales bacterium, assembly GCA_050252455.1. Lineage (GTDB taxonomy): Bacteria > Campylobacterota > Campylobacteria > Campylobacterales > UBA6016 > UBA6016. The sequence continues at coordinate 38,874 of JBFWKW010000007.1, read as the reverse complement.
GGCAGGTCTTTATGCGTACGACAATCAACTAGCCGGCAAAAAACAAAGTTTTCTAACAGGTGCGGGCGTCATAAAAACTGAAATATACGAAACAAATACCGTGGAAACAGAGCTTACCGAGCCAAAAGAAATAATGGAAAAATTTAGTGAAAACGGCTTTGAATGGGCGCTTATAGACACCGGGGTTCCACACTTAGTTACAAGCTGCGCAAAAGGTTTTTTCGACAAAGAAATCGCAAGAGAGATAAGACATAAATACAACGCCAACGTAAATTTTTATCATTTCGACAAAGAAAGATTGTATGTCCGCACTTTTGAGAGAGGAGTGGAAGATGAGACATTGGCATGCGGAACCGGCATGGCGGCTTGCGCATATAATGTATCGAAGACATCGGACATAGAAGAGTTTTTGGTACTTCCAAAAAGCAACGAAAATATCACGATTAAGGTTAAAAAAACTCAAATTCTATTCAAGGGCGAGGTTAAAAGGGTTGGAAGCTGTTTAGTTTAACTTTTGGATTTTTGGTAAAATCATAACTTCAATTTCAGAAAAAAACTAAAAGGAGGAGTTATGCTGCCAAGATTTCTTACAGTGTATGTCTCACTTTTGTTTGCAGCATTTGCATACGATAATACAAAAAACCAAAACGGCACACCTTGGAATAAAATCCTAGAGGAAAGCCCAAATAGAAAACAAACATTTGTCAATATGTTGCTTCCATATATAAATGAACAAAACCAAAAAATACTCATGGATAGAGATTTTGTAGAACACTTTTTTGCAAAATATCCAAACACGCAAAGTGAAGCCAGAATATCTGCGGACGAATACGCAAAGCTTTTGGATATAGCAAAAACATACAAGGTCGGCTATATCTTTGATAAAAAAGAGTATTTTGACAAAATAGATATTATTCCGGCTTCACTCGTTTTATCGCAAGCTGCACTAGAAAGCGGCTGGGGAAGCAGTAGGGTTTCGATGGCATCCAATAATCTTTTTGGGCAAAAATCATTTGGCTCAAAAAACTATGTAAAAGCAACCGGCAACGCAAGCGTAAAATATGCAGCATTTGACAACATAGGAGATGCGGTAAAGTCATATATGACAAACCTAAACTCGCACGAAGCCTATAAAGAGTTTCGTAAAAAAAGAGCCGATACAAAAAGAAGGAACTTGGAGTTTACGGGGCTAAAAGCAGCTAATACGCTAATTAATTATTCAGAAGTTAGCAACTACACTGCAATGCTATCGCAAATGATAAAATCATATTTTAGCGCTTACGATGAAGCAAAAAACATAATATCAAGCGGCGCACTAAAAGCCGGCTTCATACACTAAATTCTCAAAGCGGGCGGGGCTTTACGCCTCCGCATCTTTCAACTTTTCAGCCTCAAAAAACATACTGCAAGGCTCGATTATCTCATCAAAAAGTCCGCCCTGCATAATCGCATCCAGTCTATACAGAGTCAAACCTATTCTATGATCGGTTATCCTGTTTTGCGGATAGTTATAGGTTCTTATCCTCTCACTTCTGTCACCGCTTCCGACCTGAGACTTCCTGGATTCACCGGTAGCTGCAAGCTGCTCTTCCATCTTTATCTCATAAAGCCTAGATTTTAGAATCTTAATCGCTTTGTCTTTATTTTTATGCTGTGACTTCTCATCTTGTATAGCCACGGAAAGCCCTGTAGGAATGTGCGTCACACGAACCGCGGAATCCGTCGTATTAACCGACTGCCCACCGTTTCCGCCTGAGCGATATACGTCTATTCTTAGCTCACTCTCTTTCAGCTCTATCTCTACGTCATCAACTTCCGGAATAACGGCCACCGTAATAGCAGAGGTGTGAAGCCTTCCTTGCGTCTCCGTTGCAGGAACTCTTTGCACCCTGTGAACGCCGCCTTCATATTTGAGCCTCGAGTAAACTCTGTCACCCTTGATGAGTATCGTAATATCTCTATATCCGCCAAGGTCGTTTTCGGCAAGAGAGACTACTTCAACCTTCCACCCTCTAAGTTCAGCATATCTCATATACGTTTTGCAAATATCGGCTGCAAACAAAGCCGCTTCATCGCCACCCGTTCCGGCTCTTATCTCAAGATATGTGTTTCTTTCATCATTTGGATCTTTCGGCACCAGGAGTAGCTTGATTTTATCTTCCAAAAGAGGTTTTCTCTCTTCAAGCTCTTTTATCTCGGCCTTGGCAAGCTCGCCAAGCTCAGGATCATCTGCCAAAAGCTTGTTTTCCTCTAGGTCAATCATAAGTTTTTGATACTCTTTGGCTGATTCTACTATCTCAGAGAGGCCAGACTGCTCTTTTGAAAGATCCGTCATCCTTTTTATGTCTGACGTAATATCTTCTGCCGACAAAAGTCTTGTAATTTCGTCATATCTATCTATAAACGGTTGAAGCTTGTCTTGTAGCATTTTTGTTCCGGGGTTTTAAATTTTGGCTCTCTCGCCAAAGCTGGGCGAGAGAATAGAGAAAGGTTTGTAGGTGGTTTGTTTAAGCGGCTTTTACTGTGTTTACAAGTTTAGCTAGTCTGCCAACTTTTCTAGAGGCAGTATTTTTTGTCAAAAAGCCTTTTGATACAAATTTGTGTAGTTCTTGGTTTGCAACTTTTAGTGCAGCTTCAGCAGCAACGCCGTCTTTTTTTGCAACTGCGCCTCTAACTTCTTTTACTATGTTTTTGAGTTTTGTTCTGTAAACTCTGTTTCTAGCCGTTCTTTTTTCTGTTTGTCTGATTCTTTTTTCGGCTGATTTATGGTTTGCCATGTCTATATATTCCTTTTTTTATATTTATTTGATTTTTCAAAAATAAAAATTTTCGCGATTTTACCAAACTTTTTTTTAATAACGACTTTATGCTATACTCCGCCTCCAAAAAACATTAAGAGATAAGAAGAAAACAAGATGAAACTATTTGGAACAGACGGGGTCAGAGGTAAAGCCGGAAAGGAACTTACCGTAAACACTGCCCTTAGATTGGCAATGGCAGCCGGGGTACACTTCAGGAAAACCTCCGTCACTAACAAAATTCTAATAGGCAAAGATACAAGACGAAGCGGATATATGCTTGAAAATGCAATAGTGGCGGGTCTTACCGCTGTTGGATACGACTGCGTGCAAATAGGCCCCATGCCAACTCCGGCAATAGCATTTTTGACAGAAGATATGAGATGTGACGCTGGCATTATGATAAGTGCAAGCCACAACGCTTATTATGATAATGGAATAAAATTTTTTAACAATGAAGGGAATAAGCTAAATACTGACATAGAGGCCATGATTGAAGCTCTTTATGCAGACGATGAAGCAATAGAGCTTGCACAAAAAAAAGAGAAAGAGATAGGCTCATCCAAAAGAATCGATGACGTCATCGGCAGATATATAGTACACATCAAAAACTCTTTCCCAAAACACTTGTCTCTAAAAGGCGTTAGAATAGTCGTTGACGCAGCCAATGGAGCGGCATACAAAGTAGCGCCTACCATACTAACCGAACTCGGTGCAGATTTGATAGTTATCAACGATGAACCAAACGGTTTTAACATAAACGAAGAGTGTGGTGCTTTGCATCCCGCAAAACTTTCCGAAGAAGTACTTAAATTCAGAGCCGATATAGGATTTGCCCTTGACGGAGATGCGGACAGACTAGTAGTTGTTGACGAAAAAGGAAATACGGTAAACGGCGATAAACTGATAGCCGCACTAGCTTTGCATCTGAATTCACAGGGACTTCTAAAAAAATCATCCGTAGTTGCAACGGTAATGAGTAACGGGGCAATGGAAGACTTTTTGGCATCTAAGAAAATAAAACTATTTAGATGTAATGTTGGCGATAAGTATGTGCTTGAGACAATGCAAAAAGAGGGTCTAAATTTCGGCGGAGAACAAAGCGGACATATTATATTCAGCGACTACGCCAAAACCGGAGATGGGCTTGCAAGTGCCCTTCAGACAATAGCTTACGTACTATCAACCGGCAAACCGGCAAGCGAAGCTCTAAATCTGTTTGAGCTCTATCCGCAACTACAAGAGGCTATAGCTGTTAAGACAAAAAAACCGCTTGATGAACTTGACGGATTTAAAGAAAAAATAGCAGATTTGGAAGGTAAAAAGATATCTCATCTGATTAGATACTCCGGGACGGAGAATAAACTTAGACTGCTTCTTGAAGGTAAAAGTGAAGCGGCTCTTGCAAAAGAAATGGACTCTCTTGTGGAGTACTTCAAAAAAGTTTTAAATGCTTAAAAAAATAGCCTTTTTTATGCTTGTTGCCGTACTGGCAATAGCAGCAGACCAATATGTAAAATCAATTATTTTAGACGGTTATAGATGGTACAGCGACTATGTTTCTATCATCTATGTTTTAAACGACGGGGTAGCGTTTAGCATGCTCTCATTCTTGCAGGGCTACTTAAAGTATCTGCAAATAGCGGTATTATTTTTTGCGCTCATCTATGTCTCGTCAAACGGCTACCTAAAAAAATATCCGTTAGAGCTAGGGCTAATATTCGGCTCCGGCGCTTCAAACATATACGATAGATTTATTCACGGCGGCGTTGTCGACTATATTTATTACCACCATTGGTTTGAATTTGCCGTTTTCAACTTGGCTGACGTGCTCATAGACATAGGGGTGGGGCTACTCATAATAAAGCTTTTAAAGAAGAAATAATGAACTCTTTGGTAAAATCCCAATCCACATTCGGTCCCGTAGCTCAGTTGGTAGAGCACTACCTTGACATGGTAGTGGTCGTTGGTTCGAGTCCAATCGGGGCCACCATTTTAAATACAATCCCACAAGGCAATAATTGAAAGATATACTTGGCTATAAGCTAGAGGATCAAATCATAGATACTCAAAGCGCAGCGTCAGCTGACCTACAAAATCTGCAAGCAATACAATTTGACAACTCAAAAGAATCATTGGAAATCATCAGACACTCAACCGCCCACCTTATGGCTGAAGCAATAAAAGAGCTTTATCCGGATGCAAAGTTTTTTGTCGGGCCGACGGTTGACGAGGGTTTTTACTATGACTTCAAAACCAGCGCAAAGATAGGCGAAGAAGAACTATCGGCTATCGAAAAGAAAATGAAAGAGCTAGCCGACAAGGCAAACGAGATAACTAAATACACTATAACCAAAGCCGAAGCTCTTAAAAAATTTGAAAACGACGAACTAAAACAAGAAGTTCTAAAAAAAATAGACTCTGACGAAATCGGAATATATGCGCAAGGCGGCTTTGAAGACTTATGCCGCGGCCCTCATGTGCCAAACACTAAATATCTAAAAAATTTCAAGCTAATTAGAGTTGCAGGCGCATATCTAGGCGGCGATGAAACAAAAGAGATGCTTACTCGTATATATGGTATAGCATTTGCCGACAAAGAGACGCTAAAAAACTATGTAACAATGCTTGAAGAGGCGAAAAAGAGAGATCACAGAAAAGTAGGTCACGAGCTAGGGCTTTTTGCATTTGACGAAGACATCGGTAGCGGTATGCCTATATGGCTTCCTGCTGGAGCAAGGCTACGAGGGAAACTAGAGAAGCTTCTTTATCATGCCCACCTAGTAAGAGGCTATGAACCGGTAAGAGGGCCCGAAATACTCAAATCCGACCTTTGGAAAAAAAGCGGTCACTACCAAAATTACGGCCAAAATATGTACTTTACGAACATAGAAGAGGCCGAATACGGTATCAAACCGATGAACTGTCTAAGCCATATCAAGATTTTTGACTCCGAGACAAGAGGGCACAAAGAGTTGCCTCTTAAATTCTTTGAATTTGGCGTAGTCCATAGACACGAAAAAAGCGGCGTACTTCACGGATTATTGAGAGTTAGAGAGTTTACACAAGATGACGCGCATATATTTTGTACAGAAGCTCAGATAAAATCAGAGATATACGAAGTTATGGATTTTGTCGACTCTATAATGAAAGCTTTTGATTTCAACTACTCAATAGAGCTTGCAACAAAACCTCAAAAAGCAATAGGCTCCGACGAGTTTTGGGACAAGGCCACAAAAGCTATCGCAGACGCCCTTGACGAAAAGGGAATGAAATATGATATAGATGAAGGCGGCGGCGCTTTCTACGGTCCAAAAATAGACGTCAAAATAACAGACTGCATCGGCAGAAAATGGCAATGCGGAACTATTCAAGTAGACCTAAACCTACCGGATAGATTTGACATCAACTATACGGATGACAACAACCAAAGAGTTCGCCCGGTAATGATTCACAGAGCTATCATAGGCTCATTTGAGAGATTTATTGCTATTTTGACAGAGCATTTTGGCGGAGAGTTTCCTTTCTTTATAGCTCCAACGCAAGTGATTTTGGTTCCAATCGGCGATGCTCACGTAGAATTTGCCAAAAAAATTCAAAAAGAGCTAATAAGAGCCGATATTTCTGCAAAGGTTTTTGATAAAAACGATAGCCTTGGCAAGAAAATCAGAAACGCAGAAAAAGAGAGGGTACCTTTAATTGCCGTTATAGGCGATCAGGAAGTAGCCGAAAATAAGGTGGCGCTTAGAGATAGGCGTGAAAAAAGACAATATGAGATGGGCGTAAACGAATTCGTCGCATCACTTATTGCTAAAAATAATGGGGTATTTATTTGAGCAACAACAAAAAAGACGATGTGCTACTAAACGAGAGGATAAGGTTTGATGAAATCAGATGTGTCGGCGAAGAAGGCGAACAGCACGGCATTATAACTCCACAGGAAGCTATGAAAATAGCAAATGAGAAGGGTCTTGATCTAGTACTAATCTCCGCTGATGCAAAACCGCCTGTGTGCAAGATTATGGACTATAGCAAGTTCAAATATCAGCAAGCCAAAAAAGCCAAAGAGGCCAAAAAGAAACAGGTAATTATTGAGATAAAAGAGATTAAACTATCTCCAAAAATTGCACAAAATGACATCAACTATAAAATCAAACACGCCAGAGAGTTTTTGGAAGCCAAAAAACATGTACGTTTTAGAGTTTTTCTAAGCGGTAGAGAGATGGCAAATCCTCAACTCGGAACAACCCTTCTTTTACAAGTATACGAGATGGTAAAAGATATAGGCGATATGGAAAAAGATCCTATGTTTGAAGGTAGATACGTCAACATGACCGTACTTCCTAAAAAAACTGCTCCAAAAACTGCACAAGCCTCAGAATAACAACCTTTATTTTTAATTAGATATAATTTCGTCCTTAAAATCTGCCCTTCGGGGCTGGTTTAATATTTGCAAGGAGAAGCCGATGCCGAAAATGAAAACGGTTAAGAGTGCGGCTAAAAGATTTAAAGTTAGAAAGTCCTCAATCAAAAGAGGTGCGGCATTTAGAAGCCACATTCTAACTAAAAAAAGCCCACAAAAAATGAGAAACCTAAAATCTCCAAAAACTGTTCATAGCGCAAACATTGACTCTGTCAATGCAATGCTTTGTATGTAATAACTGATTTTAGACAATCAAAAATAAGTAAACAAGTCCCCCGAAAGACTTTAAATATCGGGCAAGTCCGTGTGAGTGCGGCACCTAAGTTAAAACAAACAATGGTAAAGGACCAATAAAAATGAGAGTAAAAACTGGCGTCGTAAGACGAAGAAGACATAAAAAAGTTCTAAAACTTGCTAGAGGTTTCTTTAGCGGTAGAAGAAAACACTTCAGAAAGGCGAAAGAACAGCTCGAAAGAAGCTTGTACTACGCATTCAGAGACAGAAAACAGAAAAAAAGAGAGTTCAGAAAACTTTGGATAGTTAGAATCAACGCTGCTTGCAGACTAAACGGTATCAGCTATTCAAGATTCATCAACGGACTTCTTAAAGCGAACATCGAGCTTGATAGAAAAATCCTTGCAAATATCGCAATGAACGAGCCTGAAACTTTCAAACAAATCGTAGAAAAAGCTAAAGCGGCTCTATAATATTTTAAAAGGTCGCCCTTAAAACGGCGGCCCTTTTTTCAACCTACTTACAGCCTCAGCAGCCTTTTTGGCATCCATCTTTCCCAATATTTCAGCCATTTTTTTAGCCTCAAGATTAAAAAGTATAGAAGCGGCAGATGTGGCATTCATCTCTGAAAGTATCCCGGCTGCGGCAGACGGCTTCATCTTTACATAGCTTTGGGTTATTTTTTCATCTTTAGACTTCTCTATGGCCTCGAGTATCTTTTTATTTTCATCAAGCATGGCTTTGATGTTTTGCTCTTTTTTGGCAACATCGGAGAGGGCTTTATTGATTTCGTTTAGTTTTAAATTTAGTTTTTGTTCTTTCTGCCCGGAGACATTTTTGTTTGCATTTTGAAGCGCATTCAAAGCTTGTTCTTTTTCTTCTAGCCTCTCGATTTGAAGTGCGAGCTCGGACTTTCTCTGCTCAAATATTTTATTACACTCATCTACGCTCAAATACTGCTGTTTCGGAGCAGCAACAAGCGAGACGAAGCAAGCCGATACCAGAATAGATACTTTTTTCAATTCTCACTCCTGTTGTTATATAGCATTACGCCTATCTCATCAAGCTCTTTTGCTTCACGGACGGCTCTTGCTTTTAGAACTTTTTTAATCTCTTCGCCATCAAGGTACTTCATCTTCTCAAGTTCGGCATTTGCCTCTTTTAATTGCCCTATCAACATATTTTTTCTATTTTGGTGGTCTGCAAGCAATGCTTTGAGCCCCTCAATCTCAAATCTAAAGGCTTTTTTCATATCTTCAAATGCCATAAGGGCGGAGTATGGGCCGCTATGGGGCGGCTCCAAACTATTAAATCTATTTTTTGTTTCAAGAAGATTTGCTTTGGTTTTTGTTATGAGAGATTCTACGGCAAAAATAGCATTCTCTATGTCATCGACTGCTTTTTTTCTGATTTTGACGACGGCCGTAAATTTCGTTTTCAAAACCGAATCCTCTTGTGGGACTATCTAAATATTGTATCGTTTCTCTCGGGCGAAATAGAGACCATCTCTATTTTAGTCTCAATAAGTTCTTCAAGCCTCAATACATATTTTTGCGCATTAGCAGGCATGTCGGCAAACTCTTTGGCGCCTTTTAGGCTCTCCCATCCGTCCATCTCTTCATAAACAGGTGTTATTCCATCCATAGACGATGGAACGTAGTCTATTTTTTCTCCGTTTCTTTCATAGGATGTACAGATTTTTATTTTTTCAAAACCATCCAAAACATCTAGTTTCATTAGCGATACAGCGTCAACACCGTTTAGTCTGCAAGCATATTTGACCGCTACCGCATCAAACCATCCGCATCTTCTAGGTCTGCCCGTAGTCGTGCCAAATTCTGCGCCCTGCTCTCTTAGTTTTGCCCCTACTTCATCGTGTAGCTCAGTCGGGAACACGCCGTTGCCGACTCTCGTTGAGTATGCCTTTGCGATACCTATTACTTTGCCTATATCTTTTGGGCTGAGACCCACGCCGCTGCATGAGCCGGCGGCTATCGTATTGGAGCTCGTAACATACGGATATGTTCCATGGTCTATATCAAGCAGAGTACCTTGCGCGCCTTCCAAAAGGACGTTTTTACCATCTTTTAGGGCACCCCAAACTATTTGCGTTGTATTGGCTATAAAAGGAGCTAGTGCTTTTTTGTATTCCGCAAGCTCTTTTTTTAGCTCATCAGCATCAGGTATCTCGACGCCATAGGCCTCAAACAACTTTGCATTGTCGGCAAAATATCCTTCTAGTTTTTTTGAGAGAGCCTCTTCGTCAAGCAGCTCCATAACCATAAACCCGCTTCTAGCCACTTTGTCGGTATAGCACGGCCCAATTCCTCTTCCAGTCGTACCAATGGCGTTTGCACCCCTCATTTTCTCTTTTGCGGCGTCTATCTTGGCATGGTATGAAAGTATCATATGAGCCCTATCGGAGACAAACAGCCTTCCCACAAGAGCGTCAAACGGCTCCATCTCTTTGATTAGGTGAGGAGGAGAGACAACGACACCGTTGCCGATGATGTTCACAGCTTTTGGGTTAAGAACGCCTGAGGGTATAAGATGCAAAGCTATTTTTTTGCCGTCAAGAACTATCGTATGTCCCGCATTGTGACCACCTTGATATCTAACAACGTAATCATATTTAGAGGCAAGCAGGTCTACTATTTTGCCTTTACCTTCGTCGCCCCACTGGAGACCGACTATCAAATCCGCTTGTTTTTTGGAACTCATATACTAAGCCTTTTAATAATGTTATCTGTATAAATTGCAAAACCGCAAGAGTGTTTATGGTTTGTTATATAATTGCCGCCGCGAGAATACACGTCATTCCCGTCAAGCATTCTGAAAAAACAGTCGCTATAGTAGCCGGACTTAGGAACATAAAGCGGTGCTAAAACTATGTTGTCGTACTTTATTTTCTTGCAAATATCGTTCAGTCTAAGCAGTTCCGCCTTTATAGACTCAGGAGCCACTTTTATAGCGGTCTCAAGCTCATCTGCTCTCTCCATATCAAGCAGCATATTTAGCCACTCTATGCCAAGAGATTTCAATTTAAAGTAATCGTTCTTTCTAAAAGCATCAATGTCTATTTTAAGCTCTGAAGCTACCGCTTTGACAAGGGCAATATTTGAAAGTTGCAATATAGGAGTAAGTCCTACGCCTTTAAAAATATCGATTGCCAAATTAACCGCATACGCCACATCGTCAAAGTCTAAAAGCTCAGCACCAATTTGGTTTATCTCGGTTGACGGAAAATGAAAAACAGGCTGCACATAAAACCACTTCTTGTGATCGGTGCTTCTCCCGAGTCTTTTTGTGATTATACGAACCACATCCAGCGAACTGTCTGCCCTAAGCGTAAGAGAGCTATTGTTTGAATCGGCCAGCCTTATGATGCTTTTTGCGTCTGCTTGAGAGTTGGTCTGATATTTTTGGTAGCTAAAAAACGGGGTTACTATCTCTTCAAAGCCGTTGGCAGCCAACGTTGAGACGGCTTTTTTCTCAATATCCCTTTTTAAAGCGGCACTTTTACCGAAATATAGTTTGCCGCCTTTTGGTATTTCGTGTTCAAAAGCCAAAATCAGCCTTCCAAATAAAAGCTTTTTGCAAACGCTTTTGAAGCGGAAGCGTCAAACTTTCTCATATTTAGTTTTTCCATAGCTATCTCTATCGCCTCAACAGCCCAAGCGGCATGATAAACCTCTACGTAGCCCATATGGTTTATTCTAAAAATTTTGTCGTTTAGATGGTCTTGCCCACCAGCAATATTTACTTTAAACTCATTTTGTAGAAGTTTTCTAAGAGCATTTGCGCCATCGAGCTCATACGTACTCATAGACAATGCCGGATTTTTAGGATATTGCTTAAGCCCTATGGCGTCAAGAGCCGCCCTTGTGGCTTTGGCAATCTTTGCTATCTCTTCATATTTTTTGTCTATACCCTGCGCAAATAAATCGGTAAGAACTTTCTCAAGCCCTATTGTAAGTGTAGTTGCCGCAGTCCATGCAGTAGTATTTTTACGCTGGTTTTTAAGCTCGGTAGCAAGATTGAAATAAAAACCGGCCGGTTTTGCTTCTATCTTTGCAACGGCAGCGTCGCTCAGGCCCATCATTGCGAGACCCGGAGGTAGCATCAACGCTTTTTGGCTTCCGGTAATTAGGCAATCTATATTTGACACGTCTATGCGTTCCACGCCTACCGCCGTTATTCCGTCGGCTACTATCATAATATTTGGGTTTATTTTTTTAACAGCGGCCGCCATCTCTTCCACTGGATGACGAACGCCGGTAGAAGACTCGGAGATTTGTATAAAAATAGCGTCTATTTCACCGTCTTTTTTTATCTCTTCGAGTACGGTCTCAACACTAACGCTCTCTCCCCATTCTACGACTATTTCGGTATACGGCGTATTAAAAGCTTTTGCTATCTTGCCGAATCTCTCGCCGAATTTTCCGCCATTTATAGTAAGGGCTTTTTTATGTGTCAAATTTAATACTGCCCCCTCCATGGCTCCACTTCCGGAAGACACCAGCATTAAAGCCTCAGGCATACCAAATAGCTTTTTGAGCATATCTCTCGTATTTGCAAATATAGCTTCAAACTCTTTTGTTCTATGGTGAATTGTTTCAGTAGACATAGCGGCTCTAACCGATTCTGGAACTGCGGTCGGCCCCGGGGTAAGCAGTATCATATTTTTCATCTTTCCTAGTAAAATATCGCGCCTAAAATGCTTTCGCACTATACCAAAAAGTAGGTAAGAGTTTTTATAAACAAGATGCATATTAGGGGTATTTTTGTTGCGCAAGAAAATATTAAAAATGAACTGCAAAAATTAAATAATTTAAGGCTTTTTTAAAGTTATTGTGTTGTATAATTGCGGCTTTGATTTAGCTGTGTTACGATTTTATGCTGAAGCCTTATAAAATAGGGGTTTTTCATAAATCTTAAGCTTAGCTTAAATTGTACGGCTCTTTAAAATTTTGAAGATTTTTTTGGATTTTGTCACTTATCTGTAAAAAGTATGTAGCAAAATTCAGGCAAATCCGGCTGCAGTCGTAGGTCCCTTTATATTAAGGGTTTTTTGCGGGTACGCCCGTTCAATTTAAAATAAGGAAAACAAAATGAAAAAAGTTCTAGTTGCTGCTCTTGTAATCGCAGGTCTTGCATTCTCTGGTTGTTCAAAAAAAGCTGAAGAAGCTAACGTAACTGAAGCTAACGCTACTGTAGAAGCTAACGTAACTGCACCAGTTGTAGAAGCTAACGCTACTGAAGCTAACGCTACTGAAGCTAACAAAAGCCACTAACAACCCTCGCTAAAGCCCTTGGGCTTTAGCAGTTATTTTACTGCACCCCTCATAACTTCAATATACTTTTTATCTATTTTTTTATCAACAAAAATCTCAAAAGCAAAAAAAGCTTGCCAGATAAGCATATCAATTCCATTTTTTCTATCGATACCTAGCTCTGTTGCCAACTTTAAAAACGGTGTCTCTTTGTATATACAATCATAAGCCAACTTTGCAGCGGATAATAAATCTGAAAGTATCTCTTTTTGCATAGGGAGCTCATCGTCCGTAAGCCCCGCACTCGTAGTGTTTGCCACCAAATCAAAGCTACTACTTATAGCGCCGTCTAAAGTAGAAGTATTAAACCCGTGTTGTTTGAAGAATTCAAGCCGCCCGGCGCTTCTATTTACAATAAGCGGCTCTATGCCCTCGGCACGCAAAGCGAAAGCTATTGCCCTTGCCGTTCCACCTGCACCTAGTATGATGGCACTTTGTGGCACCAGCGAACCAAGTGAAGCCATAAACCCCGGTGCGTCGGTATTGTATCCATGCAGTTTTCCATCTTTTAGAATGATAGTATTGACGGCGCCTATATTTTTTGCAAATTCATCCAAGAAGTCGCAAGCCTCAAAAGCATCTTCTTTAAACGGAACGGTGATATTGACGCCATCTAAGCCTAGAGAGAAAAATTTTTCTTTAAGACGAGAGCCATCCTCTAATAGATATCTAGTATAGCAAGCATCAATCCCAAGCTCTTTGTATAAAGAGTTGTGTAAAAGAGGGGATTTGGAGTGGAATACCGGATTGCCAAAAAGTGCAAATAGCCTCTTATTCAAGGTTTTTTAAATCCTCGAAACTAGAGATATTTGCTGCAAGTTTGTTTTTTATCTCTTTTAGCTCAAGCTCCGGAACGCTATCGGCGACAACGCCGGCACCTGCTTGGAAAACTATCTTATCTTTTTTGACAAGTGCAGTTCTGATGGTAATTGCAAAATCCATATTCCCGTCAAATCCGAAATAACCTATGGAGCCGCTATAAAACCCTCGTTTGACGCCCTCGAGACGAGCGATAATCTCCATAGCTTTTATTTTTGGGGCCCCCGTCATAGTGCCGGCCGTGAATGTCGCACGAAAGAGGTCAAACATACTTTTGTCATCTTCCAAATTACCCGTAACGTCACTTACCATGTGCATAACATGCGAATATCTTTCAACGCGCATTAACTCGCCGACTTTTACCGTTGACGGCTTACTCACCCTGCCTATATCATTTCTGGCTAGATCAACAAGCATTATGTGCTCAGCCCTCTCTTTAGGATCATTTAGCATCTCGGCTTCCATCTCCAAATCTTTTTGGATGTCATGCCCACGTTTTCTAGTTCCCGCTATAGGGCGGATAAGTATTTCGCCGTCTTCGAGCTTTATCATAACCTCAGGCGAGCTTCCGGCTATACTAAAGTCGTCAAACTCCAAAAAATACATATAAGGAGATGGATTTTTGGCCCTTAGAACACGGTAAAAGCTGTATGCGTCAACTTCAGCCTCAACCGTAACCCTGTTTGCAACCAGTATTTGAAATACGTCCCCGGCTCGTATGTGCTCCTTTGCAGATATCACCCCAGCCTTAAATTGTTCATCGCTAAGCATACTAGCCGAAGCAAAACTTCCTTTAGGCTTCAAAAGAGGAAGCGCCGAATAATCGGATAGCAACAACTTCTCTATATCATCAAGCGTAGATTGAGGCATACAGGTTGAGAGCATCGTTAGTTTGCAGTTTTTATGGGAATAGCCTATAACTATTTTTGGGCGCATCATATAAAAATCAGGGGTGCCGGTCTCATCCTTCAAAGAATCCATGGCGGGCTTTAGTACAGGCTCAAACTCTTTTATGATGTCGTATCCGACGAATCCGACGAAGCCATCCACAAAACCAAGCCCCGTAGCTACAGACATATCTGCATATTTTTTGGCATCAAGGCTTTTGTAATAATCCCCCAAAAAGGCTAGCGGCTCAGTCGATAGCTCTCTTTGTGTACCGTCTTCATTAGTGTATGTCGAAACACCGTTTTTAAAACTTAGCGACTCTCTCTCGCCTATAAATATATAGCTAAAGTTTCCAAACTCGTTAACGGTGGCGCTCTCTAGCAAAAACATCCGCTCACCTGCGAAATGCTCTTTAAGCTTGGCATAAAAAGCTATCGGGGTAAACTGGTCTATAAAAACTGATTTAAAATACAAAACTACCCTTTTATAATAAACGCGTCGCTTTTGATTTGCTCTCTAATTTTAGGGAGGGCTTTTGTGGCATCTTCTTTTGAATCAAAAGGGCCGACCCATACCTTTGTTATATTTTTATCGTTCTTGACGGCCGCTTTTGTAGTGGAGCCAAATCCAACGGAATTTGCTTTGTCCCTAAGACCTTTTGCGGCAGCTTCGCTTTCAAAATAACCCACTTGAACAAAGTAGGTTCCGGCTGCAGCCACCTTAGGTTTTGCCTCCGCTTGCGCAACTTTAGGTTTTGCCTCAACTTTAGGCGCAGTCTTTGTTACGTTTTTAGTGGCCTCTTTGAATGCTTTTTTGACATCTTCTTTTTTAGGCTCTTCTTTTTTTGTTTCCTCTTTAGGTGCTTTGGCTACAGGCTGAGTTGCAGTCGCAGTTTTGATTGGCACGGAGACAACAGTTGTTTTTGGGGCAACTTGAACAGCCTGCGGCTGAGGTTGCGGCTGTTGAGCAGCTTGTTTTGTTGCTACCGGAACTTGCACCGGAGCATTAGGCGTAGGCTGCGTGACTGCTGCAGGCTGAGCGCCGGTTGCTTGTGACTGCGCATCTTGCTGCAACTTTTTAACTATTGCGTTTAATTTCTCATCAGCGCTCGCATTTGCATCCGTCGGATGAGCCGTCGCATTCGCATTCTGAGCTGCCGGTTGAACAGCCGCGACATCAGGAATTTTTTTCATTTGCTCTGCGGCCGTTATAGGGAGAGGCTGCTTGGTTTCAGATGAGCCCATAAACTTCATAATTCCGATAATAATAAAAAACAAAAGCAGTACGCCTGCGGCAATAAGGAAAAATTTCTTACTAGAGCTACTCTCTTTTTGATTGCCAAGAAGCAGGTCGTTCAATTCGTTTTTATCATCCATCTGCATTACCCCTTATTTTTGATTATAGATGTTTTGACCAAGATGCGCCACGCTCTTTTTGATAGAGCTCATACGGTAGCGTTAATATGTTGTACTCGGGCGGAATCTGATCGTTTGGAAATACGTTCCACTGCGTAGGCAATCTCTGTCCCAGTTTCATGGACAGAGTCTTTGCAAGGTGTATTCCCTCGTGAAGCGTTGTATGCCCCTTGTGGATATACAAATGCAGATGTCCGTCCGTCTTTGTCTTGTATGCCGTAAAGTTGATAAACCCCTCTTCTCTAAACAAAAGCTGAGCTCTATGCCAGAATCTCTCCGGATCTCTACCGTTGTAGTCAAATACGATATTTTCAACTTTTTGATTTGGCAAAATAAGAGAGTGGGCAACCGTAATCTTGCCGTCTTGATGATCGCTCATCACCTGCATCGTAAGCGGCTTATCTACCCTCTCAAACTTATTAAAATAAGTCTTGCCCTTAAACTCAAGCTTATCGCTTGCTCCGTCTTTTTTCTGCCAATAGTGCGTCGTGCACATCTTGATAAGTTTGATATCTACATTGTACATCGGGCACTATTTCCTTGTCGGTTTTTAATATATCGCTCTATCGTAAATTACGAATTTAGATGCAAGCTCTTTCATTTTAGAGGCTATCTCTTTTTGCTTCGCTTCATTGTTTATGTCGTCAAATACGTCGCATATAGCGTTTGCTATTATCTTGAATTCTTCTTCTTTCATCCCTCTAGCAGTCAAAGCAGGCGAGCCGATACGGATACCGCTTGTAACAAAAGGGCTTCTAGTCTCGCCCGGAACAGTATTTTTATTTACGGTAATTCCGGCTCTACCGAGTGCGGCGTCTGCATCTTTGCCTGAGAATTCCTTGTTCAAAAGACTGACAAGAACAAGATGTGAGTCTGTACCGCCGGATACTATATCGTACCCTCTGTTTACCAAAATTTCCGCCAAGACTTTAATATTTGCTTTGACTTGTTTTGCATATGTTTTCCACTCAGGCTTTAGATTTTCGCCAAAACCTACAGCTTTTGCAGCCATTATGTGAACAAGCGGTCCGCCTTGCATTCCCGGGAATACGGCTTTGTTTATCTTGGTTGCTATCTCTTCGTTGTTTGTCATTATCATACCGCCTCTTGGACCTCTGAGTGTCTTGTGGGTAGTGGTAGTTACGACATCGGCATAAGGGAATGGGCTTGGATATTCGCCTGCAGCAATAAGACCGGCATAATGGGCAATATCCGCAAAAAGAAGTGCGCCTACGGAGTCTGCTATCTCTCTAAATCTTTTAAAATCAAGCTCTCTGGAATATGCGCTAGCTCCGCAAATAATCATCTTTGGTTTTACGATATTTGCAATGTCTTGAACTCTGTCATAGTTGATATAGCCGTCAAGTTCTACGCCATACGAGAAGCTCTCATAGTTTTGACCGCTGAAGTTTACTTTTGCCCCGTGAGTCAAGTGTCCACCGTTTGACAAATCCATTCCAAGTATTTTGTCGTAAGGTTTTAAAAGCGCCGTAAACACTGCGCCGTTAGCTTGTGAACCTGCGTGTGGCTGTACGTTTGCGTATTCACAACCAAAAAGCTCTTTTGCTCTATCAATAGCAAGTTGCTCTACTTCGTCGGCAAATTCACAACCGCCGTAATATCTTTTGTATGGATACCCCTCGGCATATTTGTTCGTAAAAATACTACCGCTCGCTTCCATAACCGATGGGAATGTGAAGTTCTCGGAAGCTATCATCTCAAGGTGATGCGTTTGTCTGCCCAGCTCTTTTTGTAGTATGTCATAAACTTGTTTGTCGCTATTTTCCAAAAAACCCATTTTTTATCCTTTAGTTAACTTAATCTTCTCATAGCAGGGAACAAAATAACATCCTTGATTGACTCTTGTCCCGTCAGCAACATAACCAGTCTGTCTATACCGATACCCTGCCCTGCGGTCGGAGGCATACCGTATTTTAGCGCCTCAACAAAGTCCTCATCCATATCGTTTGCCTCTACGTTGCCAGCCGCTTTCGCCTCTACTTGTTTTTTAAATCTCTCGTATTGGTCGATTGGGTCGTTAAGCTCGTTAAAGCCGTTTGCAATCTCTCGTCCGGCGATAAACAGCTCAAATCTATCGGTAATCTCAGGGTTTGCTTCGCTTCTTTTCGCAAGCGGGGAAATCTCTACCGGAAAGCCTGTTACGAATGTCGGATTGGTTAGTTTTTTCTCTACGAAGTTGTCGAAGAGTTCACCTAGAAGTTCGCCGTAGTTTGATTTTTCTTCAAACTCTATCTCTTTTGATTTGAGGTATGCTTTGATGGAATCTCTATCTTTTGTCGCTTCTACCGGTACGCCACCGATATCAGTCAAAGATTTGACGTAATCCACTCTACTAAACTTCGTGAAATCAACATCGTAATCGCCTATCGTGATTTGAGACGAAAGCCCTAAACTCTCTATCAGGTAGCCGAATAATTTTTCTGTCAAATCCATTAGATATTCGTAGTTTTTGTAAGCCCTATAAAACTCTATCATCGTAAACTCAGGGTTGTGCGTATGGTCAATCCCCTCGTTTCTAAAGCTTCTGTTGATTTCAAATACCGCTTCAAAACCGCCCACTATCAGTCTTTTGAGGTAAAGCTCAGGGGCTATACGAAGGTATCTATCTTCGCCGAGTGCGTTATGATGAGTGATAAACGGTCTAGCGGTCGCCCCTCCGGCTATCGGATGAAGCATCGGAGTCTCAACCTCCAAAAACCCTTCGTTTTCAAAAAATCTCCTCACAAGGCTAACAACCTTGCTTCTAGTTTTTAGGGTGTCTAGCACCTCTCTATTCATGATGAGGTCAAGGTATCTTTGTCTATATCTAGTCTCCATGTCGGTAAGCCCGTGAAACTTCTCCGGAAGCTGATTTACCGCTTTTGTCAGTATCTCCATACTCTGCACGTGCATTGTAAGCTCACCCGTCTTGGTGACAAACGCATAGCCGCTCACCTCTACGATATCGCCTACTTCGGCAAGCTTGACAAGTTCTGCAAACCAATCGCCTAGGTCGTTTTTGGAGTAATATATTTGGAGTACGCCGGATTCATCTTCTATCTTCGCAAAAGCTGCCTTGCCCATAAGTCTTAGAAACTTTATTCTTCCCGCTACGGTATAGCTTTTGTCGCTTTTTTTATTTCCCTCTTCAAGGTCAAAAATATATTGATTGTTATTTATAAATTCTGCAGTATTGCTATCTCTTTTTGAGATTGAAGTGTATGGGTTTTTGCCCATTCCTTTTAGAGCTTCGGCTTTTTCTATCCTCTGCTGCGTATATACGTTGTCAAACATTTATTTAATTTTTTCCCTTCTCTTTTTGTTGGCACTCTTTGCATATGCCGTGCAGTTGCATGGCATGGTCTTTGATAAGAAATCCTTTTTTCGCGGCCTCGGCCTCTTGCAATCTCTCTATCTCATCGGATTCAAATTCTATAATTTTTTCACATTCGTCACAAATCATATGGTCATGATGTTCTTTGACGTTTAGCTCATATCTTTTGCCGTCGGCTCCAAACGAGATACTAACGACAAATCCCTCTTGCTCAAAAAAATTCAAAGCCCGATAAACCGTAGCTATGCCGATATTCTTACCGCCCTCTTCTTTTTGAGTAAATCCGAGTATCTCCTCAGGGGTAAAATGCCCTTTATGCTTGAACATGGCACGGATAATCACTTCTCTTTGGGTAGTGTTTTTGAGATTTTGTTCTTTTACCCTCTCCCTGAGTTTTGTTATTAGAGCATCGACTGATTTTTCTTTTGTCATTTTTTTGCACCCAATGTTTGATTTATCTCTTTGGTAGCTTCTTTCATCGCTTCTTCTTTTACCTTGTCTGTAATAGCGGAAGCATTCAGATCTTCCGGCTTGAGTTTCATAACAAATCCGCCGGTAGATTTCATAGGCTCAAACATAAAACTATCTTTTGTAAAACCCTCTAGCTTGCTCTGCAAAAGCGAGATATTGGAGAGGGCAAAAACGATAACGGAGAGTATTAAAAATATCTTTCCTCCGGCAGCGACAAATCCAAGCACCTTATCGGCAACGCCCATGCCGCTCATATCGACAGCCTTTGAAACAAGCGAAGCGGCGAAAGTAATACCAAACCAAATAATCGCAAAAAGGGCTATAAATGCAACAACCGAAGCGGTGGTGGCACTTTGAAGATTAAACATGGAGGTAAACAAATCGGCCAAAGAAGATGAAAATCTGGATGCCAAAAAAATTCCGCCGACTATTGCAGCCAAGCCCGCAACTTCCTTGATAAAACCGTGCAGAAAACCCTTTAGCCCGAGCGCAAAAACCAAAAATAAAACAACTATGTCGAGCGTGCTCATGTAAGCCTTGTTCCTGTTTTGTGAGTGCCGAAATTGTACCGCCTTAATCATAAAAAAAACATTTTTTGTCTACAATAAAAGCCATGTCAAGACTAACTAAACAAGAAGCATTGGACCTTTTGCGCAACTCCCCACTTTTGGAACTAGGTCGTCAGGCGTATGAAGTAAAACAAAAACTACATAAAGACAAAATAACAACCTTTATCGTTGATAGAAATATAAACTATACGAATATCTGCAATGCTGGATGCAAGTTTTGCGCATTCAAGCGAGGTGTGAACGACGAAGACGGATACGTGCTATCTAATGAGACGATAGCCACAAAAATAGAGGAGCTCATAGCCATAGGCGGCACTCAAATACTCTTTCAAGGCGGCGTCCACCCGAAACTAAAAATAGAGTATTACGAAGAGCTAACCGAGTTTATACACACTAGGTTTCCGCAGATTACGATACACGGTTTTTCCGCAGCAGAGATAGCATATATAGCCAAGGTGTCGGAAATTAGCGAAAAAGATGTTCTCAAAAGACTTCAAGCAAAAGGGCTCTCCTCAATTCCGGGAGCCGGAGCCGAGATACTTGTCGACAGGGTGCGAAATATCATCTCCCCAAACAAGCAAAACACCGAAGGGTGGCTAGGCGTTCACAGGGCGGCGCACGAGATAGGGATGAGGACTACGGCTACAATGATGTTTGGCTCCGTCGAAACCGACGAGGAGATAGTGGAACATCTGGATAGACTAAGGGGGCTTCAAGACGAGACGGGCGGTTTTCGTGCATTTATCCTTTGGTCTTTCCAACCTGATAACACCCCGCTTTTCAAAGAGCACCCGCATATCACGAAGGCAACTTCAAATAGATATTTGCGAATTTTGGCCCTCGCAAGGCTATATCTCGATAATTTCAAAAACCTGCAAAGCTCGTGGGTAACGCAAGGCTCACACATCGGACAGACAGCTCTATTTTTTGGGGCAAACGATATGGGTAGCACGATGATGGAAGAGAACGTAGTGGCGGCAGCGGGTGCGGCAAACCGTATGGCAGAGGATGAGATAGTCAGACTCATCAAAGACGCAGGCGAGATACCGGCAAAACGCAACACGGCGTATGAAATTCTTAAGATTTACGAATGAAAAAAATCCTATTTTTAATATTTACTCAAGGTTTATTAATGGCTAACACACTTTTGCATTTAGACATAGGCGGGGTAAAAGTGCCCGTAATATTTGAAGAGGACAGGTCACTTCCGACACTGAGCCTAAAGGTGATTTTTTTGGATGCCGGCTCCATAAAGGACGGCGATAAAAGCGGCATATCCAAGCTCTCTTTTCGTCTTTTGAACGAAGGGACAAAAAAGCTAGGCTCCACCAAGTTTGCGACACTTCTGGATGAAAAGGCGATTAAACTATCGGCGTACAGCGGCTTTGAAACTGCAGGGATAGAGTTTTCGTGCCTCAAAGAGTATGCCGATGAGGCGGTAAAGCTGACAAAAGAGCTACTAAAAGACCCTAACTACTCGGAGGATACACTCTCAAAAATCAAGCTAATCACCGCTTCGCAAATAGCAAAAAGAGAAGACGACTTTGACCATGTGGCAGACGCCGCCCTTAAAAAAGAGATATTCAAAGGCACACCGCTCGAAAATGACTCCGTCGGCACAAAAGAGAGCGTTGCCGCCATATCCCTAGCCGACGTAAAAAACTTTTTGGCAAGCAATATCACTCTTGCAAATAGCGTCGTCGTAATAGGCGGAGATATAGATAAAGACGAAGCGTTTGCCTATACAAAAGCTATACTGGAAGGAATTGCCAAGGGGGCAAAAAACGAACAAGGGCAATATTTTGCGGCAAAAAGCTCTAGCAAAGAGATAAAAACAAAGAAAAAAACAGAGCAGGCATATATCTACTTCGGCGCTCCTGCAAACATCAAGGCTGCTGACAAGGAAGCATACAAAGCGAGACTTGCGGGCTTCATCCTAGGCTCTAGCGGTTTTGGAAGCCGCCTTATGGAGATAATCAGGGTCAAAAACGGCCTCGCATACTCTGCTTACGGCAGGTTCAACCTCTCAAAATCGCACTCTTACTTTAGTGGACATCTACAAACAAAGCCGCAAAACGAAGAGAAAGCAAAAGAGCTTGTCAAAAAGACGATAGAGGAGTTTGTAAAGGACGGTGTCACCCAAAAAGAGCTTGACGGGGCAAAAAACTTCATTCTAGGAAGCGAGCCGCTCAGAGCAGAGACCTTGTCACAAAGGCTCTCAAGAAGCTTTAACGAATTTTATCTAGGGCAAAAACTGGGCTATCACCAAGAGGAGCTGGAGCTCATCAAAAACACGACTCTTAAAGAGCTAAACGACTTTATCAAAGCGCATCCGGAAATCACGAATCTAACGGTATCCGTAGTCACAAAATAGATGTTTTTTGAACGCGCGGACGAGGAGAGGATAAAAAAATTAGGCATCCTCTCTCTCCTCGACTTAGCCCTGCACATACCTCAAAAATACGAAGATTTTACCCTCGGCAAACCTCTAAGCGACAATGAATTTTGCGCCATAGCGTGCGAAGTGACGGGCAAGCAGCGAACACCAAAAACCTTGCAGTTTGACCTGACCCTCCCGTCATACGGCGGCAAGCACATGAAAGCGATTTTTTTCTCCCCAAAAAGGTATCAGCAAAACATTTTTTCCATCGGTGAAAAGCTCTATCTCTACGGCAAGCTATCTCTTTTTCCATTCCCTTCGATAGTTCACCCAAAAAAGATAACAACCGTCGGCGACATCAACAAAATCTATACGGCGGGGGCTCAAAACAAAACATACAAACTTTTAGCCGAAAAATATGTGACAAAAAAGGGGTTGACGGACGAAGGGCTAGATGAGCAAAGCACAGAGGATATACTCTCTTTGCATTTTCCAAAAAGTATCGGCGAACTATACGAAAACGGCTTGCTAAAGCCATCCATTTTGGAAAGCCTCAAAAAAGCGGAGATATACGCCTATCTGAAGCTCCTCGCCTCCAAAAAGACGGAGCTCCCCGCAACATCCATCAAGGCGGCAGACGAAAACGAGTTTTTAAAACGGCTCCCTTTTGCCCCGACAAACGACCAAATAGCGGCGATAAAAGCGTGTAAAGAGGATATACAAAGGGGCATACAGGCAAAAAGGGTGATAGTAGGCGATGTCGGCTGCGGCAAGACAACCGTGATATTAGCCCTTGCCTTTATGAACAAGGGCGGCAAGACCGTAGTATTGGCGCCCACTTCGATACTCGCAAACCAGATATACGAAGAGGCGACAAAATATTTGCCGCTTAAAAGCATACTGGTCACGCAGGCGAGTCGGGCAAAAGAAGCCGACATAACGGCGGCTGATTTTATCGTCGGTACGCACGCTCTGCTCTACAAAGAGCTTCCAAAATGCGAAATCCTCATAGTGGACGAACAGCACAGATTTGGGACAAACCAAAGACACCTCATCTCAAAGCTAGTCAGCGACGGCACATTGCGTCCCCACTACTTCCAGTTTTCCGCTACGCCGATACCGAGAACTCAAGCGCTCATAGAGGCGACCATAGCCGACATCACTATGATAAAAGAGATGCCGATACAAAAAGATATACAGACACACATCATCTCAAAAGAGGGTTTCAAAGAGCTTTTTGCCCACATCAAATCCGAAATAGAGAGAGGGTTTCAGGCGGCTGTCATATATCCGCTGGTAGAAAAAAGCGACACCGCCTCGTATATGTCGCTTGAAGAGGCGGAGGTGTTTTGGCGTAAGCATTTTGACAAGGTATTTGTGACCCACGGCAAAGACGGCGCAAAAGAGGATGTCTTCAGAGAGTTCAAAGAGGGCGGCGAGCTCATCATATCTACGACCGTGATGGAGGTGGGTATCAGCCTGCCGAAGCTCTCCACGATAGTCATCGTAGGCGCCGAAAAGCTGGGGCTTGCGAGTCTGCATCAGCTGCGAGGCAGGGTGGCCAGGAATACGCCAAAGGGGTGGTGCTATCTCTATACCAAAGACGCGAGCAACGAAAGGCTCAAAAAATTTGCCGCAACAAAAAGCGGCTTTGACATAGCCGAGCTAGACCTGCAGTATAGAGACTCGGGTGATTTGCTAACGGGCAGAGAGCAGAGCGGGCGACAGTTTCGATGGTTTAACATCAAAACGGATGAGAAAATAGCGAGAGAGGCAAGAGGGCTTTTGACAAGATTTTTGACAGATACAATAGGAGAGACGGCGTGAACAAATGGTGTTTAATGTTTGGTTTTATGTATTGGTTGGCATCGGCGGTTAGTTTTTTAGTTGTTTTTATTTCGCTGGAAGCTTTATGGATGCAAACCTATAAAAGCGATAAACATGTAGAAACTCAGCAGGAATTTACGGCTGGCGATGCGCTACTTCCATTTTTACATGGGATAGTGACGCTGCCTTTTATTCTTTATATCGCCTACTACATAGCACGGAGAATCAAAAAATTATACTATTTTAAAAACACTACCAAAAGAATGCAATATTGAGACTATAAAGCCATTTGGGTTTTTTACTTTTATATTGACGGCTATTATCTCTATTGCTTTTGCTCAAATTTTATTTAGAATTTGTTTTATTATTGGAATAAAAAATGGCTCCCCGTATTGCCTAATCTATGATTTATTGGCTCTATGTATAGCCTATATTATGGCGGAATATTTTGTGCGCACAACTATTAAAAAATTCAAAACCAAAAAAGACAAGGAGTAATACATGGTTAAATAAAGGTGTCAGGTATTCAATCTTCACTTTCTAAGCATTCAAAAGAGGGTGAAAAGAAAAATAGCCGCCCCGTGCTTTTGTGATATAATTTGCGAAATAATTCTTTGAAAGGGTTTGAGATGACGCTTACGCTAGATATCAAAGATAGCGCATTTGACAAGATTATCTACTTTTTGGATCACCTGAAGGACGATGTAAAAGTAGTAAGCACTATTGACAAAAATATAGAAGCGATAGAGCCTACCGACGCAGATTATGGTTTTATCGCCGATGCTAGAGCAAGACGAGAGGGTGGCGAGAAGTGCTATTCGCTAGATGAGATAGCAAAAGAGCTCAAATGACCGTCAAGGTTCAAGAAAGCGCCTTAAAAGACCTCAAAAAGATTGATAAAAGTATAGCTACAAACATACTACTACACATCAAAAATCTAGAAAACTATCCAAATCTAACAAATATCAAAAAACTCAAAAATCACTATCCGCCGCTCAGATACAGAATAGGCGATTATAGAGTTCTGTTTGATGTCGAAGATGATGTTTTGATAGTTGTAAATATCAAGCATAGGAAAGAAGCGTATTAATAACCCTAAATACTTTCTCTTTTGCGTTACGACAAGAATAAAAACAGTTTTTTAGTAGCTATTTTAATCCTCGGGGCTGTAAAATAAGCAATGCTTAAAAAACTGACTTTACTTTCGCTTTTAACTCCATTGCTATTTGCCGTCGACATAGAGGTCAAGCTCGGCAAAAGCAAAAACGATAAATATTCCGTTTTAAATTTGGAGAGTACCGAGCCTTTCGTATGCTTCAAAAACGAGGCCGACGAAGCACCAAAAAATAGCTATATATGCGAATTTTCCACCCCACCGAAAGTAGCTTTTAAGGGGTTTGAGAGTGAGTTTTTTAACGTCAAACCTTACATAGAGGGCAAATATAAGCTCTCAATAACATCCAAAACAAAATCTGAAATATTTTCTCAAAACTTCGACCCAAAAGGGCAATACGAGAAAAAAGCCGGGCTTGAAAAACGGGCAAAAAAGTTTGTCATAGTGGCTTACGAAAAAGAGCTCAAATTTGTCACGCCAAAGAGAAATCCAGGACTGAACTTCCCCGTATCGGTCGGAAGCGACCCTTATGTATATATCAAAACCCTGGATATTGACGGACTGCCGATAAATGATACAAACTCCCTACAAGACATAGCGGAATTCAACGCAGTCAAAAAAATGTACGAAAAAGGCGACTACAAGAGCGCTCAAACATTTGCCGAGAAAGCTCAAAAAACATACCTAAAATCCATATTCTTTTCCGAATATGAGCTAATACGCATTAAATCGTTGGTTGCCATGGGTGGAGCTAGCAACAATACCGCAGCGATAGAGCTGGGCAGAAACTGGCTCAAAAACTTCCCTGCCGATGAGAAGGCTCCGGAGGCTTTGCTGGCACTCATGAACGCCTATGCGCACAATCAAGATTTCAAAAATGCAGACTACTACTTCGAGAGAATCGCGAGCGACTACTCGTTTAGCGAGATATCAAAACAGGCAATGATAGATTATGGCGACTCCCTGAGATTCTCCAAGGGCAAAAGAGCCGTCGATTTATACAAAAGAGCCCTATTTGAAACCAAAAATATAGAGACGGCGTCGATAGCGGCATTCAAGGCGGCAGACACTTATTTGTCAATGGGCGATACGGATAATGCAAAAGAGTACTACGGCAAAATCCTCAAAGGAAATATGGGCTTTATCACAAAAGACCCGGAAAAGGCTTATGCGTTTGCAAAAAAGCTAGCCGGAGCATTTATCTTTAGTCAGGCTATAGAGGTCGGCGAAACTACGTTGCCAAAACTAAACAAAAAAAGCGAAAGTTACGAAGCCCTTCTGGGCGACCTGGGGGACTGGGCGGCTGCGCTTGGAGACGCCGAAAAAGCAAAAGCCAATTACAAAAGATATCTTTCGGAATACCCGAAAGGGAGATTTGCCCACCTAATCGAAGCAAAACTGGACAAGCTAAACTTCGGCACAAAACAGGATATGGGAACGGATGATTTACTAAAAATAGCCTCCAAATATCCAAAAGAGCAGGTCGGACAAAAAGCCCTTGTTAAAGCCATGAAATCGCTAGTTGCAGCCAAGAGATATGCTGATGTATTGGGTATGGAGCCAAAAACAACGGGTCTATCAAAAGAGCTGGCAACCGAAGCCGCAGGCTATATAATCAAAAGCGAAAAAGAGCTATTTGCGGCAAAACTCTCGTCAAACGAGTGCAAAGAAGCCCTATCGTTGCTGGCAAAAAAACGGATAACTCCGCTGGCAAGCGAGGAGCCGAAGCTATTTGACTGCTATATGGCTGTCGGAGAGATGCAAAAAGCGTATGAGCTAGCCAAGAAAAATCTAGCCGTCAAAGACCTAAACGCAAAACTACCGTGGCTTTACAAGTTTGAGCAATCTGCGCTCAGAAGCGGTAAAACAAGGGATGCGTATGGGGCAGCCAAAGACATCGTATCGCTCTCAAAAATATATAAAACGGATGCTTATAGCTCCGTAGCTTTTGACGCGGCTTCATTGGCGCTTGAATTTAAAGACCCAAATCTAATGGCGGACGCAATAGCGACCATAGAAGCCAAATATCCAAGGGATCCAAAAAGCATTACGGCGTACAAAAATGCCGTCAGATATGCAATCAGCCGAAACGATATGCTCGGCAATCTCAAATATTCCGAAAAGCTATATAGCCTGCAAAATCAAATTAAAGTTTTTGTAGAGAGTCCGTGGATAGAATTTAACTACGCCGGAGCCTTATCAAAAGGCGGCAACCACAAAAAAGCGGCGTCCGTGTTGCAAAGCGCATTGAGTCACAAAATGTCGGACAATGACAGAGCTAGAGCGCTGTTTGAGATATCATCCAACCATACGGCCTCCGGCGATAAAGCCGCAGCAAAAAAAGCGGTTGAGGAGTGCGTAAAAGTCAAAACAGACTCTTCATGGAGAAGGCTCTGCAAAGACTCTCTTGATATCTTAAAATAGTTTTTGTAGCTCCCTGTAAACATCGTCTTTTTCGCCGCGGAATATGGCGGATAGCTGTGTTTTATTGAACGTAGATTGTCTTTTTGCCAGCTGAGAGGTGTGTATATTTATAAGCTCTTCGCACGTTTGTCTGCTTATATCGCCATCTATATACGAAAGGGTCTCTTTGAGCCCTATCGAACCCATCGGCTTAGTCTCCCTGCCGTATCTGGAGAGCAGATATTCAGCCTCCTCGACGATACCTAGTTCAAACATCTTGGCCGTTCTAAGGGCTATTCTGGCTCTCAAAACATCTCTGTCAACGGTAATTTCATATACTTTTAGCCCCTCCGCCACAGCCTTTTTTGGCAACGAAGCAAATAGTTCGCTAGGCGGCTTGCCAAACTCAAAGAACATCTCAAGCCCCCTGCCGATACGATATCCGTCCGAACTTTTTATGTTGGAGGCATAGCCTTGGTCTATCGATACAAGATATTCGTATGCCTCAAGGGTGTTTTGCGATACGACGCTATTGGCCTTTTGCCTAGATGCCTCCGATATTGGCGGCATATCAGTTAGCCCATCCATCATTGCCTTGAGATAAAAGGAACTTCCACCGACTATAACAAGATTTTTGCCGTGCTCCAAAGCTTCGCTTTTTGCCCTCTCATATTCATCCATAAACATAGCGGCATTAAACGCTTCATCCGGATATATCATATCAATCCCAAAGTGTCGCACGCACAATAAATCATTTTTTGACGGCTTTGCACTGGCTATATCGACTTCTTTGTAAACAGATAGCGAATCCAAAGAGAGTATATATGCGCCGTACTTTTGGGCTAGATTAATCGCCGCTTCACTTTTGCCCGAAGCCGTTGGGCCTATTATCGCTACTTCTATCATTTTGAAATCTTATCAAAAAGCCCTTTTTGGTTAAAATCGAAACCAAAAAACAAATTCAAAAGGGCCGACCATTTTTACCAAGCTAAAACACTTCTCGGAACTAGTAATGCTCTCGCATACGGTATTTTCACTACCATTTATACTTATTGCTATGATAGTCGCCTCCAATGGCTTTCCATCTGTATATTTGCTAATTCTAGGCATTCTAGCCGCCTTTTTTGCCCGCACTTTTGCGATGGGTGTCAATAGATTTGCCGACAGAAAATTTGACGCCAAAAATCCACGTACCGCATCAAGACCGAGCGTAGACGGCAGGGTATCGGCCAATACCCAGCTAATCGTAATATCTGCCTGCGCCATAGGTTTTATAGCGGTATCGTTTGCTATTAACGAACTTGCATTTGCGCTCTCTTTTGCATTTTTGCCTATTTTGGCGGCATACTCGTATTTCAAACGATTCTCATCGGCCGCACATCTAGTGCTTGGACTATCTCTAGCTCTAGCCCCCATAGCGGGAGAGATAGCCGTCAGCGAAAGCATATCTGCTTGGAGTGTGCTGCTTGCCCTCGGGGTATTGTTTTGGGTGGCTGGATTTGATATTTTTTATGCGCTTCAGGATATGGAATTTGACAAAAAAGAGGGACTTTACTCTATCCCTTCGGTCTTTGGGGAAAGTGCGTCTCTCAATTTTGCGGCCGCATTTCACATGCTAACTGTTATTTTTTGGTTTTTGTTTATAGGATATGCGGGCTTATCGGCGATATCGATGTCCGCCGTTGCCGTCGCGGCAGCACTGCTTGGATATGAGCACTTTTTGGTGCGTCGTGATAGCGGCGCAATCAACAAAGCATTTTTCACGGTTAACGGATACCTTGGGATACTATTTTTTGCCCTTGTCGCAACCGATATTTGGATACATCAATGAAATTAGTAAGAACAGCGGCGACGATATGCTATGAAGAGGCGGATGATCGTCTTAATGAGTTTGAGAGAGAGTTTGAATCTTTTAGCTCCACAGACACGAATCCGGTAGATGACTTTATCCAAAAGATGAAGGCCAAAGAGGGGAAAAATGCCCCTGATGAGATGACGATAATGCTAATCGCCGAGCTGCACAAAAAAATAGATGACCTAACAAAGATAGTTAAGGGTGAAACCGAGAGCTTTATCCCTCTATCGTACAATACCGAACTCAATTTTGCCTGGTTTGATACGATAAAACTAGACAATCTAAAACAGGGTCAGCTATACTACGCAAGAATAAATTTGCCCCTGTTTCGCTCGAGGCAAATACCGTTTTTCTTTGAGGCAACGGATAGCGAACACGCAACGATAGTCAAAATGTGGCCTAAAGATAAAGCTGATTTTGACGGATATTTGGCTTCAAAAGATAGAGAAGAGATAGCAAGGGATAAGGCTTTTAGATGATGGATTTAATACTCGTAGCTCTCATCAGTATAGCGGTTTTTTTCCTTTTTATATTTGTTTACATCAGAGAGAGCGCCATCAACAAAAAGCTAAAACTCTACGAAAAAACATTCGACCTCATAAACCAAAACCTTCACAGGCTGGAAAAAGAGGTAAAAGCCAAAAGTGTCGCCGTCAAAGAGGGTGGAATGTCGGCTAGCGAACTGGAGGAGTTTTCTGAAGTTAGCCGTGTAATCATAGACAAGTTTCACGAGCTTCAAAAAGATAATCTCGAGTTCAAAGAGAGCCTCGTAGAGAGATACCTAGACCTAGAGAGCAAAATGAAGCCGCTCACCTCGGTCACGCCTAGCTCCACAGGACTTGATGAGAATAAGATAGTCTCACTGTTTTCAAACGGTTTTGGGATAGAAGAGATAGCAAAGCAACTTCGCATCGGTACAGGCGAAGTCGAGTTCGTACTAAAACTGCACGATATCAAATAACTACTGCGCCTAAATAACCTCATCGGATAATACATCCAAAATTCGCTCATATGCATTTTGCATTCAATAATTTATTACATTTCGCAATTATTCCTATTTTAGCACGTGCATTCCATAAAAATAAAAGTTAGATTTTAGTCACATTATTTTTCAATACAATAGCTGTAAATATTGGCTTTGTTTTATTTTAGTGCATAAATAAGTTATAATATTAATAATATATTGCTATATAAAATTGGTAAAATTAAGAAATATTTTGTAAAACTACACGCATTCTAAAAAATAAGGAGACTTTCATTTATGTTAAAAAAAATTATTCCTTCGGCATTGATGCTTTCAAGCTTTGCTTTTGCAAGCGCCACCATAATTAGCGGACAAAACCAAAATGTAACATTCAACAGTAAACCTGAGGGCGCTACGGTATTAGTTGACGGTGTATCCACATGCACAACCCCATGCACGATATCGCTGCCAAAATCATCAAAAGACAAAACAGTTACTTTCAAAAAAGATGGCTTCCAAACGGTAAATCTACCTGTAACCCATCAATATGACGGCGTTGCTCTTCTAAATATCTTTTGGGATATTAGTACGACAGATATGATTACCGGTGCGGCTTGGAAGTATGAGCCAAACAATTATTTTGTTGAAATGAAAAAAGACTAAGTGCATAAATATCTCTGCGTCGCTTGTTTCTTATTTTTATCTGCTTATTCATGTGAATCTGTAAATTTAAAAAGATGGAGCGAGGCAGAGGAAAATGCACATATAGTTTCTTTTGTACTCCTAAATCACAATAGATTGCTTATTGAGATTAACAATGATGGCGGCGAATATTTAGATAGTCTAATCAATGCCATGCCGACCAATCTATCCAAAGAACAAAAATTAAAAAAATTAAAAAAATTGGCAACCACCCATAAAAATGCTTATATTTTTGCAAACTCTATCATAAAAGAATAACCGCTTGCTAAAAATACTGATTTCACTTTTACTATTCACATATTTACTGCATGCAAAAAAATACGATGATGACCCGCAATGGCTAGCATTGCTACACATTAAAAATAATATATCTGAAATTCAGGATGAGC
Source organism: Campylobacterales bacterium (assembly GCA_050252455.1). Lineage (GTDB taxonomy): Bacteria > Campylobacterota > Campylobacteria > Campylobacterales > UBA6016 > UBA6016. The sequence continues at coordinate 6,956 of JBFWKW010000007.1, read as the reverse complement.
ATTTTTTTTTATCGCACGAGAGAACAGCCGAGAGTGAATATGCCGCCCATATTCAAGCGCTAAAAACAAATAAAGCATGCGAAACAATATGTAAATACCCGGCAAGATATAAATTTCTAAAGAAAAAACTTGATTTAAATATATCTTTCAAGCACTGTGATGATTTAAATGCATTTTTGGCAAGCAGCAATGGGGATGAATCTAGTGTTGTTTTTGCATCGTCGTATTTAGAATCACCAATATCATATTTTGGTCATATTTTTATAAAAATTGACAATAAAAACAATATGTTCTCTCAAACAATAGGTTATGCCGCAGAGATACCGCAAAAAACGGGCTTTATACAACTGCTAACAAAAGGAATCACCGGTGGCTTTACGGGCAAATATGTAGCCAATCAATATTTTAAAATAATAGAAAACTACGGAAACATAGAACAAAGAGCATTAACGGAGTATAAACTTAATCTAAATTCTGATGAAGTAGATACTATAAAGCTTCATATGTATGAAATGTTTGGGATTAATGTACCCTATAAATTTTTTACCGAAAATTGTGCCTATGAAGTATTGTGGTTTTTGGATATAGCCAGACCATCACTTCAATTAACCAAAACACACACTGGCATTGTCGCTCCATTCAGGGTGCTTGACGCTATACATGAAAAAAATATTGTAACAAACATACAAAAGAGAGAGCCGCAGATAAATAAAATGTATCTAGTTTACAAAAGCCTAAATAGCAAAGATAAAAATCTATTCTCAGATATTGTTAAAAGTGAGCGACCGATAGATTTCCTAAATGAGCAAATCGGTATTTCATCGGACACTAGAGACAAATATCTGTATCTGTTGAATGGCTACTATGATATTTTATTCAAAAAATACGGTTATTCAAAATCAGACTTTTCAGAAACTAAATCATCAATATACAAAACGCCATCCATAGAAGCCCATGAAAGCAATCACACAAATGGAAGCTCAAAAATTGAATTTACAAAATACCTCCAAAAAAATGGAGGCAGCATAAATATACAACCCTATCTTTTAGATAAAAAACTGGACAAAACAAGTGAAATTAATGAAGCAAGTCTAAAATTCTTTGAAACAGAGTTATCAAGAAAGGATGTCGACACAAAGATTGAAAAGATTAATATCGCCGAGATAGAGTCTATTTCTGCATACCTGCCATTCCACAATCAGCCATCTTGGAAAATAAATATTGCATATGACAGACCGCTAAAAAATGACAAACTAACACCAAATGCCGGCTTTGGAATCGGGAAGACATTTGAATACAATGATATAAAAGCTTACATTTTGGGCTATATCTCGGTGCAGCCCATAGAAAGCTCAGCCAATATGGACTTAATATACGGTATATCGCACTGGCATTCAGATAAAGTACACATAGGGTTTGAAACTAGAAATAACGTTGCATACATTAACAAACAAAAGCGAGAAGCAAAAGAGCTTTATGTGGTTTATCATTTTTCTAACATTGGATTCATGAGAGTGTATACAAAAGAATATCATGGTTTACTTTTTAGCATCGGGGCAAAGTTTTAGTAGTCTTACTGTGCCGTTATGACATCCATAGGATTTATCGGCACGTCCTCTTTTGTTATCTCAAAAGTAAGCTCCCTATCGACTCTTCCGACTACGGCGCCCTGTTCTATTCTTTTGCCGGCTTGTACGGTAGGGGCTATTTTTGTCAAGTGGGCGTAGATTGAGTGCAGATTGCCGTCATGCTGGACGATTACCACATTTCCTAGAGCGGCAACGGATTTGGCAAAGACCACCTTTCCGTCCATTATATTTTTAACCATAACATCCTGAGAATTTGAACGAAGCGTTACCGAGTCGTTATGTATCCGTATCTTGTATATAGGGTCGGTATAAGGACCAAACTGTTTTACAACCCTAAAGCTCTCAAGCGGCCCCGGTACTTTGCGCCCGGTATATCTGGCAGACTTGGTAGCCTGATATGAAGACCCCATCATTTTAACGTCGTCGTTTAGCTGCACGTCATCTATGTTTATATCACTAGGTTGTTTTTGAGCAGTAGCGGTTTTTGGCGCAGCTTTTGGCTTCGCCTTTGCAGCCTCTGCAAGTCTTTGGCGCTTTAGGATGTTGAGCTGTTCAAGCGTTGCCCTGGCTTGCTGTTGTTCTTTTGCTAGCTTTTCAAGTCTAGCCTTGTAGTTTTCGGCTTGTCTTTGGATTTTGGCGATAGTTCGCACCCTCTCCTCTTTGGTCTGCGCAAGCTTGAGCTTTTTTTGCTCCAATGCGCTCATCGAGTTTTTGATGTGCTTTATTTTTGTCTCCAGTTCGGCTATCATCCTTTGGCGCACCATATACTCGGCTTTTAGCTTCGTGACATACCCCGAAACCGCCTTGGTCAAAGTCTTTGAGAGCTGCGCTTTTACTATATCCTCTTCACCTGACGGCTGCGTCCCCTCAAGCACGAGTGACGCGGAGAGGTCTTTTGCGAGGATTGCTATCAGTTTTTTTTCAAGCTCGGCTTTTTCATTTTCAAGCTTCTTTTTTTGCTCCTCGATACCGCCGACTTCAACTGTTTTTTGTTGATGTTCCACACCCAGCTTTGCGACATCCGCCTCAAGATTTACTATCTGAGCGTCAAGGCTTTTTATCTTGTTTTGCTCTTCAATGATATCTTTTGCGGCCTCGTCTATGGAGCTTGAAAGCTTGTTGTACTCTTTGCCTTTTTGGGCTATTTGCGACTGTGTCTTTTTGATATCCTTATCTATTGCGACCGTAGACGCAGGAGCAGCAAAAACACCTATACAAGCCGAAGCCAAAAAAAGAGCGAGTCTCAACTATCAAGCCTTCTAAATGCAATCATCGAAACGGCAAAAAGAGAAACCCCAAGAGACAATCCGCCAAGATGCAATATGCTTTCTTGTATATCAAAAGATATATTCCCGTCAAGCCCTATGCTTTTGAGATACAAGGCCGTATCGGGCGATATCGACAAAAAGTAAAAAGCTCCGACCGTAATCGCAACGGCAAAAAATGAGTCGACGATAGCCATCTTGATGAGCACGACGCTTCTCATCCAAACAGGGGCGCCAAATATCGCCATTATCTGCATTCTAGATATATGCTCGAATCTCCAAACTTCCATAAATTTAACAAAAAGAAGTATGTTAAACACAAAAACTATCGCCAAATACGCCACAACTCCCGATTTAAAAGCATCCAAAAGATTTGATATGGAGTTTTGCGTCCTTGCGAAGCTCTCAACTTTAATAACGCCATGTAGCGACTTGATGGAGTGCGTAACGGATTTTAATTCCTCTTTTGTCGGATAGGTCTTTAGTTTTACGCGGTAAAAAGATGGGAGTGAAGTCTGGAGCTGTTGATACACCTCAGGGGCAAGGTCGTTACTAAAACCGGCAAAAAACGGCTTTGCATCTATCTCCTCTGCGCTTGCTACAAGGTATGAGCTTTTTTTGAAACTATGCTCCTCTATCTTTTGCGCCGCTACGGCAACTATAGAATATTCATTTGCAAGCTTTTTTTCATAAGAAACGGTAAGCTCCCCTATCGTAAGGTACAGCTGATAGCTAAACAGCAAAGCTACGAGGGAAAATATAAGTGTTATATGGCTTTTAAGGTATTTCATGGATAGTTCCGTTTTCGATATGAAGGGTTTTGTACGGAAGCTCAAAGCGACTAGGGATATGGTGAGTAGCTATCAACACCGTTATGCCGCAAGAGTGAGCCGTTTTGAGAAGCTCCATGACGACTTCCGACGAATACTCGTCAAGGTTTCCGGTAGGCTCATCGGCTACTATTATAAGGGGGCTATGGACAAGCGCCCTAGCCACCGCCGCCCTTTGCTGTTCGCCGCCCGATAGTTCGTCCGGATAATCTTCGGCTTTATGTGTCAGCTTGACATGGCTAAGTAGTTTTGAGGTTTGCTGCTCACATATGTCCGCACCGTATCCGGCTATAATGAGCGGAAGCATTACATTTTTTTTAATGCTCCACTCTTCTATGAGTTTATAGTCCTGGAATACAAGTCCCATTTTGCGCCTCAGGTTTGTCAGCTTGCCGCTACCGGCTCTAAGCATATTGACCCCGGCAACCTCGAGCGCACCGCTTCTTGGCCTTACGCCACCGTATAAAGACTTGATAAGCGTTGTCTTACCGCTGCCGCTAGGACCGGTCAGAAATACGAATTCGCCTTTGCCTATAGAGAAATTTCCGTTGTTAATGACGGATTCCTGCTTTTTATAGCCAAGTACTAGGTTTTGCGCGTTAACTATTTTTTCCATACAAAAACTCTTTTATAATTTTATGCGCCGTAATACTACCCTCGGCACAAAGCGGGGCAAAAGGATAATACGACACCTTACCGTCCATCGATACGATATATCTGCTATCCGGTCTAGTGCTGTCACCGAATGTCACTTTTACGGCAAAGTTACCGCTTTTTGAAAAAAGCAAATCATCAAAGCTTACCAAAATGCCGTCCTTTATCATAGCCTCTTTAGGTAGATTTTTTATGACATCCACATCAACGGCGCCGTCAAAAGAGAAATCAGCCTCTCTTTTTTGCGATATGTCGCTTTTTTCAGGGTAAAACCTCATCTCAAAAATATCTTTCCCTTTGCGAAGCCATCTATCTTCATACTTGCTTACTATCTCGGCCGGTTCGTTTTTTTTGACTTCCAGCCTTGATTTTGGCAGACTCATCGCCTCGCAAAAAGAGTACTCGAAATAGTCCCTATCGTCACTTCTTAGCTCCACAAAACCGCCGTCTTTCAGCGCAGCCGAACAGCTCCTCAAAAACCTCTCCGACATCACCCGTCTAGTCGGGCTGTCCGGCCAAGGAACTGGAAAATGAACATAAACTTCGCTAAGCGACCCCTCTTTCATCGTCTCAATGAGAAGTCTCGCATCAAAATCTACCAGATATACATTATCTATACCCTCTAGCTCACATCGTCTGCGCACCTGCTCGATTGAGGGTTTGTATATCTCAATCCCTATGAATTTCTTGCTTGGCTCCTCTTTGGCACGGTATAAGAGATGTCTTCCGCTCCCAAATCCGACCTCGACGGCGATATCCGAGTCAAAAAACTCAGGGTGAGAGCAAAAATAAAGCGGATCTAAAAGTTTGTCTGATTTTGGTTTTATCTTTTTTTGCTCGAGATTTGAGGATATGATATTGCCGCAAAAAGCGGCGCAAAAAGCAGATATAGCGCTTTTGGTTGTGTTAAGGTCGGAAGGTCTCGTATTTTTATCTGGTTTGACTAGGTACGCATCCCCTTTTTGACGGACGGAGAGCGCAAAGCTAAATCCGTCAAGTTCCACAAAAGCAAGAGAGTATCTTCTGGTCTCAAAAAAATCAACCAATTTCATATCGCCAATCTGAGTAGCGGCGATATCTCCCTTGATACTATCTACAAAAGCGTGAGGCAATTAAAGCCCCTTTGGAACGAACAGCTCCACTTCGTCGCTCGGCTTGCTCACTATACCGTCTCTATCTACGGCCTCTATGTAATACTGATATTTTTGACCGAGGTCTACATCCTTGTCTTCAAAGTTGAAACCCTTGATGTCGGTAAATGTAATATTTTGCTTGTTTAAAAAGCTTCCCCATTTTTTTGTTATCTTAAATGTTACAGGCTCTTTTTCGTTTGTAGTCCATGCCAGATGAACCCTGTTTTCTTTGATTGTCGCTAGCGTAAACGTAGGTGTAAGCGGCTTAGGTCTAGTCACGCCTGTTGCGGAGAGTTCAAACGGGCTCTCAAGGCCGTCTTTATCAACTACGGAAACCTTGTAATATCTCACTTCTCCGTCGCCGTCTATCTTGTCCAAAAACTTTTTCTCAACTCCGGTATATACGACCCCATATTTGGAGTCCGGCTTATCGGCTCTATAAAGATTGAACTTATCAAACTCTTTTTGCTCAGGAGCTTCCCAACTTACAGCTATCTGCTTTGGTAAATCTTTTGTTGCGAATATAGAGGTAGCCGCAAGAGGGAGTTTTTTCGTCGTTACGGTAACCGTTTCACTAGGTTTAGAGTATGCGCCGTCGAATGTTTTTGCTATTACCCTGTAGTGATATGTCTTGCCGCTTTGCACCTTGGTGTCTATGTATTCAGCCATCAGCCTAGGAGATACGTTAGCTATATCATCCCAGTTTTTATCGTTTTCACCGCTTTTTTGGATGACATACTCCACCACATCCGGGCTTACGTGCGGTCTCCAAATGATTTTGGCGCGCTCCGGCAGATTGCTTATTGCCGCTATGAAGCTAATAGGCTCCATTACCGGCGCCGTTTTTACGCTAACTACCGTAGTTGCGTCAGACTCGACTCCGTCTTTCGTGAAAGATGAAAACCTATAAGAATAACTCGTATCGGCCTTGAGTCCGGTATCGGCATAGTGGGACGTAAATCTATCTTTTACAGTAGCTATAAGCTCTGAGCCGCCGCCTTCAGTGCCTCTATAGACTTTGTAGCCTTCGATTGAGGGATTTGCCGTGTATTCCCACTCAAAACCTATAGACGTTCTATCGCTCATAGTTCTAACATTGGTCGGCTTCGGTAGATTTGGGTCTATTTTTGGTCTATCCAGCAAAGAATCTTTGTTAGCGCAACCGCTAACAAGAAGTGTCAAAAAGAGAGCAGATAAAGCTTTGCTCCAGTATCCCATCGCTATTCTCCTTGGTAAAAAGTCTCTTGAAAAGGGTAGTAAAATCGCCAGGCGCAGTGTCAAAAAAACTAACTTTTTCTTTTGTAATCGGATGAAAAAAATACAAAACTGCCGCGTGAAGCATTACCCTGCTTACTTCTATCTTATCATTTTGGCTTTTAAAACCTTATAAATCGTCCCCCATAATATGCCGACCGAAAAGAGCCAAATGCTCCCTTATCTGGTGGGTTCTTCCCGTAAAAAGCTTTGCCGCTATAAGCTCGAACT
>JBFWKW010000006.1:0-65240 GCA_050252455.1 Campylobacterales bacterium | reverse complement strand
TAGAGCAAACTACGAGATAAAAATATATTCAATGAGTTACTTTGAAAAAAGCGCTAACGATCAAAAATGCATAGATATGATAGTGAGGCTTGGAATAGAAATATTTGACGGCTCTGAGCCTTTCTATAAAGATGGGATTTACCATAGCCATCTCTCAAAAGCTCTTTATATTCGTCAGAAGATGCTGCGAGACGGTGTTGATATTATGATGCACGGTAGTTGCTACGATATTAATGACTTTTTAGTTTCAAGCAGAGTTGCACCAAGACAGATATTCTGGAGCCACGGTAATCATGAGTATGATGTAAAAGAGATTGATAAAAAAATTACTCACTGTGCTTTACAGGGGTGTGCTTATGATTTTGAGTCTTTTACCGTTCCGATGGACACGGAAACTTTTTATAATCCATATAGAGACCCTCGCCTGATAGAGCACGAGAGGTCAATGTATCCAAAAGACGCTTTTATCCTTGGTGTTATAGGTAGGCTTGTTAAAGTCGATAGCGATGAGTATTTACAGACTATAGCCGAGATAATGCGTCAAAACCAAAATACGATATTTATAGCTGCCGGTAGCGGAAATATGGATAGTATAAGAGCCAAAGTAGAAAAGCTAGGCATTTCCGATAGGTTTTATATGCCTGGGCATGTGGATGCTCATGTGTATGGTCATATTATTGATTTGTGGTGTGATACATTTCCTATGAATCAGGGTGAGAGTATGCTTGAGTATGCCGCCAAAGGAAATGTATATATATCCATAAGGACGGGTAAAAAAAACAATCTTAACGATACGGAAATGAATATTTTTAAAAATATAAAATCAAACACAAAGACATACGCAATTATATTTTCTGTACAAAATTTTGAGTGCATGAATGATAAAAATATTCAACATATTGAACATATTCTTTCCAGGGATGATTCGATTGCATACCTGACAAAATCAGCAAAAGAGAAAAATAGAATTGGCGACAGAGCCATTTTAATGGATGGTGTTGATAATAAAATTCTTAATATGTTGACAGACGTTTATTTTGAAGAACTAGGTGACAATCTCATTGTTGGCAATTTTAATTTTTGCGAGTATAAGCCGGTTAAATTTGCCGTCTACGAAGATTATTTGCCTCATTCCGTAAAGTTTTTAAAAGACAATGCCGATAGTTTTACATATGATGGACTTTATATGTCAGATTACTACACCGGATGGTCAATTGAAGACTACATTTCAAAGGTAACCAATATGATTTCTGATTCCAAATTGCGCAGCCATATAAAAAACGCCATGAGGGTAGAATCTGTTTCGTATGCACAAGCAAATGCTAGGGCGCTAGTATTGGGATTTAATCGATTTGTTTATTGAAAATGGATTTAAAGAATATTTTTAAAATTCTAGCCAACGTAGAGTCCAATTTCAGGGTAAATACATGGTGCGTTGGCGGTGCGCGAGTGTGGCCGCTTATTAGGATTCACTTCATAACAAATCTCATTAGTAGCAATGTATTAAAAATAAATAAGCAAAAAATAAAAAAAACAAATCTGCAAAGAATTTTTCTTCACATCGCGGCAAGCATTAAAACTTACATCAAGTATGCAAAAGCGTGCTTTTTTGACGCAGAAAATAATAGTAGACTTGTCCAAATAGATGCCTTGTTTTATAGTGACGGCGTATCATTGGAAATGCGTAATGGCAAATATTATGATAAGTTTTGTGACCCAATAATAGAGAAATTAAACTCAAATGCCCATAGCACGCTATTAATATCTCCGTTAAATATGTTTTTGTATCCTAGATTCACAAAGTCCTTTTGGATACAGCCAAGACTTGATATCGCTATATTAAAAAGTCTAGTGGTCGGTTGTTTTAACAGGAAAGATAGTTGCTTGCCTGATTTTGACCTCATCGTTGAATATTTTGAAAAAATTGGGATAGCAGATAGCTTCTATTCACTAGATGATATAAATAGGCAGGTTAATTATGTTCTTTGTTTTGCTAAAACATTTGAAAAAATACTTATTAAAACCAAGCCTAAGACCGTATTTATTGTAAGCTATTATGGCAATGAAGGACTGGCTTTGAACATCGCATGTAGGCGACTAGGTATTGCAACTGTTGATATACAGCACGGTGTTTACGGCGGATACCATCAGGCATATAGCAAATGGATAAACTTGCCAGAATGTGGCTATGAGATGCTGCCTAACTACTTTTGGTGCTGGAGTGATGCAGAAGCCAGAATAGTAAATGAATGGGCAAACCATTCGCATAGCAGTGTTGTTGGCGGGCATCCGTATATTGAAAAATTTCAAGAATTTCAATTAGATATGAGTTGTCCAATAGAGCAAATTGTTGATAGTAAAAGTTTCAACTTGTTGTATACGTATAACGGCTTGATAGAAAATGAGACGGAGAGGTTGATTTCGCTTGTAAAAAGCAGCATTGCGGCAAATGATGATTTATTTTACTTTATCAGGATGCACCCATGTAGACTTCATTTGGGAAGTGAGGTTGAGGCTGCAATACAAAGAGAGGGGCTTGGCAACTTTTGTAATATAAAAATAGCCTCGGCTGTTCCGCTTTATAGTATATTGGACAAGGTGGATATCCATATAACAATGACCTCTAGCGTTATTTTAGAGGCAAAAATATTTAATAAGCCGTCAATTATTTTGGATAGAGCAGGTTTTGATAATTTTGAAGAATATATTGAAAAAGGTTTTGTGGAGTATGCCGAAACCGAAGATATCGCCATATCTTTAATATCAGAATATGCAACAAACACAATTAAAAGTTATGATGTGAAAAAAACAGGCAATATGGACAATGCGCTTGTATTTTTAGGTTTTTCTTAAAAGTGACTGACCTGCTTGAAATAAGTTTGATAAATGCATAATTCATATAGAACAGAATAAGGTCGGAGATAATAATGAATCAATGCTCTAGATGTGTCATGGATACAAGTGCTAAAAATATAGTATTTAATGAGCAAGGGGAGTGCAATTTTTGCTCAGATTTTATGAAAAAAATATCAATTCATAATGCTATTGGAAATAATGAGCTTAGGCTGTTTGCGGAGAAGGTAAAGAGGGATGGCAAAGGAAAACCTTATGACTGTATCGTCGGCGTTAGCGGCGGAGTAGATAGCTCCTACTCATTGTATCTTGCAAAAAGCGTTGGGCTTAGGCCGCTGGCTGTGCATATGGACAATGGATTTAATAGCGAATTGGCTGTAAACAATATAGCCAATCTAGTTGAAAAACTAGGCGTGGACTTGTACACGCATGTTATAAATTGGGATGAATACAGAGATATGCTACTTGCTTTTTTGAAAGCCGGCGTTATAGATTTGGAATTGCTATATGATAATGCCATGTTAGCTGTAAATTATTCGCAAGCGTCAAAGTATGGCATTAAGTATATTCTGTCAGGCTCAAACAGTTCAACCGAAGGAATAGCTATGCCGAATGGGTGGAATTGGTTTAAATTTGACGCAAAGAATATAAGAAGCATTCACTCAGAATTTGGCACCGTAAAAAGCAAAACTTTTCCGTATTTTAGTGTTCTAAAGTATAACTATTACAAGTTTGTCAAAAAGATAGAATGGATATCTTTTTTGGACTTTGTAGATTATAATAAAAATGAGGCCATGGCTTTTTTGCAAAAAGAGTTTGCTTTTAAACCATACCCTTACAAGCATTATGAATCTATATTTACCAGATTTTATCAAGGGTACATATTGCCGAATAAATTTGGCATAGATAAAAGAAAACTTCATTTTTCAACTCTTATATGCACCGGACAGATGAATAGGGATGAAGCTTTGGAGAAGTTAAGGGGCATAGCTTATCCATCCGAAATAGATTTAAAAACAGATATGGATTTTGTATGTAAAAAGCTTGGATTGTCAGCTCAGGACTTTGAGAAATATATGTCATCTAATATAAAGCAACATGATTGCTATGGAACAGAGCAGGGATTATATTTTGCTATCGGAAAAATAATCAAAAAAATGAAAATATGAAAAGGCTGGTATATAAAATTGAATCTTAGATGGCAGTTAATTTTCATCGTTAGGCAACTGGTTGAGATTGCCATATTGCCCCTTTTGATAGTAGTTGCCATTTTTTCAAGGCTGTTGCCAAAAAAAATAGATGTCGGCATAGGGCCTATGCCGCTAATAAAAATTAAGCACTATAAGAAGGCTCTGGAGAGATATGGGTACAGTGCCGAAACTTTTGTATTTAATCCATATCACTATAGTAGCGATTTTGATAATGTCGTAAGTGCGACATACGGTAGTATAGGCTTGAACTTAAAAATGATTAAATTTGCATTTAAGTACAAAGTTCTTTATATATTCTTTAATGGCGGAGCTTTTGGTATTTCTGCTATTTTGTGGCGTTTTGAGCCCCTATTGTATGCCTTGTCGGGTGTTAAAATAGTGGTTATGCCTTATGGTGCCGATGTTCAGGACTTGAGTAGATCTGAGAATTTACTACTTAAACACGGATACTCCATTGATTATCCGTCGCATAAGTATAAGAGGGGGCAAATAGCAGCCAAAATAGATTTGTGGTCAAAGTATGCCGATCATGTAATAGCTGGATGCGAGTGGGTTGATTATATGTATTATTGGGATACGCTACTTTTCTCGCAAGTGGTTGTAGATGATAGCAGTTTTTTTGATTTATCGAGCGAGCCTCAATCTACTTTTGTTATTGTTCATGCCCCTAATCACAGAGCTCTAAAGGGCACTCCTGCGTTAGTTAAAGCTGTGGACGAGCTCAAGCTGGAGGGGTTTAATATAGAGCTTCGTTTGCTGGAAAAACTTCCAAATAGCGCCGTGCTAACCGAAATCAAAAATGCAGATTTGGTTGCAGACCAGTTTGTTATAGGCTGGTATGGCATGTTTGCCGTAGAGGCGATGGCTGCAGGCAAGCCGGTTTTATGTTATTTGCGTGAAGATTTGATTAAGTTTTATAAGGCAGCGCTTGATTTTGATTTGGAATTTCCATTGATTAATACCAATATAAGTGACATAAAAAATAAAATTATATGGGCATACCACAATAGAAATTTGCTAAGCGATATTGCGTCTTCCTCGAGAGAGTTTACAAAAAATTATCACTCTATTGATTTTATCGGTGGTATTTTTTCCAAGATTAACGGAACAATAGGATTGGAAAAAAGTTTGGATAATCTGTAGATGTGCGGCATATTTGGCGTAACTGGAGAGTTTGAACGCTCAAAAACAAAAGATGTTATTGCATCCATGGGACACAGAGGCCCAGACGGTAATGGTATAAAAGACTTCGGAGGCTGCCTGCTTGCCCATGTAAGGCTTGCCATTATCGACCCGTTACCTGAGGCCGATCAGCCTTTTTTGTCGGACGATGGATTGGCAGCTATCGTATTTAACGGTGAAATATACAACTACAAAGAGCTTATCTCTGCCTATGGGTTAACGGTCAAAACATCAAGTGATACGGAGGTGGTTTTGCGCCTGTATGAGAAGTTTGGTGTGGAGTGCGCTCGGCTACTGGATGGGATGTTTGCATTTGCAATATGGGACGATAAGCAAAAGAGGCTTTTTGCGGCAAGGGATATTGCCGGTGAAAAACCTTTTTACTATGCAAAATTGGCCGATTCATTTGTGTTTGGTTCGACTACGGAGTCTATTTTGGCAAGCGGTTGTATGGGTAATGTTAGGATTTCTAGGCAGGCGATTTGGGATTTTTTCTCTTTTTTGTGGGTGCCGCAACCGAACACAATTTTTGAGGGCATATACGCGCTAATGCCAGGCCATACGCTGCTTATTGACGGCGATGAGATGAGAATCACCCCTTATTCAAACAAATTTGACGATGACTATAAAAAAAATATAAACGAATTTGTAAGACAAAAAGTTGAAAAAACGATAGCCGATAGATTGATGTCCGATGTGCCTATCGGTGCATTTTTGTCGGGCGGGGTTGATAGCTCAATAGTGTGTGCCGTTGCTGCCGAGTCCAAAAAAGATTTTCCGACTTTTTCGGTTGGTTTTGAGGATGACCATGACGTGTACTCCGGATATGCAGATGAGACAAAGTATGCAATACAAGTAAGCGAACGACTGCAAACTAAGCATACGGCTATACGGGTTGGCGCAAAAGATTTTGAAGAGTTGCTTGATGATTTTGTCCTTTATGCCGACCAGCCTTTTGCGGTAGTATCTGGGCTTGGCGTGTTGGCGGTAGCAAAGGAAGCTAAAAATCAAGGGGTTAAGGTATTGCTCTCCGGCGACGGTGCCGATGAAATTTTTGGCGGCTATGGATGGCACATAAAGGTCAGATATTCAGATCAAAACGCTTTTAGCGCCGACAAGCCAAAAGGGTGGCATTACTATGTGACGGAGACTCAAAAGCGCTCTTTTTTGTCAAAAATTTTTTTTGACAGTTGCGATAGCTCGACTAGGCTGCTTGTGAAAGATCCTTTGAAGGCACAGCCTAAAGAGTTTTTGAAGCACGATATGGAGTTTTATCTCAAAAACGAGATGATGACAAAGCTTGACAGAATGACTATGGCGTATGGAGTAGAAGGGCGCGCCGCTTTTGTATCGCCTAAACTTTTGGGCTTTGCGGACAGCGTTTCGTATGACGAGCTACTCCCCACCGAAGAGACAAAATATCTGCTCAAAAACGCTTTTTCAGATATGCTGCCCGTCGATATACTTTCAAGACCGAAGCACGGATTTAACCCGCCTATAGACTATTGGATGAAAAATGAGTGGAGGGGGCTACTAGAAGATGCTTTGTCTGAACAATCCTATCTTTACAGGCTTGGGATTATTGATGATGGGTCTGTCGCCGCTTTTTGGGATTTTTTCGAGTCTGAGCGAGGCGGCGGGACATTGGGATTTTGTTTTGTAGTTTTGAACAAGTGGCTTGCAAGTATTCAAATCAAACATGGCTCAGTTTTGCTGACCGATATTGGATTGTAGAGTGATTTTGGCTTTTGGTGATGTAAATAGCCCACTAATACCACCTCGCATAGCTATGCTTAAAGAGCTAGACGACGAGCTTATCGTAGTTGCAAATGCAGATTGCAAAGAAGTTTTGAAAAGCGAGTTTAAGATTATAAAGCCGCACTGTTTCAAAAATCGCACATTGCGCTATCTTGTAAATGCCATTTTCACTTTTTGGCTTATTTTGAGGTATCGTCCAAGGCTTATAGTGGTTCACTGGGCAAGTAGAATTTGGCAATGTCTTGCCTTGTCTTTGTTTGCTAAAAAAATAATCGTTCACACTATGGGCGGCGATATAGATGGCAAGCAGGATGCGGGTGGCTGGAAAAAGTTTTTTACATATTTGTTGCTGAGAAGATGTAAGTTGATTACCGTTAAATCGGAGTATATGAAAGAAATGCTACTGTCAAACTTTGACAAACTAGATAAGGAAAAAATAAAAATTATAAGCTGGGGCGTTGAAAATAGATTTGCAAACCATTCAAAGACTTTTACCTATATGGATTGGCTTGCCTCTAAAAAAAATAATAGAAAAATTTTTTTTTGCATTAGGTCAATGAACAGATTTTACCACAAGCGTGAAATAGTGGAATCGTTTTTGGATTTCAAAAAACAAACCGGTAGCGATGCTATTTTGCTTATTTCCACCTCCAACGCCGACCCTAAATATATGGCAGATATCATAGAGATTGTTGGTAAAACCAGATTTGTGGACGATATATTTTTTGCTCATATCCCGCATGAGTTTATGCATGAGGCTATTCATTTGAGTGATTATGTAATTAGCTATACAGACACAGATGGGTTGTCGCAAAGTATTTTAGAGTCAATGGCTGCGTGCAAAATTGTAATAGCCAAAGATATACCGAATAATGCAGAATTTATAAAAAAAGATGTAAACGGAATTTTATTTGAGAATGAATCGGAGCTTTCTGGCGTTTTTGCTAAAGCTTTAAATATTAAATACGATATTGAGCAAACTAAGCATTTATCTATAATATTGGATTTAAATTTACAGACTCGTAGGTATATTGAAATTTTAAAAGATAATTTTTACAAGTAGGGGTATGGTTTGTCTGAAAAGTTTATAGAAATAGCCGGCAGAAAAATAGGATATGACTTTGACCCTCTTGTTATTGCAGAACTGGGCATAAACCATAACGGCTCCCTTGAGACGGCAATAGAAATGGTTGACGCAGCATGGAAAAGTGGAGCCGAGTTTATCAAGCATCAGACACATGTAGTGGAAGACGAAATGAGTGCTGCCGCAAAACAAGTAATCCCCGGTAATGCTAGTATATCTATATATGAAATAATGCAAAAATGTGCTCTTGACGAAAAAGACGAGCTTGCGCTAAAACAGCATGTTGAGTCTCGCGGAATGGTATTTATTAGTACTCCTTTTTCTCGTGCCGCAGCCGATAGGCTAGAGAAAATGGGTGTATTGGCATACAAAATAGGCTCAGGAGAGTGCAATAACTATCCGCTAATAGAGCACATAGCGAGATTTGGAAAACCGATGATAGTTAGCACCGGCATGAATACTATTGACTCTGTTTCAAAAGCGGTTGCAATAATGGAAAAATATAATATACAGTATGCACTGCTTCATACCACAAATCTATATCCCACACCGTCGCATTTGGTAAGACTTGGGGCGATGGTTCAGCTGCAAGAGGTATTTCCGAAAGCCGTTATAGGCTTATCAGACCACACAACATCAAATCTTGCATGTTTTGGGGCTGTTGCACTTGGGGCGTCCATACTAGAAAGGCATTTTACAGATAGAATGGATAGAGTTGGTCCTGATATAGTCAATTCCATGGATCCTGTGGCACTAAAAGAGTTGATAAGCGGTAGTATAGAGCTTGCAAAAATGAGAGGTGGCGCCAAGGCTCTGCTTCCGGAAGAGCAGGTAACAATGGACTTTGCTTTTGCTACGGTGGTTACAACTCGTAATATATCAAAAGGGGAGACTTTTAATGAAAGCAATACTTGGGTAAAAAGACCAGGTGTTGGTGAGATACCCGCAGAGTTTTATTTTGATTTGCATGGCAAAAGAGCCTTGATTGACATAGCGGCAGATCAACATGTTAAAATGGCGGATGTAGAAAATTTCAATATAGTGAAGTAATGTGAGAATTTTATTAATAACATATGATAACGAGTCATTGGTGCAATGGTTTCCGCAAGGGATGGCATATATAACGGCGGTATTGATCTCGAGCGGACATGAGGTTGATATATATGAACAGGATATCCATCACTACCCGGAAGAACATCTCACGGAGCTTCTTAATAATGAGCATTACGATGTCGTGGGTCTAAGTTTTATAGGCGGTTACTACGAATATAGAAAAGCCATTAAAATATCAAATGCAATTAACGAATCAAGACAAAGGCCATTTTTTATAATAGGCGGTTTTGGTCCAAGCCCAGACCCGGGTTATTTCTTGAAAAAACTCAACGCAGATGCCGTTGTTATGGGAGAAGGAGAGAGAACAATAATTGAACTGCTCCACAATCTTGATAATAGACTTGGTTTTGAAAATGTCAAAGGGATGGCATATTTAAAAAACGGGCAAGTTCATATTAATGAGGCAAGACCGCTGATAGAAGATGTGGATTCTATTCAGATGCCTGCATATGAAAAATTCAATGTTCATCACTATAGGCTTATTAGAATGCCTAAATGCTCCAAAACAGATTTTGTTATGCCAATATTGTCTGGCAGAGGTTGTACATTTACATGCAACTTTTGTTATAGAATGGACAAGGGCTTTAGGGGTAGGAGCAATGAGTCTATTATTGAAGAAATTAAATTTTTAATTAAAAACTACGGTATTACCTATATAGTGTTTAACGATGAGCTTCTTATGTCTTCCAAGCAAAGAACGATTGAGTTGTGCGAAGATATAATCAAAGCAAGATTGAATATCAAATGGTTTTGCAACGGTAGATTAAATTATGCTTCGCCGGAAGTATTGAAGCTGATGAAAAAAGCAGGATGTGTTTTTATTAATTACGGGATAGAGTCTTATGATGACGTGGCGTTAAAAAATATGAATAAAGCTCTTAACACCAAACAAATAACAAAGGGAATTGAGGCTACTTTGGCGGAAGGAATTAGTCCGGGGTTTAATATTATATTCGGGAATATAGGCGAAACAAAAGAAACCCTAATGAAGGGGGTAGAATTTCTTCTTAAATATGACGACGGCGCACAGATGAGAACAATTAGGCCTGTCACGCCATATCCAGGCTCGCCGCTGTATTATAAAGCTATTGCGGACGGGAAGTTAAAAGATATAGAAGATTTTTACGAACATAAGCATACTAACTCTGATTTACTATCCGTTAATTTTACGGATATGAGCGATGATGAATTTTATGCGGCTTTAATGGAGGCCAATAAAATGCTTTTGGACAATTATCTTAAAAGACAGCACGAAAATATGCTACGACAGTTAAG
Source organism: Campylobacterales bacterium (assembly GCA_050252455.1). GTDB lineage: Bacteria > Campylobacterota > Campylobacteria > Campylobacterales > UBA6016 > UBA6016. Next base: position 54,764 of record JBFWKW010000006.1, on the reverse strand, counting down.
TGATTTGTATGTTGATAGAAATTCCTCGTTCCGAGGTTTTAGACAAACTTGAGGTTAGATATGCTTTACAATATTGATAAAAAATTTGAATATGAAAACGGCTTTTATGCCACCGCTGGAACTAATAGGTTTAGTAAATTTGTAAGCCACTTAAAGTTCTTTGAGATGACCTCAGAATTAAGGGGTGAGATAGTTGAGCTTGGTGTTTTCAAGGGAAACTCGCTTTTTAGATGGATTAAATTTAGAGATTTACTTGAAAATACATATAGTAGAAAGATAATTGCATTTGATATGTTTGGAGAGTTTCCGGATACTGATTTTGAAAACGACAAAGAAAGCAGGCTTAAGTTCATAGAGGAAACAAATGGTGGCGTAGGAATTTCTATAGAAGAGTTAAACTGTATACTTGATACGCAAAAACTAAATCAAAATATTGAAATTATTAAGGGCGATATAGCAAAAACACTCCCTGAATATATAGCCGCAAATCCACAACTAAAGATATCATTGCTTCATATCGATGTTGATATATATGAGGCTACAAAAATGTCAATAGAGTGTTTGTTTGACAAAGTAGTAAAAGGCGGCGTTGTTGTTTTTGACGATTACGGCGCATTTGCCGGTGCAAATAAGGCAATAGATGATTATTTTGGAAATAATATAGAGATAAAAAAACTTAGATATTCAAATGCTATAGCATATATAGTCAAATGAAGAAAATAGTATTTTTAACCGGCACTAGGGCTGATTTTGGAAAACTGAAATCGTTGATTAGGATTACCCAGTCTTCCAGCTGTTTTGATGTGCATATATTTGCCACGGGTATGCATATAAATTCAAAATATGGCAAAACTGTTGACGAAATATACAAGTCCGGCTTTAAGAATATATACCAATTCATAAACCACGATATCGTTGAGCATATGGATAGAACATTGGCAAAGACGATAGATGGTTTTTCAAAATACATAAGCGAGATAGAACCAGACCTTATAGTCGTGCATGGCGACAGGGTTGAGGCTATGGCCGGCGCCATCGTCGGAAGCCTTAATAATGTGCTTGTTGCCCATATAGAGGGCGGAGAAATATCAGGTACTGTGGATGAGCTGATTAGGCATGCCGTAAGCAAGCTGTCGCATGTGCACTTTGTGGCCAATGAAGAGGCAAGAAGAAGGCTTATTCAGCTTGGTGAGAATCAAAATTCTATATTTGTTATAGGCTCGCCAGACTTAGACTTAATGAATCCGGAGAAGCTGACCAATATAGATGATGTAAAAAGATATTACGATCTTGAGTTTGATAGCTACGCAATAGCTATGTTTCATCCGGTTACTACGGAATATAGAATGATCAGGGAGCATGTAAAAAATTTTGTAGATGCATTGCTGGAAAGTAAAAAAAAATATATAGTGATATATCCCAATAATGACCTTGGCAGCATGGAGATACTGGAGGAATACAGGAGGCTTGAAGGTAATTCTTCATTTAGAATATTCTCGTCAATTAGATTTGAATATTTCCTATCTCTTCTGATGTATGCTGATTTCATCATAGGAAACTCTAGCGCAGGTATTAGAGAGGCTCATTATTATGATGTTCCTGCGGTCGATATAGGAACCAGACAAATGAACAGGGCGAAACTTCCCTCTATATTTCATTCATCATATGAGAAGATCGATATTCTAAATTCAATATCGCTAGCTATAAAATATAGCGGACATGGATGTAGCGCTGCAAATATGTCAGGGCGTTTTGGTGACGGCAATAGCGATAAAATGTTTTTTGAAATACTTAACACTGATAATCTTTGGAATATAAAACATCAAAAGCAGTTTATGGAACTAGGGTCAAATGAGCAAATTTAGGGTTATTGCAAGAATAGATGTTAAAAATGAATATGTCATAAAAGGAATACATTTGGAGGGTCTGCGAAAGGTCGGCAATCCAAATGAAATGGCTCTAAGGTATTACGAGCAAGGTATAGATGAGATAATTTTTATGGATGCCGTGGCGGCCTATTATGATAGAAATAGTTTGGGCGATATTATAGAAAAGGCATGCAAAAACATATTTGTACCAATCACCGTAGGCGGCGGGATTAGAAGCATAGCAGATATCAAACTTGCATTGAGCATTGGTGCCGATAAGGTAGCCATAAATACGCAAGCCGTAAAAAACCCTGCTTTTATAGAGGAGGCATCTCGCGTGTTCGGCTCCCAGTGTATAGTTTCGTCTATAGTCGCAAAGAAAATATCCAAAGATAAATGGGAAGCATATATAGATAACGGCAGAGAGCCTACCGGTTTGGATGTGCTGGAGTGGGCCAAAAAAGTAGAGCATCTTGGCGCTGGCGAGATTATGCTCACATCGGTCGATATGGAAGGGACAAAAAAGGGGTTTGATTTGGAATTGTACTCTAGCGTATGTGACTCCGTGTCTATACCGGTCATAGCTAGTGGGGGTGCCGGTAGCCTGTCTGATATAGAGAAGTTATTGTCTGTGCAAAAAAATATAAACGCCGTAGCGTTAGCTTCTGTCTTGCATTATGAAATAGAATCAATCGGTGTGATTAAGTCAGGAATTGGAGCGCTTGGTGTTGGGGTAAGGATATGAGTTGCAAAATTGCCGTTTTGGACTACGGAGTCGGCAATATACGCAGCATTAACGGTGCGTTTGAAAAAAATGGCACTATTCCGATATTAACGCGCAACGCTCATGAGATAGAAACAGCAGACGGTCTTGTGGTCCCCGGGGTTGGAGCATTCGCTCATGGTATGCAAAATTTGCTAGATTTAAATCTTGTAAAGCCGATTATAGAGTTTGCACACAGTGGTAGACCCATACTTGGCATATGTCTAGGTATGCAACTTCTTTTTGACGAGAGTGAAGAGTTTGGCATGTCCAATGGACTCGGGTTGATTAACGGCAGGGTTTGCAGGCTGGATAGTTTTCCTGTCGACTTTTACGGCAAACTGCCGCATATAGGCTGGAATGGAATCAAGAAGACTGCTTATGCAGATTGGGGCGACACTATATTTAATGATTTAAATAACGAAGAAGATATGTATTTTGTACACAGCTATGCGGCTGTTCCGAATGACAAAAGGAGCATCTTGTCGGTGACTAATTATGCTGGGATTTCATTCTGTTCGGCCGTGAAAAAAGATAATATTTACGGGTGCCAGTTCCACCCAGAAAAGAGCGGCAAGTATGGGCTCATGATAATCAAAAACTTTATAGATATATGTACAAGGAATCGCAATGACAAATAATTTAACCGCTTATTATGGACTACCCAGCGAGGTAAAATTTTGCAAAAAATGCGTTATGTCAAATCAAAGACCGGGCTCCGTCGTTGAGTTTAAAAATACGGCAAACGGCAAAAAGCCAACTATTTTTTTTGATGAAGACGGTGTATGTAGTGCTTGTAAGTATGCAGAGATAAAGCGGAACAAAATGAATTGGGAAGAGAGAGAAAAAGAACTTGTTGAGTTGTGCAATAGATATAGAAAAAGCGATGGCTCTTACGACTGCATAGTACCCGGTAGCGGCGGGAAAGATAGTGCCTTCGTGTCTCATATTTTGAAGTTTAAATACAACATGAACCCGCTGACTGTGACTTGGTCTCCGCATATGTATACCGATATAGGCTTTAGGAATTTTCATAGTTGGATAGATTCTGGTTTTGACAATATACTCGTGACCCCAAATGGAAAAGTACATAGACTGCTCACAAAGCTTGCTTTTGAAAATTTATGCCACCCTTTTCAGCCGTTTATAATAGGGCAAAAAATGCTTGCCGCTAGGTTTTCTGCCCTTTATGAAATCCCGCTTGTATTTTATGGTGAGCATGCCGCAGAATATGGTGATGACCTGGATGGCGCGTTCAGGCCTACTATGTTGCCAAAATTTTATGAAGAAGAACCAAATATCGATAACCTATTTTTGGGCGGAGTGTCTGCCAGAGAGATATCTGAAGAACACAATATAAGATTGAGTGACCTCAACCCTTATTTGCCGGTTAGCGGTGAAAAACTAAAAAAGGTGGGAACGGAGGTTCATCACATTAGCTACTACTTAAATTGGGATCCTCAAGAAAATTATTATTATGCGGCGGAGCATACAGGCTTTCAGTCAAATACGGAGAGGACAGAGGGTAGTTTTTCCAAGTATAGCAGTATCGACGACAAAATAGACCCTTTACATTACTATACAACATACATAAAGTTTGGTATAGGTAGAGCCACGTATGATGCCGCACAAGAGATTAGAAACGGAAAAATAACAAGAGAAGAAGGGGTTTATTTGGTTAAAAAATATGATTCCGAATTGCCTACAAAATATCTTGGTGAAATATTAAACTATATGGATATTACTGAAGATAAATTTTGGGAGATTATAAACAAGGCCAGGTCGCCGCACTTGTGGGAAAAAAATGGCGATATGTGGAAACTGAGAAATCAAATAGTTTAAGAAGGTTTACCGTGAGAGAAAAAAAAATATTTAGTGCTCCAACTGTCGTTAATTTGGAGATTACCGATGTTTGCAATGTTAAATGCAGGCATTGCTATAACTTTTGGAGAGAGGATAGTTCTAAGTCTAGCTCCCTTACAAAAGAAAAAATGGATTTGCTTATTGAGCAATTTGTTGATGCCGGTGTTTTTCATGTTGTATTAACAGGCGGTGAACCATTCGCTAGATTTGATCTTCTTGAGTATGGCTTTAAAAAATTGGTAGACAACAATATATCAATAAGTTGCAACAGCAATCTAATGCTTGCTACGGATGATAAAATTAGGAGGCTCAGGGATGCCGGGTTGGATCATATTCTTACCAGTCTAAATTCATATGATAGGGCAACAAACGATTATATGGTACATCAAGACGGTGCTTTTGATAAAATAGTAAGCGGTATAGAATCTTGTATCAAAAATGATATGAGGGTTAGTGTGAACATGATTGTGTCGGAAAGAAATAAAATGCATGTTTATGATACCGCTTTATTTGCACACTCTCTTGGTTGCCAGAAAATTTTTGGCACAAGGGTGGTTCCATCAATTAATGAATGCAATCCCAATGCATCAGAGTTCAAAGTAACGAGAGAGGATGCTCTTTCGACGGTAGACCAACTTATTGCAGCGAAAGAGAAAACAGGCATCATGATTGGTACGCTTGTTAGCTATCCGCTGTGCCTGCTCAGCGATCTTGAAAAATACAGGGATTTTGTCGGTCGCGGATGCCCCGCTCAATCAGGACACATTTTAAGTCTTAATGCTGACGGCAATACGCATGCATGCGTACATCAAGAAGAGGCTTACGGAAATATATTTGAAGACGGTATTTATAAGTGTTATGAAAAGATGCATGCTTGGCATGATATGAGCTATAGATATCCGGGATGTATGGGATGTGACTATATAGATATTTGCCAAACAGGATGTCGAATGTCTGCGCATGCGTTTAGCGGTGATTTAAACGGGCAAGACAATTTTATGACAGGCAAGGATAGCTTTGTGCGTCCGTATAAGATAGTGCATGACCCTATGATTTATAGAGCTATAGAGAACAATGCAAAATTTACTGCTCCAAAAAGACTTAGATTTAGAAAAGAAAATGGCTTTTATCTTGTGAATATTAGATGGGCAAACACGGTTACAGTTCCAAATGAAGTAGGTGAGTTTCTCCAAAAATATAGCATTAGCGGGGAGTTATTTTCGCTCTCTGAGTTCGGAGCGGAGCGCAAAGAGATGCTGGCCCAACTATTTTTTAAAGATGCCATTGAGAGCGATGATATTAAGTATGACGACCTGAGAAGTATGTCGGGCTTAAGTTCCGACCTGACGGTATAAATGAAAAACTTTCTAGCTGTTATTCCGGCAAGAGGCGGCTCCAAGGGGATTGTAAATAAAAACATATCACAGCTACACGGAAAGCCGCTTATTGCATGGACTATAGAAGCGGCATTGAATTCCAATAGTATTGATTCTGTATGTGTTTCATCTGATTGCGACGAGATACTTAGGATTGCGAATCAGTACGGTATAGAATGCATAAAAAGACCTACGGAGCTTGCTACCGACGAGGCACCAACGGAACCAACCGTTTCTCATGCGCTAGATTATTTGTCAAAAAAAGGTTCCAATTTTGATAGTATCGTTTTGCTGCAGCCAACATCTCCGTTGCGCGATTCCGCTGATATAGATAATGCTATTTCTGACTTTATTTCTCATGATGCGGATTCACTGATTAGTGTTTATGAGCCGTCGCATAGCCCATATAAGATGTTTACATTGTCAAAAAATGGATACCTACAAGGTCTTGTAGACAACAAAACTCCATTTATGAGAAGACAGGCGCTGCCTAGGGCCTACATGCCAAATGGGGCTATATACATAGTTAAGGCGGATTTATTTCTAAAGAATAAAAGTTTTTTTACGGACAAAACAATTCCATTTTCTATGAGCCCAGATAAAAGCATAGACATAGATAGCCACAATGATTTGGATATATGCGAAAATATACTTCGGAAATATTTCGAGTGACAATAATAGTCGACTATGGTCTTGGCAATATAGGCTCAATCCAAAATATGATAAAAAAAGTCGGATACGATTCCAAGGTATCATCAAATCCATCTGAAATACTTGACGCTAGCAAAATAATACTTCCAGGAGTCGGCGCTTTTGATACCGGCATGTCGAATCTAAATTCTTCAGGTCTCACAGGTGTTATTAAACAAAAAGCCGAAAGCGGAGCGGTAATACTTGGGATTTGTCTCGGTATGCAACTTCTTGCCGATTCTAGCGAGGAGGGCTGTCTACCAGGACTTGGACTCATAAAAGGGCATGTAAAAAAGTTTCATTTCGGAGATAATGCTAACAAACTAAAAATACCGCACATGGGATGGAATATAGTAAACCCTAAAAAAAATATACCGTTATTTGCAGATATGCCGGAAGAAATGAGGTTTTATTTCGTCCATTCCTATCACTATGTATGTGATAAGGATGAAAATGTAGCCGGCGCTACTATGTACGGCTATGAATTTGCCTCTGCAATATCCAGCAAAAATATATACGGGATGCAATTCCATCCCGAAAAAAGCCACAAGTTTGGTATGCAGCTTTTTAGAAATTTTATGGAATTAGAATGCTAAAGACCAGGGTTATCCCAACGCTTCTTTTAAAAAAAGGCGGCTTATATAAAGGGATAAAATTTAAAAACCATCAATACATTGGCGATCCTATAAATACAGTGAAGATATTTAATGACAAAGAAGTTGATGAACTTATAATACTGGATATATCGGCTACAAATGATAGAAAAACACCGGATTTTGATTTGCTTAGGGATATTGCTTCCGAGGCTTTTATGCCTCTTGCATACGGAGGCGGTATATCATGCCTACAAGATGCCAAAAAGCTTTTCTCCATAGGCTTTGAAAAAATCATACTTAATACATATGCTGTCGGCAATGGTGCGCTTATTAGAGAGATAGCGGATGTATATGGCTCCCAGAGCGTAGTTGGCTCAATAGATGCAAAAAAAAGTTTGTTTGGTGGATATTTTTGCTACACACACAGTGGCACAAAAAAAACTTCCATTGATCCGGTGTGTTTGGCAAAAGAAATGGAATCATATGGGGCTGGAGAGATTATTATAAATTCCGTCGACAAAGACGGCACAATGTCCGGATATGATTTGCGTCTTATAAATATCGTGACTGCAGCGGTCGATATACCCGTAGTTGCGCTGGGCGGAGCTGGAGCGGTAAGTGATTTTGACCAAGCTATTAAGGCAGGGGCTGGAGGCGTAAGTGCGGGTAGCCTTTTTGTGTTTAACGGTCCGCATAGAGCTGTTTTGATAACATACCCAACATATAATGAACTAGAGAGAGTTTTGCATGCATAAGTCATTTTCCCTCATAGGTGCAGCAGGCTACATAGCGCCTCGTCACATGAAAGCCATCAAAGAAACGGGTAATACGCTTGTTGCTGCATTTGACCCAAAAGATAGTGTCGGGGTTATAGATAGCTATTTCCCGAATGCGGATTTTTTTGTTGAATTTGAGAGGTTTGATAGGCATATAGAAAAATTAAGACGTGCCGGGCAAAAGATAGACTATGTTTCTATATGCTCGCCAAACTATCTTCATGATGCACATATTAGGTTTGCCATGCGTTCAAATGCTCATGCGATATGTGAAAAACCATTAGTGCTCAATCCTTGGAATTTGGACGCTCTCACCGACATAGAAAAAGAGAGCGATAAAAAAGTATATACGATACTTCAGTTAAGACTACATTCCGCAATAATAGCACTAAAAGAGAAAGTTGCCGCTGAGCTATCGGCAAACCCAAGCAAGATATATGACATAGATTTGACCTATTTAACATCAAGGGGCAATTGGTATTTTGTTAGCTGGAAAGGCGATGAAAGCAAGTCCGGCGGCATAGCCTCAAATATCGGTGTACACTTTTTTGATATGCTCTCTTGGATATTTGGGGATTTGCTGGAAAACATAGTCCATATAAAAACCAAAGATACTAATGCGGGAATATTAAGGCTGAAAAATGCGACCGTAAAATGGTTTTTGTCCGTAAATTATGACTATATTCCGGAGGAAGTAAAGGCAAAAGGGCAGAGGACTTTTAGAAGTATCAAAGTGGCAAACGAAGAGATTGAGTTTTCGGAGGGTTTTACCGACCTTCATACCAGAAGTTATGAGGATATTTTGGGCGGCGGCGGATTTGGCTTAGAGGATGCCAGAGGCTCGATAGCCATAGTTTCTGATATCAGAAAGACAGTGCCTATTGGTATTTCTGTAGAATCGCATGAGTTTTGCAAAAGAGTGATATCGTGAACATAGATTTTGCTAATTTGGGCAAGCAATATCAGCTTTATAAGGACGAGATTGATAATGCTATAGCAAATGTTATCAATAACTCCTCTTTTGTTATGGGCGAAGATGTAGGTTTACTTGAGAGTGAGTTGGCTGATTTTTGTGGAGCTAAATATTGTATAGCTTGCTCTAGCGGCACGGATGCTTTACAGCTCGCGTTAATGGCTATAGATATTAAGCCCGGCGATGAGGTAATCACGACCCCTTTTACTTTTATCGCAACTGCAGAGATGATAGCCCATTTGGGCGCAAAACCGGTGTTTGTAGATATTGATGAGCATACATACAATATGGATGTATCAAAGATAGAAAATGCGATAACATCAAAAACAAAAGCAATAATTCCTGTAAGTCTTTACGGGCAATGTGCAGATATGGATGAGATAAATGCTTTGGCTGGCAAATATAAGCTTGTTGTCATAGAGGATGGTGCGCAAAGCTTTGGAGCCGACTACAAAGACAAAAAAAGTTGCAATCTATCTGATATAGGATGCACTAGCTTTTTCCCTGCAAAGCCGCTTGGTTGCTTTGGTGATGGGGGTGCCGTATTTACGAACGATGATCAGCTGGCAAGCAAAATCAAAAGCCTTAGGGTTCATGGGCAGACAAAAAGATACCATCACAAATACATAGGCATCGGTGGAAGGCTCGATACTATTCAAGCCGCTGTCTTGCGAGTAAAACTAAAAGACTATACAGCCGAGATAAAGAGGCGACAAAAAGTTGCACACTCATACAACGAGGCTTTATCTGGCAAAGATATTATCTTGCCGTCTGTAAAGCAGGATAGGGATAGCGTCTGGGCACAGTATTCAATAAGAGCATCAAGCAGAGATTCTTTGCAAGAAAAGCTAAAGAATGCGGGAATTCCTACGGCTATTCACTACCCCCTACCCCTCCATCTACAAGAGTGTTTTTCTTATCTTGGGTATAAAAATGGAGATTTTCCTATTGCCGAGATGGTGAGTAAAGGGATACTCAGTTTGCCGATGAACGGGTTTTTGGGCATCGCAGAGATTGAGTACATAGCGAATATATTGTAAATGTGCTCCATCTGCGGCGGAAATATCGGCAAAGAGCTTGTCCAAAAAGCCTCAAATGCACTGACTCATAGAGGCCCCGACGGTAGCGGGATTTTTGCGGACGAGTATATGTTGTTAGCCCACAATCGTTTAAGTATTATAGACCTTAGCGATGAGGCGTCACAGCCGATGTTTGACGGGGATTTGGTGCTCGTGTATAACGGCGAGATATACAACTACATAGAGATTAGGGGAGAGCTTCAAAGTAGGGGCGTAGTTTTTCGCACTTCAAGCGATAGCGAGGTGCTGCTAAAGGCTTATAGAGAATGGGGCGCAGATGCTCTTCTCAAATTCAACGGTGATTTTGCGTTTTGTATTTACGACAAAAAGACAAAAAAACTTTTTATGGCAAGAGACAGGCTGGGGAACAAGCCGTTTTACTACAAGCTCTCTGACGGCAAGCTGTTTTTTGCCTCTGAAATCAAAGCGTTCAAGGCTATTTGTTCGCTAGAGTTTGACGAGCAAACACTGTGTGACTCTATACTTTTTAATATCAATGACTACTCGGAAGCAACTATTTACAAGGGTATAAAGCATCTGCCGAGTGCGCATTACGCCGTCTTTGACGCCAAAAGCGGCAAGCTAGCGCTCAAACGATATTGGAAGCTTGATGGGTGTAAAGAGCCGAATAAAAAATTTGACGAAAAAGAGTTTGAGAGGGCGTGCGACGGATTTGAGGAGCTGCTAAACGACGCACTACTACTTAGGCTTCGCTCCGATGTTGAGGTAGGGATACTGCTTTCAGGGGGTATAGACAGCTCGCTACTAGCCGCACTTCTTGCAAAAAACAACAAAAATATGCGTTATTTTGGCGCCGTGTTTCCATCTTATCCGTCAAACGATGAGAGCAAGTATATGGACATCGTGGCAAAGCTGTTTGGGTTAAATCTAGTCAAGCTATCGCCGCACATAGACGAGCTAAAAGAGCTAATGGATGATTTTCTATTGACTCAATCCGACATGACGAGGAGTTTTTCCACTTTTGTGCAGTATGCCGTTTTTAAAGAGTTATCCAAATACTCCAAAGTAGCGGTCACGGGGCAGGGGGCCGATGAGCTTTTCGGCGGTTATTACCATCATGCGGCTAGATTTTTGACACGAAATAAGCAAAATTTGAGAGATAGAGTATCGCTCTACGGCGATGCGGCCGAGGGCGAATATGCGCTTGGGGTGAAGTGTGCATTGGCAAAAGAGGCTAAAAAATCGCTCATAATTGACGATAACAAAAAATCGTTGGCAAAAATAAGAGAGCTTTTCCCACATTATGATCCAAACTATGATTTGCTACTCGAAAAGTTTGTCCCCAGTCCGCAAAAAGCGCTTTATCTCGATACCGTAAAATTCAATTTACCGATGTTGCTTCGCTTTGAAGACCGCAATGCAATGCGCTTTGGCGTGGAAAATAGAACACCATTTACCGACTACCGTATCGTGGAGTTTGCTCATAGTTTGCCAAATGGATACAAATTCCATAACGGCTACAGCAAGTTTTTATTGCGTAAAATACTCGCAAGATACATCGGCGACGATATCGCCTTTAGAAAAGACAAAAAAGGCTTTGAGGCACCGGATATCGCATGGATGAGAGAACTTGGGCGAGATGCCGAGGATACCGTGGATGTCAGGATATTTTTTTATGAGAGGCTTAAAAAACTTATATGATTTGGATTGATGTCGGCACGCCTAAATATGCGATGTTTTTTAGCAAGATGATTCCGGAGCTACAAGCTAGGGGTCAAAAAGTATTCGTAACCACCAGATACGCCCCGCACTACACCGAAGCGAAAGAGATTTTGGAGCTTAACGGCATAGAGCATACCGTACTCGGTGAATACGGCGGTAGCACGCTTTTGGATAAGTTTCAGGCTAGAATTTTCCGTCAAAAAGAGTTTTTGGATATTTTCCGTCAGATAGGGGTGCCAAAGGTGCTCATCTGCGGTGCCGTCGTAGATAGCGTACACGTGGCTTTCGGTATCGGTATCCCGGTTGTTAATATCTACGACACTCCCGCCGTGACATATCCTGGTGACCTTGAGAGTCCAAAAAACATCACACCCGTGACAAGGCTCACTCTGCCGTACTCCAAGCTGTTTTTTTATCCATACATCATGCCTCGCTCGATGTTTGCCAATCTGGCGCTGAGTGACGAGCAGATAATCCCGTATGACTTTGTGGATGTGTGCCTGTGGATGAAAGATGTTAAATCCGAAGAGAAAAACGACTTTAGAAAAAGATACGGCATAGACAACGGCAAGATGACCGTGATGGTAAGGGAAGAGGAGTACAAGGCGCACTATGTGAGCGAGAAGTTGCCACTTCTTTACTCCATCATCCCGAGGCTCAAGGCCGAGATGGATGTGAATATCGTGATAATGCCTAGATATGAGAGTGAATATCTGGAGAGAGATTTTGGCGACATTGCCACGGTGCTAAAAGAGAAGCTAAAGCCGGAAGAGTTTTATCCGTTTATTGACCTGTTCATCGGCGGCGGTGGTACTATGAATTTGGAGTCGGTGTATTATGGTGTGCCGACTATTTCTACCCGCTCAATTTGGCTATATCACGACCAATACCTCATCCAAAACGGCATTATGCACTGGACGAACAGCGAAGATGAGGCGCTAGAGCTATCCAAAAAACTAATCGGCAAAAAAATGGACAATAGAAAGTATTTTTGTCGCGGCGAGTGCGGCTTCAAGGCCATCATAGACAAAATAGAAGAGATATTATAGATGTTAAAAATTGCATTACTCGGTTGCGGGAGAATAGCGGTCAGACATGCCGAGCTCCTCGGCGGCGGGCATATCAATGGAGCAAAACTGGCCTGTGTATGCGATAGCGACGAGGCAAAAGCCAAGAGTTTTGGTGAAAAATATGGCGTAAACTACTACACAAATCTATATGAGATGCTCGCCATCGAAAAAGATATAGATGCGGTAAGTATATTGACCCCTAGCGGCGTACACGCATCGCATACGCTAGCAATCGCCCCTTACAAAAAGCATATCATAGTAGAAAAGCCTATGGCACTTACACTAGAAGATGCCGACAAGATGATAAGGGCGTGCGACGAAAACGGCGTAAGACTCTTTGTAATCAAGCAAAACCGCTACAACCTCCCGGTGGTGAAGCTAAGAGAGGCGATGCAAGCGGGACGCTTTGGCAAACTGACGATGGGAACTGTGCGTGTTAGGTGGTGCAGAGACCAAAAATACTATGACCAAGACGAGTGGCGAGGTACATGGGCGATGGATGGCGGAGTGTTCACCAATCAGGCAAGCCATCACATAGACCTACTAGAGTGGTTGATGGGCGATGTGGAGAGCGTATTTGCTAAAAGTGCGACGCAACTCGTAAATATAGAGGTTGAGGATACGGGTGTTGCGGTGCTCAAATTCAAAAACGGCGCACTTGGCATCATAGAAGCTACCACCGCCACGAGGCCAAAAGACCTTGAAGGCTCCATCTCCATCATGGGTGAAAAGGGCAGCGTGGAGATAGGCGGTTTCGCCGTCAATGAGATAAGGCACTGGCAGTTCAAGGATGCTACCGAAGAAGATGAAATAATCAAAAGAGACTTTTCGACAAACCCTCCCGATGTGTACGGCTTTGGGCACAAAGCATACTATGAGCATGTTGTGGACTGTATAGAAAACGGTGGCAAAGCTCTTGTAGACGGGCTTGTCGGTAGGAAAAGTTTGGAGCTAATCATGGCGATTTATGAGTCTATTGAGACGGGCGAAGAGGTGTTTTTGCACTTTACCCCAAAAAAATGCAGGCTAGGACACTGATGCTAAACGAAAATGACAAAAAAAACTTAGCCCTAGTGGCGAGCCTGAGAGCCGGCGGAATGCAAGACGATAGCGTAATAGAATTTTTGGATTTTGGAGCAGGAAGTCCTGAAGACAAACGCACCGAAGAGGAGATGGCAAAGGGTAAGACGGCGCAGACTACCGTCGGCAAGCTCTCTGGCATAGGGCTCAAAAACGAGTGGAGCGAGTGGATTTATACGCTTATAAAGGAGCGAAAACCGAAAGTTGTTTTGGAGCTTGGGACTTGTTGCGGGTTTTCGTCCATCACTATGGCTTTGGCAAACTCGGACACAAAAGTCTATACGATAGAGGGCGCCAAAGAGATAGCCGCAGTTGCGGGCGAAAACATCAAAAAAGCGGGATGTGAGAATATCACGCAGATAGTCGGGCGGTTTGCCGATGTGCTTGATAAGACCTTAGCCGACATAGCGCCTATTGATTTTGCGTTTATCGACGGGCATCACGACAAAGACGCAACCGTCAAATACTACCGACAAATACTTCCCTTTATGGCAAAAGGCTCGGTGATGGCATTTGACGATATATCTTGGTCTGAGGGGATGAAAGAGGCGTGGGAGATGATAACCGCCGAAGCTGGTGCGGACAAGTGCGAACATCTCGGAAAGATAGGGATTTGCCATATTGATTAAGTTTTTGGACCTTCACGCACAATACCTCGGTATAAAACCCCAGATGGACGCCGCAATAGCGGGTGTAATAGCCGAGTCGGCATACATAGGCGGCGAGAGGATCAAAAAGTTTGAAGCGGATTTTGCCGCATATATCGGCGCAAAGCATTGCATCGGGGTCGGCAATGGCACGGATGCGATAGAGATAGCCCTGAAATCGCTCGGTTTGCCGCATGGCTCCAAAGTCTTAGTCCCGGCAAACAGCTTCATAGCTACGAGCGAAGCGGTTACAAATGCAGGGTTTGAGGTGGTTTTTGCAGATGCCAAAGATGACTACACGATAAAGCTAGAGATGAGCGAGGGGTTAAAGGCCGTGATTTGCGTACATCTATACGGCTTTCCTTGCGACATGGACGAGATAACGGCGTTTTGTGCCGAGCATTCGCTAGCCCTCATCGAAGACTGTGCACAAGCACATGGGGCGCAGTTCAAAGGTCGCAAAGTCGGCACATTCGGGAATGCGGCATCGTTTAGCTTTTACCCGGGCAAAAATCTAGGTGCTTACGGTGACGGCGGGGCGATAACGACAAACGACGATGCCTTGGCAAAAAAAATGAGAATGACCGCAAACCACGGCAGAACAGGCAAATACGACCATGAGTTTGAAGGTAGAAACTCAAGACTTGACGGACTTCAAGCCGCCGTGCTTAGCGTCAAACTTCCGCATCTAGAGAGCTGGCTAGAGAGACGAAACGCTATCGCTAGCATATATTTGCGTGAGCTTGCCGACACGCCGCTTATATTGCCGACGGTTTACGGTGATAGGCGCCATGTGTGGCATCTTTTTGTAGTTCGCACGGATAGAAGAGATGAGCTAAAAGAGTTTTTGGCATCACATGGAGTGGAGAGCGGCATACACTATCCGATAGCGTTGCCGAAGCTTGCGGCATACTCGTATAACACGCAAGATACGAGCGAATTTTTTGCTTGCCGCACCGACAAAGAGCTTTTGTCTTTGCCGATAGGCGAGCATCTAAGCGAGGATGACGCTATGCAGGTATGCAACACAATAAAACAATTTTTTGGGGCTACAAAATGAGCTTTTTTGTTCACGAATCATCGTATGTGGACGACAATGTAGAGATAGGCGAGGGGACAAAGATATGGCATTTCTCCCATGTAATTAGCGGTACAAAAATAGGCAAAAACTGCTCATTCGGGCAAAACTGCGTCATAGGTCCAAATGCTATCATCGGCAACGGCGTAAAAGTGCAAAACAATATCAGCTTGTATGACGGCGTGGTTATCGAAGATGACGCTTTTGTCGGGCCGTCGGTCGTGTTTACCAATGTCACAAACCCTAGAAGCTTCATAGTCCGCAAAGAAGAGTATAAAAAAACCGTCGTAAAAAAAGGCGCAAGCCTCGGGGCGAATTGCACTATCGTATGCGGTACGACTATCGGCGAATACGCCTTTGTCGGCGCAGGCAGTACCGTCACCAAAGATGTTCCGGCATTTGCGCTAGTGTACGGCAATCCAGCAAGGATAAAAGGGTGGTATTCAAAAGCGGGATACAAACTGGAGTTTGACGGTGACGGCATAGCGACGGATGAGTCTGACGGTAGTAGGTATAGACTAGCAGACGGCAAGGTGACGCTAATCTAGCGAATCATGTGTGGCATATTCGGCATAGTAGGCTCATACGAGGCAAAGGCGGCGAG
The DNA here is from genome assembly GCA_050252455.1 of Campylobacterales bacterium. Classification (GTDB taxonomy): domain Bacteria; phylum Campylobacterota; class Campylobacteria; order Campylobacterales; family UBA6016; genus UBA6016. The sequence continues at coordinate 38,618 of JBFWKW010000006.1, read as the reverse complement.
GCGGTCGCTTGACGCTCTAGCCCCCAGAGGCACGGATGGTATAGATTCCGATGAGGGTGGTGGATATTTTCTAGGGCAGACCCGTCTTGCTATTATGGATTTGGGCTTAGACGGCGGCGTATTTGCATGTGGTGCGGCGAGGCTTGTTTTTAACGGCGAGATATATAACTATCGTGCGCTTGCAGAGGAGCTAGGACTCTCGCACCCTTTTGCAGAGGGGGATGTGGTGCTGGCGGGGCTTTTGCGGCAGTGTTCTGCTTTTTTGCCTCGGCTTCGAGGTATGTACTCTATCGCTTTTTATGACGGCAGGCGGCTGCTTATAGCTCGTGACCCCGTGGGCAAAAAACCTCTTTTTTATACCCTTCAAAACAACTCCCTCATATTCGCAAGCGAAATCAAGGCGATACTTCCGCATCTAGGCACAAAAAGCGTCTCAAAAGAGGGGATTAACGGCTTTTTCGGCTTTCTCTCGCCCGTAGCTCCTCATACGATATATGATGGCGTTTATAGGCTTGGGGCGGGTGAGGTGCTGGAGTTTGACGGCTCGCAGTACCGCATAGAGCGTTTCGATACTCCTCTTGCTCCCGTGTGTGACATCTCCTATGATGAGGCGGTGCGGCGAACGAGAGAGCTGTTTTTTGACTCTCTGTCCTTGCGGCTATCCGCCGATGTCGAGGTGGGCTCGTTGCTCTCAGGCGGGCTAGATAGCGCTCTCGTACTTGCCGCCGCCGCAAAGGTGCACGGTAAGAGGCTTCGTACCTTTACGGTTGGATATGAGGGCAACGAGGCTTACGATGAGAGACCTCTGGCCCGTGAGACCGCCGAGATTTACGGCTCCGAGCACCGTGAGTTTATATTTTCAAAGAGCGATTTTTTTGACTCGCTGGATAGATACCTCTCGTATATGGATGAGCCGCTCAGTGACCCTGCGGCGTTGCCTCTTGATTTTTTGATGCGAGGCATTCGCGATAGCGGTATCAAATGCGTCCTGAGCGGCGAGGGTAGTGACGAGCAGTACTACGGATACCGCAAATACTCCGAATATGTGAAGTTTGAAGCGCTCAAAACCGCCCCGCACAAAGGGTGGCTACGCAACCATCTGGAGGCAAATATCGCCTACAATAAAGAGTGGGAGTGGTATCTGAGGGCTACTAAGGATGAGCCTGTTTACCGTGGGTACGGCGAGAGTTTCCTTGATTCGCAGAGGGCTAGACTGATGCCTTCATCCGCCGTGGATTCGATGGAGCTTTTGTCATCGGTGTTTGCGGAGTTTGACGGGGGTGATTACTGGAGGTGGGCGTCATTTGTGGATTTGCGTACATGGCTGGACGAGGCACTACTACACAAAGTCGATAGGGTCTCGATGGCGAACGGCGTGGAGGTGAGAGCGCCGTTTCTTGACATAGAGTTTGTGAAGCACTCCTTTGCTTTGCCTAGCCATATCAAGCACCCCTCATCACCAAAATCCTTCCTCAAAGACGCCTTTGCGGACATCCTCCACCCGTCCATCACGGCACGCCGAAAAAAAGGGTTTAGTTATCCTTTCATGGAGTGGCTGCGAGAGAGCGGCGATATGGATGTCGTGCGGCGTGTATCGAGAGAGAGCGGGCTGTTTGATGAGCGCAACATAGAGTTTTATCTCAAACATAGAAAAGACAAGGGCTTCCGCCACCACCTCTGGAGCCTCTATATCTTCAGTAGATGGTATGAGAAGAGGTTTTTGTAACCGTTATTCCAAAACTTCAATTTTTGCTTTTTTATTTCGTTTTGGCTACGCTTGCCACAAAAATGAAATAAAGACTTACAATGCTCATAGACGGACACGGACGACATATCAATTACCTGCGATTATCGGTGACGGAGAGGTGCAATTTTCGCTGTAGCTACTGTATGCCCGACAAGCCTTTTAGCTGGGTACCAAAAGAAAATCTGCTGAGTTTTGAAGAGCTATTCGGCTTCGTGCGGGCGGCGATAGATGAGGGGATAACAAAGATACGCATTACAGGCGGAGAGCCGACTCTCAGAGAAGACCTCGATAAATTCCTAGCGATGATATACGGCTACAAGGCTGATATGGATATAGCCATGACCACAAACGGCTTTTTGCTATCCCAATGCGCCGACAAGCTAGCAAAGGCGGGGCTAAAGCGGATAAATGTGTCGCTAGACTCTCTAAGACCTGAGGTGGCGAAGCAGATAGCGGGGGGCAAGGATGTACTCCCCCAGGTGCTAAAAGGGATAGATGCCGCACTAGCCGCAGGACTACGGGTCAAGCTAAATACCGTACCTCTCAAAGGGGTAAATGACGATGAGCTACTGGATATAATGGAGTATGCCAAGGAGCGCAAAGTAATGCTCCGCTTTATAGAGTTCATGGAAAATAGCCATGCTGCAAAGGGTGCGGTCGGGCTAAACTCAGATGAGATACTCTCAATCATCCGCCAAAAATACGAGATAGAGGAAGTGCAAAAAGAGTTTAGCTCTCCGGCAAAGCTCTACCGTACGAATGACGGGTATATGTTTGGCGTGATAGAGCCGCACAAAGAGGATTTTTGTGACTCGTGCAACCGCTTGCGTCTCACGGCGGAGGGGTATCTGATACCTTGCCTATACTTTGACGAGGCGCTCAGTATCAAGGATGCTCTCAAGGCTGGGGATATACCTGCGGCGATAGAGATATTCAAGCAAGTCATCAAGGATAAACCGCAAAAAAACCGCTGGGGCGGCGAGGATGCCGAGATGAGCGGCAGGGCGTTTTATATGACCGGGGGCTGAGATGAGCGCCGATATATCTCTGCTTTGGCGGTACAAGAGATATATTATGAAGGTGCTTTTTGCGCTAAAAGTAAATAAAAAAAACCTTTTAAATGGATGTGGCAACGACGAATTGCATGACTTTCGAGTTGCCCTCAGACGTGCTTTATCGATAGATGTTTTGCTACGAAAAAGTCTTGGGCTTGGTTTTGATGAAGAGCTAGTTCTTAAGCTAAAATCTCTTATTTCGATTAGTTCTCAGCTTCGGGATATAGAGGAGCTGATAAAATTTGCCCCTCAAAATACGAGTTCATTGGGCGCAAAAAGAGATGAGCATTTAAATCTCCTGTTTGAGACATTAAAGTCCGATACTTTGGAGCAGGATATGTCGGCGGCCTACAAAGAGATGTATATCGAAGTGATAACAAGGGGTCAAAAGCCGCATACTATGGCAGCAAAAGCGCTCGAAATTGTGATAAACGGGCTATCCAAAACATCTAAGAGATATGCAAAACTCATAAAAGACGAGAACATAGACTTTGAGGCGTTACACTCGGTGCGCAAGAAATGCAAGCGGTATAGATACCAGCTTGACTTTTTGTTTTTGGACGGCAATGAAGGCTCGGCGGCTTGCAAACGGGTGCAAGACAAACTGGGGCGTGTGAACGATTTGCGGATGTGGCTAGGGATGGTGGATGACGATGCTTTGCTGCTAAAAATAAGGTCGCTATTGGCTTTGGCTCTTGAAGAGGCGGCTAGAGAGGGCTTGGTGTTTGCTTCAAAAGAGTATTGCGCCTCCATCGGCACAGGGCTTCGACGTAGGCTTGGATTTATAGATAACAAACAAAAGTGGAGCGCAATGTGATAATACGAAAACTTTTTAAATTTGAAAACGCACATATCGTGAGGGGCTGTTCGACCGAGAGATGCAAATACTCGATACACGGGCACAGCTACAAAGCAGAGATACTCATAAGCTCCGACACTCTCGATAACGGACAAATGGTGATGGATTTTGGACTGCTAAAAGGCGCCGTGCGTGACGTGGTAGACTCATTCGACCACGCTATTGCCGTATGGGAAAAAGATGACGCAGATTATATAGAGTACGCCAAAAAGTACAGCCACAGGTGGGCGGTATTGCCTATTAGTCCATCTGCTGAGCAGTTTAGCCGATTGATATTTGTGGCTGTTGACGCCGTATTGAGAGAGTTTGTATTTGCGAACGGCGAGGCAAATGTGCAGCTGCATAGTATCATCGTTCACGAGACGGAGACTGGATATGCGCAGTGCTTTGCCGAGGATGCCTATAGCGCAAAGATGGGGCTTATCAATCTAAAAGATGTAGTTTTTAGCGACGAAGTCAAGAGGGAATGGAGCGCGCCACAGATTTTGGCTAGGATATTTGGCTAGTCAAAATCTGCTCTCACGGCGCTCTTTAGTAGTTTTTCAATTCTTTCGGTCTCTGTCCAATCCGCTATTTTTACGTCATCTTTTTTGAAATACGAAACAAAACGCTCGCCGCTATAGTCGATTGTATATTGTTCAAACTCTGTCGGAAGTATTATCTCTTTAAAAATTTGTCGTTGTAGTGCGATGTTTGCCGCTTCGTCGGCTTCAACACTTTGTTGCTTGCCCGATGATGCGGCCGCTTTTCTCGGCGTTATGACTACCAGCAACGATTTTTGAATATTTTGCTTTGTTTTGTTGCCAAAAAGATATCCGGCGACCGGAATATCCTCCATTGCTGGGGTTGCGGAAGTTCCCGTTTCATTCTCTTTTTCAATGAGTCCTGAGAGTATGAGCGTTTGGTTGAGCTTCATTATTACGCTGGTTGAGACGCCGCTTTTGTATACGTGCATAGACTCGTTAAAATCACCAGGCGCATCATTAAGTCCGACGCTAGAACGTGTGATTTTGACCGCCAATAACAAAGTCTCATCGTCGACAAACGTGGGCGTCACGGATAGCCCTATCCCTATCGGTTTTTCTACCAAGTCGCCTCCGGATACCTGCCCTGAAATCGAAACTGTCACGCTCGCCCCTGAGAAAAATGTAGCGGGCTGTCTGTCTAAAGCTACAAGTGAGGGTCTAGCCAGAATATGATTGTGATAATTTTGGTTGTTGGCGATATTTAGAGAGTATGTGATGCCTCCATCCGGTAGGCCTATTCCCGATTTTCTTATCCTCTCGGTTGTCGCTAGACCGTTGTTGGTGGTCTTGGTGATGATATCGGACCAGCTAAAGACCGTCTTTAGGCTGTCCAATAAGTTGATGCCCCTGCTTTGATATGTAGAGTCATCCGCCAAAATAATAGCTGCGTCGATTATCGTCATTCTAGGTAGCGGCTTTCCTGCACAAGGGCTTGGGAGGGCCTGTAGTTTTGCTGCCGCTGCCAAAATATCCGCATCGTTTCTACCTGAGTCGTATCTACTGCCTCCGTCATCGCTCCTCGGTGCGCTTTGTGTACAGTCTGCCCAGTGCGTCGAAAGCGGTTTTGAGTCGCTCATCGACATTATGCTGGGCATTGTCGTTTGTTGCGTGGTGTTTGTATCATTTTGTGCCATTTGGATTTTGACATTTGCAGAGCTTAGTTTTTGCCACTGTTGCATCCGCTTTTTTATATTTTGCAGACTCTCTGCGGAAATCCCCTTGTTTTTTGACAACATATCAAACATTTTTTCTGATTCAGATGTCAGATTTGCCGCCGCACAAATGATGGCGCCCGACTCAAGTATTTTCAAATTTTCAGGCTCCAACTTGTGCGCCAACAGTATCGCTTTTGCCGCCGTCTTGACGTCCTTTGCTATATATGAGGCGTTAGCCAGCTCAAATGCCGTCTCGGATGAGCTGCTGTCTATTTCTAGCATTTTTAACAAGGTTATTTTGGCATCAGCTGGGCGGTTGGTATCTATATAAAACCTTGCAAGTTGTAAATTCACAGGCAAAAACCCAGGCTCCAGCTGTGCAGCCACGGTATATCCGGTCTCTGCAAGCTGGGCTGAGCCGTAGTTGCCGTTTAGAAAATCTATATGATAGGACAAGGCTAGTAAGAAGTGCAGGCGTGCATTGGTCGGGGCGGTACTGATAGCCCCGTTAAAAATCTCGATAGCCTCTTTAGAGCTTCCGCTTTTAAGAGCTGCCATACCTTCTTGCAGGGCTTTTGTGTAATCAGAATTTTGCTTTTTTTTGACGACTTTTACCGGTTCGGCGCTCTGCTTTTGGGCGCACCCGCCCATAACTGCAATCAGACAGAAAAAAAGTAGATTTAGTGTCAGCCCTCTACCGTTAAAAACAAAATTCATACTTTCCCCGCAGTTTTAATGTTTCACGCCATGACATTGCGGCGAGTTCAGAAAAGATTTGATGTCCATATTGATTTTTTCTAGCTTCATCGAATATGGTTTGAATGTCGGGCCTTGCATATTGACCACAGGGATTAGCTTGCCGATTTCAGTATCGAATTTGCCTATGTCGGCAATCGCCCCGTCAATCATTTTGACATCAAGATTTATATCCAAGTTTGGCACGCTGGCGTCGATGTTGAGATTGAGTTTGTTTAAAACCGGTTTTACTAGATTGTTGGCGCTGTTTTCCAAATCTTTTATGATGGAGCCCAGATCCGCTGTTTTTAAGGCTTTATAGACAGTTGAGCTTAGTATTGACTCTATTTTTCTCTCTATTGCATCACTGCCTTTGATGGCGTCTGATACCGACATAGATATTTCGATATCGCATGTTTTTTCGCCGCAAGGATATGGAACTTTTTGGCTACACATTTTGACACCGCAAGGGTAGTGACAGGTCGTGATGCCGCAGTTTTTCTTGCACATTTTTGTGCCGCACGGAAACTCTTGCTCTTTATAGCACGTATCTACACCGCATATATAAGGCGCTTTGACGCTTATGCGTTTATCTAGAACGGCTCTTAGTTCGTTTAGCGGCTCATAAATCGGCCACAATTTTGCGTTTAGATTGTTGAGCGGGTTTTCGAGAAGGCTGATTTTGTCAATCTCTTTACTTATTGCATCAATCGCTTTTTGCGGGATTTTTTTGGTGGTGTCGTAGCCGTCGTTGATTCTTTTCATCTCTCTGTCGATATCGCCGTATGTGTTTCTTGAGTTGTCTAAAATAGAAATGACCATATCCCCGTGTTCGCATTTTGATACGAGCCCAACCGTATTGATATAGCCGATTCCGGCGATTCTGAAAGTCTCTTCATCGTTTGCAAGCGTCGAGGCTGTCAGCTCTGCATTATGTACCACTTTGAGTAGCGGGGCGATTTTGTTATCGATAGTTTCCATCTTTTTTGAGGCGGTGGAGACCGGTTTTTGGACACCCTCAAGACTCTGCTTTAGCTTTTGAGCCTGCTCTTTTGTCTGCGGTATTTGCTCTGCGGCAGTTAGCCCCGTCTTTATCGTAGTTAGCGTGTTGTCGAGTGTTTTTAGGGCTTGAGATGTTTTGTGGGGGATTGATAGGATACGCTCAAAATCTATAAGCGCTCTGTCAACCTCGTGCGTATTGTCCATGAGTCGTTTTGACTCATATTGAAAGACTTTCGCTTCATCAAAAAAAGCGTTAGAGGAGGCATAAAACTGCTCATCCGAGGCAGCGTGGGCAAAAGACCCTGCCATCAGTAAGATTGGCAATGGCTTTAGAAATTTTAAAAGACCGCTTTTCATAACAACCCCCTTAATAGTTGTTGTATTCTTGCCGTTTTTGGCCTGGAGATATTGAAGCCGTTATCTGCGAGATAAACCAACTTCGCCTTTACGGTAGTCTCAAAGATTATAGTTCTTAGTAAATTAAAAGAAGTTTTTATTTTAATCAAAAATATCGGTGTAAATAAGGCATATAAAATTCTCGGTAAAATATTTCAAAACTAAAGAGGGAGTTCAAATGAAAAAACAACTTATTCTTGCAGGGCTGGCTACCGCTACTATGTTACTCGTCGGGTGTGGCGGAGATAAAAAAGTAGAAGAGAGGGTGGCACAGATACAATCAAATGCGCCCGTAACCGCGGAGGCAAATACTAGTGTAACGGCGGCTCCAAAGAGTGAGGTGGCAGCCGCAACTCCGGTGGACGGTAAAGGGATATATGTCAGTAAATGTTCGGCATGTCACGGACAAAACGGAGAAGGCAAGGCGACATATCCAAAACTTGCCGGAAATAGCAAAGACGACGCTATGAAAAAACTAAAAGGGTATGTGGACGGCACATACGGCAAAGCGCAAAAGATGATAATGGCGGGACAGGCAAAATCTCTTAGCGATGCCGATAAAGCGGCGGTATCAGAATATATAGCGACTCTCAAATAGTGACCGAACCCATAGGGTTTGCGGCGGCATTTCTCACGACTGCCGCATTTATCCCTCAAGCGCTCAAGGTATATAAGACGAGAAAGACCGATGATTTGTCTTTTGGACTTTTCTTTATGTTGTTTGTCGGTATATCGCTTTGGTTTATATACGGGCTTCTTATCGGTGCTATGCCGATAATAGCGGCAAACGGTATTACGCTGGTATTTGTGGCGTATATTCTGTGGATGAAAATTCGTTCATAAACTCTCTATATCTCTTTGGAACAAAGCTTTGCTGGAGCTTTTTGTTTGTCCGCTCTTTGATTGCAATGCTATCAAAAAACCTCCTCCAAAGTCCCTCAAATACCTTTTCACTTTCATGCTTCTCGAAGCTTTCTACGGTTGCTGACATTAGCCTATATCCAGTTTTATTGATAATCGCGGCTATCCCTCTGCCTTCGTCAAATATCACCCTCTCATCCCCAAACCTTTCCCAAAAATGTAGTGCAAGAAGCGGCAATATGTCGTGTTTTGGAGCGATACGGGCAAAAAATCCGACCTCCGTCATCTCAAAGCGGATAACCCCCTTGTATTTGTGAGCCTCTCTATCTACGATGTGTTCAAGCTCATTTAACTTTGCGTTTGTCTCTAGTGTCGTCACACCGTCTATCGCCTCGATGTAGTGGCGAACTATCGTCTTGTATGTCGCTTTGTCATTTGCCAAAAATACGGTTTTTAGCTTTTGAGTGTCGACAACGTCGTAATGTGGCGTATAGTCACCTTCGGCATATATGTTTTCACTAAAGAGCGAGCTATTATCCTCTTTGTCCGATACATCGTCGTACTCCGCTCTGCTTTTGTGCAAAAAAGCAGCTAGCTCCAGTAGCCCCTCAAAACTCCCGTCAAATACCGCCGTTGTCATATAGCCTCCCCGTTTAGTGAAAATAAATTGATAGCGTTTGTTTTTGCCTCGTTGTTTGCTAGCGCCAGATAGACCCTCTCCTGCGGCGGCGAGGTTGGGAAATGGTCTTTTGCGACGATAAAAAATTTACATTTTTTGGTTGAGATGCGAAGCGTTTTTAGCTCATCTAGTCCCAGTTTGCGCCATCTTCTAGCCTCTATGATTTTTCTGGCCCCCGTAAGCCCAAGACCTGGGATTTTCACGAGTTCTTCGTAGCTTGCACGGTTGATGTCTATCGGAAAAAGATGGATATTGCGGATTGCCCATGCGCTTTTGGGGTCTAGCCTCTCATCCAAAAACGGCGCACCCTCATCCAGTATCTCAGAGGAGGCAAATCCGTAAAAACGAAGTAGCCAGTCTGCCTGATAGAGCCTATGTTCACGAAGTAACGGCGGCTTAAAATCAAGCGGCACGGGGAGTCTTTTGTCTTGATTGACGGGGATGTATGCGGAGTAGTAGACTCTCTTTAAAAACCTTTTTTTATATAGTCCTTCGCTGAGCCTGATGATGTCTAGGTCGCTCTCCGGCGTAGCCCCTACTATCATCTGTGTGGACATGGATATATTGGTCTCTCTAGCGATGGTGAGTGGGGCTAAAACATTTTGTCGGTTTTTGTCGGGAGCTAGGAGCTTCAGGCTTGTCTCGCTAGGTAGCTCTATGTTTGAGCTGACTCTATCCGCCAGCCTTGCCGCCTCGGCCACCAGCTCGTTTGACGCTCCGGGGATAAGCTTGATGTGGATATAGCCTCCGAATAGATACTCCTCGCGCAATATCCGTACACACCTAAGCATCAGCTCCATCGTATGGTCTGCGCTCTTTACTATGCCGGAACTTAGAAATAGCCCCTCTATGTAGTTGCGCCTATAAAACTCTATAGTAAGTCGTGCTAGCTCCTCTGGGGCGAAGGCGGCTCTTTTGATGTCGTTTGAGACTTTGTTTTTGCAGTAGGCACAGTCGAATACGCAGTAGTTGGTAAGCAAGACTTTGAGTAGGCTAATACATCGTCCATCGGCGCTAAAGGAGTGGCAGATGCCGCCAAGCGCGCCGTTTCCTATGCCTCCACTCACGGCAGGTCTATCCGAGCCAGAGGAGGAGCAGGATGAGTCGTATTTTGCGGCGTCCGATAGAATTTCCAGTTTTTCTTCCAAAATCATGGAAAAATTGTAGATAAAATAAAAAAAGTAGCCAAAAAATATGGCAAATAGCAATTATTTTGTTTTGAGTTTATCCGCTATTATTGTCGGCAGCCCGTTGCCCATATAGCTTTTTGTATCTTCCGCTATTATCTTTGCGCTCTCTAGTTCGTCATGTCCCAAAACGGTTGTCAAATAGACAAAAATAAGCTCACACATCCGTTTGAATGATATCTGGTGCGTCATCTGCGCCGTGCTATACACCCAATCCGAAAATGCCAAAAACCCGCCGAACACATCGTCGCCCCACATCAGCTCAAGCGTTTTGACGAACTTTTCGCTGTTGTAGGTAATATCCCAAAACCTAGCAAACCGTTTCATCCTCTGAATGTCAACGAACGAAACGGAGCCGCTTTGGAGTATGTCGTAAGGCGGTTTGTCCGAGTATATCATCCCGTATTTCTCGTCGTGCCTGCTCATCGTCGTGCCGGATAGTTTTTTGAGGATGCCTATTTGGATTTCGCTTTTTGTGAGGGCGGCGAGGGTATTTAGTCCTTGGCCGAAGCTCGTCAGGTCTTCGCCCGGTAGCCCCACGATGAGGTCCACATGTAGATGTGCGTTTGTGTGTTGCTCTAAAAATGCGATATTTTCTTTGATTTTTTCAAAGTCCATCTTGCGGTTGATGTTTTGTGCAATCTGCGGATTTAGCGTCTGTATCCCCACCTCTAGCTGCAAGGTATCGGGCGCAAACAACGCCAGCTTCTCTTTTAGCGCTGATGGAAAAGCCTCGGGGATGACCTCGAAGTGGACTTTGTAAGGCAGCTCTTTGGCTAGGAAAAAATCAAGAAGCTTGGTGGCGAGCGTGATGTTCAGATTGAAAGTCCTATCGACAAACTTAAACCGTCTACCGCCCCTTTCCCATATCGCATTTATCTCGTCCATCAAGGCGTCGGCGTCGAAGTAGCGTACTTTTTCGTCGATAGAGGATAGGCAAAACTCGCACTCAAACGGACAACCGCGAGAGGCTTCAACATACAAATACCGATGTGCTAAATCCTCGTCGCTGTAGTATTTGTAAGGGAGGGCGATATTTTTTAGGTTGACGGGGGCAGCCTTGATAAACCTCTCTTTTGGGGCATCTCCCGCCAAAACCATTCGACAAAGGGCGGCAAAAGCCTCCTCTCCCTCGCCCGATATGACGAAGTCTGCTGCTGAGAAGTCTACACGATGAGGTAGATACGACGCTTCGGGCCCACCTATGACCACCGTCGTGCCCGGCGAGACCTTTTTTATCGTCTCTATTAGTTCTTTGGCATCTTCGGCGTTCCAAATATACACCCCTATGCCTACTATACGAGGGGCGTGAGCTAGTATACTCTCGGCGACCCGTTGCATATCTTCGTTTATGACAAACTCTTCTATGACGGCTTCATCTCGAAGCCCCCCTAGATTTGCATGCAGGTATCTAAGCGCCAGCGAGGCGTGGGTGTATCTGGCGTTTATGGTGGCAAGAACGATGTTTTTCACTATGTCTCTTACAAAAAGTTTTCGGTTATACTAACGCAAAAAAATAAAAGAGAGGGCGGCAATGGAGGCTTTGAAAAAAAGGGTAGAGACCTCAAGACTTTTGGGGGTTGATGAAAATCTAGTGCTGCACGGCGGTGGCAATACATCGGTCAAGATAGACGGAGTGCTTTGGGTCAAGGGTAGCGGCTGGGACCTCGGCACGATAGAAGAAGCCGGATTTGCCCCTGTGCAGATGGAGGCCTTGCTGGATATTTCAAAGATGGACTCCATAAGTGATAGCGAGCTAGTGAGGCTGCAAAAAGAGGGGATGACCGACAAAAATGCCCCCGCTCCGTCCATCGAGGCCGTGGTGCACGCCATCATCCCGTACAAATTTGTAGACCATACGCACGCCGACGCCGTAGTGACGGTCTCTAATACCCCGAAAGGCAAAGAGCTAATCAAACAGATTTACGGCAACAAGGTAGTGGTCGTAGACTATGTGATGCCGGGCTTCATCCTCTCCAAAGCGATAGCGGAGGCGGTCAAAGGGCGAGAGTGGAGCGATATAGAAGGTATCGTACTTCTTAACCATGGGATATTCAGCTTTGACGACGACGGCGACGTGAGCTACAAAAAGATGATAGAGTTAGTCAAAAAAGCCTCCGATTATTTGGAGCAAAAAGCGCAGATAGAGAACTCTTTTTTGGCAAGCGAAGTAAAAAAAGCTCCGCTAAAAGATGAGATTTCTGCGATTAGAGGTTGTGAAGTAGATATATGCACGGTCGATACGGTATCGGCAAAAACGCTAGCTTCCCTTGCAAATCTGGAAGAGATAATATGCGGTGGACCGCTAACGCCGGAGCATGTCATCCGCACGAAGCCTAGGGCGGTGATAGTAGAGGAGGGCGAGGAAGCAAATAGCGTAAAAGCTTACGCCGATTGGTACACCTCATACTTTGAGGCTCATAACGACGGCACAAAAATCATACTAGACAAGGCTCCAAGATGGGGTGTTGTCAAGGACAAAGGTGTATTCGTCGCTGCAAAAGACGACAAAGAGGCGAAGGCGCTAAAAGACATCATATCTCACACCGTAGACGCTATGCTAAGAGCCGAGGCTCTGGGCGGATGGCAGGGCCTCGGTCTCAAAGATATTTTTGCGATAGAGTACTGGGAGCTGGAGCAGGCAAAGCTCAAGAAGTAGGGCTACTTCTTAAACTCTTGCCCCGGCTTCCACTCGATGTATACGCTGTCTTTATCCGGCGTGTGCATTGATTTTACGAATACGGATTTGAAGTTTTTATCGCTTACATTTCGAAAGTAGTGAGATTCGCCCGGGGCGCATTGTAGGTAATCACCCGCTTTTAGCACTATTAGCTTGCCGTCTACCCACACTTCGCACTCGCCCTCAAGGGCAAAAAACGACTCCTCTTGTCTCTCGTGAGCGTGACAAGGGTGTTCTTCTCCGGGAGTGATGACCACCACGCCAAAGTCGATATTTGGACCCTTTGCTAGGTATTTTGGACCGTGGTCGCCAAATCTATATTCGTGTTCATTCTCGTTTGTCAAAAGCATTTAATTTTCCAATTTTGTTTTTGTTATTTTACTCTGTTTTTTATAACCCCGGAGCTTTCCACATCGGCGTAGTCGTTCCATCATCCAGTAGTTCTAGCATTTTTGAGTATGCTCTTTGCCACTTCTCTTTCGCCTCGTCATAAACTTTTTTGTTCTCAAGATTAGGGGTAAACTCTTTGTCCCATTTCACAAGTGAACCTGCCGCTTCTTCGATATTTTTGTATATCCCTACGGCACTTCCCGCCGCAAATGCCGCACCAAGGCTCGTTGCCTCTTTGACTATCGGCGTTTTGACAGGCAGCCCCGTCACGTCGGCTAGTATTTGCGGCCACAAAAACCCTTTTGCCGCTCCGCCCGCAAAGACTATCTCTTTTGGATTTGCGCCGCTAAATTTTGCTACAGCTTCTAAGTTGACGGCGCTAACTATCGCCGCATTTTCTTGCAAACTTCTAAAGAGTGCGGCTACGCCCATTTTTTCGGAGTCAAACGGCAAATTGAGAAACGATGGTGCCGCATGTATCCATTTGCCGTATTTCATAGCATCGGAGAATATCGGTATTATGCCGTAGCTTCCGACGGGCACGGCGGTTGCTAGCTTCTCTAGATGTGCATAGGCGTCGATACCGAGCCTTGCCGCTTCTTCTTTTTGTGCATTTGCCAGCGTGTCTCTAAACCATCTCATTACCATTCCGGCAAAAAAAGTAATCCCCTCCGCTTGTGAAAGCCCCTTGATGACATGCGGATTGATACGAAGATTCATATTTGGGTCTACCGTGCCGTCTTTGATATTGATGACCTGCTGCCAAAAAGTTCCGCCTAGCACGGCGCACTCGCCCTCGCGCACTATCCCTAGCCAGGCAGAGCCCATCTGTACGTCGCCGCCGCCCATTACCACTGGAGTTCCGGCAGACAGCCCACTGTCATTAGCCGCCTTTGCGCTTACTTCGCCGATTATTGTTCCCGGCTCAAAAACCTGAGGGAAAATATCGCCGTTAAGTCCAACCTTATTTGCCATATCTTTTGCAAAATCTCTTTGTGATAGCTCCCAAACCCCTGTCGTGCCGCCGTTTGAAGGGTCACAGGCAAACACGCCGCTAAGTTTTTGCAGCACCCATGTATCTATCATCGTAAGATGTGTTACTTTTTCATAAATGCTTGGCCTATTGTTTTTAAGCCACATCAATCTAGGTAGCGCTCCAAGGGCAAATGTCTGTCCGCTTCTGGCATAAAACTGCTCTTCGACTCCAGCAAACTCCCTTTTCATGGCGGCTACTTCCGCGCCCGCTCTTGAGTCTACGTTGGCAACTGCCCATATCTCTTTGCCGCCTTTGTCATAAAGGACAATACCCTCTCTCATGCTTGTTGCGGTAACGGCTTTTATATTTTTTACATCTATTTTGGCTTCGTTAACCGCTTTTTTGATACATCTACATATGAGCGCCCAACCGTTTGCGGTATCAAAATTCATAGCTCCCGCTACACCATCTTCGCCGCTATGGCTCCACTCCTCTTGCCCTACGCCTAGCTGATTGCCTAGCTCATCGAATATTACCGCACGCCCGCTCCCGGTTCCTGCATCTATAGCCAACAGATAACTCATTTCCACCCTTTTTATAATTATCTGTATTTATTATACATAAACGACTTTTATCCGTCTTTGTAAATGAATTGTGACATCTTTTGAAGAAAAGATTAAAATTTAAGCTTCGTTTTTATTTTTATTATTATAGAATATCTACAGCTTCGTAACCTATGCGTCTAAAATCTCCGTTTTACCCATAGCGTCTCGAAGGAAACTTCATTTTCAAGGAATTCTCTTATGGGTGAACTTAATACCCTTTATGTCGGCAATCTTAATTACAAAGCTTCAAAAGAAGACCTAGAGGCGCTTTTTGGCGAATACGGCGAGGTAGCCAAAGTAAGGCTAATCGAAAAAGACGGAATCAAAAAAGGTTTCGGATTTGTTGAGTTTGCAGAATCTGCAGCTGCTAAAAAATCAAAAGATGAGCTAGATGGCCAAGAGTTTATGGGTAGAAGACTAAAAATAGACTTCGCTCTTCCTAAAAAACCAAGAGACTAATTGACGCTCGGCTAAGAGAGGCCTCTCTCTTAGCTTTTTATATCCATCAGCGTTCCAAGCATTTCATCTTTTGTTTTGACGACTGTTGCATTTACCCCAAATCCTTTTTCTATCGGTATTTGGTCTGTTAGCTCTTTTGCTAGGTCGGTATTGCTTCTATCTTCGGCAGCCACCCTTTCATTCTCTCTTAAAACCGCTTTTGGGTTATTTTCTTGCCCCTCTTCCAGTTTTGTATCTACGCTTTTAAATTTATCGCTGTTTACATTCGCTACATTGTTGGCATTTACATCCATCCAAGTAGAGTGTGCATTCATTGAAGATATTGAAGAGCCAAACATTTTTGCCCCCTTTGTGCGTTTTTTGTGCTAAATTGTACTCTAAAATTGTAATAATTTCTTTACTTTGCCACTAAAACCTGATATATTTATCGACTAATATTAGAAAAAATAAAGTTATAAAATTGGATAAAGCTTGAGTATCGTAGGCAAAGCCACCCTTGTGGTTATGGCTGTTGCAACCGTATTGGTCGTATTGTTCACGTCGCTCAAAGCTAGAGATGAATACAAACAGTTAGATAGTAAAGTTCAGCTCCAACAGCGATATGCTTCGCTAATGTATAAAGTAATAATGAGGGATATAGGCTCAGAGCTTGAAGCAAAAGCAAATATTGTCGTCGGCAACGACAAGATAAAAGAGGCTTTCGCAAAAAGAGATAGACAAAAACTATACGAGCTTACAAAGCCTTTTTTTGATGAGCATAAGAATAAATTTAAACTTATGGCGTTTATAGGTGACGATAATGTTCATTTTTTACGGATGCAAGACCCGACAAAGTATGGCGATAATCTTTCAAAAAAACGTCCCATAATAACCGAGATAAACACGCATCATAAGGCAATTTACTCCTTCGAGCCGACACTTTACGGCCTTAGCTTTGTGTATTTGGCTCCTATCGTTCACGAGGGAAAATATATAGGTTTTTTCCATGTCGGTGTTGATGTTACAGCTCTTCAAAATAGACTTGACGATTATTTGAAAGCAAAAACGGCGATACTTTTTGATAGTGAGGCTATGCAAAAGTTTGGAAAAGTGGATGGTGGACATAGGATAGGCGGGTTTAGTGTCGTAACATCAAATGATTCAATTTTTACCAAGGTTCCAAAAGATTTTAATTTTTCCGAGTCGACGATAGAAGTTGAAAATAAGATGATGAATCTGAGTGAATACAATATTACGGATCACAATGGACGCCTGATAGCAAAAATGCTTTTTGCGTTGGATGTTAAGCAGGATATAGAAGGCGCAAGAAGCAGCATACTGCAATCGATATTTTTCTCTCTTCCGCTTTTGATTATTATATTTGCGGTGCTTAGATATACGTTTGGCAATCTGATGGAGCGGATAGCCAAAAACGAGGAAGACCTGAGAGAACAGCTCTATTTTGATTCTATGACCGGGCTTCCAAATAGATTTTCGATGCTTGAGGATATGCAAAAAAAAGAAAAGAAGTTTATAGTCCTTATCAATATAGACTCATTCAAAGAAATTAACGACCTTTACGGTTTTACCGTAGGGGATTTTGTATTGTATTCGCTTGCGAAAAAGATAAAAGAGAAACTCCCAAAAAGACTAAAACTATACAAGTTGTCCGGCGATGAATTCGCGATTATAGGGGATGAGGCCGGAAAATATATAAGCGAAGAAGAGATGGAGAAGCTTGTCACTTCTTTTGCAAAAGAGGCTATGTACTATGAAGAGAATAAGATGATTATCTCTCTTACCGCCGGAGCTTCCTTGGAGGGCAAGCTAGAATATGCGGACATGGCTCTTAAGCAGGCTAAAAAAAGACGTATTCCTTATCTGGTATACGACAAAGGGCTAGAGATAGTCAAGGAATATGAAAACAACATCACGTGGTCTGCAAAGCTCAGAGAGGCGCTTGCAGAGGACAGAATAATCCCTTATTATCAGCCTATAGTTGACTCAAAAAGCGGAAAAGTTGAAAAATACGAAGCGCTGGTGAGGCTCATTGAGACAAACGGGGCTGCCGTGTCCCCGTTTTTTTTCTTGGAGGTATCAAAAAAGGCCAAACTGTATCAATCCATAACAAAAACGGTAATCGCAAAATCTTTCAAAAAGTTTGAAAACTCAAAATATGCCGTATCAATCAATATAACAACGGAAGATATTCTCTCTCTTGGAGTGAGAGATTTTATTATTCAAAAACTATCCGAATCGGCAGGGAAGGTAAAAGTTATTTTTGAAATCGTGGAATCGGACGGCATAGAAAACTATGAAGAGGTGTCCGAGTTTATTTCTGATGCCAAAAAATACGGCGCTGAGATAGCGATAGATGATTTTGGAACCGGATACTCTAATTTTGAACATATTTTGAGGCTCAAGGTTGACTATATAAAAATAGACGGTAGCCTGATAAAAAATCTACATATAGACAAGCATTCCGCGGTTATAGTCGAGACAATAGTAAGCTTTGCAAAAAAACTAGGCATAAAAACGGTTGCGGAATTTGTCCATTCCAAGGATGTTATCGACAAGGTCGCCTCAATGGGTATCGACTACTCTCAAGGATTTTATCTCTCAGAGCCGAAAGAAGAGCTCTCCGATAGGCCGTATTTACCGTGATTTTGGTATATATGACGGCAAAAGACAAAGCAGAGGCAATGAAAATAGCAAAGGTGTTGCTTGATAAAAAATTGATAGCCTGCGCAAATATATTCGATAATGTGACTTCTATGTATGAGTGGAATGGAGAGCTTTGCGAAGAGGGCGAAGTTGTGGCTATACTAAAAAGTAGACATGAATTATTTGAGCAAATTAGGGATGAAATTTTGCTATTACACTCTTATGAAAATCCGGCGATAGTTTCTATAAATGCCGATGGAGTAAGTGATAAATTTGCAACGTGGATAGACGCCCAAACCATCAATTAGCCTTCCATCGTATCCGATTTTCTTACAAATATCGGCTTTTCACCCTCTATAAACTCTTTTGTGATGATGATTTTCTCCAGACTTTCATCTGAGGGAGCTTCATACTCCAATGGCAGCATTAGCTTCTCAATGATTCCTCGTAGTCCTCTGGCGCCAACCTTGCTATCATAAGCTTTTTTGGCTATCTCTTCTATCGCCTCATCCGTAAATTCTAGCTCCACGCCGTCAAACTCAAAAAGTGCTTTATACTGCTTGATGAGGGCGTTTTTCGGCTCTTTGAGAATTTTGACCAGGTCTTCGACGCTTAGTGCTTGTAGTTCGGCTATCACCGGTAGACGTCCGATAAATTCAGGTATCATGCCGTATTTGATTATCTCTTTTGGCTCTATATCGTCTGTTTTTAGCTCATCGTCTTTTGAGACAAATCCCATTTTAATATCTTTTTTTACCTCTTCACCTCGCAAGCCTACAAATGCCCCACCGCACACGAATAACACATGTGTCGTATCAAACAGCACGGTCTCGGTAGTAGAGTTCTTGCGACTTCCTTTGACCGGCACATATACCTCGGCGCCCTCTAAGATTTTGAGAAGACCTTGTTGTACGCCCTCGCCTGAGACATCTCTACCGCTGATTGCGCTCTCTGATTTGCGAGCTATTTTGTCTATTTCGTCGATGTAGACGATACCTCGTTTTGCAAGCTCCAAATCAAAATTCGCAGCGGCAAGTAGCCTTGATAGTATGCTCTCCACATCCTCACCGACATATCCAGCCTCCGTCAGTGCGGTTGCGTCTGCCACGGCAAAAGGGACGTTCATGATACGAGCTAGGCTCTTTGCGAGCAGTGTTTTGCCGCTTCCGGTAGGACCTATGAGCAGAATATTGCTTTTTTCTATTTCCACGCCTCTATGGATTGGCTTTTCTATCCGTTTGTAGTGATTGTATAGGGCGACGGCTAGCGTCATTTTGGCTTTTTCTTGGCCGATGCAGTAGTTGTCTAGGAATTTGACTATTTCGGCAGGCTTTGGAAGCCCCTTTTGAAATATTGCTTTTTCCTCTTTGAGTCTGTCTTTGTCTAGGACGGCATGGCAAGTCTCTATGCACTCGTTGCAAATAGCGATATTTTCGACGGAGAACATTTTTTTGACCTCTTGGCGGCTTTTACCGCAAAAGGAACAGACTTGTAGCTCGTCCATGACAAGACTCCTAGATTTTTTTTGATACCTCTCTTAGCATATCGTCCGCTTTTTCACATCCGTGAGTGGCTATGACTTTTATGCCGGCCTCTTCAAATACTATTTTTGTATTTTTGCAAGCCTTGTCGACACCTAGTATTTCGCAATCTTTTACGATTTCAGCCATTATTCTATGGTCGTTTTTGTGCTCTTCGGCATCGCCTTCGTGGTGGCATTTGCCGTGAGCGTCTTCACATTCATGCTCATGGTCGGCGTTGATTCTCGGGTTCGCTCTAAGCTCTACTAGCTTGAAGCTTTTGAACATTCCGCCGCCTGCCAGCTCATAAACCGCAAAAAACGGTGTATGCCCTGCATTTTTGAATATTTTTAGACTTTCGTTGTGTACCGGTATTGCTATTCTCATATTTTATTCTCCGTTTTTTATCCGGATTGTAGAGTCAAATAGCTTTCAACTATCTTTTATGGATAGCATCGCTTGGGCATACGGAAACACAGGCTAATTCGCCACCGTCGCACTCTGTACATTTGTTTTCTAGTACGAAAAATATATCAGCACCGCTAGGGTTTTTGTCATTGTCTACTATTGCTCCGTTTGGGCACTCGTCGGCACAGGCTGCACAGTTGATGCACTCTTCATTGATAAATACTGCCATTGTAATCTCCTTGGTTGGTTTGTGCTTTACTTAATTTGCATATTGGATTCCGTAAAAGCTACGGAACACCAAATGCAAATACTTTTTCAAAGCTATTTTAAAGGAGTCCGAGATGAGCTGCGGATGTTCAGGTACTACTACGCCGACAATAGATGAAAAAACACTTTCAATGATAAACGACCACCCGTGTTATAGTAAGGATGCGCACTACTCTTATGCAAGAATCCACTTGCCTGTCGCTCCTGCCTGTAACATACAGTGCAACTACTGCAATAGAAAGTTTGACTGCTCCAATGAGTCAAGACCGGGCGTTACTAGCCAAAAGCTAAAGCCGCTTGACGCACTCAAAAAAGTGCTACTTGTCGGAAGTGAAATCAAAAATCTCTCAGTCGTCGGTATAGCGGGTCCGGGTGACGCTCTGGCAAATCCGCAAAAAACGTTTGAGACGCTAGCTCTTGTGCGAGAGTATGCACCTGATTTGAAGCTTTGCTTATCTACGAACGGTCTTAAGCTGCCTGAGTTTGTGGAACAGATAAAAGAGGCGGGCGTAGATCACATAACTGTAACTATCAACACGATAGACCCGAAAGTGGGCGCTCAGATTTATCCGTGGGTGTACTTTGAGGGCAAAAGATACAAAGGTGAAGAGGCGGCGGCGTTGCTGCTATCAAAACAGCTCGAAGGTATCAAAAAATGCGTAGAAGCAGGCATCCTTATCAAGGCAAACTCCGTGCTAATACCGGGTGTAAACGAAGATGACTTGCCAAATGTCTCCAAAAAACTAAAAGAGATGGGTGTATTTCTTCACAATATCATGCCGCTTCTCTCGGAGCCTGAGTTTGGCACATACTATGGACTAAACGGCGTTCCCTCGGCGACGGAAGAACAGCTAGCAAAAGCTCAAGAGGCATGCGGGATGGATATGAGTCTGATGACTCACTGCAAACAGTGCCGTGCCGATGCGATAGGGATACTGGGTGAGGATAGAAGCGCCGAGTTTACTCCAGAGAGTTTCGGCGACAAGAGTGTGGATGAGCTTGTTGCATTGTATGACATCGAAGGGCGCAAAAAAGAGAAAGACAAAATCGAGGGCTTTAGGCTAATCCTCAAAGAGGCAAACGAAAGAGCAGAGAGTGAGAGAAAAATGTTATCCTCAATAGGCGAGACCGTAATGATGGCTGTAACATCGAGCGACATGGAGAGTGTCAATGAGCACTTCGGAACGGTAAAAGAGTTTCTAATCTACGAAGCGGGGGATATGGGCTTTAGATTTCTCACTAAGCGCTCCGTAGGTGCGGGATACTGTGCAGGGCCTGACTCTTGCGAAAATCCGATGGATGACATCAAGGCGGCTTTGCATGATGTGAAGCTACTTTTGACCGCAAAAATAGGCGGCTGTCCGCAAGATACGCTAAAAGATGTGGGCGTGGTAAGTATAGAAAAATACGCCAAACTGCCTATCGCAGAGGCGGTAATGTCGGCGGCAAAAGAGTATTTCGGATTTGAGTCCGAAGAAGGGTAACCATAAGGAGGACGCCATGAGTCGCATCCTGATTAATGATACCACACTAAGAGACGGTGAACAAGCGCCATATGTGGCTTTTAGCCTAAAAGAGAAACTAGAAATCGCAAAGCTGCTTGTGGAAGCGGGAGCGGATGAGCTTGAAATCGGCATTCCCGCAATGGGTACAAAAGAGCGCGAGGCGATAAAAGAGATACTCTCTCTTGACCTTGGCGTAAGAGAGATGGGGTGGTGTAGAGCGATGGAGTCTGACCTATCCGATGCCCTCTCTTGCGGGCTAAGGGCGGTTGATTTATCCATTCCGACTAGTGAAATTTTGATGGGAGTCAAAAACCTCTCAAAAGATAAGATATTCGCAAATCTGGAGCGCTCCGTAACACTGGCCAAAAAAGAGGGTTTGTTTGTCTGCATAGGGGCGGAGGATGCGAGCCGTGCGGATGAGACGTTTCTAAAAGAGCTTATAGGGTTTGTAGCCTCGCTCGGTGCTGATAGATTTCGTTTTTGCGATACGGTTGGGATACTAACCCCGACACAAACTTACAAAATTGTTAGCTCTATTACAGGATGCGGTCTGTCTATCGAGATGCACACTCATAACGATTTTGGGATGGCAACCGCAAACGCTATCGCCGGAGTCGAGGCAGGGGCGACAAGCGTCAATACGACTACGCTAGGCATCGGCGAGAGAGCCGGAAATGCAAGTTTTGAGCAGGTAATGATGAGTCTCATATATCAAATAGGTGAACAAAGAGATATGGATAGCGCTGCCCTCAAGGCGCTAACATCCAAGGTTGCAAAAGCAAGCGGCATATCTATCGCAGTCAATGCCCCTGTCATCGGCAAAAGGCTGTTTGCCCACGAGAGCGGCATACACGCAAGCGGGGTCTTAAAAAACTCAGCCTCATATGAACCGTTCTCTCCAAAAGCCGTGGGTGGCAAAAGAGCTTACCCGATAGGCAAACACACCGGCAGAGACTCGATAAAACACCGCCTTGAAAGCGTGGGCGTAGAGGCAAAAAAAGAGGAGCTCGGCGTGGTGCTTGATGAGGTGCGTCTGATTGCCGAGAGGGACAAAAAAACGTTGAGCGCAAAAGAGTTAAAAGCTATATTTGAAAAGGCTTCAAGTTGTGCGTAAAAATCGTATGGTTTCGTTCGGATTTGGTGGCGCCGTTTGTAGCGGAGGCTATTAAGGAAGGGTGGCTCATAGATGAGTTTGAGCTTCTTCGAACTATTGAGCGGTTTCCGACCGGCTGTTTTGCGCTTCTTATTGACGGCCAGCTTGCGGGCGGCATCACGACTTATGAGCATGAAAAGTCCGTCTGGATAGGTAATTTTTTGATTTTTCCAAAGTTTCGTAAAAAAGGTTACGGCAAGAGACTGTTTGAGGCGGCGCTAAAAGAGGTAAAAGACAGGGGTGTCGTCTATCTCAATGCAAATCCTTTGCTCAAAAAGTTTTACAAAAGCTACGGTTTCAAAGAGTGCATAGAGGTGATAAGGCTAAAAAGCAAAAAAGAGCTCTCGAGCCGTGCGTTTAGTGCATTTGGGGAGACGGAGCAAAAGAGTCTGCCCGTCATTGCGCCAAAGCTGGATATTGAATTTTTCCATGAGGATAGAAGCACTCTTTTATCAGAGGATATAGCGTCCAAAAGTTCAATATATTTTGCTACCGAAAACGGTTTTTTGCACTCTCGTATGGTGGGTGGCGCCGCATTTGTGGGACCTTTTGAGGTGCGAAGCGGGGCGTATCTGGACGCCGAGCGGATGTTTCGAGAGTTTTTGCATTTTCGGGGCATGAAAGAGATATTCGTGGACGCTCCAAAGATAGACGAGATACTCTCATTTTTCATAGGATACGGCTTTGAGGAAGTGGGGCGTACGGTGCAGATGGCAAGAGGTGACGACCTGAAAGTGATATATGAAAATGTGTATTCATTTGCAAGTGCAGGCTCACAGGGCTAGTTTTTGAACAGTTAAATTTAAACGAAGGAGTTACAATGGAAGATACAAAAAAAGAGTTAGCTACGATGAAGAGAAAGGCGAGCGAAATCGCATCAAAAATACACGATATAGTCGAAGACACGCTATGGACGGAGTATAATGAGCTTAGGCCTCTCAGTGAGCAAATCATCAAGGCTATCGACGAGTATTATGAGTTCAAAAAGGCAAATAACCTGTAAGGATTGGCAATGAAAGGTTGGGATGACGAGCTATCCAAGACCGTAATATGCGAATGCAGCGGCAAGACAATCGGCGAAGCTATCTCAATCTTTCAGGGCACGGATTTGCCTTATAAAAAAGCAAAAAAATTAGTCACCGAGTGCGATAAAACCTGTTGTCGCCAGCCTCTGCAAAAACTATTTGATATGACCTATTTCGGCGAGTTTGATATGCCGGAAATCGTCCGTCTCATTGAGATACGAAACAACCGCCTAAAACAACTGCTAGAGGACATAGTCCCAAACTAACCCCTGCCTGGCTATAATTACGCAAAAACTTTACGGAACAATATGGCTCTTATAGACATTAATGGACTCAAAAAAAGCTTTGAAGCGCAAAAAATTCTTGACGGCGTGGACTTCGTCCTAGAAAAAGGGGAGAGGGTATCGCTTCTAGGCAAAAACGGTAGCGGCAAATCTACGCTTCTCAAAATCATCATGGGCGAGATGGATTCGGATGATGGCAAAATCATCCGTCAAAACGGTGTCGAAATCAAGATGCTAGCCCAAGACCCGAGATTTGACGCCGAAGACAATGTAATAGAGTCGCTCAAAAAAAGCCTAAGCGAGCTTTTTGACGCCCTAAAAGAGTTTGAGAATGTGAATGAGCGGTTGGCTCAAAATCACGACGATAAAGAGCTACTCAAAAGAAGCGAAGAGCTGACACTGTTTCTAGACCACCACTCGGCGTGGAATCTTGAGGATAAGATAGAGCGGATAGTAAGACAGCTAAAATTGGATGAGTTTCGCTCTCAACGCACCGTTACGCTCTCAGGCGGCGAACAGAGGCGTGTGGCGCTAGCGAGCCTGCTCCTTCAAAAGCCGGATATTCTGCTGCTTGACGAGCCGACGAATCACCTAGATGTGTATATGGTTGAGTTTTTGGAGGAGCTGATACTATCAGAGGGTTATACGATGATATTTATCTCGCACGATAGATACTTCATAGACCGTATTGCCACCCGCTGTATAGAGATAGACGACGCAAAACTCAGAAGTTTTCGCGGCGGGTATGCCAACTATCTCTCAGGCAAGGCGCAACTGCTTGAAAATATGCGTACCGAACATGAGAATCTACTAAGGCTTCTAAAGCAGGAGGAGAACTGGTATCAAAGAGGCGTGAGTGCCAGACGAAAGCGAAACGAGGGGCGAAAAAGAAAGCTTCTAGACCTTAGAGACCAGGCCAAAAAAAATCCGTCTGCTATCCGCAAGATGCGCGTGGAGCTGGAGAGGGAGAAGAAAAACTGGAACGGCGGCAGCGCTCAAAACCGTCAAAAAGAGCTGTTTTGGCTTGAAAACGTCTCTTTGTCACTCGGCGGTAAAGAGATTATTAGAGACTTCACGGCGAGAATTCTCCAAAAAGACCGTATCGCCATAGTCGGTCCAAACGGTAGCGGCAAGTCTACGCTTTTGCGTCTTCTTCGGGGTGAACTAAGGCAAGACAAGGGAAGCGTGCGTGTCGGCGATTTTGTCAGCGGATATTTTGACCAAAGCAAGGCTTCGCTTGATGATAGCAAGGATATTTTGGAGACATTTTGTCCAAACGGCGGTGATAGGGTAGAGGTGCAAGGCAGAAATATGCACGTGTTTGGCTACCTTAAAAACTTTCTATTCCCAAAAGAGTTTTTGGATAAAAAAGTCGGGATACTCTCTGGCGGCGAGAAAAGCCGTGTGGCACTCGCTTTATTGTTTGCCAAAAAAGTGGATTGTCTGATACTGGATGAGCCTACGAACGACCTCGATATACCGACGATTAATATATTGGAGGAGTACATCCAAAACTTCGAGGGGTGCGTCATTTTTGTAAGCCACGACAGGTATTTTGTGGATAAGCTTGCAAATAAGCTCCTCATTTTCGAGGGGAACGGGCGGATAGAGGAGAGCTATCAAGGGTATAGCGAGTATCTGGAGATAGAAAGAGAGTTAAGAGAGCTTGGCGATATGGAGAGTGCAGCGTCTGCACCGGAGTCAAAGCCAAAAGATGAAAAGCCAAAAAAAGAATCAAAGAAACTTAGCTACAAAGAGAAGCTAGAATACGAGAGTTTGCCAAAAGAGATAGAGGCTTTGGAGGCCGAGATAAAGAGGCTTACAAACGCCCTCGGCGACCCTGAGATTTACCAAAAAGAGGGGATAAGTAAGCTCTCAGTTGAGCTTGAAGAGGCAGAGGCTGCATTGGAGGCTAAAATGGAGCGTTTTTTTGAGATTGAAGAGAAGATAGAGGGATTTGAAGGGTGACTCGTATAGCAGAGATAGCCGACGCTGCGCTTTGGATAGGCAAGGAGATGATGGAATCCGGTGCCGATAGTTCATCGGTAGAAGAAGCAATGCTTTCGTTTCTTTGCGCCAAGGGGTTTGAAAATGTCGGGATATTGGTTCTTCCAAAGTCTGTATTGGTGACTCTGAGCCATCAGGGCGGTTTTCATACAAAAATGAAGCATATTGACGACGTAACTCCAAATTTTGAGAGATTATCAATGATAACTCAATATGCGTCAAGGCCTACCTCTGAATTTTCAGACTTTAAAGCCTCTGTTTTACAAAAAGCCCCGCCTTTTGAGAGCTTGTCATATTTTGCCGTTCCTGTCGGCTGCGCCGCTTTTGGAATGTTGCTTGGATGTGATATATACGGTGCGCTTGCCGTATTTTTGGCGGCGTATTTTGCATTTATCGTAAAATCCAGAATTGTTAGACTGGGTGTATCTATGATGTTCGTAAATCTCGTTTGCGCGTTTTTGGCTACCATGGGCGCCTACTTGTTTTCTAGGGCTTTTGGCGTTGAAGAGCTAGGCTTTGCACAAGCCGCCTCTACATTCTTTTTGATTCCGGGAATTCAGCTTATCAATACCTTTGAAGATATGCTAAAAGGGCATTATCTCAACGGTGCCGCAAGAGGTTTGCGTGCTATGTTTTTATCTTTCGGTATAGTGTTTGGAACTACGCTTGCTATAGTTGCCGAGAGGAGTTTTGCGTGGATATTTTAATCAAACCGCTTTTGGCCGTTGTTGCGGCGATAGGTTTTGCGATGGTATTCAAGGTTCGCAAGGAGCATCTTTGGCTCGTAGGCGTGTTTGCCTTTTTTGGATATTTAACACGCAATATTTTTATCGGCATGGGATTTGGGATAGAGCTGTCCGTATTGGCAGGGGCATTGTGCGTCGGTATAATGGCCGATATCATAGGTAAAAAAACGAAAACACAACTAAGAATATTAAAGGTTCCCGCTGGAATACCGATGATTCCTGGCTCATTTGTATTTGAGGCAATAAAAAACCTAATTGTGTTTGTTTCGTCCGCAACCCCCGATGCCGACAAGCTATCTGATTTTTTTTATTTTGGCGGGAAAAGCGTATTTATCTTGGCGGCACTAGCGTTTGGACTTACGGCTTCGTCGGTAATTCTCAAAAAAACTAACTCTTAAGCCGCCTTCTAAGTTCTTTGGCTCCACGTTTGCTACTTATTACGAATTCGTCCATATCGTAGAAATACATTTTATATTTGCTTTCATTCATTGATTCCATGGACTTTATCTTGTCTAGGTTGACCAGATAGCTTCTATGAACCCTGAAAAAATTCATATCTTTTAGTAGTTGCTCGGCTTCTTTAATCTGCATTGATACTTTTGCTTTTTTTTGCGGAGTTGAGACTTCTATGCTTATCAGGTTAGCTTTGATGAAACATACTTCGCTTGCGTTAATAATTATTTTTTTACCGTTTTGCTTTCCTATGAAGGATGGCGATGTTTTTTGTTCAACGACCTTAGATGACTTTAGCTTATTGTTTTCGTCTTTTAGTTTCTTTATCTCCGTGATATCTTTGCCTACGGCTTGAAACTCTATGACCTCACCTTTTTCATTGAACGCCGCTGTGTTTTTCCACTCGTGCCATATACCGCTTTTGGCGCCATTTTTGACTTGAAACGTTAGTTTTGCAATCGGTTTTTTAGGCGTTATCTTGGATAGATTTTCAATAATATTGCCATGCTCTGTTTTTGGAGCAAACTCTAATATGCTTACTCCGAGAATGTCACTAAATTGCTTTTTAAAATGTTTGCAATAAGCCTCATTTACATAGGTTATATTGAAATTTTTATCAAATAAGCAGACCATCTCCTCTTGGATGTCGATGAGTGGGCGGTATCTATCTTTTACTATCTGTAGCGCTACGTCAAACTCTTTCATATTTTTATTACTCGATTTTTTTGTTTTATTGTAGCATTGGAAGTTTTAAATTAAGAAGTCACTCTTTTGTCACTTTTTTGTGACAAAAGAGTGTGGGTATTAGCAAGAGTAAGAAGTAAGGAACTCGAATGGATGAGGTCTAGCTTCGTACGGCCAAATTTGAGTTTCAAACAAGAATTGTTTGTAGTCGTTTAGCATTTCATCAGAGAATACACCTGTTGATTTTAGGAAGTCCCAGTCTGCTATTAGTGACTCAGCAGCACCTCTTAGTGTGTGAGGCATTTGTTTGATACCCTTTTCTCTAATTTCATCAAGAGAAAGTTCAAATAGGTCTTCTTCTCTTGGTTGACCTGGATCGATTTGGTTTTTGATACCGTCGATACCGGCAAGAAGCATTGCAGAGAATGCTAGGTATGGGTTAGCAGTTGAATCTGGGAATCTAAATTCACATCTTTTTGCTTTCGGACTGTTTACGTATGGGATTCTGCAAGATGCAGATCTGTTCATCGCAGAGTAAGCAAGGATTGAAGGAGCTTCAAAACCTGGGATTAGTCTTTTGTATGAGTTTGTTGACGGGTTTGTAAACGCCGCAAGAGCTCTAGCGTGTTTTAGTACGCCGCCGATGTAATAAAGAGCTGTTTTTGAAAGGCCTTGGTATTCGCCGCCTGCAAAAGTGTTTTCACCTTTGTTCCAGATTGATTGGTGAACGTGCATACCGTTACCATTGTCTCCGTAAAGCGGTTTTGGCATAAATGTAGCAGTTTTGCCGTTCATAGCAGCAACCATTTTTACTACATATTTTACTTTTTGTACGTTATCCGCAGCTTCTACAAGAGTGCCGAATTTAACGCCGATTTCGCCTTGGCCTTGCGCAACTTCGTGGTGAACAACGAAAGTCTCAAGACCGATTTCTTCCATTACTTTAACCATTTCAGCTCTCAAATCAACCATTGTGTCAACCGGAGCTACCGGGAAGTAACCGCCTTTTGTACCAGGTCTATGGCCTGAGTTGAAGCCGCCGTCCGTATAAGACTTAGCAGAGTTCCAAGTACCTTCTTCAGAGTCGATTTCGTAGTATTGGCAATTGATATCGCTTTTTACTTTGATGTCGTCAAATACGAAGAATTCATTTTCAGGACCGAAGTATGCTACATCGCCTAGTCCTGTAGTTTTTAGGTATTCCATAGCTTTTTTAGCTATTGATCTAGGGCATTTAGCATATAGCTCGCCTTTGTAGATGTTGTAAGCGTCACAGAATACTACAAGCGTAGGGTCTGCCGTAAAAGGATCTACGAAAAATGCTTTAGCGTCAGGGATAAGTTGCATATCTGATTGGTTAATCGGCTGCCAGTAAGGGATAGAGCTTCCGTCGAAAGGTATACCTTTGAAGCTGTCTTCGTCTATAGATTTTACGTTGTAAGAAACATGATGCCAAGTTCCTTTAAAGTCTGTAAATCTGAAATCTACAAATTCGATCTCTTTTTCTTTTATAACGTCAAAAATTTTTTTAACGTCTTCAGCACTACTGTACATTCATCTTCTCCTTTTGAATTAACTTACATATGACAAAATTGTAGCAAAAAAGACTGTATCTTTTCTTGAGGGTGTGATTAAATTTTAATCAATTCCATTTTGCGTTCTGTGAAGTTTGCGTATTCTAAAAAACCGATTTCTTTAGCTTTTTGTAGATTGTCTGTCAGTTTGTAGCCTATGTGCGACGGGTCGTGAGCGTCGCTTCCAAAAGTTATAGGTATCTGAAGTTCCAATGCCGCGGATAGCAGTTCGTTTGACGGGTACTGTTCCGCTACCGGTTTTCTAAGTCCCGACGCATTAATCTCTATCGCCATGCCCGCTTTTTTGATTTCATCGAGCGCATATCTCCCTAGTTTGACCGTGTCTTTTGACGGTTTAAAATTAAATACTTTCAATAAATCCATATGCCCGACTATATTAAAATGTCCGGACTTTGCCATATCTCCTATCAGCCTAAAGTACTCACTCCAGGTTTCATCCGGATTTTTGCCCTTGTAGTCACCTATAAACTCCGGATTATCAAAACCCCAGCCGCCGATAAAGTGCACGGAGCCTATGAGATAATCCACATCCCTATCAAGAACTCTCGAATCTATGAATCCCGGTAGGTAGTCTACTTCATATGCAAGCTTTATATTTATCTGATTTTTGTATTCACTTTTTAATTCCAATACGGTTTTTTCGTATTTATCCATCTCATCAAAACCCATTCTATAGGCTTCGTCAAAGTTCATCGGTGCATGGTCTGAAAAACCAAAAACAGATATATTGTGCTCTATCGCTTTTTGTACAAATTCTATCGGTTCGCCTTTTGCGTGATTGCACAAAGGGGTGTGGTTGTGTAGGTCTACAAGCATTGGTTTGGTCTTTTAAATTTTTATTTTCGAATGCCTATTATTTAAATAAAATTATAAACGAAAAAAGCTATAATTAGCCAAATTTGATACGTTAGAAGCTTAGGCGACAACAGCGATATAGAAGGTATGGCATGACCCAAGAAGAACTCGATAAATTAATGAACGGCGATATGGATGATATGGGCGGCGATGACGCTGGTTCGGCAGATGCCCCTGTTGACGAAGACAGCCAATATTCGCAGGTAGAGTACGACCTTGGCGCCACCAAGAGCTGGCCGCCCCCGCCCCCTCTAAAGGAAAATAAAGTCGTACATCAGCTTGACGACGTAACCAAAGAGTCTGAAGAAAAAGCAACGCAGATGTTTGATATGTTGGAGCAGATTTCCAATGAGCAAATGGCTGCCGAAGAAAAGATGGCGTCCATAACAGACACGTTAAACTCCCTAAAAGATTTGATGACCAAACTTTCGGCTAAATTTCCGCAAATAGAGACGTTTGGTGCCGAGAGTGAAAAAATAGATGCCGCTCTAGCAAGTCATGAAGAGGTGATGAATAATCTCGGCAATATAGGTATGAACTGCATGAGCATTATGGATATGATGCAATATCAAGATATTCACAGACAAAAAATAGAACGTGTAATTAATATAATGAGAGCGCTATCAAATTATATGAACAAGCTTTTCGAGGGCAAAATTGACGATGAAAAGCGTGTAAGTAGCGCAAAACACATTCACGGCGATGAAAATAACGATGTTGTCGGAGACGATGATATAGAGGCGCTAATAGCCGCATTCGGACAAAAATGATTCAAAAGAGAGCCGAGCTCCTATCTCCTGCCGGAGACCCTGAAAAATTTAGAGTTGCTCTCGAATATGGCGCTGACGCCGTATATGGCGGGGTTAGCCACTTCTCGCTCAGAATTAGAAGCGGAAAAGAGTTTGACCTTGAAAGTTTCGGTGAGGCGATAGAGTATGCTCATGCCAGAGGCAAAAAAGTATACGCTACCGTCAACGGATTTCCTTTTAACTCGCAGCTTTCGCTTGTAGAAAAGCACCTTGCAGCCCTTGCCGAGCTAAAACCAGATGCTTTTATCGTGTCGACCCCAGGCGTCATAAAGCTAGCCAAGAAAGTAGCTCCAAACATAGATATACACCTCTCTACCCAGGCAAACGTACTTAATTATATGGACGCCGAAGCTTACGCCGATATGGGCGTGACTCGTATCATAGCCGCCAGAGAGTGCAGTATGAAGGACTTGGAGGGAATCAAAAAACACCTCCCGCATATTGAGATAGAGATTTTCGTACACGGCTCTATGTGCTTTGCTTATAGCGGTAGATGCTTGGTTTCGTCGCTACAGATGGGCAGAGTGCCAAACAGAGGGAGTTGTGCCAACGACTGTCGTATGCCGTATGAAGTGTTTGTTGAAAATCCGGAGCATAAGACGCTTATGAGGCTAGAAGAGGTGCCTGGCGAGGGTACTTATTTGTTTAACGCAAAAGATCTAAACCTCTCGCAACATATCAAAGAGATACTTGATAGCGGTGTGATAGATAGCCTAAAAATAGAGGGTCGCACAAAGAGTCTTTACTATGCGGCCGTTACGGCAAAGACATATAGAAAAGCGATTGATGACTATTATGACGAAAAGTTTGACGGAAGCTATTATGAGAGTGAGCTAAATACGCTTAAAAACAGAGGCTATATGGACGGCTATATCGTCTCTCGTCCTTTTGAAAAAGACGGAACGCAAAATCAAGAGACGGCAATGAGTGACGGCGAATATCAGGTCAAGGGTTTTGTGCCGGAAGACGGTATGTTTTTTTATTGCAAAGACAAGATATATCCCGGTGATGAAATAGAGATACTCTTGCCGCATGGCGGTGATGTGTCGGAGTGTGACAACGATATGGGCAAAGTGTATAAAAAAGACGGTAAGCTCATGATATCTTTCAAAAAAATAGTCACAGAGAGTGAAAAAGAGCTTGACAGCGTGCATAGCGGCAATACAAATAAAATATTTTTGCCGACGGCTTTTCCAAAGTTTAGTTTTTTAAGAAAAAAGGAGGATTAAAAATGGCTTTTGTATCTATAATAATGGGATCAAAGAGTGACTATGACGTAATGAAGGGCTGCGCTGAGACGCTTGAGAAGTTTGACGTGGCTTATGAGATACTCGTATCAAGCGCCCATAGAAGCCCTGATAGAACGCACGAATACGTAAAAGAGGCTGAAGAAAAAGGAGCCAAAGTATTTGTATGTGCGGCGGGTATGGCTGCCCACCTTGCAGGGGTGGTAGCTAGCCTTACTACCAAGCCTGTTATCGGTGTTCCGATGAAGGGCGGTCTTATGGATGGACTCGATAGCTTGCTATCTACCGTGCAAATGCCTGGCGGTATGCCGGTTGCTACAGTGGCTGTCGGTAAGGCCGGCGCTACAAACGCTGCATATTTAGCCATTCAGATATTGGCGTTATCGGATGACGGACTAGCCAAAAAACTACTAAAAGACAAAGAGAAAAAAGCAAAAGCTGTCGAGGAAGACTCAAAGACACTAGAAAAGAGAATTTAAGGAGCTACAGGTGGCCACTTGGATTACGGTAGATGAATTCGCAATCATATCGGGTAAAGAGAGAGAAGAGATAGAACTGCTGTGCGAGAGTGGCGAGCTGGAGTTCAAAGATGAAGAGGGTCAAAAATATATAGAGGTCGGTAGCGGTACCGACCTCGTACTTAAAGATAGCGCTCTTTTGCCTGACGAGATGCATGACGGTCGCCAGATAGATCACGCTTTTGCCGAAAAGACTATCAATACGATAATAGCTTTTCATGAAAAGGTGCTTGACGCAAAAGAGGAGACGCTGGATGCAATCCGTCGCGAAAACAAGTTTTTAAAAGAGGGTCTTATCTCTATGCAAGAGATTTATGATGAGGACAGAAAAACGATAGAGACCTTGACAAGACAGCTTGAGACGGCTCAGGAAGAGCTTGAATTTATGAAGAGAAAATATAAATTAATGTGGAATCAGACGGTAGAAAATCACGCTAATAGCGCAAATAATGGCTAACGAAATTATTATTTTCGACCTTGACGGCACGTTAGTTGATAGCGGAGACAATATAGCTGCAGCAATCAATCATACAAGGGCTTCTTTTGGATTATCGCCGCTAGGTAGAGACTATGTGCTTGACAATATCAATCGTGATGACATAAATGCCGCAGATGTTTTCTATGGCACAAAAAGTTTTACGGAAGAGCAAAGGGCTATTTTTGAGCCGTATTATTATGAGATTTGCGCCCAAAATGTAAGACTTTATGAAAAAATAGACTTCTTTTTGGATGAGTTTCGTACAAACGGTTTTAAAATGGCCGTAGCGACAAACGGTAAAACAGAATTTGCAAAAAAAATACTTGATTCTCTTGATATTTCAAATTATTTTGATGCAATAATAGGTGCCGATAGGGTGGCGCTCCCAAAGCCGAATCCGGAAATGCTTCTAAAAGCGCTTGACGGTATGGGTGCAGATGATGACGCAAGTGTAATAATGGTCGGCGATAGTATCAAGGATGTCAAAGCGGCGAGAGCTATCAAAATACCTTCCGTTGTGGTTGAGTGGGGATTTGGCGAGGATAAACCGGTCGGCGATAAAAACCTCACCCATGGCAGTGAGTTAAACTGGATAATAGATTTTTTTAAGGACTAATACAAAATGGCGATAACTTTTAGTGAAATGTTTTTGAAACTTCAAGAGTTTTGGATGAAAGAGGGTTGTTCTATCGTTCAGCCTTATGACCTTCCGGCGGGAGCGGGGACTTTCCATCCGGCGACGCTTCTTAGAAGCCTCGATAGAAGACCTTGGAGCGTGGCGTATGTTGCTCCAAGTCGTAGACCGTCAGACGGTAGATATGGCGAAAACCCGAATAGACTAGGAGCGTATTATCAGTTTCAAGTTATTATCAAACCAAGCCCGGAGGGGATTCAAGAAAAATACCTCAAAAGCCTTGAGTTTTTGGGGCTAAACCTTGCCGAACACGATATCAGATTTGTAGAAGACAACTGGGAGTCTCCGACGCTTGGCGCATGGGGTCTTGGCTGGGAAGTGTGGCTTGACGGCATGGAAGTTACGCAGTTTACGTATTTTCAACAAGTGGCGGGTATCGCTTGTGAGCCTGTGGCGGTCGAGATAACATACGGTATGGAGAGGCTTGCTATGTATCTGCAAGGTGTCGAAAACGTGTATGAACTTGCCTGGAATGATAGCTACAAGTACGCGGATATCCACTTCGAGAGCGAGAGAGAATTTAGCGCTTACAACTTTGAGGTTGCAAATACAGAGATGCTTTTTAGGCATTTTGACGATGCGATAGGCGAGTGCAAAAACTGCCTAGAACATGGTTTGCCGCTACCTGCATATGACCAATGTATTATCGCTTCGCATTGTTTTAATACGCTGGATGCGAGAAAGGCTATATCGGTTACCGAGAGGGCAAACTTCATCCTAAAAATCAGAGAGCTTGCAAAATCAAGCGCTACGCTTTACAAAGAACAAGAGGAAGAGAGAGAAGAGAGGCTAAAACGCTTCCAATGAAACTATGCGAAATCCACTCTTTTTTAAATGAGTTAAGTCCGTTTGAGCTTGCCGAGTCGTGGGATAACAGCGGCCTTATCGTTGGCGACATGGACGCCGAGGTGCAAAAAATATATCTTTCATTAGAGCCTACGCTTGAAGTGCTCGGTGGCATGGACGAGGGTGCGCTGCTTATCACACATCACCCGCTTATTTTTTCGCCGCTAAAAAGACTTGATTTTAGCGATATTACGGCACAAGCTCTCCGTCTTGCCGTGCAAAAAAACATATCCATTATCGCAATGCATACAAACTACGACAAAACACATCTAAACGTCTATTTTGCGACCAAAGTGATGGGCTTTGAAAATATCACAAAAGACGGCTTTTTGGTATATGTAGATATCGATATGAGTTTTGATGAGCTTGCTTTGCTTGTCAAAAATAAACTTGGACTTGAAAATATAAAATGTGTATCAAGAGATGGAAAAATTAAAAAAGTAGCGATAGTTACGGGCAGTGGAGCATCTTTTCTCTCAAAGGTTGACGCAGATTGTCTCATTACGGGGGATGTCAAATATCATGACGCTATTTTTGCTATGGAGAAAAATATCGGGATTATTGATGCAACGCATTATGCCACGGAAGCCGTATTTGCCGCAAGTATCTATGAAAATTT
Organism: Campylobacterales bacterium; assembly: GCA_050252455.1. Classification (GTDB taxonomy): domain Bacteria; phylum Campylobacterota; class Campylobacteria; order Campylobacterales; family UBA6016; genus UBA6016. Next base: position 2,950 of record JBFWKW010000006.1, on the reverse strand, counting down.
GAAAATTTTGCCTATTAAAGCTATAATTACAAATTCAAAAAATCCGCTTAAGAATTTTTAAAACAGACAACACTTCAAGGAAATATGATTTATGAACCAAGAGCTTAAAAAGATTATAGAGCTTGCACAAATTGATGCGGAAATCGACTCGTTCGGCCCGAAAGAGGAGTCGTTAAAGTCTGAACTGAACAAACTTATAGAGAAGTCTAACGGCATAAAAGCAAAAGTAGAAGAGCTAAGCGACGAGGCTAAAGAGTGCAAATTCAAAGCAAATAAACATGATGCGCACCTAAAAGAGCTATCTGCAAAACTTGCCGACATCTCTAAAAAATCGGCTACGCTAAAGACCGAGAGAGAGATAAAAGCTCTTCAAATAGAAGAAGAAATTGCAAGAGAGCAAGTGGCTTTTGCTAACGAAGAGATTTCTAGGCTTGATAACGTAGAGCATGCAAAAAAAGAAGAAGCAAAAAAACTTGAAGAGTCTCTTGCTGAGATAAGTGAGCAGATTAAAAGCTTTGAAGCCTCACTTGCCGGAGACCTAAAAGAGCTTGAAGGTTCAAAAAAAGAGGTTTACGCCAAAAAAGATAAGCTTGTTTTCGAAATCAACCCTAAAGTTTATTCGTTCTATCAAAAAATAAAAAGATGGGCAGGCTCTACAACCGTTGTTCCGGTTGTCGGAAAGGCTTGTATGGGATGCAATATTCAAATTACCGACAATGACTATAGAAAAGTTATTAGAAGTGAAGAGATAATCACTTGTCCAAACTGCGGAAGAATTCTTTATCTAGGCGAAACGGAGGCCGAAAACGGCTAATATTCAAAAGTTCGGCATATACGCCGGACTCGCTTTATATTTTTTCCTCTCTTTGTTGCTTTATATTGTCGCGATTCCACTCCTTGTATATCTGAGTTTTAAACAAAAATACAAAAAATCAATCCCTGCTAGATTTTTTTTAGCCTCAAACCCTTCGCTTGATGGATGTGATGTTTGGTTTCATTCGTGTTCACTCGGTGAGACAAAAGCCATATCCCCGCTAATAAAAAAATTTGACAGCGTTGGACTAACGGCAATTACCACTACCGGATATAATGAGGCATTAGGGGTAAGCTTAAATGCTCGTTTCTTGCCGTATGAGATTTTTTTGCCGTTTTGGGTCGGACGTCATAAACTATTGGTAGTCATGGAAGCTGAACTTTGGCTGCTTTTGTTTGTCGTAGCAAAAGCTAAAGGGGCAAAAACAGCCCTTGTTAATGCCCGTATTAGTGAAAAATCTTATCCGAAATACAAGAGATTTGCATTTTTTTATCAAATATTGTTTTATTTTGTAGATGTGGTATTTGCTCAAAGCGAAACAGATAAAAGAAGGCTGGAGTCGCTAGGGGCAAAGAACATACATGTGACAGGCAATATCAAGCAAGCGGTCGGTGGCTACGAGTTAAGAGAGATACCGTGCGACAATAGACGCAACTTCACGGCAGCAAGTACTCATGGCGGCGAAGAGACGGCGATGGTAGAGGCTTTTGAGATTGCCGGTCTTTTTGGCAAGGAGAGGCTTGTGGTTGTCCCTAGGCATCCTGAGAGATTTGATGCTGTTGCGGAATATTTAACGAGCATTGCCGCCAAAAACTCTCTTAGCTTCAGGAGATTTAGCGAAGATAGGGCACTTTACGCCGATATAGTGCTCGTGGATGCTATAGGCGAGCTGGTAAATGTATACGCAAAGAGTTATCTTGTCGTACTCGGCGGCGCATTTGCCGAGATTGGCGGACATAATCCTCTTGAGCCTGCGTATTTTGGGCTCAAACTAATCAGCGGGACACATATATTTAACCAAAAAGCCTCTTTTGAGAAGGTGAAAAATAGTTATTTTTGCGTCGCTAGCGAACTCTCCAGTTTGCTGGCAAACCATGAAAGTCTAAAGTGCAGCGAATTGGACAAGCTCGAAGATGCTTTGGGCGATACATACAGGGGGCTTTGTGAGCTACTTGAAAGATAAGGGGGAATATTTGGAGATAGCGATAAAGGTTATCCCGAATGCCAAGAAGACGGAGGCCGTCGGCGTGGAAAATGACGCATTAAAAATTCGTCTCTCCGCTTTGCCGATAGAGGGCAGGGCAAATGAGGAGCTTGTCGCATTTTTTTCTAAGAATTTCAAGATAGCAAAAAGCGATGTAGATATAATAAGCGGAGAATTGGGGCGCAACAAAAGAGTCCGTGTCCCTAAAAATGATAAAATAGTAACTTTTTTAAAGGCAATAGAGAATGAATAGAGATAGAAAACCACAGAGGCCTGCGAAGGTGTCCGGCACTAGACCGCCAAAGGGGCAGAAAAAAAAAGACGATGCCAAAAAGCCGGTCAAGCGAAGCTTTGAAGATAGGACTCCAAAAAAGGATGTTGCCGCAAGGGTAGAAAAAAAAGCAGAAAAAGCAGTATCCCCACAGTATAGCGGTGAAATGGACAAGGCATCTAGCATATTGGCAAAACAGCTTGGAATCTCAGGCGGCAAAGCCAAGGATATGATAGATAGAGGTCTTGTATTTTCCCACGGCAAAAAAATTATGATAGCAAGGGCAATGATGCCGGTAGCTACTGAATTTAAGGTAGAGAAGCTTCAAAAACCGAAAGTTATTTTTGAAAATAATGATTTGATAGTAGTCGACAAGCCTCCTTTTATGACATCCGATGAGGTGGAGCTGGCTGTGGGCGCAACCCTTGTCCATAGACTAGATAAAGATACTAGCGGCGTATTGGCGTTGGCCAAAAATGAAGATACGTTGAAGGCTGCAATAGATGCTTTTAAAAAAAGAGAAGTATATAAAGAGTATGTTGCCATAGTCCAAGGTGTTGTAGCGGAAGGTGGGGTTGTGGATGTCCCTTTGCTTATAAAAAAAGGGACAAATGCCAGGGCGACGGTCGATAAAAAATTCGGCAAAAGTGCAAAAACCGTA
>JBFWKW010000005.1:0-75120 GCA_050252455.1 Campylobacterales bacterium | reverse complement strand
GAGCGATGGCAAGCCCTGTTTTGACTACATCTCGTTCACCTGCTTTTATTATTTTTTCTTCTACCGAGTGAAGGTCAATGCCTGCCGCCTCTTCGGTCTGGTATTTTGGGATTATTGCGTCAGGGTTTAGTATTTTTACTTTTACGCCGAGTTTTTTCATCCTAGAAGCTTATCTCTTCGTAGTACACTTCGATGATTTCAAACTCATCTGCCCCGCCCGGAAGCTCAATAGTCAGCGTGTCGCCTTCCTCTTTTCCTAGAAGCGCTTTTGAGAGAGGGGAGTTGAAAGATATTAGGCCACGATTTGGGTCGGACTCGATGGCACCTACTATAGTGTAGCACACCTCTTTGTCGTCTTTTGTGCCGCATACTTTGACCGTGGAGCCGAAGCATATTCTCTCATGTTTCAGCGTGGACGGGTCGATTACCTGCGCGCGAGAGAGCATATCGCTTAGTTGCGCTATCCTTTTTTCAAGGTGCGCTTGCTTCTCTTTTGCGGCGTCGTATTCTGCGTTTTCGGAGAGGTCTCCGTGGCTTCTGGCTTCTGCTATTTCATCGGCTATCTTGTTTCTCTCAACTGTTTTTAATTGCTCTAGTTCTTTTGCTATCTTGTCAAACCCGTATTTGGTCATAGGCTCTTTTTGCATCGGTGAAAAGTCCTTTATTTGATGTTTTACTCATTATAGCAACATTTAAACAAAAAATTCCGACAAAGCCCTCTCCTTGCCGCCCAGCTGCTCTCTGAGCCATAGTGATTTTGTTAGAAATGTGTCCTCATCCATCTGCTCCAGCCCACTTAGCACTGCGTCCATGGTAACCTCGTCTTGCAATAGCTCGGGGTGTATCTCGTCCGCGCCTCCAAAATCGGCTATGATGTTGGCAAGTCCCACATGGCGAAGTGTTGTCACAAACTTCGTCGCTATCCAGTAGTCGATAGGCTTTGCGATATACACAAGAAGAGTAGGTGTGCCGATGATAGCGGCCTCCAGTGTTGCCGTACCCGAGCAGACAACAGCTTTTGAGGCGTGTAGCAGTGCATATTTGGCGTCTCTGACTATCTCAAAACCGCTCGTGTCGCCGTAAAGCTCAGATATTTTGGCATCATCAAAAAAAGGCGGCACGGCAAGTATCTTGATACCATCTATCCTCGCCGCTACCTCTTTGAACACGGGCATGAGCTTCGTGATTTCAGCTTTTCTGCTCCCCGGCAAAAATGCGGTGATATTGGAGTGGGTCGGCGCATTTTTTTTGTCTTTTATCTCTTCGACAAGAGGGTTGCCGACATATACGCCATTTGCCCAAAACTCTTTTTCAAAAGGAAAGATGTACGCCTGCACATCGGTGTATCGCTCAATGGCAGCTATCCGCCCCTTTTTCCATGCCCAGACTTTTGGGAGTATGTAGTAGATAATTTTTTTGTTTGGGTACGCTTTTTTGATGGCTTTTGCGAGAGGGAGATTGAAGGCGGGGGCGTCTATGAGTAACACCTTGTCGCACTCCGCCGCCTCTTTCGCTAGGGCATTTATCGCTTTTTTGGCGGCAAATATCTTTTTTATCGCATCTACGAAACCCATCACGCTAAACTCTTTTGGGCTAATAAGCGGAGCGCCGAACTTCTCGTCAAAAATACCTCGCAGTTCCAAGCCGTTTGTCTGCGCCAGCAGGTTTTCGAGGTGGAGATTTGCCGATGGCTCTAAGGCTGATACTAGGAGTTTCATTTGTCATCGTCTTTCAAGTCGTCTTCGGTAATTCCGAAGCGTTTCATCACATCCTCAAAAGGAATGGTCGGTTGTCCTTCCCGCTCTTTGACTATCCTATATATCTCTATGTGTTCTAGCAACTCCTGTGCCGCCCTCATCCGTTCATACTCGTCAATGGGCAACATCACAAGCTCTAGCTTATTATTTTTGGATACCGCTATCTTCTCTTTTTTGTGTTCAACTATACTTTTGTATATCGCCGAAAAGCTACGAGCCACTTCTGTGGCGGGAACTATCTCATCTCTTGCGTATGCTTTCATGTAAAGTCCTTCGTAAGATTTTCCGTATTATTTTTCATCAAGTTTTCGTTTTAATGGATGGCTATTTTTCGCAACGCTATCTATTTCTTCTTCGGTAAAACCTATAACCTTCAGAAAATGCAGCTGAAATATTGCTTCCATCTTGATGCATAATATCCACAACTCTCCGCCACTAGCAGCCTTTTCTTTCAAGGCTTCATCGTAATGTGTTAGATAGTTTCTTGTATCAACAATTTTTTTTATTAACTTCTTTCTGCAGCTATTGCTTCCGATATATTTTCCAAAAGGTTCTATCGTTTTTTTTATCCTACTGCTTAAAGAAATTTCATTTCCATATCGCAAGCGACCACTTAGCCATTCAGAGTTTTCTTTCGGACAATTTTCCATAATTGAATCAACCAGGTTGCTATATTCTTTGTTGGACATTAAGGTTTCGTTGCTAATTCTTCGGTGATATGTTTCCAATCCTTGCACAAGTGCCAAAAATTCTCCCTCAAGATGTTTATAAGCTCCTATTTTGGTCGAAAAATACAACCCTAGTGTTGGAGCTATTGAATCATAGGCATCAATCCATTTATTAAATATCTCTCCCGCATTGTCCTTGATGGTTGCAAAACTAAAAATCATATCATACCAATTTACATCAGGCTCTTTTTCAGAAAACGGATTGCTTTGATAATATATAGATATTTGAACTGGAAGAGTCTTGTCATTACCTATATCTCGAACAATCTCATTAGATATTGCAGTTAGCCCTTTTATGCTAACTGTAGTATCTAGTGCAAAACACAAAAAGTTCGTTAGCCTGTATATTATTGCCGTAAAATCAGCTAACGGTCTCAATGTGTCAGAACTTAATCTAAAATATGTTTTTTGTGTAACTTTTGCTTCAGTTGTTTTTTGCAAGCCAAGAGGAATGGTGTAAGCAAAGGAGATTTCCAAATTCATTCCATTATTAAGAGGATATAGAAGGCTATCTGGCGGACTATAACTAATTAGAGATGTTTTATTTTCTAGATTAGTCATAACTTTAATACCGCTTATTCCTATCCACTCATCCATACACTCAACCGAAAAAGAAACACTATGAAAGCTAATATATTCATTTTTTTCGTAAGCTACACCACTAAACACTCGGTTAACATGAACAAGTGATTTTGTAATTCCACCAGTTAGTGATATGTTTTTATTGGTATAAAAACAATCATCTAGTGTTATCAGCCCGTCCTTTTCGATATGTCCGACAATCCTAGTCAAATCATCATTGTCGTTAAGCGCTTCCTCTATACCTTCGTTGAATAAGCCGACCACTTCAAGTTCTATTTTTCCACCATCTGCGATAGACAATGTGCCTGGAATTTTATGATTTGGATTTTCAGGTAGCCAAAAATAGCCTGATTTTTTACCCCAATCTTTAACTCTCATAATATACTGCTAATCATTTTGTATTTTTAGCTTTGCATATTTATCAGTAAATTTTCAATTTTTACTTTTAACAATGGCAACTCATTTTTGACTATATCCCACACTATCTCATAGTCCACGCCAAAATACTCATGCGTGATTTTGTTGCGAAATGCTTTGATGTCTCGCCAGTTTATCGTCTTGTCTTTTGCTTTTGTTTCTTTGGAGATTTTGCCTATTGCTTCGCCGATGATTTGTAGTTCTCTGAGGGTTGCGGAGTAGGTTTTTCGGTCGTGTCGAAATGAGTCGACGTCTAAGCCTGTCGTGAAATCGGCTATTGCGGTTATCGACTCTACTATATCTTCGAGATATAGTCTATCGCCCCTAGACATACACAATCTCTTTTTTTATCTCCGCTCTTACGGAAGGTTTGAGCGTGCTTTCGATGCCGAGGTCTATTCGTTTACCAAGTAGCTTTTTGAGGTAGCGTTCTAGTGCCATGAAGTTGCGAAATTTGTTTTCGCTTTTCATCTCAACGGCTATATCTATGTCGCTTTTTTCTTTGGCTTCGCCTCTAGCTACCGAACCGAACACGCCTATTTTGGTCACGCCAAATTCCGCTTCTATGCGGTGTTTGTTGAGTTTGATGGTTTCTATGACTTCTGTTTTTGTTTGCATGTAGTGATTTTAACCAAAAATTGTTTTTCTTTATATCGGCTATAATTTCGCCAAAAACCACGGAATAAATATGAAAAAAATACTAATAACAAACGATGACGGATACGAGTCGGAGGGGTTGCTTGCACTTGCGGATGCGGTGAGGCATCTAGGGCAGGTGACGATAGTGGCACCATCTAGTGAAAAGTCGGCTTGCGGGCATAGTCTCACGCTCACCCGTCCGCTTCGCTTTATCCGTGTCGGAGATGATTTTTACAAGCTTGACGACGGGACTCCCAGTGACTGCGTATATCTGGCGTTTAACTCTTTGTTTGAAGACGGCAAGCCCGACATCGTGCTAAGCGGTATCAACAAAGGCTCAAATATGGGCGAGGATATCACATACTCAGGCACGGCGTCGGCGGCTATGGAGGCAGCTCTTCATGGGGTGCCGTCCATCGCTTTTTCACAGGTGCATAGGCACATGGGCGACCACTCTTACGTGTATGATTACGATGTAGCCTCTCAAGTGGCGGCGGAGCTTGTGGCTAAGGTGCTAGACGGCGGTTTTCCGATAGGGCATAGGAGATTTCTAAATGTCAATATTCCGGTCATCAAAAAGCAGGAGTTCAAGGGGTATCGTGTCACTAGGGCAGGATATAGGCACTACGGCAACGACGCACACATGCACCGAAATCCAAGAGGAGAGGAGCACTACTGGCTTGGGCTGCATCCGCTGGAGTGGTCGGACCATCCACACGGGGATAAGAACTATATGAACGACTTTGACGCTATCCATGCGGGATTTGTCTCAGTCAGCCCCATTAAGCTTGATATGACGGCTCACGAAGAGCTTGACGTCCTTGGAGGTTGGATTGGCTAGATATACGAGATGTAGAATACTTCTTGGCGATGATTTTGAGGTATTGAAAACAAAAAAAGTATTGCTTTTTGGTGTCGGCGGTGTCGGCGGACATTGTCTCGATGCCTTGTATCGTACCGGGGTGACCGATATTACAATAGTGGATTTCGATACTTATGACATCACAAATCAAAATAGACAGCTTGGCTCTGACGCCGTCGGAGAGGTGAAAGTCCATCGTCTTGCCGGACTGTATCCGGGCGTCACTCCGATACACGCAAAAGTTGATGAAGAATTCTTAAAAAACTTTGACTTTGCACCGTATGACATCGTGCTTGACGCAATAGATGACGTAAAAGCCAAGGTCGGCATCATCAGACGAACCCACAAAAAGCTAATATCCTCGATGGGCTCCGCAAAGAGGCTAGACCCTACAAAGATAGAGTATATATCGATATGGAAGACCCATGGTGACGCACTGGCAAAAAAAGTGCGAGATGAGTTAAAAGCGATAAATTATAAGCCTGATTTTAAAGTGATATTTAGCTCTGAGACGCCAAAGTGCAAAGAGAAGGGGTCGTTTGTCGGGGTGACTGGGGCATTTGGGCTAACCCTTGCCGCAAAAGCCGTTGAGAGACTTTTGCGAAAGAGGGCGGATAGCTAGGATTTAAACTGATTTAGTTTTTCGTTTAGCCCCTCCGTTAGCTTGAACAGATGTTCGGCAGCGAAAGCTATCTCCTCGACGCTTCTGGCGTTTGACGTTGTGAGGTTGTTGATATTTTCTACAAGAGTTACTATTTTTCCTGCGTCTGCTGCTATTTTCATTGAGTTTTCCGCACTTTGATTTACGGCTCTGACGCTCTCTTGCATAACATTTGACGTATCGGTAATGGTGTCTTCTACGTCAGATGATACGTTGACGAGTTTTTTGATATTGTCGGCATTTTTGCTCATTTGCTCTGCCGAATCCATGATGGATTGGACTATTACGCTAATTGTAGCGTTGATTTCGGTGAGGCTTCTTTGTGTTCTCTCCGCTAGCTTTCTGACTTCATCGGCCACAACCGCAAAACCTCTTCCGTGCTCTCCCGCTCTAGCAGCCTCTATCGCCGCATTGAGGGCAAGGAGATTTGTCTGGTCTGCAATGTCGTTTATTACCGTTAGGATTTGTTTTACGTTTTCGGCGTCGGTGCTCATCTGCTCCAGCTTTTGTGACAGCATTATTTCGGCTTCGCTTGCATGATTGACCTCTTGCTGTAAAGATAGCATCTTCTTGCTAGCTCCGTCTAGCTTGCCGCCCGCCTCTCTGATATTTTCCTTTGCCCTTTCGGATACGTGAGCCGTCTCTTCGATAAACGCCCTTATGCCCGATATCTCTTTTATCGCATTTTCGACTATTTCCGTGCTCGATTCTGCATTTTTGCCTATTTGTATACTTGTCGAGCTTAGCTCGTGAGATACCGATGCGTTTTCGTTTGATGAGTTTTTGGCATCTTCTATGGTGGCTTTCAACGTCGTTATAAGCGAGTTAAAACTCTCAACTATCTCTTTTATTTCATTGTCTTTGTCATACTCTATTTTTGTGTTTAGATTTTTTGTGGAGACAAAGTTTGTGATGCTGTCGTGTATGAGCGTTACGCCGCCGAGAATGTTTCTGCCTATCAGTATGCCCATTCCTATCGTTGCGGCTATGGTAAGCACGACAACGATTATTATCTCTATGTTTGCGACCCTTTTTTCCTGAGCGGCGTCTTTTGATTCTTTTGTCGCCAAATCGGTATTGTGCTTCATATGCGCATTAAGGGCTTTTGTTAGCTTGGCCACAGTCTCTTTGTGTTTTGAGAGCAGAAGTTCTTTTGCCCCCGCTTCATTGCCGCCTTTGGCTGTTGCCATCACCTCGGTCAGTAGCGCTACGTATTTTTCGGCCGCTTCTTTATCCGCTTTTAGCATCTCTTTGTCTTTATCGTCGCTGAGCATTGTTTCGTATTTTTTTAGCGTTTCGTCAAAGTCTTTTTTTGCCTCTTGCAGCCTGACTTCGTTCGCATCTTTTTGTTTTGGCTCACTCTCTACTATATATTTATACGCTACGACTCTCATTGTTGCAACATTGTCTATCATTTGATGGAGCGCCATTATGCTGGGTACGGAATTGACGTTACAGTAATTTGTCTGTTCGTATACGCTCTCAAGTTTGTAAAAGCTGATTCCAAAGACGATAAATATACCGGTAATGGCTGCGGATATGAGAACCATGAGTTGCTTGGAGATTGTCACGATAGCCTCCTTTTGATAGATTTTTTATAACGTGGGTTTAATTTTATGATACTATAAAAAATTATTTTTGCGCACTCTTAGATATAAAATTTTGTAATTTCATTAAAATTTATTCAGGCGGTGTATCATGCGAGATGCTTGGCTAAACACAAAGCTGGATTCCGGAAAAATAAGGTGCGATGCTTGCGCCCATTTTTGCATATTAGACGAAGGCGAAATCGGCAAATGCGGTGTGCGAAAAGTAACAAACGGCGAGCTATCGCTTGAAGTATACGGGCTGCTAAATGCTATCAACGTAGACCCTATCGAAAAAAAACCTCTATATCACTTTCTCCCAAATACCGAGATTTTATCCGTCGGAACGGTGGGGTGCAATCTCTCTTGCGCCTTTTGCCAAAATTATGAGCTTAGCCAATATCCAAAAGAGCACGGCGGTGAGGTGATAGGCAAATACGTAAGCCCGCAAGAGCTGGTAGCTATGGCAAAAGAGCGAAATATACCGGCTATCGCTTTTACCTATAACGAGCCTATTATTTACTTTGAATATGCCTATGATGTGATGAAGCTTGCCAAAGAGGCCGGGATAAAGACGGTGTTTGTGACTAGCGGATATGAGAGCAAAAAGAGTATTGAGCTAAGCACGGGGCTGCTGGATGCGATGAATATAGACATTAAGTCTTTTAACGATGATTTTTACAAAGAGCTTTGCGGGGCGAGGCTAAAGCCGGTGCTGGAGTGTGTGGAAAACGCCGTCAAAAACAAAATCTGGGTTGAGATAACCACGCTTCTAATCCCCGGTCGCAACGACTCGGATAAAGAGATAGAGGATATTTGCAAATTCGTAAAAAGCATGGGGATAGAGGTGCCTATCCACTTTAGCGCATTTCACGGTGACTACAAGATGCGAGACGTGCCGCCTACACCGCACGAGACTCTAAACCGTGCGTACGAGATAGCAAAATCACTTAATCTACGGCACGTATATGTCGGAAATGTGCTTGACGATGAGAGGCAAAACACGTATTGTGCAGCGTGTGGAGAGCTTTTGGTGGAGAGGAGCGGGTATCTTGGGGAAAAAGTAATAAATCATTTGGACGATAAAGATAGATGTCCTAGGTGCGGCTATCGTCTCAAAGGTGTTTTTGAATAGGTTAAAAAATATTTAACTTTTTTTATATATAATTTTTCCCACTAGGCTTGCGTCGCAAGCAAATCGATTCCTTGCAAAAACCATATCGATAATAACACAATCAACTCCATAAACAAACAATATAAAAGGTGTGCTATGCAAATAACAAAAAATTGGCGCATGATAATAGATGCCGAAAAATGCGTCGGATGCCATGCTTGCGAAGTGGCTTGCAAACAAGAATTTGAAGCTCCGCTCGGGTTTTTTCGCACAATGACGCTCTATCTTGACAGCGGCAAATATCCGAAAGTGAAAAGGGAATTTTTGCCGATAATGTGCCGACAATGCGAAAGCGCAGATTGTATCAAAGCTTGCAAGCAGGGCGCAATGAGTGTTAAAAACGGCATCGTTGTTATAGATGAGACAAAATGCAATGGATGCGCGGACTGTGTAAGGGCCTGTTCGATAGGTGCCGTATACGTAAATCCATTTTCAAAAATAGCCGAGAAATGCAACCTCTGCGAACATAGACTAGAGGCCGGAATGAAGGCTGCATGCGAGGCTACTTGCGTTGCCGACGCCATAAAAATAATAGACGATTCTTCGCAAAAAGCACCTATCGGCGCAACCGGTTTTGTGATGAAAAAGAGCGACAAACCCAGAACTCTTCATATGGGGGCAAATCCAAAAATGAGAGACAAGCTAAAAAGCGGCGCTAGTTTTTCACCTTTTAATTATGAAATATATAGCTGGGCCGGAGGTGTAAGATGAATAGAAGAGATTTTTTAAAAGGCTCAGGTGTGGCTATGGCGGCCTTGGAGCTTGGCGGAATAATATCGCTTGCACCTCAAGAGGCCGCCGCATCGGTAAAGGCTAATCCAAAATCAAAACAGACTCTTGCAAAAAATATTGAAAAGGTACAAAAAATACCTAGCGTATGCCTAAATTGCTCAACGGTATGCGGTATGACCGTGCTTGTAAAAGACGGGGAAGTGCTCGGCGTGGAGGGCAATCCGCTAGACCCGAATACAAACGGGAAACTATGCGCAAAGGCACATGGCGGTGTGTCTGCGGTCAATTATCCAGAGAGAATAGTGTATCCGTTAAAAAGGGTCGGCAGAAGGGGCGATGGGCTTTGGCAGAGGATAACCATGGAAGAGGCGTACGACACGATAGCCTCAAAAATCAAAGAGACTATTGCTTCCGGACATCCTGAAAGGGTGGTGCTTCACGCCGGAAGAAACAGGATAGACGATATTACGACTAGATTTATGGATGCGGTCGGCTCTCCGGTCGTCTTGAATCATAGGGCGCTTTGCTCATCCAACAAGCGCGCCGCAAACTATTCCACGATAGGCGATACCGACTGGGAGACCGTCGACGCTGAATATTGCAAGTACTTTTTAAACTTCGGGTCAAACTTTTTGGAGGCGCACCAAGGCGGCTTCCCTATGCTGCATAGATACGTCAAGGCAAAAGCGGCAGGCGCAAAACTGGTCACATTTGACGTTAGGCTCTCAAATACCGCCGGCAAAAGCGATGAGTGGTTTGCCCCGTTTCCATCCTCGGAAGGGGCCGTGGCTCTCGGTATGGCGCATACGATAGTAAAAGAGGGGCTGTGCGATGAAAAATTTATAGCCGAGTGGTGCAACGTAAGCCTTGATGAGATAAAAGAGTTTTTAAAGCCGTACACTCCCGAATTTGCGGAGCAAGAGAGCAAAATATCGGCCTCTGACATTAAACGCTTGGCAAGAGAGTTTGCGGCGGCGGCTCCTGCATGTGCGGCTTTTACAAACAGAGGCTCGCAAGCTCATCAAAACGGCTTTAATAATGACAGAGCCGTAGTGATGCTAAATATGCTTGTCGGAAGTATGGGCAAAAAAGGCGGCTATTGTTTTGGAGGCTCAAAAAGTCTAGGTGACGCGTCGTTTCCTATGCCTCGTCCGGTACCGCCAAAGCCAAAATTTTCTACCGATTTGGAAGACCCGAAAGATTATCCGCTTGCAAATAAATGGCAAAAAATGAAGGTAAGTCAGCTCGTATACGACAAGATAAAAGCAAAAACACAAAAAGTAGACGTATATTTGTCGTACACTATTTCATCTCCACACACATGGCCGGAGGGGCCGAGCGTGACGGTGGATGCGCTAAAAGATGAAAGCCTGATACCTTTTCACGCTTGCTCCGACGTCGTATATTCGCAGATGGCACACTATGCGGATATCATACTCCCGGACGCTACTTATTTTGAGAGATATACGATAGAGGGGCGAAATGCAAATGAGCTTACCCCTTATTTTGTCCTCAGACAGCCGGCCGTAAAGCCGCCGTATGATTGTGAAAACTTTGCCGATACCCTCATCAAAATCGCAAAAAAAATAGGTGAGCCGGTGGCTAAATATTTTGACTTTGATAGCTACGAAAAATTTATACAGATTCGTCTGTCTGGACTACCGAAAAAAGAAGGGCTGAGCGGATTTGAGTATATGAAAAAATATGGGGCGCTCAAAGAGGATAAGCCAAAAAACTACGAACCGTACAAAAAAAGGCTAAGCGAAAAAGAGCTGGAAGGCTCAACGATTGAAAATGGGATTGTATATTCTGAGAAAAATGGGAAAAAAGAGGCGATAGGTTTTGTAAAGGATGGGTTAGTTTTTAAGGGGGTCAAAACTCCGTCTAGAAAGTTTGAAATATATTCGTCAATAGTTGCGGATGCGGCCAAAAAAGTAAATATAAAAGACGACGGCTGGCCTCACTACGAGATGCCGCTTTCGCTAAGGCGGATAGCCGAAAACGAGCTTGTGCTGACGACGTTTAAATGGAATGTGCATACGCAGGCTAGAACCGCACCGCAAAAATATCTAAGCGAGATAGTTCACCACAATCCTGTCTGGATAAATACGCAGACCGCCAAAAAGCTGGGTATAAAAAGCGGTGACACGGTGGAGATAACTACCTACCGCCCAAAAAGCGGATACAAAGCGGCAGAGAAAAGCGTAGTCGGCAAACAAAAAGTAAAAGCATTCGTAGCGGAAGGGATACATCCAAAAGCGATAGCGATAAGTGCATCTCTTGGAATGGATTTTGGCGGCAGGATACCGAAGGCAAAAAACGGCAAAAAGCAGAATATACCGGCATTTGGAGTATCTGAAGATGCGGCTATGGACGGCGGTATTTGGTGGGACAAAAGAGCGGGCGGCGAGGGAAATGGATTTAATCCAAACTCTCTTATTCCGATAAATCCGTCGCCAATAGTCGGTATGCAATCATGGAACGATACGGTCTGTACGGTAAAAAAAGTAAAAGGATAAAAGTAGGGCGCCTAATCAATATAGGTCAAAATATACGGCAAGTGCGAACATAATAAGGCACATTGCCGCGCCCATCATCATCGCTTTTTTCTTGCTGCAGCACGGTGGTTTCGGTTCGCATTTTCCGCTATTTGGAGTCATTTAGTAATCCTGTTTATAAAAGATGTCGATTGAGCTTTTGCGTCCCGCTTGGCTCTCTACGCTTACGTTTTTGTTGATTTGATATTCAAAAACTACGCTGCTCTCTATGTCGTTTTTGTATGTTACCGTAAGGTCTTTTGTAATTCTCTTACCAACCTCTACCTTTGTGGTTTGGGTTGTTCTACCGGTCTTGTCGGTAACCTCGGCCGGACTTATCTCTACTTTATCAAGCTTGATTCCAAATTCTTTTGTAAGGTCTCTTGAGAGGGCGTTTGACAATGCTCCTATGGCTTTGGAGGAGTATTTTGCGTCGTTTGAGTCTTTGGAGAAGCCGCTATCGGGGTCGACGCCAAAAAGCAAATATGAGATTATCTCTTTTTCGCTCATTGCCGGATTTGAACTAAAGCTTAGCTTTGGCGAAGATGCAAAGCCTTTCACGAATATCGAGATTTGCGTGTCTTTGTCTATGTGCTTGAGTGTTAGGTTTAGATATGGATTGTTCGGCTCGGACGGCGTCAGCGCTATGCTTCCCGGCTGGAGCAAGAAGCGCTTGCCTTCCATGTCATAGTATCCGCCCTCCGTTTTTATAAGTCCGAGCATCATAGGCTTTTGCCCAAAATCTTTATAGTAGAGCATATTTACGGATATCGGCGCATATGCCTCTTTTGATCTATAGATTGCCTTGTTAGCTGTCGCTATATTGAGTCGCAAAGCTATATTTTCATCAAATTTTCTCTCGTCAAACTGCACCCTTTTTGGCTTTAGTATGACTATGTCTTTATCCTTTGTGATATTGGAGCTTTTTAGCTCAAACGCAGCCCGCAAATCTTTGAGATAAGCGTCACCTTCAACGCTGAGTTTTTGACCTTTATATTCTGCGGCAATGTCGGCATCCAAAACAAAAGAGAGCTTGTTGGAATCCCTGTAGGCAAAGTCTGAAATTTTTGCTTTTGCGCTTAGGGTGTCGTTTTTGTACTCAAACGAACCGACAAGAGTGTCGTTAATTCTAATATCGCTACACGTCGCTTTTTTGTCCTTGATGTCTATGATTGCCGGCTTGGCCAATCTGTATGTTTTGCCTTGAAATCCGGCGGCTAGGTTTTGCAGTATGATTTGGTTGTTGGATGAATGTGCGTTTATTCTGATGTTCTCAAAAAACTCATCTCCTATTTTCATAAGGTTTGAGCTACCGAGCAGACTGAAATGCCTCTCTTTTTGATTTTGCGCGAGTGAAGCCAATATGTCAAATTTACCGGATATGTTTTGCTTTTTGCTACCGGTAATTTTTGAGTATTCATCCGACATGATTGCGCTGTCGCCGTGCATGGATATCGTTAACTCTTTGTTTAGCTCACCGTCCGCTTTTATTATGACTCCGGCAGTCGAAGCTTTGGCGCTTAGTCTGTTGTTGCGGGTGGCGGCTTCTATGAGGGCTTCTACTCCACCTATTTTTATGGCTGTTTTTGCGACGGTTATGGAGTTTGGAGTTCTGATAAAGTTGATATCTCTAGCCTCCAGACTTTGACCGAATATTTTTGAGTTTGCCAGCTTGACGGTTGCGGATACTTCGTCTTTCGAGTATTCGTATTTTCCTTTTATATCGCCGCCTATTGAGGCCTCTACACCCTCCGCAAAGAGCGGTTTTAAATCTTTTAGTGAAGCGTCAAAATCGTACCTGTCGTATCCGTGTGAATACACGTTGACATTTCCCGCCGCTGTTTTTAGGTTGACTTTTATCGAGTTGTCGTCGCCGGCATAAGAGGCTATGGCATTTTTAAACGCAGAGTTGTCTAAATGCAAAGATATGTCGGTTGGATTTGACACCGTGCCGTGGTATTTGAGCCCTTTTCCGTCTTCCACGAAGCTCTCGACGTCGGCTTTTAGGTAGTCGGTATTTAGCTTAGCCTTGGTGTGTACCGATAAAAGCTCTTTGTCTATATCGTATTCTACGGCTGTCTCGGATGAGTCTACGTCAAACTTTTCATCAAGAAGCGTTGCTTTTATTGCATTTGAAGCCTTCACCTCAACTTTGTGCACATCTCCCGAGAAAGTAATCCCTTGATTGACGGCCTCTTTGATTTTTATCGATTTTTCAAACGGCCCAAGCGGTATGTACGTAAACTTTTTAGCTCGCCCTTTGCCGAAATATACGGTTTTGTTGCCGTCATATACCACGCTAAAATCAGAATCCACGATCCCGTATCTGCAGCCCAGTTCACCTTTTGAATCTATTCTAAAAGTCATATTTTTTAGATTCATATTCATTTCGCTTAGCACGTCATTGATTTTTGCGTCTACATTGTATTTATATATTTTTCCGGTATTGACAAAATGGGCTTTTGCGTATAGCTTCTCGGAGTCTCCCCGTATCAAAAAATCGGTTTCGCTCAGAGCGTTAAAATCAAAATCCACATCATCCACGAGCTTGTCTATGTATTTTGAGCCGTTTGGTTTTAGCGAGCCCCTAAATGAATAGTTCCCATCCAGCATATCGCCGTGAAATTTGGCATCCAAAATGTTGGTGCTAAGTTCCGAGGAGATGTTTGTGTATAGTTTTTCAAAGTCGTAATAAACATAGTCGGAGTTGATTTTTGCCGAGCGTATTTTGAGCTCTTTGTAGCTTAGATTTAGGGCGGTTAGCGATAATTGCTCTATGATTATTTTGTTTAGAAATTCAGGTTTTTTATTGTCTTTTTTGGCAGAAAGAAGTTTTTGAAGCTCATTTTCGTCTACTTTTAACTCTTTGATGTCCAGATATGATAGCTCCAACTCTTGCTTGAATATCGATATCGGGTCAAAACGAAATCTGATTTCGGAGGCGGTAAATAGTTTTTCGTAAGATACGCCCCTTATCTCTATCCCGCTTAGGATGCCGCCGCTGGCGGATTTGATGTTTATGCCGTACTTTGGAAGAATATTTTTGGCTGCAAACTCCACCGCAAGACCACTTTGGAGTACGGCAAATACTATCGCCAGAGCCCATAATACGCCTATGATGGAATAGTAAAAACTCTTATAGCTTGCCTCGAATACGTGTCTCAAAATGCTTGCCCAAAACTAACGTGAAATACCGGAGATCTTTTGTCCTCTCTTAGCGGTACGCCGATATCGAAGCGCACGGGGCCTATGATTGTGTCATACCTAAAGCCCATACCGACCGATGGTTTGTATTCGCCGTTAAATGCAAGCGAATTTTTGTTGAGCAAGGTTGAGTCAAAAAATACTACGCCCCAGAGTGATTTTGTGGTTTTATAGCGAGCTTCTATTGAGTAGTCTATTATGCTATTGCCGCCTATATTATTGCCGTAGTTATCTTTTTTCCCTAGTTTTCTGTAGCCGTAACCTCTGTTTGAGAAGCTCCCGCCTGCAAAGTATCTTTTGAATACGGGGATATCATTTTTTCTAAAATCGTTTATAGTTCCTATGTTGCCCCGTGCCGCAAACAAGAAATCCCTGAAGTATGAGCCGTCGTCAAAACCAAATATCTTTCTTGCCTCTATATTGCTCTTTAAATAGTTGATTGTCGAGCCGACAAAGTTATCGGCAAACTCTATATTCCAAGCGGTATAAAAACCTTTTTTGGCGTCGATGATTGAGTCTCTTCTATCTATCGTATACTCATATGTCAGAGCATTGATAAAAAAATCGGAACTCTTGATGTCCTCACTCTCATCCTCGGCCGTTACTCTGCCGCTTTCGGTCAAAAATCCGAGATAATGCGTCGTTGTTTTGTACGGTATCTTGAATTTAAAAGCATTTGAAGCTATTTTTTCCTCATAGCCTTGATACTTTACTTTTTCATACTTTGCCATATCTTCAAACTCAAAGCCCAGCACTTTTGGGATATTGATTTTTGCACCTACGTTTTGTCTTATTCCGGATACCTCGGCAATAGCCTCAAATCTTTTTAGATTGCCGTAAAAATTTCTGTGCAACCATCCCGCTTTGAGCCTAGGCCCCTCATCAGTATCGTATCCGACACCGGCCTTGAAGCTTCTTTGTTTGCCGAGGCTTACGTTGATATCCATCGGGACGCTATCTCCGTCGCCATCTAATATCGGTTTTATGTTTACGCTCTCAAAAGCCCCCGTTGCATATAGATTTTTGTAGCTTTCGTCTATTTTTTTGCTGTCGTACGGCTCACCTTCTTGAAGTCTTAATTTGTCTTTGATGTATTCGTCTTCTATTGTTTCAAGCTTGTTTGTCGATATGCTGCCAAATTTTAGTTTTTGGGTTTGGGATATGTTAAATTCCAATCTGGCTTCGTATTTTTCAATGTCTATATACGCTTTTGCTGATAACTTTGCTCTTGGCATGCCGTTTTCGCCTAGATATTTGAGGATATTTTCTTTGCTTTTTACGAACAAATCCGCATCAAAAAAGTCGCCTTGTCTGAGGGCTATCAGGCTTTTGATATAAAACGGCGACTCCATGTTTACGGATGCCACTTTCATCCTGTCGTATTCCGATATTCTAAACGTTATGCTTTCATTGCTTTGTTCTATCGTTACTTTAACGTTAAAAAACCCTTTTGAGCGGTAGAATTCGACTACGTCGCCCCTCATCGCCTCTATATCGTCTATCGTGTATTCGGGGGATTTTTTCCAGAATTTATAAAATCTCTCTTCTTCTACGCCTATAGCCTCTTTGAGCGCGGTCGCAAAAAATGCGTCATTGCCGATAAAGTTGATTTTTTTTATAACGACGTCATTGGCGAAGGCCGAGAAAACGAAAAATAAAAGCAAAAAAATGTAGTTTTTCATAGTTCGTTTTTTGGCTTCATTCTAACCAAAAAAGGTTTATACGTTCTGTCCGATAACGGTAAAATGGTATCTTGTCGTACACAAAAATTAATAAAAAGCCATAAAAGTGCCAATATGTGACTTATATGTGACGATATTTGCAGTATAATGCGGGAATTAAAGTACATACTAGGAGAGTTTATGAGAGTGGTAAGACTAAGTTTTGCGGCTGTTATCGCCTGTGCGGCGACGGCTTCTTTTGCAGCTAGCGATGTAGCAAGCGCATTCAAAGAAGGGAAGCTTGACGGTAGAATTAGAGCACATTATTTTTATACCGATTGGGATAGGAACGGCGACGTAAACGGAATAGACGGGCAGGGTGCCGCAGTAGGGGGTAGCCTTGTTTATAAGACGGCTCCACTCCGTGGCTTGAGTGCAGGAGTAGGTTTTTATACAACCCAAAATCCGGGCATAACGGAAAAACATCTAAATGCAAAAAATACCACTTCAAACGATTTGTTTAGTAGAAACGGCTCAGGAGATTTTAGCAAGGGGTATAGCGTACTTGCTCAATCTTATTTGCAGTACGATATTTCAAAGACAAGTGTAAAAGCCGGTAGATACTTGCTTTCAAACCCTTTTGTTACTCCAAACGATACGAAATTTATCCCAATTGTCGTTCAGGGTGCGTCGGCTACCGTCAAAGAGATATCCAATACAGAATTTATGGTTGATTATTTGGTCGGCATCAAAGAAAGGGGTATGGACTATTTCAAAAATATGGCAAATACCGGCGATACACCGGATGCGCTTAAAAACTATTATCATACTACTTATACGGCTGCGGTGGCAGGCAAAACAACAGGTGCAGAGAGCGCACCCGCAGTGTCCGTAATCGGCGTCAAAAATACATCCGTAAAAGGTCTTGAAATACAGGCTTGGATGATGAACTGGCCGGATATAGTTAGACAGTATATACTAGAGATGAACTATGGCGTTAAGTTCGGTGATTTGGGTCTATCTGCAGGAGCTAGATACTTCAAACAAAACGACCAAGGCGCAGGCGATATCATACGTCCTCATAGCGGCAACGGCTATAGTCAGACAACCGGCATACAATACAAGGGCGACTCCGATGACAAGATAGACACATATATGTACGCTCTAAGAGCCGTGGCTACCTACAAGGCGGCAAAAGTAGTAATGGCCTATTCGCATACGGATAAAGGCGGCGACTTACTTGCCCCTTGGAGAGGATTCCCTACTGACGGTTATACGAGAAGTATGACTCAAACAGACTGGAATGCCAATACCAAAGCTTATAAAACACAGCTTGATTATGATTTTTCAGATTTTATAAAAGGCGTCAGCGCTCTTGTTAGCTACTCTTATTATGATAGGGACCCGTCCAAAGTTCCGTACCAGTCAATGACGCAAAGAGCTTACGGCAACGGCGACACGCACCAGGTTAACTTCGATGTATTGTACAAAGTGCCATACGTTAAAGGTCTTGAATGGAAAGTTAGAACAATGTTCCAAAACAACGACGTTGTAAACTATACGGATAGCGGCAATACCGCTCCTGGTTCATCAAGCACCAGATCATCGCAAGGTATAACAAAAGATACTTCAAATAGGGAGCTAAGAGTAGAGGCAAACTACTTCTTTTAGTCTTCATGCGGCAAGGCGGTTTTGCCGCTTTGCTAGCTATATACAAAAAATATAACCCCCGTAAAATATCCCGCAATTACTGCATTTAGTGCAAAAAACATCCTTTTATCAAATGCCGCCGCAAACGACAGTATGAGATAGAATGCAAAAAACCAGACGGGCGTTAAAAACTCTTCCCTGATAAGTTCTTTTGAGCTGCTTATCGCATAGAGTATCACGCCATCAAACATCCAGCCTATACCCAGAATATGCGCCGTTAAAGATATCGGATAAAATATGTCAAAAATAGCCCCAAATAGCGAGTTTAGAAGGTGCGCCTTCGTAAAAACTGGGAAAATATAGTGTATGACGGGGAGCATTGCCACAAAGAGCCATGAGCTAAGCGTTACGTAGATTAGGGCTTTGTTCTTGAGCGTGATGTTGGCCAAGAAAAGATATATCAAAAACACCCCGTAAAATGAGAGCCAAAAGCCGATAGAAAATAAAAAAGACGGGAATGCGGCGAGGCATACTATGGTGGTAAGAAAAAGAGTTTTGTAGCTCAGTATCTCCTCGCCTCTGAGTGCAAAAAAGAAAAGTATAAAAGAGGCGGTAACCGCCCTGATGAAAGATGGCGTAAAATCGGTTAGATACGCATAAAATAGCAATAATAAAAAAGATGGAATTAATATCCAAAGCTCTCTATTGACATACGGAAAAAATTTATTTTGCAGAAATGCAAACGGCGGCGTGATTATTAAAAATATAAAAGCAATCAAAAGGGCTACGTTGAGGCCGCTGATCGCAAAAAACGCCCCAAGTCCATAACCGCTTATGAACTGTTCAATCTCCGGGCTTACTTCTGAATTTAAAAAGAGATTTAGATATATCTCGCCCGCTTTTTCCTCTTTGTGCTGTGATGCTATGAACTCTTTGAGGCTTTGCTGGGCGATATCTGTTTGCCCTTCACTTTTGAGGGATTCTAGCTTTAGCCTTGGCGGTTTGAACAAATCGACAAACGACAGATTTTTCGTTTTTACCGTTGCCAAAAAGTATTTGCCTTCGTGCTGCCTCATATTTATTTTGGAGTAGGTGCGAAAATCCATCTGTGGCGCTCGAAACAATAGTGAGAAATATGGTGCGCCGTCTTTACCTTTTAGCTCTTTTGAGGATATCAGCTTTGCGTCTAATGCGGCATAATCAAATTCTTTTAGTTTCGTGTAGCCGTAATATGAGATTGAGATATTGGCAAGAAAAATAAAAAGGAGTGAAGCCCAGAAAATTGCCGCTTTGGAATCCATCCTTTCCAGTGCGGCAATTTTTGTCATAGCTTGATGTGGGAGAACTCTATGTTTTCAATAGGGGCTTTTGTTTCGGCAAATACATGCTCCGTAAAGTGTCCACCTGCTGATTCAAATCTAGTGAAGCGCTTGTGAAATACGAGATTTACGATACCCGTAGGACCGTTACGGTTTTTGCCTATTATGACTTCGGCCTCTTCTTCGGCCTTTTCCTCGAAGGAGCTTCTATACTCTTTGCCTTCTGCCCTGGCTCTTTGCTCTTTCTCTTTTTCTTCTCTTATTCTGTATACGTCGTCGCGGTAAACGAATAGTATTTGGTCGGCATCCTGTTCTATCGCGCCGGACTCCCTAAGGTCACTTAGCATTGGGCGTTTATCGGCTCTTGCTTCCAGTCCGCGGTTGAGCTGAGAGAGGGCGATTATCGGCATTTCAAGTTCACGGGCAAGGAGTTTGAGACCTCTTGACATATCGGAAACCTCAAGGTGTCTATCCTTATTTCCCGTGCCTGACATGATTTGAAGGTAGTCGATGATGGCTAGTCCAACTTCTTTGTGTCTGGCTTTTAGTTTTCGCAGCTTACTTCGAAGCGCCGACATCGTGAGCCCACCCTCATCGTCCACAAATAGCTTTGAATCAGAGAAGTGCTGCATGGCATCCGTTAGTCTGCCCCATTGTCCGTCGTCGATATTTGCAACCCTCAAATCCTGAAGCGGTATGCTGGTTTTTGCGGCAAGCATCCTAAGCATCAGCTGTTCAGCCGGCATCTCAAGAGAGAATATCGCGACACCAACCCCTTGTGCAAGAGCATTTGACGCGATGTTTAGTGCAAAAGCGGTTTTCCCCATGGCGGGACGGGCGGCTATGATGACGAGGTCACCCTTGCCAAATCCCGCATTCTTTTTGTTGAGCTCATAAAATCCGGTGTCGAGACCGACAAGCATATTGTCTCCACGCTTTTTCATCTCGTTCATATAATCAAGAGTGCTTTTGGTGACCTCTTCGGACTCCCTAAAGTCTTTTGATGAGCTGGAAGTCGCTATTTTAAATAGCTTGGTCTCTGCCGAGTCTATTATCTCCGATGACTCTTTTTGCTCCATACACTCGGCTTTTATCTCATTGGTAAAGCTAAAAAGTCGTCTTTTTGTCGACAGCTCTTTTAACTCTTCAATGTAGGGCTTGAGATTTGGGAGCGGGGTGGTGGATAGCACCTCAAAAAACGAGTCGGAGTCAAACTCACCCCCTTTCCATTTTTGCCTGATAAATTCCTCATCTATCGGCATTGACGTTGCGGATAGGTGTAGCATCGTGGCATACACGGCTTTGTGGAACGGATGATAAAACTCATCTTCGCTCATAGCCGCCGATACGTCGTCAAATATCGTAGGGTCGTAAAGTATAGAGCTTAGCGCCGCTCTTTCGATGTTTAGATTGTAAAAATTTGCGTCCATTCGTGAATTTTACCGTTTAAAGCTTTACCCCGAGTCCTATGCATTCGGATACGGTTATCTCGTCTTTTCCAAAATTTAACGCATTTTTGACCGTTGAGGGCTTGGCTAGCAGTGGGCCGTCAAGGTCGTAAAAGCATATGTTTTCATCGCTCATGGCGAAGTGTACGGCTGCGCTAACGCTTATCACCGACTCCAACATTGAGCCCATCATTACCTTAGCGCCCCTCTCTCTCGCCAGTCTCGCTATTTTGGATGCCTCGTATATTCCGCCTGTTTTCATTAGCTTTATATTGATGTAGTGCGCCGCTTTTTCGTCTAGTATCCGCACGGCGTCCTCGTAGCCAAATACCGATTCATCTGCGAGGATTGGGACGGGCGAGTGCACGGTCACCTCTTTTAGCCCTTCAAAATCTGAGGCTTTGACGGGCTGTTCCAGTAGTTCTATTCTGTATTTCTCAACTTTTTCTATGATACGAAGCGACTTGGCGGCGTCCCATGCCTGATTGGCATCCAGTCTGATGATAGCATTCGGTAGCCGCTCTCGTATTTGCCTCGTGACCTCTACCGCATCATCCTCGTCCTCGCCGACTTTGACTTTTAGGATAGAAAAGCCGTCATTGTAGGCCGCCAACGCATCTTTTAGCATATCCTTTACACTCCCCAGACTTATCGTTAGATTTGTGCGGAGCGTCTCTCTTTTGCCGCCTAAATATTCGCATAGAGGCGTATTCGCAGACTTTGCCAAAATATCATATATCGCCATATCGACGCAAGCCTTTGCAGATGTATTTTTTGCCACACTGCCGTGCAAAGCCTCAAAAACATCGTTGTCGCCAAGCTCCAAGCCGCAAATCGCAGGAAATATCCGCTCTTTTATCGTCTTATTGATAGTCTCTATATCCTCGCCGGTTATAGCCACCGTCGGCGGAGCCTCCCCATACCCGAGCACACCCTCGTCTGTGACAAGGGTCAAACATACGTCCTCTATCGCTTCCACACGACGAATATTGGTCACAAACGGTTTTTTGAGTTCGCTTTTGATAATTGATAGTTTGAAGTCTGTTATTTTCATGTTATTTTGACATCGCAAGAAGATTATTAAGCGGCTCTTTTTTGATAGTTCTGTAGATGTCATAGTCGCTATCTATCGTCAAAATATCCTTAATACCTAGTTTTTCGCTTGCGACGATGAGCGAGCTATCTGCCAAATCCATCGGCACATCCATATATTTTTCGCTGAGCGCTATAATGCGCTTGATGTCGCCTGAAAGCGTCTGATATATGCTCACGGCGCCAAGGTCTAGCCACTTCAAAAAATCTATTTGCGTTTTGATATTAAAATCCAGCATATGCGACACCTCGGTAACCACGGGCCAAGTCGTCACAAGCTCACCCTCATAGCCGCTCAAAAACTTCACCACTTGCTTGTGGTATTTGTCACTTTTATCAAAAAGCGCAATCATTGGCCCCGCATCAATGAGCGTTTTTTGCATGGAGCTTCTCTTTTAGCTTCTCTTTATAGTTTGTGGACAACTTGCCATCCCCGCTACCGTATTTGCCAAACAGCTCTTTGCCCAGCGTATAAGCCGTCTGTTTTTTAGCTTCTTCTTTGTTTTCAAAATAAAAAAGCAAAGCGTCTTTGACTACCTGCGATTTCGGCTGATGTTCGCTCCTTGCGAAGCTATCTAGCCTATGCTCTAGCTCGTCTGTGAGTCTGACCGTTAGCATTTTGAGCCTCCGTTCTTGTAATACTGTATTGTAATACACTAATTTTTAAAGTAATTTTATATAAACTGGGAAAATACAATAAAAATCAATCCGAGATAGTACAGGATAAAAGTATGTTTCTAAAAAAAATCAAATCAATAGACAATGTCGGTAGTTTCTATAAATATGATGGCAGAAGTTTTGAATTTAAAAAAACAAATCTTATATTTGGATTAAATGGACATGGCAAAACAACACTGACAACAATTCTTAAATCTTTGCGAGAAAATCAGCCAGACTTGATTATTGGAAGGAAGAGCCTCAATTCTACGGCAATTGATGAGCAGGGTGTGATATTGGAATTTACCGATAACGGCACTGAAAAAACGATACGCTTTGATAGGAGTATTTGGAAGGAAGGTGCTTCTGGTATAGCCAATAAGAATCCGTTTATTGTAATATTCGATGATGAATTTATAAGCAACAATATCTTCGCAGAGAAATTTGAGATTGACCATAAAAAAGCTCTCTATAAAATTATTTTTGGAAAAGATGGAATTGCCTTATCTAAGGAAATAAAGAAACTCACGGAAGAAAAAAAGGTATTGCTGAAAGAGCACAAAGAAGCATCTGAAAAAATTTCTACTTCGTTTTATGAAACTAAAGACTTTTTAAAGCTGGATATTGCGACACTCAATCAGCAACAAATTCAAGATAGTCTTGAAGCAATAAATAAGCAAATAAAAAATTTTGGCGACCAAGAAAAAATACAAAAAAAAGCTATCTTTCAAAGGGTTCAGGCTGAAGTATTTGAATTTAATGCTCTGGCAAAACTGCTTTTAGGAAAAATTAATAGTTCGGCACATAATGAAGCAACGCTGAAAATTGAGCAGTTTAAGAAGGATTTTTTTATACAAGAGGATGGGGTCGAAGGATTTCTCAAATTTGGATATAGCCATAAAAAAAGTAGTTGTCCATTTTGTCATAAACCCCTTGATGATACTCATCTATTGGAGACATATAAAAACTTTTTTGATGAAAGCTATACTAGCTTTTTGGATGACCTAAAAAAAGAGTCTGCAAAATTTGCCAAATGGAACATCGAAGCAGTGTTTCAAAAAATCGAGAATACTATAAAATCAAACACTGAGCTGTTTGCTGCATGGAAAGAGATACTTCCTGAGGTTTCAAACTTAAATATTTTTGATTTTGATTTTGGAGCAAAACTCATACTACACGCAAGACTTTCTGAATTAATTCAAGAAAAAATACAAAATCTCAACAGTGACATTATTACTCCTGTAGCCATAGATGAGTATAGGCATACGCTCGCCGCCTTGGGTGCTCAGATGGAAAGCTACAACGCTGTAGTAGACATTACCAATAAGCAGATTTTACAATTTAAGGAGTCTCTAGGGAAAACAGATTTCAAGGAACTAGAAAAACAAAAAAATAAATTGTCGGATGAACAAAAAAGACTTGAGCCAAGCGTCAATGCCTTATGTCAAAGAATTGCTAAAATAGTTGAAGATGGCACACTAAAGAAAAAAGAAATTGATGACAAGCAAGCCGAGCTAAATAGATATTCGGAAAGTATAAAAAATGAATACCTTGAAATTATCAATAAAAAATTAAGTGAAAATTTGGGAGTAGACTATTTTAGACTTGTCGCCATAGAAGAGAAGGCTAGCGGGAATGCAACTGAGGCTTTTTTGGAGATTTATTTAGAAATATTGTCCAATAAAATCGCACTCCATGATTTCAAAGATGATAAGCCTAGTTTTAAAAATACACTAAGCAAGGGAGATAAAAACTCTCTAGCATTTGCATTTTTCTTGGCATTTATGGAGAAAAAAGAGAATAAAGATAAGACAATCTTGATTTTCGATGACCCACTATCTAGTCATGATGAAAACAGACAGGATGCAACTGCTACAGCAATAAGGGCTTTAGCAGAAGAAGTGAGTCAAACTTTCATATTGACACACAAAAAAGAATTTCTTCGCTCAATACATTCTAAAGTAAAAGGGCAGCCGAGTTTTGGCAGTTTTGAAATAAATAAAACAAGTGCCACAGGAAGTAAAATTTCACAGTTTGACATTCATAATTTTTTAAAAAGAGAGTTTGAAAAAATTATTGATAAGCTTCAAAAGTATACCGAAGAAGGCAGTTCTGCGGTATCAATTGGAAACCTGCTGAATGATATTAGAAAAATTTTTGAACATGCCCTGCGAACTAAATATTATGCTTTGTTAAAAAATGAACCAAGACCATTGATGTCTTTTAATACAATCAACGAGAATTTTTTTAATCAAGGATGCTTGCTTTCAATCAAAGATAGACTGATTGAAATAGCCCAATTATCCAATGACGGAAGTCATGATACTTATGAGCATTTAAATGAAGAAGAAATCAAACAAACTATAAAAAAAGCATTAAAACTTTTGGAAGAGATATAAACGAATATAAGCTCAAAACCCAAAAGTAATATAAAGGCACCAGCGTAAAATGAGAGCATAGATGGTGGATAAAAATTCAGTTAGCTCCATTTTGGAACATATTTAATTACATCACACCCAAAACATAAGTCACAACCAACCCGCAAAAAGTTCCGATGATATATCCCAGCATCGACATGATGACACCTACGCTTACTAAGTTTTTGTTGAACGCTGCGGCGAGGAGCGGGGCGGAGGCTACGCCGCCGATGTTGGCAAGGCTAGCCACTCCTATCGTGAAGAGGTCGATGCGAAATAGTTTGGCGTAGATGACTAGAAATAGCGCGTGCAGACCGATGACCATAAAGCCGGCTACGACAAATAGCCATGCTTTGCCCACATCGTCAAATGCGGAGTCCACGGCGATAAGGGCTATGAGGGCGTAGAGCAGCCAAAAGCCTGTTTTTTCGCTTTTTTGCGAACGGCTAAGGGGTGTGAACGATGCCGCTATGCCGATGACGGTAGATAGTACTACCGCCCAAAATGAGCTTGTGACAAACGAATATGTAGGCAAAGCCTTTGATAGTGCCACGACGGTTACGGAGATGACTACGGCTAGAATGAGGGCGTAAATATCTAGTTTTGCGCTATCGCCTTGATGTTTTGAGGCGGGTGGGGCGCTCGTGACCGCCTCGGCTTTTGCCCATGTATTGAATCCTTCTTTGTAGCCGACGGAAAATAGCAGAAACGCAAGCCATGCGGCGTAGCATACGGAGTCAGTAATTAGACAGTATCCCATCAGCTCTCCCTCTAGCCCTGTCGCTCCGGCTACCGCTATCATATTTGCCGTGCCGCCTATCCAGCTACCGCTGAGGGCTCCAAACGCTTTGTGCGCCTCTTGTTCAAAGAGTCCGCCCATCACCGCCCACGTTACGACAAACGCCGCCATGATGGACGCCGAGGTGACGAAGAATGAGACGAGAAGCTTTGTTTTGATGCGGTAAATGCTACGGATATCGCTACCCGTGAGCATCAAAAATATCATTGCGGGAAGTATGTAGGATTTGGCGGATGAGAAGCTCTTTATCGTGGAGGGCTCAAAAAGTCGCATATTGCCTATCGCCATCATTGCAAAATAGATGAGGACAATGGATGGGACGAACTCAAAAAACTTCGAGCCGCTTCTCCTCTCAGCGGTCTTGATACCGACTATTACGGATACGAGTATGAGGACAAAGAGGTACGGACTGGCTATCACACCTCTTTCCTGGCCGCCAGCGCCGCTTTTTCGACCTCTTCGAGAAACCTCTCTTTTAGTTCCTCTTCTTTGAGTTTTGCGACTATCTCGCCTTTGACTATTATTAGCCCCTCGCCCTTACCGTAAGCTATCGCCACATCTGCGTGTTTTGCCTCGCCGAGCGCATTGACGGCACACCCCATCACCGATATGTCAAGAGGCTCTTTGATATGCTTTGTCCGCTCCTCCACCTCTTGTACCGCCGATACGAGGTCTGCCTCCAGCCTTGCGCATGTCGGACATGAGATGATGTTTACGCCGTCTTTTATCAATCCTAGGCTTTTGAGTATCGTTTTGCCTATCTTTATCTCGTTTTCGAGTTCCCCCGTCACCGATACCCTCATCGTGTCGCCTATGCCGTCCATCAGCAAAGAGCCTAGGGCGATAGAAGATTTGACCGTGGAGCCAAACATCGTCCCCGCCTCCGTCACGCCGATATGAAACGGGTATTCGACAAGAGGACGAAGCCCACGGTATGCTTCTACGGTACGGATTACATCGCTTGCTTTCATGGAGACTTTGATATCTGTGAAGTCGGCGTCTTCTAAAAGTTTGATATTGTAAAGAGCGGACTCTATCATCGCTTGCGGCGTCTGCCCGTATTTTTGCTCAAGGTGCTTTTCTAGACTTCCGGCATTTACACCTATTCGTATCGGCAGGTTTCGCTCACGGCACGCCTTGACTACTTCAAGTATTCTGCTTTTTTCGCCTATATTGCCGGGATTGATTCGTATGCAGTCCGCGGACTCGGCGGCTATGAGGGCTAGGCGGTAGTTGAAGTGTATGTCGGCTACGAGTGGTAGTTGTATTCGCTTTTTTATCTCTTTTAGAGCCAGAGCGCTCTCTTCGTCAGGCACAGATACCCGTACTATATCGCATCCCGCGAAGTGTAAGCGGTTTATCTGCTCTACGGTGGCGTCTACATCGTGCGTCTTTGAGAAGGTCATGGATTGTACGGATATAGGCGCATCGCCGCCAACGGCGACATCTCCTACGTATATTTTTTTCGTTGGGTATCGTTTTATCACTGGTTTGCTCTTTTTGCTCTCAAATTATGGCGTATTTTAAAATCTATTTGTTAAGATTTAGCCATTCCAAGAATACAGGGCGCTTTTTTGAATAGAACTAAGATGTTTTTTTTCAGTTACAAAAGGCTGACGCTTGCCCTCGTAAGCATATCCTTGCTGGTCAGCATAGGGGTCGGTATATTTGCCGCATCAATGCTAAAAGAATCTGCTATTTTTGAAATGGCAAAAGTAGATGCCAAAAAATCAAGTTCTTTGGTGTTTGAATCCTTATATTCAGCAATGGAAAAAGGTATTACCAAGGCGGATTTGAACCGTATAATAGCCCGTCTAAACGGCGGCGAACACGATATGAACATATCTGTCTACAGAAGCCAAAAAGTCGGGCAGTTATTTGGCGATTTGGAGAGCGACAAAAAAGCCAGAGAGGGTGATATTGCCGTTAAAAAGGCTATGAATGGCGAAGATACGCTAATTATGGATGAGAACAGCATTAGGTATCTCTACCCAATCAAGGCCAAAACCGAGTGCCTAAGATGCCACACAAACGTAGCGAATGGTGACATAAACGGTGTTGTCGATATATCCTACCCGATTACAAACATAAAAGTTAGCCTAAACTACGCCCTAAATTATTTCATATTGTTTTTTGTTCTATTTTTCATCGTTACTTACGCGGCTTTTTATTACGGGCTGAATAAATTTTTGGTATCCCCGCTTTCTCAATTTGTATTTGACATCAAAAAAGCCATAAGACAAAGAGAAACCAACAAAAAAATGGAGATTTCCTCCAGCATCTATGAGCTAAAAAATCTTGAAAAATCATTCAACAGAATGCTTTTATTTCTTGACAAGTCACGCAAAAAAGAGCTTGAGCAGGTATACAAAGACGCCATAACCGGGCTGCCGAATAGGCTCAAACTACGAGAAGATTTGCAAGAGTTTCAGATGCCGCTTCTTGTGATACTAAACATAGATTCATTCAAAGAGATAAACGACTTTTATGGCGTTAAGGTGGGCGATTTTGTCCTTTCCGAGCTTGGGTCGGCTATAAAGTCCCATTGTCATTTGAGCGAGAAGGTGTACCGTTTTGCGGGGGATGAGTATGCGATACTTATAGATACCGCCGATGTGCCAAACGATATAGAGGGATATGTAGATAGTCTCCTCGATGTTTTGCGAAACGAAGTATTTATGTACAATGAATACGAGATAAGCGTACATATGACGGCAGGGGTCGCGATAGGCGGCAAGAACATACTTGAAAATGCCGATATGGCTCTCAAACAGGCCAAAAAACTAGGCAAAAATTTTGTATTTTTTGACCCGTCTATGCAGGTGTCAAAGCAGTATGAGCACAATATCAAGTGGACAAAGATACTTAAAGAGGCTTTGGATGACGGAAGGGTACAGCCTTATTTTCAGCCTATTATGGACATCAAAACTGGAAAAGTGGAGAAATTTGAAGCCCTTGCAAGACTTATTGATGAAAACGGGTTTCCGGTAGCCCCTTACGCTTTCCTTTCCGTAGCTAAAAAATCAAAACTATACCCTCATCTGACAAGGGCTATGCTGGAGAAGAGCTTTAGGTTTTTTGAGCTTTCTCAGATGGAGTTTTCTATCAATATATCCGTTGAGGACATAGAAGACGAAGTGACGAGAGAGTTTATATACGAGAAGCTTCGCGGATATCCGAAACCTAAGCGTGTTATATTCGAGATAACGGAGTCGGAGGGGATAGAAAACTTTGCCGAGGTGCTTGATTTTATAAAGAGCGTCAAATCCATTGGGGCCAAGATAGCTATAGACGATTTTGGGAGCGGATATTCTAATTTTGCATATCTGATGAAACTGGAAGTGGACTACATCAAAATAGATGCCTCGATAATAAAAAATATAGCCGTTGATAGAAACTCATATATAATTACAAAAACAATCGTGGATTTCTGTAAGCAGATAGGGATACGCACCGTAGCGGAGTTCGTCAGCGACAAAGAGATACTAGATACCATTGCCGAACTCGGCGTTGATTATGCGCAGGGGTATTATATAGGCGAGCCGAGAAAGGATACTAAAGAGTGGATTTCATAGTAAAAATTGTTATTTCGTTTTGTGTGTTATGTTCGATAAGTTTTGGGTGTGATATCAACTGGAGCAACTCTCTTGCCGAGGCAAAAAGCGTATCCTCAAAAACAAAAAAACCTATTTTGGTGTTTATTTCGTCAATAACTTGTCCGTATTGCACAAAGATGAGCAATGAGACGTTCTCCGATGCAAGAGTATGCGCTGCAATCAATAGCGGCTTCGTCCCTCTCGCAGTACTGGAGGGCAGCCCCGATATGCCAAAAGGCATCAAAGTAAGGGGAGTTCCAAATATCGCCTTTGTAGATTCAAAAGAAAAAGAGATAGCCGCACGGGTAGTTGGCTTTAGAAATACGAATGAGTTTTTAGGTGATTTAGAACAAAGATTTAAAGGTAAGTAGTAAGTGAAAAAAATAGTAGGATCCCTTAGTTTTATAGTTGCCCTCCGTTTCTTCGGGCTTTTCCTCGTTATGCCGCTACTTTCCGTATATGCCGCTTCAATGAGCGGCTCAAACGCATTTTTGATAGGTTTGGTAGTCGGCGGATATGCGCTTAGTCAGCTTTTGTTTCAGCTTCCGTTTGGAATTTTGAGCGATAAGATAGGGCGCAAGACGCTAACAGTAATAGGGCTTGCTATATTTGCCGCGGGCTCTTTGATCTGCGCTTTTTCAAGTGATATTTATACGCTGATTTTTGGTCGTTTCTTGCAAGGGGCGGGGGCTATAAGCTCAGTCGTTACTGCCATGATTGCGGATTTTACGAGTGAAGAAAAGCGCTCAAAAGCTATGGCTATGATGGGTGGGGCTATTGCGATGAGCTTTGCCGCTGCGATACTCATAGGGCCTTATGTGGGCGGACACTACGGCGTAGATACGTTATTTGTGATTACGGCTTTCTTGGCTGTTTTGGCTCTTGGGTATCTCGTTATTTTTATCCCTGAGCCGCCTCGGATACATCATGCCTTTGACGGTGAGACCCCAAAGTTTATAGAGCTATTTACCGACTCAAATCTAATAAAAATGTACGTCAATATGTTTTTCCACGGCTTTTTGCTGACAATCGCCTTTATGATTATCCCTCTTGAGCTAACAACGAAGTTCGGCTGGGCAAAGAACGAGCTTTGGCAGGTGTATATTCCGGCGCTTGCCTTTGGCTTTGTATTTATGACGCTTGCGGCGATACTGGGCGAGAAATACAACAAAATAAGGCAGATTTTTATTGCATCCATCTTTGTGAATACCGTAGCGTTTTTACTGTTTGGGCTTGCCGCTTCGTCGACTGTATTTGTCGTTGCATCGATACTGTTTTTTATCGGGTTTAATATGCTTGAGCCTCTGCTTCAAAGCACGGTTAGCAAGTATGCCAAGGCAAGTCAAAGGGGCTCGGCTCTGGGCGTGTTTACGACTTTTCAATATCTTGGCGTATTCATGGGCGGTGCCATAGGCGGCGCAATACTGCACTATATGGATTTGAAGTCTTTGTCTCTCGTACTTACTTTCATCTCGTTTTTGTGGCTGCTTTATATGCTAAAGATGAAAAATCCTATAAAAGCGTCGTTTTTATATCTTGATATTGTCATGCTGGACGAATCCAGAATAGCCGGACTAAAAGAGATAATCGGGATAGTAGATACATACGTCAATAAGACGGAAAACGTACTTGTCATAAAATACGAAAAAGAAGTTTTGAGTGACGAGTATCTGAAGGGATTTTTGAATTACAAAGATACGAGCGCGGATAGTTAATCGTGAGAAATTTTGTTTTTCACAATCCAACCAAAATCATATTCGGCGAAGAGGCTGAGCTTAACATCGTAGCCGATATCAAGGCCGCCGGATACAAAAAAGTAATGATAGTTTACGGCAAAGGCTCCATAAAACAAAACGGCTTGTATGACAGGGTTGTACGTAGACTTATAAAAAATGAGCTCGGCTTCACCGATTTTGGCGGCGTGAGACCAAATCCGGTCTTGTCGCACGTGAAGGAGGGTATAGAGTGGGCTCGTAAAAACTCCGTAGATTGTATGCTTGCCATAGGCGGCGGAAGCGTAATAGACGAGACCAAGGCTATTGCGGCAGGGGTTTGTTATGACGGCGATGTGTGGGATTTTTTTGAAAATGGCGTGCAGCCAAGCTCGGCATTACCTGTGTATACGATTTTGACTCTTGCGGCTACGGGGAGTGAGATGAATGGGGGCTCTGTCGTTACAAATGAAGACGGGGCAAAAAAATACGTCTTTAGCTCCCCGCATCTTTACCCAAAAGCCTCTGCCCTAAATCCGGAGATTACATTTAGTGTCTCCCCTAGACAGTCCGCAACTGCAGCGGCTGACGCTATATCTCATATTATTGAGGGGTATTTTACAAAGAAAAACGGCTTGCGTCTAAACGATAGAATGAGCGAAGCGGTCGTTAAAACTATCATGCAAGATATAGAAAAAATACTCAAAAATCCACGTGATTATGATGCCAGAGCCTCTTTTATGTGGTCTGCGACTTTGGCTCTCAACGGCGTACTTAGCGCCGGCCTTGAGGAGTATATATTTCCAAATCACCTTCTTGAGAGGCCTATGAGCGCCATATACGATATACCTCACGGCGAGGGGCTTGCCATAGTGATGCCCGCATGGCTTGCTTGGTTTAGAGAGAGGGAGCCAAAAAAAGTAGACAGATTTTGCAAAAAGATGTTCAAAAAGAGTGGAGCCGAGGGTGTAGCGGCGTTCGAGAATTGGCTAAAAAGCATAGGTCTTCCTACGAGGCTTGAAGACGTAGATATTCCGGCGTCAGATATATCAAAGATAGCGGATAATGCGGTTATGACCGCCAAGGGGTCAAAGCTCTACAAAGAATACGACAAAAAAACGATAGAAGAGATATTAAAGAAGGCGCTTAGATGAGTATGCTGTTTAGCGGATGGAACATAGGCTCTTTGGAGTTAAAAAACCGCATCGTTATGCCTCCTATGGTTATGTACAAAAGTGAAAATGGAATGGCAAACGATTTTCATTTTGTCCACTATGCCGCTCGTGCGATAGGCGGGGTGGGGCTCATCATAGTAGAGGCGACGGCCGTCGAAGAGCGCGGCAAGATAAGCGACAAAGACCTTGGCATATGGGATGATTCCCTTATGGACGGGCATTCAAGAATCAATGAGCTTTGCCATAAATTTGGAGCTAAGACGGCTTTGCAAATAGGGCATGCCGGGCGCAAAAGTTTGGCTAGCGATAATGTTCCGATAGCCCCTAGTCCAATTTTGTTTGCGAATGACGGCGGCTACAAAGTTCCGTTAGAGATGGAGTGGGGCGATATACAGACCGTCAGACAGGCCTTTGTCAAGGCTGCCGTCAGAGCCGCCAAGGCCGGATATGACGCAGTTGAGATTCACGCTGCTCACGGATATTTGATATATGAGTTTTTATCGCCTTTAACCAACAAAAGGACGGATGAATACGGCGGAGACTTCGAGGGTAGATGCTTATTTTTGTTTGAGATATTGCGTGATATCAAAAAATATGCGCCAAGCCTGCCTATAATAGTCCGTATTTCCGCCGATGAGTGGGTGGACGGCGGCTGGAATATTGAAGATAGCGTCAAATTATCAAAAAAGCTACAAGATATAGGTGTGGACGCAATTCACGTATCTGCTGGAGGCAACCACCTTTTGCAGCCGAATATGCCGGCACTAGAGCCTGCTTATCAAGCAGGATATGCGAAAAGCATTAAAGAGAGTATTGATATTCCGGTTATAGCCGTTGGGCTTATAACTACGGCCACACAAGGTGAAAGCCTGTTAAAAAATGGCATTTGCGACGCCGTAGCGTATGGCAGAGAACTTCTGAGGAGCCCAAATTTTGCCCATTACGCGGCGAAAGAGTTTGGGGTTGATGATATGATAGAATCTGCTTATGGCAGGGCATTTTAAAAAGGAGAAAACAATGAAAGCTTATTTTTGCAGCGAAGAGAGATTTTTGAGGGTCGTTATATGTTTTGACACCCCGGAACAAAAAAAGATGCTATGTGACACTATGGATAGCCTTGTCGCAAAATACGAACTAAATCCGACCGTTCTTATCAAGCGTACCGGTAGCGGCGGAGAGGTAAGTATAGAGTTTGAAGACGACTATAACGAAGAGGCAAAACCGCTTCTTGAAGAGTATGCGAAGCTAACCGGATTGGAGTTTGTCGATAGTTGCCATGTTTCACCTTGTGAATGCAACAATGTGGGGCATATGAGCTAAAGAAGGGACTTGGCCCTTCTTTAATTTTTTTAGAGTCCGAAGATAGCCGCTATGTTGTATACGCTAAATGCTGCAAGCCAAGCGGTGACGTTCGGATAGACTAGGTAGAATATCCTCCATTTCGTCTCTCTCACCTCGGCAAAGAATGTACCTATCGCTGCAAGGCAAGGCGAATATATCATTACGAGTACTATAAAAGCAAGACCCGCTTTAATATCTATCGATTTTCTAATTTTTTCAACTAGACTCTCTGATGGTTCATCATCTCCGGCTTCGACCGCGTTTAGCGTAGCTAGAGTTCCCACCGCTACTTCTTTTGCCGCAAGAGCCGTTACCGTAGCAACCGACATCTTCCAGTCAAAACCTAGAGGCGAGAATATAGGCTCTATGGCTTTTCCGACAGTACCTATGTAGCTATTTTCAAGCTTCTCTTCCGCAAGCGCTAGTTCAAGCTCTTTTTTTGCCGCCTCATCAACGGCCGCTTCTATTCTAGGTGCATACGCCTCATCTATTTGTTCGTTTGCCGGGTATGCTCCAAGAAACCATATAGCCATTGAAGCTGTACCTATGAATAGACCCGCTTTTTTGATAAAAATCATAGCTTTGATTTTGAGGTCTCTTAGAACACCTTTTATAGACGGAAATCTATATTTTGGCATCTCCATAACAAACGGTTCCGCCTCCCCTTTGAACAGGGCAAGTCTAAGAATTTTTGCCGCTATCATCGCAAGTACTGCGCCGCCTATGTATATCCCAAACAAGATGTTTCCTGCTTGCTCCGGCGCAAAAAAGGCGCTAATAAACAATACGTATACCGGAAGTCTAGCCGAGCAAGAGAAAAACCCTATAACAAGCATAGTAATCAGCTTGTCTTTTGGATTTTTGAGCGTTCTGGCCGCCAAATATGCAGGAATAGAGCATCCAAAACCCGTTACCATAGGGATAAAAGCCTTCCCGTGTAGGCCGAATTTTTTTAGTATACCGTCTAGCAAAAACGCCGCTCTAGCCATGTATCCCGTTTGTTCAAGTAAATTAATTCCCAAAAACAATATAAGAATATTCGGCAAAAAGCCCATAATCGCACCGATAGAAGGTATAACACCCTCGCTCATCGCACTGTTAAAAGTACCCTCAGGCAACGCGGCAGCAGTTTGTTCGGATAGGAACGTAAATGCTTCCTCTATAAGACCCATCGGATATTCGCCAAGCGTAAACGTCGCCTGAAACAATAGCCACATAAGGGCAAGGAATATAGGCAAGCCCAAAAGCCTGTGTATAAGAACCTTGTCTATTCTCTCCGTTAGCGTCTCTTTGTGTTTTGCTATTACCGCTCTTTGGCATATCCATTTTGCTATCGAAATTTTGGCATTTGCCATAACCGTCGGCGTATCGTCCTCGCCTGCGAGAGTTCTGAGGTTTTCGCTAGTTTTCGTAAATACGTCGTGAAACTCCAAAAACACCGGCTTGTCATGGACTATCCTATACATCTCTTTGTCGTTTTCAAGGAGTCTAATAGCCGCAAATTTGGCGTAAGGTTTTAAATCGCTATCTTTTGCCAAAGAGTTTGACAGTTCGGTTATTGCCTCGTCTATGTTTTGGTCATAAGTTAGTCTGTTCTCATTTTTGCCGAACTCATACATTTCGAGAATTTTCTTGATTAGTTCATCCACACCTCTTTTTTCTTTTGCCGAAACAAGCAGAGCAGGAACCCCAAGCATTTTAGATATCTCTTCGTTATCTATTTTGCCGCCGTTTTTTTCTACTTCGTCTATCATGTTTATGGCAAGTATCGTCTTTTTGCCCATATCTAGAAGCTGTAGCGTCAAAGAGAGGTTTCTTTGCAGTGCATTTGCATCAAGTACGTTTACTACGATGTCATATGTCTCTTTGAACAAAAAGTCTTTTGTTACTTGCTCATCAGGCGAATATGAGTTGAGGCTGTAAGTTCCAGGTAGGTCGGTAATGATGATTTCATACCCGTCTCTCTCGAATTTAACCTCTTTTTTCTCTACGGTTACCCCAGTGAAATTCCCGACATGCAGATGAGCGCCGGAGATAGAGTTGACAAGATGAGACTTCCCGACATTCGGTTGCCCGACGAGGGCTACTTTGATTTGCTTGCTCATTTTGACTCCTCCACAAGTATACTCATAGCCTCTTCGCTTCTAAGCGCTACTTGCGAGTCCTCTACTTTTACGTCGTATGTTTGTTTTGTAAGCGTGTATTCCGTTACGACCACTCTGTTTCCTTTTGCAAAACCGAAAGATAAGAGCCTGCTTTTGAGCGGCTCCTCGGCTTTGACTTTTTCTATGGTGTACTCTTGTCCGTACTTAACCTCTGTTAGATTCACCTTTATTCCTTAGAAGTCGTATTTTACAAAGACTCTTAGCCTTGTATTGTCTTCGGCGTCTTTTGCTTTTATGCTAGAGAGCATTGCTTCTATATTTACATTTTTGTATCCGTAAGCAACGGTTAGGTCTGTTTCTTTTGAGTAAGAGCTGCTTGCTTTTTTGTCAAAGTATGCGCTAGCTAGAGCCGTAGATAGCCCTTCAACGCCCACTTTTTCAAAATCAAAACCTATTTCACCCTTATAAGCTTTTATATCGCCTTCGCCGTTTGCCGTTTCAACATCCATAGACGTAAGAAGCGGGTCTTTTCCGCCGCCAAAAAAGCTTGCAGTTCCACCGTTGGAGTGTTGACCGTCTTTTTTGCCGGATTTGTTATACGCAAATGCAGCATTTAGGCCGGTTGCTTTTGACTCAAGCTCAAGACCGATACCGTAGATATTTGAATCTATCTTTGTTGCCTCATTGCCCGCGTTTGCAGAATAGCTCTTTAGCTTCCCTATTGCTTTTTCGTTCATATATTGACCGACGACATTTACGCCGAGCATATCCGACTCAAAAGGCTTTACGCTAGCTTCCAGGTAGTATGTGTCCATAATTTCGGTTTGTCTTCCGTACCAAGCTTGAAGAGCGAACACGTCGTGCTCATAAGATGCTCCGGCCATATACAGTTTAGACTCTCTCGCTCCGTTGTTGTCTGCAAAAAAAGTATCCCATACGCCGCCGTCAGTCACTGCCGCTTCGATTACTTCGCCCATTTTCAAAAATCTTGAATGGTCTCCGCCGTTTTCCCAGCCTGCCATTTGCGTTACAACGCCGGCCGTAAGATTTAGTTTGTCAACAGGTGAGTATGTAGCCACAGCGGCCGTAAATAAATTTGGAATCATTCTAATGTCATCAGAATTCGCAAACGGTGTATCTAGTTCCATTCTACCGACTTTAAGCTCACCTTTTTCAAAACCGTATTTGGCAAATGCCTCGCCTAGTATGGTGTAGTCTTTGTCGCCGTTGTTGTAGTAATCACCGTCTTTAAAATCTTTTTTGTTGGCAATCGCATTTGACGTATAGAATGTTGCGCCGACGCTAATACCGTAAAGCGGAGCCGTTTCTATGCCGAGTTTGCCGCCTATTAGCGTATCGGATGTTTTATCGGGCTTTGAGTTTGATTGATATACGGCCCTGATTTGACCTTTTACTTCGGAGAGCTTGAATGCTTCTTCGAGAGTTTTTGCCTCTTTTTTTTGTTCTTCTTTTTTTGGCTCCTCAGCCGCGATCAGTGAAGCACAAAGTGCCATGGATAGTGCAATTTTTGTTTTCATTTTCTTCCTTTTATTCGCTTTGGCCTTAAGAGACCTCAAAGAGACTGCCGCCGTTTTTAAACAAGGAGTGTTTATCGGCAATCTCCGTGAGGTCTCAGGCTGTTATTTTTACAACCGATATTAATAATAGCAAAGAAAGTATTACGATAAGAGCACTAAATCTATTTTTAGCGCACCTTATCGATCTACGCTCGCTCTTTGCAAGCTCCGGGTTTATTTTCTGCATTTTTCATTGCTGCAATGACAATTTTCGTCAAACTCGGGCTTGCCGAATGCCTTGCAATACTCTTCGTATACGCAGCTTACACTTCGTTTGGCATAGATAGTTTTTAGATTTTTCTTTGCCGCCTCTTTTTTAAAGTGGTTCATTGCATTGTGGTTAAGATAGCTTGTTAGAAATACTACGCACTCCGTTTTGTCAGGAATTTTCTTTCTTGTTATATCTTTGCCTCTGGCATCCCAATGCTCTATATCTTTTGCGCCAAGACTAAAAAGTGTTCCCTTGATGTGGTCCACATAGTCTCCGCCTATAACTAGTACCGACATTCTAAACTCCTTTTGAAAATCAATATCACTATATTAACAGAAAAAAAATAACAAGTCAAGGGTTTTGATTGTTATTTTCAAAAACTTTTATACTGTTTCGCCCATTTTGTTTTACGAAATACATTGCATTGTCTGCATTTTGTATGCTAAGCTCAAAGTTTTTTTCCATTTTGGCTATTCCAAAACTGCAGGTTGTTAGTATGCCACCCGGCCTTGCACTCTCTATTTTCTGCCTTATTTTTTCACATATTTCAAAGGCCGCCATTTCGTTTGCATCTATCCATAATATAAACTCTTCGCCGCCCCATCTGCATATTATGTCGCTTGAGCGAAGATTGGAGGATATAATATTTGCTACGCTCTTTAGTGTTTCATCGCCCACGGCGTGACCGAACATATCATTTATGTCTTTGAATTTATCTATGTCCACAAACGCTATCGTTCCGCCTGTTTTCTCCTCTATCTTTGCCAAAAATCCAATTCGGTTGTAGACGCCGGTTAAAAAATCATTTTTTACTTTTTTATCTAGTCTCTCTTTTTCGGCATTTGTTTGCTCCAGAAGTTTCAAAAACTCGGATACGTTTCTCTTCATCTCAACAAAACAAACCGTATTTCCTAGTTCGTCATCAACCCTAAAAGCGGATATCCATACCTTTCTTGGCATTCTCTCTTTGGCCTCTATGCTAAATATTCCGGAAAATTCTGATATTTTGGTGAGCTCTTCTGTTACCGATATCTTTTTTTCGTTGATATAAAACAACGGTTTATTGTGCGAGATTTCGTTGTCGTCAAAGCCGCATAGAATTTTGTTCGATCTGTTTTGCCATACGTATTTTCCTTGCGCATTTATTATTGTTACGGCGTCGTTGGCGTTTTCAAAAATATTTTTAAAGACAAAAAGGCGTTGATTTGAAAAAATCATTGCGCATATTGTCGCTATTGATGCCGACAATGCCGCCAGAATGCTCATAAGTACGATTCCATTCTCGTTTGACATTTGTGAAATTGCATTAATAAAAAACAAGAATGCAGCAAATGACAGCAGCGTCCCGGTAATGCAAAGTATTTTATTGATGGTTTTCATTGTAGTTTTCCTATTATTTCTTCTATCTGAGCCAATGACGACGCGAGCGATACATCTAGGTAGTGGGCGTTTATTTTGCCGCCTTTTTCAAGGGTGCTCTTTCTCCAGTTGCTTATATCGCTTAACATGCACTCACATAGCATTAAAGGTTTTTTTGCACGCTCATAGTCGGACATAAAAAGCTTTTGTATCAAAAAAGATAGAGAGCGCATAGTGATAGATAGTTCGTAAAATTCAACGGAAGCAAGAAGCTTTTGCGAGTATATGAATATTTTTAGTGAAACCGGATGAAGCATTGACATGTCTGTTTTTTTATTCATTTTGCCGAGTGTTTCAAATATTTCAATCTCAAGCTCCGTTAGCTCATCGTTTAGATAATGCAGCTCGTCAAAGCCAAACTCTTCATTCAAATCAATCGGGCATCTTTGCATATCGGATATGCCTTCAGGCAACCGATTTGATTCGGCGTCAACCTCAAAAAACGTATGGCACGGCGGCGTCATTTCTGTTTTTAGTGTGAGATTGTGCGTTATTTTTGGGTCATCGTCTTTTAGCGCTTTGCAGAATCTACAATCTATTTTGTCGTTATCTCTTAATGACTTCAAAATTACGGCGTCATCATCTATTTCTACAGACAAAAATGCCCTAATTTTCAGGTAATGCTCCATTGTTTTTCTTGAAAACGAATGGTTTGATATTTTGAAGTATGATACGTATTTAAAAAAACTAAACTCTATTGTTATTTCATTTTTCTTTTCATACAAAACCTCTGAGCATATGTGCATAATAAACTCTATTGTTTTGGTAAGCCCTTCCTCTTTCATCATAAAAGACCAAAACTCATCCAAGGTTTGCTCATCTTTGACATAAAAAACCGCTTCCATAAACGGCTTTATTTCATTTTCGTATTTTAGGTTTGATGTTGCCGCGGTTAGCATGTGCATCCGTTTGAACCTATTAGCTCGCCTTTCATGGCATACCTCCTTTATGATAATATATCTCAATTATATATTAAAATGAGAATAATTGTCAATAAGAAATGAGATAAATTATCAAAAATATTAGTATTAAATAATTAAACTTGAGAGTTAAGACTTGACACACATTTGATTGTCTGCCAAGTCTTATGGAGTAGGGCTATTTGATTTTTCTGATTGCGTTTGCGAGTATGCCGATAGTTGTTCCGTTGTGAAGAACCGAGGTTGCCACCGGATTTAGGATGCCGAGCGTAGCAAGAAGCAAAATGGCGCTATTTACGCCTATTGTTGTTTTGTAGTTTTGAGATACTCTGTCTATTGTTTTATTGGCTAGTTCTTTGATATCTGCTACAACCGATATATCGTCTTCCAGTAGTACGACGTCGGCAGAAACCCTAGCTACGTCGGCGCCTCTTTGCATTGCTATGCCGACATCGCTTTCGGCTAGAGACGGCGCATCGTTTATCCCGTCCCCTACAAAAATAACGCTCTTTCCTGACTTTTTTAGCTTCTTTACGATGCTTAGCTTGTCTTGCGGTAAAAGTTCGGAGTGATATTCATCTAGACCTAGTCTTTTGGCTGTTTCCGCCGCTTTTGTTTCATGGTCTCCGGTTAGCATTACGATATTCTTTATTCCGAGATTTCTAAGTTTTTTGATTGAATCTTCGGCGTTATTTCTCAGCTCATCCATCATCGATATAATGCCGAG
Source organism: Campylobacterales bacterium (assembly GCA_050252455.1). Lineage (GTDB taxonomy): Bacteria > Campylobacterota > Campylobacteria > Campylobacterales > UBA6016 > UBA6016. The sequence goes on along the minus strand of JBFWKW010000005.1, from coordinate 34,415 downwards.
CAGTTTCCCGTCAAATCCTATATATAAAAGCGTATGTCCCTTTTTGATTTCGTTATCGATAATTTTGTTTGAGACATTGAACTCTATTTTTTCATCATCTTCCAAAAAGTGTCTGCTTCCGATAACTACTTTTTTCCCATCAACGAAGGCGCCTACGCCGTGAGCAACTATAAACTCTACCTCGCTATGATGAAAGTGTCTGCAGTTATTGCAAGATTTTGCCGCGCTGACGACCGCTTCCGCTATCGGATGAAAATAGTGCTCTTCTATGCTGGCCGCCAGTGAGAGTATCGATTCTTTTTCCCATTTATCGTCAAGCGAAAATATATCGCACACGGTTAGCTTGCCGGTGCTTAATGTCCCCGTCTTATCGAATACTACGGTGTCGCATTTTGATATTTTTTCAAGGATATCGGCCCCTTTTATGAGGGCGCCCTCTTTGCCGGCTTGAAACATCGCCGATTTGAATGCCACGGGCGTAGCGAGCTTCAATGCGCATGAATAGTCGGCTTGAAATACCGCCGCTACTCTTCCTAAATCTCTGGTGGCAAGGTATGCGAATCCGGCAAGTCCGAGGGTGACCGGAACTAGTTTGTCTGCCAATTTTGAGGCTTCTACTTGGGCGTTAGATTTTGACGCAAGTGAGTTTTTGATGAGAGATGCGATTTTGTATGTGGCGCTTTGTTCGCCCACTTGCTCTGCCCATATCCGTATCCGCCCCTCTTTTACGAGTGTGCCGGATATCGCCCTGTCGCCTCTTTCTTTTTTGACCGGCGCCGATTCGCCGCTCATTGAAGATTCGTCTATGAGCGCATCGCCGCTTATGACGGTACCGTCTACCGCCACGGTGTCGCCCGCATTGGCTATGACTATATCCCCTGTTTTTATAAGCTCAAACGCTACTTTCTCTTCAACTCCGTCTCTCTCGACCCATACTTCTTTAATATCTGGAACAAGGAGGGATTCTAGCATCGAATCGGACTTTCTGGCTATATTGTCTTCAATGTATTCGGACAATTCCAAAAGAAAATTCGTGGTATTAGCTGCAAAATAGTCTTTGCGATATAAAGAGATGGCTATTGCCAAACTCTCCAAAACCTCAGAGCTTATGCCGTCTTTTAACAGATGAGCGCCGCCTTTTAGAATGTTTTGATATGAGGCTAGAGTCGATATGATAAGTGCTGCGTTTTGCGGTAGCAAGGGTGTTGCGGCAAGTGCTATAAGCGGCTTTGCGAGAGGCAAAACCTTCTCTTGCGAAAATACGGCATCGGTGTTGGCTGATTTGATTTCGCTTGACTTTATGGCGTATAACTTATCGATAATCTCATCCGGATTTGTGTTTGCATACTCTATGACTATCGAGTCGGCTTCATGATTTATTCTGACATTCTTAGCCCAGTCAAAAGCCAGAATATAGCTTTCTACTTCGCCAAGCAGTTCGGGGTGCGCGGTTTTAAACGACAACCTGATTCTTTTTGGCGTTTGATGTTTTGGCGTGAGTTTTTCAAATACAAAAACACTCATTGTAAACTTACTCTGCCGCCTCTTCTTGTTCTGCTTCCAGTTCCGCCTTTGCGTCCATTATTTTCTCTTTGAATTCCTCTACGCCTCCCGCAAGGGAGCCAAACAGCTTGATACCTGTTTTTATGATAGCTTTTTGGGCATTTTCATTTGTCAATATATACGCAGCAGCTCCACCTATCAATAGCCCTCTTAGGAATTTATCGCTCGGCGTTTCTCCAAATAGACTTATCTTTGGTGTCACAACCGAGTTTTGCCCGTAATAAGGATTTTGTCCTATGTTTTGAGGCTGATTCATCCACTGATTCCCGTAATAAGGGTTGGAGCTCGTATTGGCCTGATTACCCTGATTCATATTTGCGCCCATTGCTTGATTTTGATATTTATACCCGTGTCCCATTGCGTTACCTCTTATATATTTTTTTTGATTCGTTGATTTTCTCTATGGCGTACACAGCTCCTGCCCCTATTGCAAGCGACAGCATGGCGTCTAGGTAATGACCGTGCGTCATCTGTCTATTGGAGCGTGATATGGTTGCGGCCGCTATACCGCTTTGGATTGCCGTTTTAAAGCCGTCTTTTAATTTCTCGTTTTGAGTTGTCTCTCTAGCGCCATTTTTTACCGCACTGACAACGGCGCCGCTAACGAAGCCAACCGTGAAGTCTTGTATTAGTGCAAGCGGTTCGCTAACCCCATAGTGATTACTGTTTTGGCTCATTTACCGTTGCTTTTTTCGTAGTAGTCGGTTTTTTTGCCGCCGGTTTATTGGTTTTTATTTTTTCCTTGACACACTCTTTTATTGCAACTACGCTCTCTTTGCCCTCTTCGTATTTACCCTCGATATATTGTTTGCCTTCGATTAGCTTCTTTTTTGTTCTTTTGTCTCCGTATATCATCACTCCGGCAACGCCTACGGCGGCGCCTACTATAAATGGCAGTAAAGGTAACATTGTTATTCTCCTTGTTGTTGATTAAATAGTGTGGATAGCCCACCGTTGTTTAGCAGCCCCATTATGACCGCGCCGGCGGCTGCACCTACGATAAATTCCGTCCCCATGCCCTGAAACATTGAACTCATGGCTTGAATATTCGGATTTTGGCCAAACATGCCCTTTAGTGAGTCAAACATATTCTGCCCTTGTATTCCAGGGTCATTCGGTATGTTTTGGGTTGGGCTGCTTTGTTGGCTTGCCGTGTTGTAGCTATTTGCCACACAAGTCCGAAACGCAGGAAGATGGTTGTTAAAAGATGCCGCTTGCAGTCTGTAGAAAATATCGAGCACATCCGGCATTTCCGCATAAGGTATTAGGTTGTCGTACATTCTGATATTGTCTATCTCTGCAGCTATTCCAACTTCGCAGTTTTGAATAAAAGTAGGCTCTATCGTTACTTTCGCCGCCCAATCGTCAATTACCGGTTCTACGCCGTATTTTGCAAAAAGCCCAAGCAGAGCATTTATATGATTCTCCTCTGCGCTTACGATATTTGAAAATGGCGGTACAAAACCAAAAGTTTGAACTACTTTCGTATAAACGGCTCTTGCATGGTATTCGTCATAAAGAGCTATTCTGAGCGCTTGATGCATAGTCGGTATGGCAAGCGCTGGGTCTACTATTTTCGATATCAATAATGCTTCGTCGATATTTGCCTGTGTCATTAATCCTCCTTTAAAAGATTGTTTAGTTTTATTGCGATTTCCTCGTAGTTGTCGCTATTTGCAAGCTCATCCCATGTTTCGTGAGATATTATTTTATGGTCATACTCTATAGTTAGGCTTTTCGCGAGCTTATTGAGGGAGACGTTTTTGATTCCGTTGATTTTTTCTTCCAATTTTCCAAGTCCGTCCAAATCTATTTTTTCCGAATAGTTTTGTATTTTCGGATCTATCTTAAACCGCACCCTCCCTTTTATGTGGTGAGCCAATGTGACGTGTTTTGATAGTATTTCCATGTTCTCTTTGTTGAAGTTCATTTTCCAAATCCTAAGTATCTTTTTATCTCGCCTATCGAGCTATCCCATACTATTTTTATTATGGCTGCGTCATCTAGCAGCCCAAGTCCCGGTATATAGTCAGGTACTGCGTCAAATGGCATTACTATATACGCCAAGGCGCCGACGTATATTAGTTTTGTTTTTGGATCAATGCTAAATTCTTTATCCCCGACCATTTTGAGTATTGTTTTAAACTTATCGGAAAAACCGCTGTTTCTAAGTTTTTTTTGATGGTTTTGGGCTTTCTTGATATCAAAGCTTTTTGCGTATGCTTTGATATTGTCCGTATTTAAATCTCTCGGAGCAGACATTGTAAACCCTCGCTTTTTGGATAAAATAAAACTAATAACCGCTATTATAATTTAAAGAATAATTTTTGTCAATAAGAATTAGTATCAATTTTTGAAGATAAAAATAATCCAATATTGCGGGTATATTTGGATTATTGTAGTTTTATTAAAAATTTAGGATGTGATTTATTATTTGTTTTGCGCCGTCTTTTTTAATGACGTCTTTTAGGGCTTTTGACGCTGTTTGGATATTGTTTTTGTCCGCTATTATTTGTAGTATATCGTCGGCAGTTACTTCATTTTGATTTTTATAAAAAGCGGCGTCTTTGTCTGCTAAATATTTAGCGTTAAACTCTTGATGATTTCCGGCTGCATATGGGTAGGGGATAAAAAAAGCAGGCAATCTATGTGCAGCGAGCTCAAACAAAGTTCCAGCGCCGCTTCTAGCCACCGCAAAGTCGGCTTTCGCAATCTTTTCTTGAAGCTCTTTGCTAAAACCGAATACGTCCGCATCTATGCCGATTTCTTTATATCTAGTGGCTATTTCTTCATAGCTTTTTGCGCCGGTTTGGTGAATGATCGATATCCCTTTTTCTTTTAGCGTCGGGGCTAGTTCTATGGCGAGTTCATTTATCTTTGCTGCCCCTTGCGAGCCTCCCAAAAATATAATCGTCCGTAGTTGCTCTCTGTCTCTCGCCATTTCAAAACATATGTTTGATACCGGATAGTCTTTTGCCGGCGACGTGTCGCTAAAAGAGCTAAAAATTGCTTTTGCGTAAGGGGCTGAAAGCTTATTTAGTGCCCCTTGAACTGCATTTTGTTCGTGTATGTATAGTTTTTTGCGGGATATTATTGACGCGAGTACTAGCGGTGCAGCGCTGTATCCGCCGACACTAATAACGGTATCTATTTTCCTCGTATTTATCAGTTTTAGGGACGTGGCTATGTTTTTTATGACGCCCATTAGTGTTAAAAGTTTTGCGAAACCTTTTTTGTTTACAACCCCTCTTGAGTCCAAAAAGATTTTTTCACAAAACCCTTCATCATCTTCAAACCAGGCCTTGTCTTGCCCGCCATTTGAGCCTACGAATATTGGCCTAATGCCTCTTGTATTCAATTCATCTTTTAGGGCTTTTGCTATTGCCAGATGTCCTCCGGTACCGCCGCCTGTTATCGCTATCATTATAATTTTGCCCTTTTGCTTATCATTAGTATCATCCCTATCGCTATACACAAGGATAGAAGCGAGCTACCGCCGTAACTGATGAACGGAACGGTGATTCCTTTAATCGGCATTACTCCGCTGATACCGAGTGAATTCATTAGAAATTGGGAACTAATCATTGTGGCTATACCTACGCAAAACAGATAAAAAACAGGGTTATCGCTTCTGTTGGCTATCTTGAATATTCTATGCACTATTGCCAGGGTCAAAATAGCTATGGCAAACGCCCCTATAAAACCGATTTCTTCTATTATTCCGGCAAGGACGAAGTCGGTATGTATATCGCTGACATAACCCAGCTTGAATACGCCCCCTCCAAGCCCCTGCCCGAATATGCCGCCGTTATGTATCGCATTGAGTGATTGCGTGGCTTGATATGCCTCTTCGACGACATTTTTTTCAACTCTGAGGTAGTCTGCCAAAAACGGAGGAACAACTGAGAGTATATAATCTTGAATATTTGCCCACCATTGCAGTACTTTATTGAGTCTATAGCTTGAGTAGACTATGAACACTATTGCACCGACAGCACCTGCAGTTATAATGCTCAAAAACAGCCTAAAACTACTTCCGGCAAAAAGCAACATAACCGATAGGGTGATGCATATTACTATTGCTTGCCCGAGGTCGTTTTGCATAACCACTATAAGAAAACAAGATACCGCCAAAACAGCTACGTAAGGTATGAATATTTTTATTTCATCTATCAGTGAGTGTTGCTCGTCTTTATAGTAAAACTTTCTTGTAAAGCTCCAAGCAAGAAAATAGACAAAACCGACTTTGAAAAACTCAACTGGGGATAGATTCGTGACCCCTATATTGAGCCATCTTTTTGCTCCGTTGATTGTCGGAACTACGGAGGAGGGGAGAAGCGGCATGGCCATCATGATGAATAAAAAGACGACAAACAAAAACATCCCTATCTTCCCGAGGGAGACATCTGGGTTTAATTTTGAGAGTATGCCGATAATGAGGATGCCAAGAACGGCTGAAAATAACTGCTTTACCAAGAAAGAAGCCTTGAACGGCTCGTTTATCGAAAGGTATACGGATAGTGAATATGAGAATATGACGCCTATGATTATGGCTGTCACCGTCAGGGCAAAAAGTTTTCTATCTACCATTCTCTACCGTTTTTTACAATAATTTTAACCGACAAGCGCTTATAAAATTAACCTATAAAATATGATTTTGCCCAAAAAAGTGGAATAATCTTTGCTTTAATAGTACAAATTTACACGGAGCTTATAGATGATGTTTAGCAGTCCTTTCTCGGTATCTAAAGCCGGCGAGTTTATGCACTCGGCGCTTAACGCAAGAGCCGTTAGACAGGATATGATATCTTCAAATATCGCAAATGTAGACACCCCTTATTACAGACCTAGAGATTTAAATTTTGAGGATGTACTAAAGTCGGAGGCTAACAAGGTATACGGCGCAAAAGAGCCGAAGCTTGAAATGGCAAAGACGGCCGGTGCACACCTTGATTCTATGGATGATACCGGCGGTCTTAAGCCTACGATGTTTTATAGGGACGGACATATGGCAAGAAACGACGGCAATAGCGTGGACTTGGATGTAGAAATGAGTGAAATGAACAAAAACTCGACTATGTATACCGCCCTAGTGAGTGCGTACAAAAAAAATAGCATGATATTTAGCTCCGTAATAGATGCAAGTAAAAGCTTATCGTAGAGGATTAAAAAATGGCATTTCTAAATTCATTCGATATAAGCGGATATGGACTTTCGGCGCAAAGGTTTAGACTTAACCTTATAAGCTCCAATATAGCGAACGCCAATACCACAAGAACCGACGAGGGCGGACCGTATAGAAAACAAAGCGCAATATTTAAAGCGGTCGATTTTGAAAAACATTACAACAAAGAGTTGGAGAAAAATTCAAACTTTCATAAATACGAAAATCCGCTCGATGAAAAAATAGGTTTGAATAATGTTTCAAAACCACCCGTTATGAGCGTAGTAGTGGATAAAGTTGTGCGAGATGACAGCCAGCCTGTGCTAAAATATGAGCCAAATCACCCTGATGCCAATGAGCAAGGTTATGTTGCATATCCAAATATTAATCCGGTAATTGAAATGGCCGATTTAGTTGAAGCGACAAGGGCTTATCAGGCTAACGTAGCCGCTTTCCAAAGTGTAAAAAATATGGCGTCTAGTGCGATAGACATGCTAAAAGGCTAGGTAGGAGAATAAAATGGCAGATTTACTAAATAAAGTCGGTAGCCTCATTGAGCCTACCGTAGGCGTAAAATCAGTTTCAAAAGTGCCTAGTAGCGATGGCGTCTCTTTTTCCGATGCCCTAAAGCAAGCTTTGGATGCAACAAATGAAGAGCAAGTAAACTCAGAAAAAGCCATGACGGATCTTGCAACGGGCGATGTAAAAGACTTGCATCAAGCCGCTATAGCAATAGGAAAAGCGGAACTTAGCATGAAGATGATGCTTGAGGTTAGAAACAAAGCAATTTCCGCATATAAAGAGATTTCTAGAACTCAAATGTAGTTCTTAGCCGAGGTTTTATGAGTTCAAAAGCAAGTAAGATTCTCGGTCTTTTCGTTATTTTTGCCCTCGGCTTTCTTATTTTTGCTGCCCGTGTTTTTGACGTTACTACCTCCGATAGATTCCAAACAAATGCCATTAAAAAAGAGATAGACAGCCCGCTTCGCGGTGAAATAGTCTCCGCAGACGGATATAAAGCCGCAATCAGTCAAAAAACATACTCCGTAGTCGTAAATCCAGAAAATATTAAACCGGAACAATTTGATTTGTTCGTAAGGCTTTTTTGTACGTATTCGGGTCTTGCCGAAAAAGATTTGAGAGCTATGCTAAAAGGCGACAAACGGGTAATACTACTAGACAATATAGACGGCAGATCCGCTAGAAATTATAGGCAGCTATCCGCTAGTTTTGATAAGATGAAAATGTTTACCCCAAAAAGGGTCGGCGGTAAATATTTCAGATACGGCTTGGAGGTCTTTGAAAACGAGTTTTTGAGAAACTATTCGTACGATGATTTGTTTCAGCCGATGCTAGGGTATGTAAAAGCCGAAGATATGCGCGGGATGGTCGGACTTGAGCATTTCTATGATAAGTACATATCGGCAGAGAGAGCCGGCTTTATGCAAGGGTACAAAGACGTCGGCGGAAATCTGATATTAAATACCAAACTGGATAGAACCCTTAGAACGGACGGATTAAATCTAAAATTAAACATAGTTTTTAAGCTCCAAAAGCAGGTTGAGCAGAGTCTTGATAAATATAAAAAACAGCTCGAAGCCGAAGAGATAATGGCTGCCGTAATGGACTCAAAAACAGGCAGAATCGTCGCCCTAGCGTCTTCAAGTAGATACATTCCATACAACATAACAAAAGAGAGCGTAAGCTCCATGAAAATAGATGCTGTTCAGTACGTATACGAGCCGGGGTCTACTCTCAAGCCTATAGTGTTTGCCATGCTTTTGGAGGCGGGGAAGCTTAATCAGTTTGAAATAATCAACGGTTACAACGGGCAAATGAAGCTTGGAACAAAAGTAATTACGGATGAGCACAAAGCATCGTCCATGACCGCCGAGGACGGGATAGTCTTTTCAAGCAATATAGTTATGGCCCAGATAGCTCAAAGACTAAACGTCAACGAGTATATGGACGGGCTTACGAAGTTTGGGTTTGGCAAAAGAAGCGGTATAGATATCTCCTATGAGCTAAAAGGCGACTTGCCGTCTAGAAGCGCTCTGGGTACCGAGATATACAAAGCCACGGTGTCTTATGGATATGGTATGAGGGCGAATTTTGCACAGCTAATGGCAGCTTATAATATTTTTAATAACGACGGTATTTATATAACGCCAAAAATCGCAAATTCAATATATGCTGACGGTTTTGAGCAAAAAATAATGCCCGAAGAGATAAAGCATGTAATATCGGAAACCACGGCCGCAAAAATGAAGTCAATACTTAAAAAGGTTGTCGAAAAAGGTACTGGCGTTGCCGCAAAAGTTGACGGACTGGAGCTTGGCGGTAAGACGGGAACGGCCCATATAGCAAAAGATGGAAGTTATGCGAGAAGTTTTAACAGTTCATTTTTTGGATTCGCTAACGATGGGCAGTCCAAATATACGATAGGTGTTCTTGTTATAGACCCAAAAAAAGCGCACTTTGCGTCAATGACGGCGGTTCCGATATTTAAAGAGATAGTGCAAAAGATGGCGAAAGATGAAATTCTAAAAATTACAGGCCAGCCTCAAAGACCGCAGCTACCTTGAAAAATCCTTCATCGTATCAACTAGCGTTTTAAATACCTCTTGATTATCTGCTTTTTCTAGGGCGTTAGCCGCTTGATTTCTAGGCGGAGGAGTTGTTCTTAGAATATATATCAAAAACATAAAAGAGGCAAACAAAAAAACAACCCAGAACAGTGTGGATAATCTAAAGTTTCTATGCTCTTTATGGACTACTGCTTTTAGCTCCTCTTTTTTATCTTTTGAATAATATGAGTCAACCGCTTTTTCGATGTACTTGCCGGCAAGCAAGAAATTGATTAGCCACCCGCTAAAAAGACCTAGACCGAAAGCTAGTAGTATATATAGCTCACACATCCGTCTGTTCCGTCCCTTCCTCTTTTTTTGGCTCTTTTGCCTTGATAAACTTTATTAGATTATCGACATATACGGGATTGTTTTCAATATTTTTTAGACTTGCCTCAAAAACAAAAGCCGAGCTTTTTGCATCCGGCAACGCCCTGTGGTGTATTTCGTCGCCAAGTCCAAGTTCTTCTTTTAGTGTTTTTAATCCGTATTTTGAAGCTTTTAATGTTTTTTTTGCGAGGTCGAGAGTGCATATTTTGCGGTTTAGTATCGGCCCTAGATTGTACTTTTGGAAGCTTTTTGAGAGGAAGCTAAAATCAAAATCGGCGCTATGTGCACAAAAAACCGCATCCCCTAAGAACTCTTTGAAACGCCTCAATACTTCTCTCTCTTTTTTTGCCCCTTTTAGCTCATCAAGAGAGAGCTTTGTTATCTCCGCTATATTTTGCGGCAATCTTTCGGCGTATATTAGCTCCTCAAAAGACCCAAGAAATTCTCCGTTTTTATACTTTACCGCACCTATTTCTATGACTTGCGAGTTTCTTGGATTTGAGCCGTTCGTCTCGATGTCCACAAAGCAAAAAACTGTATTTTCAATCTCCCATGTCTCGGTAGCCAAGACAAACAAATCGCCATCTTTTTTTATAGGCATGCCGCAGGACTTTAACACTTCGGTGAGAGTATCTAGCGGCAACTCTCTAAAGCCGAGTTTCTTTGAGAAATCGACAAGCTCATCGGAACTTATCGGAAACTTTTCAAAGAAACTTTCTAACTCTTTTAGGCTTTTCATAAATTTGGGCATCCCTTTCTAATGGCTCGCATTATAGGCATTTAAAGTTAATTTTTGTCTTATTTGGATAGTATATTTATAAAATTTGGAATATTTATTGTGAAGGATACCGGTTTGATACTAGTAATGAGCCCAGAGGCTACAAAAGAACAAATTAATTCCGCAGCTGCTCAAATAGAGAGCTGGGGGCATAAAGTTAGCGTAACTATAGGTGATGAGCAATCAATAATAGGGATAATAGGCGACAAAAGAGATTTGTCCGGCAGACCGTTAAGCGCACTTGACGGCGTAGAAAAAGTGCTGGAAGTATCGGCTCCTTACAAGCTTGCGAGCAGACATTTTCATCCGGATGATACGATTATAGATGTTAGAGGGGTGAAAGTCGGCGGCGGACACAAGGCATTTATGGCCGGACCTTGTTCTGTAGATACTTACGAGACGCTTATTGAGATAGCAAAAGCCGTAAAAGCTGCTGGTGCAAATATGCTAAGGGGTGGGGCATTCAAGCCTAGAACTAGCCCTTATACGTTCCAAGGAGGCGGAGAAGAGGCTCTTAAAATGCTTGCCGCCGCTAGAGATGAAACAGATCTTCCGATAGTTACCGAGCTTATGAGCGAAAGAGATATCGATGCGGTTTGCAAATACGCCGACGTTATCCAGCTAGGTGCAAGAAATATGCAAAACTTCTCACTTCTAAAAGAGGTCGGCAAACTTGGTATGCCGGTACTTCTTAAAAACGGTATCGCAAGTACGGTTCAAGAACACCTTATGAGCGCAGAGTACCTTATGAGCGAAGGTCTGAAGGATGTTATGATGTGCCTTAGAGGGACAAGGGGATATGAGACGGCGCTTAGAAATGCGATGGACGTTGCGCAAGTGCCTCTTCTTAAAACTCTTACCCATCTTCCGGTGGTTATAGACCCTAGCCACGCAGCAGGTAAAAGAGAATACGTAATGGCTCTTGGATATGCCGGGATGGCAGCAGGAGCAGACGGCTTTAATATAGAAGTTCATCCAAATCCAAAATGTGCACTATCCGACGGTGAACAAGCTTTATTGCCTAGCGATTTTGACTACTTCATGAAAAAAGTAAAAACTCTAGATCCATGGGATCAAAGAGCGTGGGCTTCACAGGCTCATAAAATATAGATACTAAGACAGGGCTAATTATAGCCCTCCTAGTGTTCCTCCGCCCCCGGTTCCCAAGGCTCTTTCCACCTCTTCTTTATTTGTAGCAAATCTTAAAGCATCATCTTTGGCAACAATTCTTGCCCTTACCAAATCTATAAGTACTTGCGAGAGTGTTTGCATGCCCGTTTTACTTTGCCCCAGCTGAAGCTGTGAATAAATTTGATGAACTTTGTCTTCTCTGATTAGGTTGGCAATAGCCGGATTGTTGATTAGAATTTCGTGCGCAGCGACCCTTCCGCCGTCTATTTTTGGTACGAGCGTCTGGGATATGATTGCCGACAAGCTCATTGATAGCTGAGTTCTAATAATGGCTTGTTCTTCCGATGGAAATACGTTAATAATCCTGTTTATCGTTTGCGTTGCAGAGTTGGTGTGAACTGTCGCAAAAACAAGATGCCCCGTTTCAGCAGCCGTTACCGCTGCCCGTATAGTCTCAACATCCCTCATCTCACCGACCAAGATAACGTCCGGATCTTCCCTCATGGCGTATTTTAGAGCGCTAGAGAAACTTTTGGTATCTTCGCCGACATTTCTTTGCGAGATTACGGAGCTTTTGTGTTCATGGTGGAATTCCACCGGGTCTTCTATCGTGATTATGTGTTTGCGCTCATTTATATTTATCTCATTAATCATGGCTGCCATAGTGGTAGACTTACCGCTACCGGTAGGCCCTGTAACAAGGATTAATCCTTTTTCTCTTTTGACGAGTTCTCCAAAAATTGATGGGCCGTTCAGGTCTTCTAGGGTCGGTATTTTTTCCGGGATTATCCTGAATGCGGCAGCAACTGAGCCTTGTTGGAAGTAGTAGTTAGCCCTGAATCTGCCAACGCCTTTGAGCGCAAATGTAAAGTCTAGCTCTTTGTTTTCTTCAAAATACTTTTTTTGATTGTCATTTATGACTGAATAGCACAATGATTGGAGAGATGCAGAATCAAGCACCTCCAAATCAAGCGGCGCTAGTTTGCCGGATATTCTGATTTGCGGCTCAGTTCCGGCTATGAGGTGAAGATCCGATGCTTTGTATGCGGTAACTGTTTGAAGTATCTTGTCAAGTGTCATCGAAGACATCGGGGCACCTCTTTATTCTATAATTTTTGGTACTACGAAAAAGTTTTCCTCTGTTTTTGGGGCGTGCTTCATTATGGAATCTATTACTGCACCCTTGGACGGCTCATCGGCTCTTAGCGGTAGGCTTTTATCGACTCTTGGAAATTCTATCCCCTCAAGTCTATCATCGAGCTCGCTTAGGCTATCAACGAAAGTAATGATATTTTCTATTTGTGATTTTATTTCGTGTCTTTGTTCTTCTTTTATTTCAAGGGAGGAGAGTTTTTCAAGCTTGCTTAAAAGCGCGTCATCTACTATCATTGCGGTTAAATCCTGTTGTTGTATAATCTATCTTTAAACAGATAATAACAAAGGTTTTTTGAAAATGGGGTTTGAGAGAAGTTTAAAAGCTTTTGAAGAGGCGCAAAGAGTCATTCCAGGTGGCGTAAACTCTCCGGTTAGAGCGTTTAAGAGCGTGGGCGGTACACCTCCTTTTATCGCAAAAGGTGAGGGTGCCTATATGGTGGATATTGACGGCAATAGATACCTTGACTATATCCAAAGCTGGGGACCGCTGATATTCGGTCATTGCGACAAAGAGATAGAAGAAGCGATAATTGCAGCAGTAAAAGGCGGTGTAAGCTATGGGGCTCCTACCGAGGCTGAAACTATGCTGGCTGAGGAGATAATGAGTATCTACAAGCCCGTGGAGATGTTGAGGTTTGTGAGTAGCGGTACGGAAGCAGTTATGAGTGCAATCCGTGTGGCTAGGGGCTATACGGGCAAAAACGGTATCGTAAAATTCAAAGGGTGCTACCATGGGCACTCCGACAGCCTTTTGGTGCAAGCGGGAAGCGGCGCTACGACATTCGGAGCTCCGTCAAGCCCGGGCGTACCTGCCGATGTGACGAAACACACACATCTAGCCGAGTACAACGACATAGAAAGCGCAAAAAAATGCTTTGAAGACTCAAGCGACATAGCTTGCATCATCATTGAGCCTGTTGCCGGAAATATGGGATTTGTCCCTGCGACTGAAGAGTTTTTGAAGGGGCTTAGGGAGCTTTGTGACAAACACGGCGCACTTCTCATATTTGATGAGGTAATGAGCGGTTTTAGGGCTTCGCTTACAGGCTCTCTTGCATACACTACCGTTCGTCCGGATATGGCGACATTCGGTAAGGTGATAGGTGCAGGTATGCCGTGCGCGGCGTTTGGCGGTAAAAAAGAGATTATGCAAATCCTTAGCCCTCTTGGGGCGGTGTATCAAGCGGGAACGCTCAGCGGAAATCCGGTTGCTATGGCGGCAGGTCTTGCACAGATAGGCAAACTCAAAAGAGAGACGGCGCTATATGATAGACTCGGTGCATTATCCAAAAAGCTTACGGATGGGCTAAAAGAGATTGCCGCTTCTTATGAGATACCGCTTCAAACAGGGTATGCAGGTACGATGTTCGGCTTTTTCTTCAATGCAAATCCGGTTAGCTCGTTTGCCGATGCCCTCACTAGCGATACGGCGCTATTTGGTAGATTTCACTCAGAGATGTTAAAGCGCGGGATTTATCTTGCCCCTAGCCAATTTGAAGCGGGCTTTATGTGTGCGGTTATGAACGATGAGACAGTAGAGACCACGCTAGCAGCGGCAAAAGAGTCGTTTGCGGCGATAAAAGGATAGAAAAATGCAAGAAGAGACAAAAGAGCCAAAACACCTCAAAAAAGTAGAGGGGCTAGACCAGCTCTCTCTGGGCATATCAATAGGCGTTGCGATACTCATAGGCGTCGGCCTTGGCTTTGGCATGAAGGCGCTATTTGGGCAGCCTTGGCTAATGTGGCTCGGTGTGTTCTGGGGTGTAGGCGCTGCGGCGAACAATGTCTACAGGGCGTATAAAAAACAAAAAAGAGAGCTTGATGAACTAGCCAAAGACCCAAGATATCAGAGGATGAACGGTAGTGATAATAGCTAAGATTGTTGCCGCGGTTTTTGCCGCTTTGTTTTGCGCAAGCTTCTTGGGCTGGGGTGTGCAGGGTATTGCCAACTATTCCGCTTCATTTATCGCTTTTTCGCTCGTCGCTATCGCTACGTTTTACGGCTATAAAAAGGTTGTTTTGGCCTCCGGCGCAAATTCTGATGCTGTGGAAACGGATGAAGATGACGACGAAGAAGAGGAAAAGCCGACCAAAATGTCTCTACTAACAAAGACCTATAAAGGGTGGCTATTTCCGGTTCGCCTTATCGCTTATGCGTTGTTTGTGCTTGTGTTTTTGTATTTTGCCAACAATAATATTTTGAGCGTATTCCCATTTTTGATAGGGATTGCAGTGCTCCCTATTTCGGTGCTTATTTTTATGTTTTTTTTCAGGAGAGAGTTTTGATAAAGGTGATAAAAAAAGAACTACTAATTTATCTTGCGATACTCGTCGCTTTGGCTTTGTTTATGCATCCAGAACGTATAACAATGATTGAAAGTCCTTTGCAGCTTGTTCATTCGTTAGCGTGGAGCTTTGGGGCATACCTGATAGTGGCGATAATTCGGGGTGTCGTAGGGTTAATATTAAAGTTTTTTCGCAATAATCAATGACACTCACATAAAAAACCAAACCCGGAGGGGCTAATGCGTATAAAATTAGGATTCCTCGCATTGTTGTTTTCTACTTCTCTTTGGTCTGCCGTTTATAGCGGCATCGGCGAAGGGGCAACTCTTGAGGAGGCCAAAAAGGCTGCCCTCTCTGATTTATCCTCAAATCTTTTTAGCGAAGTCAAAAGCAGATTTTACTCATACAAAAATAGCAAGGGTGAAGGTAGCGCAGAGTCTGAGCTAGAGGTAACATCCAATCTTCCCATATTAGCTCCAGAATTTGAAGTTATTTCTCAAAAGCCATATTCGGTAAAAGTAAGCTTGAGAGACAACGCGGTAGCCGCATACAAAAACAAGGCAACCGACATAGCAAAAGAGTGTCAAAAGAGCTTCATGGCAGCACTTGGCTCAAAAGATACCGACAATAAACATTCTTTGCTTGAAGATGCTATAAAAAACTACGATGAGTATGCGAGGATAAAAAGCGTTATTACCTTGCTCGGCTCATCCGCCGATGTCCTGAATATATCAAGGGGGCAAATAAGCGCAGAACTTGACAAGGTATCCAAAAAAATAGATACTATCGATAGATTAATCAAGGCATTTGCACTTACCAAATACGACGGTGTTTATGTGTTTGCCCCTACGCCGTCTACGTCCACGACCCCGACAGAATTTTCCATGGTAGTCAAAGATAGGCTGGAATCAGCTATGAAGGGTGTCAAAAACCAAAGCGATGCCAAATACCGCTACATAGGCAAATATAGGACGTTAAAAAATGCTATAGAGATGACATATACCCTCTACAACGGTGATGGAACGGCATTGGAATCAAAAACTCTGGTTGTAGACGAGAGTGTTTACGTCAAATACGGATACAAGCCCCTTGATAGTAGCTTTGAGACATTGCTGCAAAGCGGTATAGTTGTTTCTGATGATTTTAGGGTGTCGCTCACTACGGACAGGGGCTCTAATTCTCTTGTGTTTAAAAAAGGAGACAAGTTTCGACTTGTCGCAAGATTAAGCCAGATGGGGGAATTTTATATAGTCGGACACTCCAAAAAACCTGGCGAAAATCTTTCATATTTGGTTGAGATAAATGAAAATGCAATCGGAAGTGCAAAGTTTATTAAAAGAGTTTCCGCAGATGAGATGAATAAAGAGATAGTCCTCGGCGAATATGAGGTGATGCCGCCTTTTGGGGTTGAGTCGTTCCAAATAATAGCCACTACAAAAAATGCAAAAATTCCACAATATATCTACGATAAAAATAGCGGGCTATACCTTGTCGGCGGCAGCGCAAATGAGGGAGTCATGAAAACCAGAGCCATATCCAAAGTCAAAGACGGCAGAGAGAAAAGCGCGGAAAACATACTTATGATGACGACGTTTGATGAGGTGACAAAATGAGAGCCGTCTTTTTATTGTTTGCGTGGTTGACGCTTGGATTTGGTGTTGAGATTTTCCCGCAGCTCTCTACAGGGGCGCACACATCGGTCATCAAAAAAATGGTCGTATCATATGACGGCAAAGAGATAATAACTTCAAGTTCCGATAAAAGCGTCAGAGTATGGGACAGCTCTACTATGAGCGAAAAAAGACAGATTCTTGGCGAAATGTCTCAAAATTGGGGAGGGGTTTATAGTATTGCGGTATCCCCGGACTCAAATGTATTAGCTACGGGCGGAATGTTTTATGACGCTAGAGACCTCAAAAGAGCAGGTGCCATAAGACTGTACGATTACAAAAGCGGCAAATTACTCAAGCTTCTGAAAGGGCATACGGATGTCATAAACGACCTTGATTTTAGCCCCGACGGCAAGACTATAGTATCCGTGTCGGCAGATAGCAGCGTGAATTTTTGGGATGCAAAAAGCGGTGCGCTAATAAAAAGCCACCAGTATAAAGCAAAAAATTGGCTTCAAAAAGAGATGGACGGTAGTGGTGGATATCTATCGGTTAGATTTATGACGAATGAGTATGTAATCGCAGTAGGCAAGCATCAAACGGTGCATATTTATGACATACGCAATGGGCAGATAGCAGAGAAATATCAAGCGGCTGCAGTAGATAGTATAGCATCCGGCGGCGGGTACGTGGCTATAGGGTGTCTTGATAGATGGATTACGATATACGACAAACAATTCGGTTTTGTAGCCGAGTTTGAGTCGCCTCTGCCTATCAATGCTCTGGCGCTTTCAAAGGACGGCAAACAGCTGCTTGTTTCAATGGCCTCTTCGCCAAAAGATAGCGTAGTTAAGGTCTACAAAATCCCTGAGTTTGCAGAACAAAACAAGCTTCCTTTTGACAATCTGGTACGTGCCGCCGCTTTTTTGCCAAACGGCAAGGTATTGGCTGGGGGTGGTAGCAGCTTTGCTATCAAGGCTTTTTCGCCCACAGGAAAGATGGACGCCGTATCTACAAAAGAAGTCGGTGCCGGTGTTTTTGCGGTCGGTATCAAGGGCGAAAAGATAGCGTTTGGAAATGTATTTGACTCACAGAATACGACACTTAATAATAGCTCTCTTGAAAAGACATTCGATTTAAAAAATTTTTCGCTCTCAACCGTTCAAAAAGAGAAAAGCACTGCTTTTAACAGAATGACAACCTCGTGGAACGGCTATTCGCTCGAACTCGGTGACAGCGATAGAAAACTACTTATCAAGCACAACGGAAAAATAATATCTTCTATCGTCAGATCGCAAAATAACGGCAGTACACATACGGTTTTTGGCTTCACATCCAAAGGGCTTATAGTTAGCGGCGGTCATTTCGGTCATTTGCATATTTTTAACACAAAGGGAGAACTGCTAGCTAGTTTTGTCGGGCATAGCGTAGATATTTTATCTCTTGCGGCAAACGATAAATGGCTCGTAAGCGGCTCCGGCGATCAGAGCTTTAGGGTATGGTCGCTTGACGGGCTGGATAAGGTGCAGCCAAAAGAGAATACAAAGTGGCTCCAAAGCGAGCTAGAGATTAGAAAAAACAGCAAAGAGCACAAAAAATGGCCGATAAACACTGTGGATGAGATGAAAGGCGCCCATCTTGCAAGCGGAAATTTTGCCGCCGTATATGAGCATAAGCAGTTGTTGCCGCTGGTGTCCGTCTTTGTCTCAAAGGGCAATGATTGGATAGCTTGGACGCCGGAAGGATACTTTACTGCCTCAAAAGAGGGTGCTAAATATCTGGGCTATCACGTAAACAGGGGCGAGGATAAAGAGGCGACATTTGTTACGATGGACAGGATGTATGATATTTTTTATCGTACGGATATTGTGAGGATGAAGCTTTCAGGGGAAGATATATCGAGATATACGGCTATAAACATAGAAGATGCACTTGCCAAGACCCCGCCTGAGGTCAAAATAACCAAGATAACGCCTTCGTCCGCGGGGAAGGTGAAGGTTTATTATCAAATTAACTCAACCGGGGGCGGAATAGGGGAGGTTAGGCTTTTTCATAACGGCAAGCTTGCATATTCGGATGGACAATATAGCGATCCAGAGGGTGTGCTCAAAAAAGAGGAAGCAAGGCTAACCTCTCAAAACTCATCCTCAATAAAGGCCGGTAACGAAAGGGCTCTTAAGAAAATAAAAGATACCGCGCTAAATACAAAAGCCATAATATCTAGCGGAAAAGGTGAATTTTTTGAGTCATATTTTGAGACGTGGGCCGTTAGTGGACAAAATGAATACGCGCTATCGGCTTTTAATGCTGCAAATACGGCTCAAAGCTCATTCGATACGAAAGAGTATATTTCTAGCGATAAACCAAAGACTCCTAAATTGTATATCGTGTCTATCGGAATTGATAAATTTCTTGAAAGTGACGCAAACCTAAGATATGCGGCAAAGGATGCGAATGACTTTAGGGTGCTGTTTGACAAAAAAGCACAAACGCTATTTTCAAAAGAAAACATAGTCACAAAGGTTATATCAAACGAAGAGGCGACAAAACAAAATATTACAGCGGCATTTGACGAAATTGCAAAAAGTGCACAACCGCAGGATGTCTTTGTATTTTTTGGAGCTAGCCACGGCGTACTTTTTGACGGGCAGTACTATTTGGTTACCCACTCATACAACGGTGTTTTGGATCCAAATACAATGATAAGTTCAAACGATATCATAAACGCAAGCAAGCAGATAGCCGCTTTCAAGCAACTTTTTATTCTCGATACGTGCCATGCGGGTGGGCTTGACGCCGTAATGTCCGGGCTATATGATTCAAAGATGTCGGTGCTTGCCAAAAAAAGCGGACTTCACATCTATGCCTCCGCCGGTAGTCAGCAGACGGCAATAGACGGATATAAGGGTAACGGGCTATTCACGCATGTGCTCTTGAACGCCGTAGGCGAGCCTGCAAAAGTCGACAAAAGCAAAGAGGGGAGAGTGAGCGTTGAAGAAATCGGGGCTTTTGCAAAAGATATGACTTCAAATATCTCTGCGTCGATAGGACATCCGCAGACCCCAACGATTTTGCACTTCGGTAAAGATTATGATTTAATTAGAGCTAAGTAGAAAAATCCCCGCAACTAGGCGGGGATAAAGTTTATTTTTATTGAGCGCCCATTTGGTGTTTTAAGATAGCCATAATGATGGTTGTGTCTTCTTGGGTGTTTTTACTCCAAACTTCTTTGTACTCTTTTGTGTAAAGAACGTTAAAGCTTTTATCCATAAATATCGTTGCGGCCTTGAATGATTGAGCGCTTGCAGGACTAAAATATCTGTAGTCAACGGCATATTGGAAGTTTTCAGCCCCTTTGACGTCGATTTTCTTTAGCGAATCAATAAGAGCTCTTTTTGTGCCGCCCTGCTTGTAGGTATACATAACCACCGCCATTTTTACGTTACCTTTTGAGTATTGATTGACCTTATATGCGTCAACGTCATACGAAAGATCTATCTCCGGACTATTATATATCGGAGCCCATTGTGGCGCGGCAAACAGCGTGGCCGCTGCGGCTATCGTTGCTAAAAAGAGTCTCATTGGCAGTCCTTGTTTTTAGAATTTCAAAGATTTTATAAAAGATGTTCTTAAAATATACACTCAGTTGCCAAAAAAATTAACAAATCTTATTTTCATTTGCTATAATTTATAAAATTTCAGCAAAAAGGATTGTTATGAAAAAAGCCCTCCTAGCTTCCATTCTGCTCTCAGGCGTTATTTTTGGCGCTACTTTTGAAGACGGTATGGCCGCCTATAAAGCAAAAGACTATAAAAAAGCTGCAACGTTATTTGAAGAGCTTTGCGCAAAAAATAAAGATGCAACATCTTGCTATAACATCGGATATCTATATGAAAATGGAACCGGTGTTGCCAAAAATCTAACAAAAGCTTTCAACTTTTTCCAGCAGGCATGCGATGCCGGTAACGGTGGCGGATGTAACGGTGTTGCCTATGCGTACGAAAATGGTCTAGGTGCTCAAAAAAATGAGAAAAAAGGGCTTGAGTATTATGAAAAAGGGTGTGGACTAAACGACGCTTATTCTTGCTATCATGCGGGTGCACAATACAAGAATGGCAAAGTGGTTCCAAAAAACGATGTTAAAGCACACTCCATGTTTGAAAAATCTTGCGGA
Source organism: Campylobacterales bacterium (assembly GCA_050252455.1). Classification (GTDB taxonomy): domain Bacteria; phylum Campylobacterota; class Campylobacteria; order Campylobacterales; family UBA6016; genus UBA6016. Next base: position 13,596 of record JBFWKW010000005.1, on the reverse strand, counting down.
CTTAACAATGCAAACGCATGCTATTACTATGGGCTAAATCTAGTTAACGGCATCCCCGGAACAAATGAAAGAAAAGCAAACGTTGGATTTTATTATTTAGATAGAGCTTGTATTTTGGGTAGCGAGGCTGGATGCACAACATCTAGAGAGGCTATGAAAAACGAGATAGAAAGTTATAAGTAGATAATAGTTAGCCTATCGGCCTTTTGGCCGATAGTTTTTAGTTTTCAATGTAGCTTTTTAGTGCTCGTCCGACTTTCGGGTGTTTTAGTTTTTTGATTGCGCTTGACTCTATCTGCCTTACTCTCTCTCTGGTTACGCTAAGCTCTTTGCCTATCTCCTCAAGAGTTCTATCCGACTCATCGTCAAGTAGACCAAATCTCATCTTAATAACCGCTCTTTCTCTATCCGAGAGCTGCTCAAGAACATTGTCTATCTGCTCTTTGAGGTCTTGTTTCATTACGTTATCCATCGGGCTAACGGAGTTTCTATCCTCTACGAAGTCGCCGAACTTACCGTCATCCTCATTGCCTATCGGAGCCTCAAGACTTATAGGCTCTTTTGTTATCTTGATGATATTTTTGACTTTTTCTACCGATAGTTGTACTTCTTCCGCTATTGCATCCACATCGGGCTCTTGACCGGTCTCTTGTATGTGCTTTCTGATTACCTTGTTGATTCTGTTGATAGATTCAATCATGTGTATCGGAATACGGATAGTTCTAGCTTGGTCTGCGATGGAGCGGCTAATAGCCTGCCTAATCCACCATGTCGCATATGTAGAGAATTTATACCCTTTTTTGTACTCGAACTTATCGACAGCTTTCATAAGACCGATGTTGCCCTCTTGGATAAGGTCAAGGAAAGGCAGACCTCTATTTGTGTATCTTTTTGCTATTGATACGACCAGTCTTAGGTTTGATTTTGCCATTCTGGTTTTGGCGTCGTCGGAGATTTTTTTACCCCTTTTGATTTGCTCCAAAACCTCTTTTAGCTCTTCAGGCTGCATATTGAAGCTATCTTTTCCGGCTTCAAAGTTTTCAAACAGCTTTTTAATTTCCATATACGTGGAAACCATTGTCTGCTCAGGTACGCTCGCCGCTATCTCCTCTTTGGACATATTGACGATGTTCTCAAGCATCTTTTTGTGTTTTTCTTTGAGCTGCTCGTTAAATAGCGGCAATCTATACTCAAGCTTTTTGAGCTCTTTATCGAAATCGCCGTCACTTTTTAAGCTTGTTTCCATGGCGCGGACAAGCTCGTTAATTAGCTTTGAGGTCGGCCCTAGTTCAAGGAGTGCCTCTTTGACCATTCTTTTTTTGAATGCGTTTACAAGTATATTGAGTAGGTTTTCAGGGGCAAGCTGATCATCGCCTACCATGTCGAATTTATTTGTTTTTTCCCACTCTTTTTTTGCTTTTTCTAGCGTTTTAAAAGCTTCAAGTACTTTTTCGACACGTTTTTGGTCTTTTTTGGAGATTCCTTTGTCGGCTTCGCCTTCCTCTTCGATGTCGTCCCCGTCTTCGTACTCGGCTTCTTCCTCTTCTTCCTCTTCTTCGTCACCAAAGCTTTTAAATAGCTCTTTAACCCTTCTTTCTCTGTTAATCAGGGCTTCTTTGTAGTTGATGATGAACTGAATGAGGTAGCCAACCGAGCAGATGGAGTCAAGGATCATATCCTCGCCTTGCTCTATTTTGATGGATAGCTCTACTTCTTCTTCTTTTGTCAGAAGGGGGATTTGACCCATTTCACGAAGGTACATTCTAACAGGGCTGTCAGAGCGAGACCACTCAAGAAGCTCTTTATCCTTTGTGAAGTCCATCATATCGGTTTGCATTTCGCTTTTCATGGCAAGGAATGCTTCTTTGTTTCTTTGCGCATCGGCGATATTCATCAGCTTTGCAGCTTCTGCCGAAGAACAAAGGAAGGTTTTGTTTTTCTTTGCCATTTCCGAGATTTTTTTGGCAACCGCTGCAGTCGGCAGTTTGTCCATAGTCTCGACTATTTTTTCGTATGTAACCGTTTCGTTTTTATGATCTTTAAATATATCTTCTAGTTGATTTGCAGTAGATTTTGCAGACACGTTTAACTTCCTCTTTGCGAGTGTTTTTTGGAGATTTTTGCACGTTATGTGTTTTTAGCGAAGGGCGATTATACAGAAAAATTTATTAAATTTGTACATTGGTAAGTTTGGAACAGCTTTTGCTAATAATCACAAAATTATTTTAAGAGGCTGAATGCAAAGCAGTTACTATGATGCTACCGGCGGGATGGCCACACAGTTTAACAGACTGCAAGTGGTTACAAACAATCTAGCCAATCTAAACACAAACGGTTTTAAAAGAGACGATGTCGTTATAGGCGATTTCAAAAGACTTTTTCAAGAGATGAGAGACGAACTGCCGCTTGAAAACCATACGAAGCCTGCGGCGAAGTTTCTCAATAGGGCTTTAAATAATGTGCCGCATATCGTAGAAGAATATACCAATTTTGACCTCGGTTCGATGGCAAAGACGGGAAATCCTTTGGACGTGGCGCTCAAAAAAAATGATTTATTCCTTGCCGTAGAAACTCCAAGCGGTGTTAGGTATACAAGAGACGGCTCTTTGGTTGTCGATTCGCAAGGTAGGCTTGCAACAAAAGACGGCTATCCGGTGTTGCCGCAAAACTATTTTGAAGCCAGAAACTATATTACCGTGCCTGAGGGTGCGGAGGTTATGATAGATCCAAACGGCGGTATTCACTACAAAATACAAGGTCAGGCTTTAAATCAGGAGCCTGATGCCCAAATGCTGATAGCTCAATTTGAGAATGTAAAAACCCTAAAAAAAGAGGGGCAAAATCTTTATTCAAATGAGGAACAGCCTTTGCTTGCAGCAGATAACGGAGCCGTAATGCAAGGATATATAGAAAAAAGCAATATCAATCCGGTGCTTGAGATGACAGCCCTTATAGAGACCAGTAGGCTTGTCGGGATGTATCAAAAGGTTATGGATACGCAAATGAACGACCTTAACTCTGAAGCAATAAATAAACTCGGAAATGTGAGAGGATAATAAGCCATGATGAGATCACTTTATACTGCCGCTACGGGGATGATTGCCCAGCAGCTGCAAATAGACGTTACTTCAAACAATATCGCCAACGTAAATACGATAGGGTACAAAAAAGGGAGAGCAGAGTTTGCGGATCTTATGTATCAGACTATGCAATATGCCGGCGCTGCAACATCTACGACAACAATGTCTCCTACCGGTATAGATGTCGGTCTTGGCGTACGTCCTACAAGTATCCAAAAGATGTTTACTCAGGGTAACTTCAAGGAGACTGGTAACGACCTTGATATGGTAATCTCCGGAAACGGCTTTTTCCAGATTCAACTTCCTGACGGTACGACGGCTTACAGTAGAAATGGCTCATTTAAGCTAGACAGCAACGGCACCGTAGTAACTGCGGACGGTTACCCTCTCATTCCTCAGCTTGTTGTTCCGGCTGATGCAACCAAAGTATCCATAGCAACGGACGGAACCGTCAGTGTGCTTCAGGCCGGACAGACTGCTTTGCAGCAAATAGGGCAGATAGAGCTTGCATCATTTGTAAATCCCGCAGGTCTTCATGCCCTAGGGGATAATAACTACATCAATACGACCGCTTCCGGCGACGCAATAGTGGGCGTACCGGGACTAGAGGGCAGGGGTGCGATAAGACAGAGTTTTGTTGAGATGAGTAATGTTCAGCTTGTTGAAGAGATGACGGATCTTATTACTGGCCAGAGAGCATACGAAGCAAACTCAAAAGCGATTTTGACATCCGATGAAATGCTCGGTATTGTAAATCAACTCAAGAAGTAAGCCGTGAAATATATCGTTTCTCTCTTTTTGGCTTTTATATTTTTTGGTTGTTCCGCTACGGTAAAAGGGGTCAAAGAAGACACCTCAAACGCCGTAGACTGGACAAAGAAAAAAGTGAACGAAGCGGCAACGGTAGTCAAGGAAAAGACCGAGTAATCCTCTCAGGTGTCAAACTTGGCTAGTTTTTCTCCCAATTGAAGCGTCATTGCTTTCATTTTTGCGGAAGCGTTTGCTATGGCTTCCGTCTCCGACGCATTACTGCTTGATAGCTTATTGATGATACTTATTTGTTCTACATTCTCGCTAATCTTTTTGGCGTTATCCAAAGAGTGTTCCACCAAAACACCTATGTCCGTAGATATATTATTGATTGTCGCAACGCTTTGAGATACCGTATCTCCGACTATGGTTGAGCTTTTTGATATCTCTTGTACCGTGGCCGAATCTTTATTCATTTCATCGGATGCCTCGTTGATGGCTTGCACTATTACATTAATCGTTGCATTGATTTCGGTTAGACTTTTTTGTGTTCTCTCAGCTAGTTTTCTCACCTCGTCGGCAACAACCGCAAATCCTCTGCCGTGCTCACCGGCTCTTGCCGCTTCTATTGCCGCATTTAGGGCAAGCAAGTTTGTTTGGTCTGCTATATCGTTTATTACCGTTAAAACATTTTTTACTTGGTCTGCCTCATCGGAAAGCCTTGACAATCTCTCCGCCAAAGCCGTTTCCGCTTCGGCTTGAATTCTTATATTGTCTATCATTCCCATGATGTGGACTTTTACCGAGGATAGATTTGCCCCCGCCTCTTCAATTTCGGACTTATTTTTTTGAGCCGCTTTTACGAGGTTCTCGATAGATTCCTTGACACTATGGCTGCTATCGCTTTGACTTTTTGTGAGCTTTGCTTGCGCCTCTATGCTTTCTTGTATTTTTGAGCTAGACGTACTCAGCATAGATGCCACGTCATTATTTTCCATTGCCGAACGCTTGGCGTCGCCTATTGCCGTTCTTAGTTTTTCCAAAAGACCGTTGATGTCTTTTGAGATTGCGGATACTTCATCCTTGCCGCTATCATTTACTACTTTTGAGAGATTATTTGATGCGCTAATTTCCGATATTAAAGAGGCGATTTTTCTTATCGGCGTAGCTATCGACTGACCTATAGCCCACAACCCTCCAAATATCAAAACCGCTATCACGAACGCCATTGCTATTGTTTTTGTCTTTGCGCTAGAAATCTCTTTTGCGTCAATTTCAATAATATTTTTTCTCATTTTTGCAAGTTCGTCGGAAGCGTTTTTGTCTATCTTTCTGCTTTTTGAAAGTATCAGGGATAGTTCCTGTCTCATAGGGCTATCTATCCATTCCTCCATTGATAGAAGGTCTTTTTTATCGATTATCTCTACCCTTTTATTGTTCATAGCATCCCATTCCGCAATTCGAGACAGTATTGCATCTATCTCTTTGCCGTGTTCGGGAGCCATTACCTTTAGCTCTTTCGCTTTTGTGTTCAAAGAAGCGTAGGCGTTTTTGTAGTCTTTTATTTCAAGCGGGGTTACAAATATCTGATATCCCATTATGGAAGCCGATAGGGATTTTTGAGCAAAACCCATACCGTCTATAAGTTCTATTTTTTGTGCGCTTGCCGTCTGTTTGTCCAGTAGGTTTGAAAATTCAATCCATAAAGCCAAAAGCCCGATTAGTACAATGGCCTGTATTAGTATAAGCCTTGTTTTTATGCTTATTCTTCGCAATGCTTCCATTTTGCCGTCCGTATTTTTTTTGACGTAATATATAACTTATTAATTAAAAACAGCGATTTTCATAAGAAACGAACATCGGCAATATTGCTATTTTTAAAAGTAGCTTAAAAACAGCAATAAAATAGCAACGTGCTTTAGACTTAATTAACAGACCATTTTTACAATTAGTTTGCGTTTTTTCGCAAAATGTAAATATTTTGGGAGCTGTTGATGTTTGATTTTCCCATATTTGAGATGCCCATTATAGGACAAAGAATGCTAATGGCAATCAACGCCATTATCCATGTCTTTGTTTCTCACGGTGGTGCAGTGGGTGGTTCTGTGGTCTTGGCGCTTGTCGCTTGGTGGACTAACAAAAAGAACGATATGGCGGCTTACAATGTCGTTTATCGTCTTTTAATGGTCTTTTTTATTATTTCTACTTCAGTGGGCGCACTTACGGGTATTGGCATGTGGATTCATGCCAATATTATCTCTCCAAATGCGATAGGCGGCCTTATCCGTGTATTCTTCTGGAAATGGTTTACTGAGTGGATAGTATTTAACTTTGAGGTTATTTTGCTTCTTGTTTGGTTTATGACGTGGAAGAAAAATGCCGCTACGCCTGAGGGCAGAAGCAAATCGGTCAAAATCGGTACGTGGTACGCCGTATCTTCGTGGATTACGATGGTTATCATCACCGCAATTTTGGGCTTCATGCTTACTCCAAACTTTGACGGACAGCCTTGGGTCGACCCAGAGGTGTATCCCGGTAATGTAAATTACAATAATGCGCTTTTCAATCCTACGTGGTTTCCTGGATTGTTCTTTAGGACGTTTAGCTCGATAGCTTTTGCGGCTGCTCTCGCAATTATGTGGACATGGTTAATCACCGCGTTCAGCAAAGATGAGACGGTAAAAGCTACCAGGGAAAGACTGATTAGATTTTTTGCGATTATCATGGCGGTTACCGTGCCTATCGGCGCAGCGCTAGGATATTACTACCTGCTTCAAATACCTGAAGCCGCAAAAGCAATGATACCTACGGCTATGATGACCAGGGCTTTTGCAGACAAAATGGATTTGATGTATATGATAATAGTAGGCATAGGCGCATCTATCATACTTACTACAATTATTGCTCTTTTTGCTCCAAAAAGAATGCCTTATATTGCCGCATCGCTTATGGTTGCAGGCTTTTTGGTTTTCTGGGGTTACGAAGAGAGGGTTAGGGAATTCATCAGAAAACCATACCTAATCTACAACTATATGTATGTTAACGGTATTAGACCTACCGATGTACCGTATCTAAACAAAGTCGGAATCCTAAAACACGCCGTGTTCGTGGAAGAAAAAGACAAAGTAATAGATGCAAATAAAACAAATCTTGTAGCCGTCGGTCACAAAATCTATCAAATAGAATGTAGAGCTTGTCATACCGAAAACGGCATCAATGGTCTTAAAAAACTAACTGCCGGATGGAGTGAATCTGCAATCAAAAACAGACTAAACAACCTTCCTGGCGGCGGAACTCCGTACATGCCTCCGTTTGTCGGAACAGAAGCGGAAAAAGAGGCTTTGGCGGCGTATATAGCGTCACTTAACAAAAAAGGAGAGATTAAATGAATTGGAAACTTCCTTTTGACATTCCGCTAGTTATACCTACTATGGGTATACCGGGATGGTTTTTTGACGCTTTGGGCGTTATAGTTTTTATTGTACACATAGGTTTTATCTATGTACTTATCGGTGCCTCTACGGCTTCCGTACTTTACAATATCATGGGCGTATTCAAAAAGTCAAAGGCTCACGACGAGTTTGCGTATAGAATGACCAATCCTACCACGGTATCTGAAAATATGGGCGCCCTTTGGGGTGTTGCTCCGCTTCTCGTGATTTCTGTTTTATATACAGGATTTTTCTATACGGCGATACTTAAAGTGTCCCCGCATATCCTGCACATAATTTACGGCAATATATTTGCGTTCTTGCTATCTTACGCATACAAATATAGCTGGCATGTGCTTCATAACCATAAAGGTTTCCATATTGCGATAGGCGTTGTTGCCGTGACAGTGTTTTACACTCTTCCTCCGGTATTCATGTCTATGTCAAACCTGTACTTGCAGCCTGAGACATTCGCTACGGTGAACAATATTTGGGATATTATGCTGACTCCCCTCACGGGCTTTAGGCTTCTCAACTTTTTCCTAACAGCGTTTAGCGTAACCGGTGTTGTAATGATATGGTTCGGTGCAAAATGGCTACAAAACGGCAAAGAAGACGAAGAAGTTGCAAAACTTGCAATATCTCAAGGTAAGAAGTGGTTTTTATTTGCCGCTCCGGTTAATATAGCCGTACTACCTTTAGTGTTCTTCGCATTTAGTCCTAGGATTGCAGAAGCATTACTTAGTACTCCGTATGTATTCTTGCCGTTTATCGCATCAATAGTGCTTACAATCCTATTCTTCTTCTTGCTTAAACGATTTGGGCAAGAACATATGAGCATGGGTGAGGCAAAAACTGCTGCGCTTCTAGTACTCATAGCTGTTGCTTTGATGGCTACCACTAGACACGGTATCAGGGTTGTTAGCTTCGAGGAGCCTTTGGCACTTCAAGCAAAAGCCACCGAGCAGTATATGAACAATGTTCTAATTGAATACAAAAAATTCAAAGAAGAGCAAAAAAACAAACCTGCCGTCGTACTTGATCCTGCTGTTAGCCTCGCTGACTCAAAAGGTTGTCTGGCTTGCCACTCGGTAGATTCAAAACTTGTAGGCCCTTCATATAAAGAAGTTGCCGCAAAATATAAATCTGCAGATGAAATAGCAGGCTCAATCCAAAAAGGCTCAAAAGGCAAATGGGGTGCTGTGGAAATGCCTGCGCAAAACGTAACGCCTGAAGAGGCCGCACAGCTTGCAGCGTGGGTAATGAAACAAAAATGAGAATTTTATCTTTCCTTATTCTATTGATGGGGGTGGCTTTTGCCGCCCCTTTAAATCTTTGTGACAAAAAAATAGTAACCTCGGAAAATACCTACGCATTTGCGTCGGGCAAAGTTCATATATTGATGTTTGGTGCGGATTGGTGTCCGCCGTGTATTGCCAGCAAGGCGCTAATCAAAGAAGTCAAAGCTGCAATGGATGTTGAAGTTACGCATGTCGATACCGACAAAATCAACATAACAAAGTTTGCCGATTTCGGTCTCTCCAAAAGCATCCCGCTCATACTTGTAACCGACAAAAGCGGAGTGGTTGTGAAGCGTTTTGAGGCAAAGCCGAACAAAAAGGTATTTTTCGAGCTTATAAAGAGGGTCTCCGAGGGAAGGTTGGAAAACGGCACCCCTCCGATTGGCGATAGAGCCGACTTGTGGAAAAAGTCGAGGTTTGACAAGTGAGTCGGACATGGACGCTTTGGGCTGTTTTTGCCGTTTTCGTCGTTACGCCGTGGGTAAAGCTGTTTGGCGGGCATCTATTACTGCTTGATTTTGCAAACCATCGTTTTGAGTTTGCTTTTTATGTAGTAGAGGCAAATACATATCAGCTTATAGCCGCTTTTGTTTTGTTCGGGCTTTTGGTGGGCATATTTATGTCTATTGTTTTATCGCACATGTGGTGCGGTAGATTTTGTCCAAATACGCTTTTTTTATCATATTTTGAAAATAAACATGAGCCGATTACATTGCGTTATTTTAAGTCTGCCTTGTTTGCGGCGGTTTTTAGCTTTTCGCTAATTTCATATTTTATACCGGCAAACGAGCTGTTTTATTATGTAGTCGGTGGAAAAGATTTTGTTTGTGTTTGGTTTTTTTACTCGGTATTTATATTTATTTTTGCGCTTATCGTACTGCTTAGGAGGTGGTACTGTTCATATCTATGCGTGTACGGCGCAATGTGCAATATTTTGCCGAAAATAAAGAGACGACCGAAAGTTTTTTGGCTCATACTGGCGGTTTTGCTTGTGCTTGGTGTGGTTTTTATATTTGACGGGCAAAATTTGGAGTATTGCGATTTTACAAACAAAGAGCTACACATTGGAAGATAAATATATCTGGATAGAAAATATCAAAAGTTTCAGTGGTAGACATAGATTAAGGGGTGATGTTGCAGTCGGCGCGTCGCTTTGGTATCCCGATTTTTTTGAAGAGGCCTATAGGCTCAATACTGCAAAGTCTGGCGAGAAGGTCTATCACTTTTTAAATATGGAGTATATTATTGGCTTTTCTGTCGTATCTTTGGGTATCAAAAGACAAAAATATAAAACAAAAGCTCAAAAAAGAGTCGCATATCTTGAGAGTACCGCAAGAGGTATCAAGGTGTGCGTCAGAGATGACCTTTCGCAAAGTCTATCTTTGCAACTGCGTGATTATCAACGTGTTGGCGAAACTTTTTGTCTCGATAAAATAATAACCTCTAAAAACGTTATTAAGGAGTTTATGTCTAGTGAACACAAAGATGAATTTGAATATCTGATTTCAGAGTTTAGTCGCGGCAGCTCGCTCATCCGTCTGTCTTTTTCGTTTTGGTTATTCTTTGTATCCTTTAGGGGTTCCACGATTTAACCCTTTCTTCGTTACAATTTTGCCTAAAAACGATTCGTAACAAGGCAAAAGATGAATAATAGTTTTAACGGTAAAGCATTTGTTTTTGGCGACAATATAGACACAGACCTAATAATAGCGGCTAGATACCTCAATACTTCAAATCCAATTGAACTTGCAAAGCACGCAATGGAAGACGCAGACCCGGAGTTTGTGAACAAAATCTCAAAGGGCGACCTCATCGTAGCCGGCGAGAACTTTGGATGCGGCTCAAGTAGAGAGCATGCTCCCGTGGCTATCAAATATGCAGGTATTTCTGCGGTTATAGCCAAGTCGTTTGCGAGAATTTTTTATCGAAATGCGTTCAATACGGGGCTTGTAATCCTAGAAGTCAAAGAGGCCGACAAAATATCCGAAGGTGATGAGCTAAAAGTCGATTTGGCGGCCGGCACGGTGCAAAACATCACAAAAAATGAAACTTACGCATTTAACGCAATCCCTCCGTTTATGATGGAACTACTAAACGCCGGCGGACTAATGGAGTATGCGGCTGAAGAAATCAAAAGGGCAAATGTATGAAAAACTATAAAATAGCGTTAATAAAAGGGGACGGTATAGGTCCTGAGATAATAGACGAAGCGGTAAAAGTACTAAAAGCAGTAGGCACAAAATGCGGCTTTGAAATGGAATTTAACGAATATTTGATGGGTGGATGCGCCGTAGATGCGTGCAACAACCCACTTCCGGACGCTACTATAGAGGGTGCAAAGGCAAGTGATGCCGTACTATTTGGTGCGATAGGCGGTTACAAATGGGATAGCCTGCCAAGAGAGCTAAAGCCTGAGACGGGACTACTCAAAATCAGAAAAGAGCTAGGCACATACGCAAATCTTCGTCCTGCGGCGGTGTATGACGAACTACTAGAGGCTAGCCCGCTAAAACCTGAGATAGCAAAAGGCGTTGACCTCTTAATAGTTAGAGAGCTAACGGGCGGTATATACTTTGGCGAGCCTAGAGGCAGAGACGAGAATAAGGGCTATAACACAATGGTGTACACGAAGCCTGAAATCGAGAGAATCGCAAAAGTGGCGTTCGAGTCTGCTAGAAAAAGAAGAGGCAAAGTAACGAGCGTAGATAAGGCAAATGTGCTTGAAGTATCGCAACTATGGAGAGAAACGGTAACGGAAGTCGCCAAAAACTATCCTGATGTTACCCTAGAACACCTATATGTAGATAACGCCGCTATGCAGCTTGTGACAAATCCAAAACAATTTGATGTCGTGGTGACGGGAAATATATTTGGCGATATACTATCCGATGAAGCAAGCGTGCTTACTGGCTCAATAGGTCTACTAGCTAGTGCGTCGCTCGGTGATAAATACGCTATTTACGAACCAATCCACGGCTCTGCCCCTGATATTGCGGGGCAAGATATTGCAAACCCAATAGCTACCATACTAAGTGCCGCTATGATGTTAAGGTTTTCGCTAAACGAGGAAAAAGCCGCCGACATGATAGAAGATGCGGTAAAATCTGCACTTAGGGACGGTATAAGGACAAAAGATACGGCAAGATTTGGTGCCGTAAAAGTGCTTGGCTGTAAAGATATGGGAACAGAGATAGCAAGCAGGATATAATGAGCGGACTCAAAACTCTAACTTTAGCATCTATATATGAATTTCAAGGGCACAAAGAAGATGCGCTTGAAATATACAAAGAGATACTAAAGGGTGAGCCGAACAATAAAGAGGCGATAGCCGCAGTGAGACGACTTAGCGGCATTCACAAAAAATACAGCGGCGTAAATATGCAAATGCGAGATTTTTTTCTATCAATGAAGACGGAGATAGAATATAGAGAATTTGAAAGGTGGCTTGGTAGAGTATGGAACTAAAAGATGCCGTATTGTCGACTCTTGCTGAGATAGAGGGCAACTATCAAGAAGAGATAAAAAAAGAGGCCGCCAAAGATAACGCCGCTACGGCGGTAGCACAAAGCATGCAGGTGTATGCGGATATGGAAGTCAAAGACGATACCGCAGAGAAATTCCTCCTCAATCTTAGAGAGAGAATACTCGTGCTGTTCGAGGGGCTTCAGTCCATCCAAGAAGAGGGAAGCGGCGAGATATTACAGGTTGAAAAAAAGCTTGATTTGATTGTCAACTTCCTTGAATATATGCTTGCTACGATAGACGAAAAACTGGATAAATCGCAGGAGCAATGAAACCCCTTCTTGACGAAAGCTCTCGTCAAACACTCACACTCATATCAAATGTGCTAAAAGGCGCCAAACTCTACTTCGCAGGCGGATGCGTCAGGGACGCCATGCTTGGCGTTCATTCAAAAGATTTTGACATAGAAGTTTACGGTATATCTCAAGGTGACTTTGAAGCGGCGATGGAGTCTATCGGCGCAGTCGGTGTGGGTAAAAGTTTTTTTGTGTATCGCTTGGCTAATTTTGATATTTCACTCCCCAGAGTCGAGAGCAAAATCGGGGTAGGGCACACGGCGTTTGAGGCTAGTGTGACGGATGATATGCGTCTTGCCTGTATCAGACGGGATTTTACGATAAATTCAATGCTGCTTAGCGTGGACACGGGCGCATTGTTTGACTTTTACGGCGGGCAAAAGGACTTGAAGCGTCAAGTTCTACGGGCTACGAGCGAGAACAGTTTTGCCGAGGATAGCCTGCGGGTGCTTAGGGCTATGCAGTTTGCCGCCCGTTTTGGGATGCGTATTGAGCCGACAACGGTTAAAATGTGTATCGATACTGATTTATCAGACATCTCTTCGTCTAGGATATTTGCCGAGTTTCAAAAAATGTTTGATGCAAAGCACCCTATTATTGGGGCATACTATCTATTTAGACTAAAAATTGCAGATAAACTTTTTGGGTTTAATATTGATTTTGACAGGTTTATTAAAATAGCTAGATTTTTAAAAAAGTCATATAAATTTTTTGGCGTTCGACCCGTCGGACTATTTTTGTATATTATTTTTTCGGTCGTAAAAATAAATAAAAATGGCTTTTTGGATAAAATCGGCGCTCCAAATAGCTACCGTAAGCTTTTTGCAATCCAAAAGAGAAATCCAAGACTCATCAGTGAGCGATTTTTGATTGGAATGGCGCTTAAAATACCTATTTGCGAATGGCTTGGAGCATATAATGACGGTGTCAAAGAATGTGCGCAAAGACTTGGCATTTGGGATAGGCCGTACATCCCGGACGTATCATATCAAAAGATGATAGCAAAAGGCTTTACGGGCAGTGAAATATCAAAAAATTATAAAATAGAACTTTCTCGCGAAATAAGAGAAAAATTCAGGGGATAAAATGGAAAAAATTGTTCTAATAGACTGCGAAGATAGCACTGGTATAATCTACAAAATAAGTAAAATATTTTTTGAAAACGGGCTAAATGTTGAAAAAAACGACGAGTTTGTCGAAAAAGAGAAAAATAGAT
>JBFWKW010000004.1:0-105639 GCA_050252455.1 Campylobacterales bacterium | reverse complement strand
TATCCGACTGCGCTTTTGGGTACTTTTGACAAGGCATTTCTCAAAGTGCCTAGCGAAGTTATCATTACCTCAAAGAAAGAAAACCAAAGATATTTCCCGGTATTTGAGGGCGGTAAGCTATCAAACCACTTTGTGGTCGTCTCAAACGCATTTATCGATGATTTCAAAAAAGTAGTCGCCGGCAATGAGAGGGTGCTAAAAGCTAGGCTTTCTGATGCCTTGTTTTTCTATGAGAACGACCTTGCAAAGGGGCTATCGAATGAGGGGCTGCAAAATATCGTATTTGTCGAGGGGCTCGGAAGTCTCGCCGACAAAGTGGCTAGAGAGGCAAAAATCGCCGAATATCTAGCAAGCAAACTTGGTATTGAAGGAAAAGACAAAGCGGCATTGCTTGAGGCTGCAAAGCTCGGCAAAGCGGACTTGATGACAGAGGTTGTGTACGAGTTTGGCGAGTTGCAAGGCGTGATGGGGTGCTACTATGCACAGGCAATGGGGCTTGATAGCGGCGTAGCCTCGGCGATAAAAGAGCAGTATATGCCAAAAGGCGAAGACGGTGAGTTGCCAAAAACACTTGCCGGAAGCCTACTTTCTATCGCCGTCAAGCTTGATTCTCTCCTTGGGCTTTTCAGTATAGGCATGGTGCCGTCAGGCTCCAAAGACCCGTATGCACTTCGTAGGGCAGCCATCGGTATCATCAAAAACCTACTTCATTTCTCGATAAATATAGATATCGGCAAGACGATTGCCGAGTTGTCAAAAGATTATAAAGCTTTTGAAACGGTGAAGCTTGAAGAGTTTATGCTCGATAGACTTTATCAAATGTTTGGCGATATCAATCCAAGCGTAATTACGTCCGTTCTTGCGAGTGGAGATAGAGACGTAGTTTCTATCGCCGAGAAAGTCGAGGCTTTAAATCTATTTGTCAAAAAAGCGGAGTTTAAAGAGCAATTTACGACGTTTAAGCGGGTTGCCAATATCTCAAAAGATATCGAACTCGTCGGCGAAATGCCTGTAAACACGGAGCTATTCGAGTCTGATGCGGAGGCATTGCTGTGGGGCGCATATACCCATCATGACTACGAAAACGCATCATACCACGAGATACTTGCCGCGCTATTCTCGCTCAAAGAGCCGCTTGATAGATTTTTTGACAACTGCATGGTAAATGCAGATGATGAAGCGGTGCGAACAAACAGAAAAAATCTAATAGGTAGAATATACAGACAGTTCCTATTGGTTGCCGACATCAAGGAAATCGGGGTTTGATAGACTGCCTCGTAGTCGGCGGCGGCATAGCGGGAGCTAGTGTCGCATACTTTTTATCCAAGGGCGGCGCAAATGTCGCCGTTATGGACGACACTGGCTTTTGTGGCGCAGCGTCTCTTGCGGCCGGGGCTTTCATCAATCCCGTAATGGGTAAACCCTCAAAATTCAAAGATTTTGCCGATGAGGCATTTGGATTTTCTGTTGATTTTTACTCCACTCACTTCCCGCATCTTTACAATAAATGCGGCTCTCTCATCTATCCAAAAAATGAAAAAACAATCGAAGAATACGAAGCCTTGGGAGCTCACATTCCTTCTGATTTTGAATTTCGCAGTGACGTGCAGCCTCTTGGAGCTTTTTTTGTTAAAGACTCAGGGCTAATAAGTCCGAAGGCTTTGATAGACGGTATGCTCGATGGAATCCAAAAGATAGAACAAAAAGCGCAGCATATAGAAAAAACGGAATGCGGCTGGAGCGTTGACGGAGTAAAGGCTAAAAACGTCATTTTGGCGCAAGGGGCAAACTCGCTTTTGGTAAGTGAGGATTATCTACACACTCAATTATATGGCCTTTGGGGGCAAAAAAGCAAGATAAAAACCGAAGCGACCGTGCCATACATCATCTCCTCGAAAGTACATATAGTGGCTATAGAGGGTGGTCTGGCAATAGGGGCGACACATATCAGGAGTGACGAGCCGTTGCCGATAAATAGAGCCGATACGCTGCACCTCATAGAAGAGGCTAGGGAAGTATTGGAAATAGCGGATTTTGAGGTGATTGACGAGAGCGGCGGTATGCGCTCGGCATCCATCGACCACTTCCCGCTTGCAGGCGCCGTGTATGACTCGTGTGCTACTTTGGATAGATTTCCATCCCTTGTTCACGGTGCTAGACTCTCTAGCGAAGCGCCTAGCAAATACGAAGGACTTTACATCCACACAGGGCACGGGAGTAGGGCGTTTATGCTTGCTCCATATACCGCCAAGCTTCTGGCGGATGAGATACTAAGCGGCAAGCAAACCCCTGCCGCCATAGACCCCGCAAGACTTCTTTTTAGGTATTTTAAGAAGAAAAAATCCTAGTTGTTGCTTACCTTGTAGTAGTTGCCAGCCATATCCACAAAAAGCATATTTTTTAGTTTTTTCATTTTGTTTGCATAGGCGAAGTTGAGAGTATTGGTAAAGCCATGCTCAAGCATCGATGATGCCGGCAGTATCTCCTCTCTTATGGCCTGACACAAAATGGATAAAGATAGCGCATCCGTGGCGTCCCCGCACTGACCCGTTACCCCTATTGGTGAGCCTATCAATGCGCTTTGGGTAAACAGTTTGGCAAGCATCTCCGATAGTTTTTCATCCTCATCTCTTATTCCATTGGCGCAAGTGTGAACATATTCTATTTGCTCGCTATTTTTTTCATCGAAGTTTTCCAGTTCGTATGCTCCGTCGTTGCAAAATTCGATAATGGCTGCCGTATCGGCGAGATTTAATCCATCTGCATCTATGTCAAAAGGCTTTGCAACCCCTTGTGAATATTTGCCATCATTTATGTATTTTGCTATCTCATCGTCATCCGTCCTATGCGAAGCAAGCAGTAAAACTCTTTTGCCCTCATTTGTGATTTGTCTTGCCAATGCAATAGCGTCTTGAAAATTTGAAGCCTCTTGCGATGATGCAAAACCGTCCACTTTTTGCGTGTTGATAGTTAATAAGTGAGCTTCGTTTTTGCGGGTGTATCCGGCAAGCATTTTTGATATTTTTGCCGAGAAGTCTTCGTCCGCCATTCTTCCGGTGTACAGCATCTCATCGCCGTTTGCGTAGTCGGCGTTCATGTAGCTTATCTTGTTTAGTAAGTTTTCAAATATTTCTTCAATATTTCCGCCCATTGCGCATATTGCGTCGAAATGCCCTATTTTCATTATTAAACCCCTGAATTGTTTGTCGGATTATACTTTTTTTGAGTATAATCAAACCAAATTCAACTAGGAGAAGCTTGTGAAGAAAGTTCTTATCTCTGCGGCGCTTTGCTCTGTTTTTTGCGTCTCAAACGCATCTGCGGCTATGATACTTGGCTTTGGCGCTGAAGCCGACTATTATCATCCGGAAGTTAGCGGTCATTTCAATTATGACGGCGACATGAAAACAACAACTGATTTCGGTAGCCAAAAAAAAGGGACATACCAAATAGGCGCATATTTTGAGCATCCGGTTCCTTTCGTCCCTAACGTCAGAATAGACTATACGCCTATGAAATTTGACGGGACTTCAAGTATCGTTAGCGCAAAAGGCGTTACCGGATTTGCCGCAGGAACCGCCAAAAACGATATCAAGCTAAATGCACTCGACGTAACCCCGTACTATGAAATCCTAGACAACGTAGTGAGTCTCGATCTCGGTCTAACTATCAGAAGTATATCTGCAAGCATAGATACCACTCAGGGTGGACTAAAACACTCCGATAGTGCTACTTTTGCTCTTCCTATGGCATACATAGCCGCCGAAGCGAAACTGCCGTTTACCGGGCTCAAGGCTAATGCAGACCTTAAGTATTTAGGTTTTGGAAATAGTAACTATATGGATGCAAAAGCAAAACTTACTTATGACGTAATCAAGGGGCTTGGCGTAGAGGCTGGATATAGATATCAAAAGCTAAAACTAGACAAGTTCGACGTTGATGCGGACGTAACATTCAAAGGTCCGTTCGTAGGTCTAAACTACAATTTCTAATTTTCCCATACCAAAGGCGGTCTATTTGACCGTCTTTATTATCACCGTCGCAAACTGATGTTTATCCATAAGCCAAAATAGTTCATCAAGTCTATGCGCTTTGTCGGTTGCCACCCCGTCTTCCATCTTCTCAAAACTACCCAAATCAAGTTCGCTGTCACTTAATACGGCCACAAACATATCCGTGCTATTTTTGCCGTCGTTATCGGACATTGCGAGCTCCAAGTCTTTGTTGGTTTCATCGGGGATTTTTAGACTCTGCATTTTTTTGATTTTTGCATTTGCCGTTACTATGGTCACCTTGCCGTCATCGTATACGTCAAAGAGGCTAACAAAACCGTCTTTTTGGGCTTTGAGCGTAAGCGATATGCTCTCTCCGCTTCGAGGCTGCTGTTTTGAGGCGGTTATCAAGAGCGACTGCGATTGGCGACCGAAAAACATCCTTTCAATCTCCGTGTTTGCCGCTAGTGCGACCTCTTGAGAGCTTATCGTGTAGACGCCGTTTTGTCTAACTAGCTTGATTTTTGGATGGCATCCAAGTTCTTCGGCTATTGCTTTGTATAGCTTTGTATGTTCTAGTGTTGCGGAGCCGGATTTGCCTTGGCATATGGCCTTTGTAGCTTTGGCGGCAAATCTGACCTCAAAAGGTCTAATATCGTATTTGTAGGCGGCGTAATATGTGCTGCCCTCACGCTCTTCTTTTAGCTTCTCCACTCCACTTAGCATCGCCTCAGTCGTGACTCTCAGCTTCTGGGCGCTCTCGCTATCGACTTTTCCGTTTTTTACTTTTGTGCTTTGACTTACCGTACTGTCTATTTTGGTCTTTAGCTGAGACGCTATGTCTTCCTTGGCTCTTCCCGCTGCCGACTCGACGCTATCGCTCTCGCCGTAACCTATTAGCTCATATGGTTTGACGGTTGTATTCATATACCAAGACGGCGCACCGAGAAGAAGCGCTGAAGCCAGCGGCAAACAAAAAGCGATTTTTTTCAATTTATAGCTCCAACTTGGTATTGCCCTCTATTTGGGGCTCTTGCCTGTACGTGTCGCCTTTTTTGAACGACTCGTCTTTGACTTTTAGCGCAACCTCTTGATATAAAGACTCTACGCTAAGGGTAGGGCGTTCGATGATTGCTTTTGTCAGATAGTACGTAAACAGTCTATGCCCTTTTTCATTGTAGGCATTTGAGAATTGACCGTTGGTTCCGGCCGTAATTACCGTCATTTTGCCCGTATCAAACTCTACTTTTTTGGTTCTAAAATGCCCCGCCGCCACACCTTTGATGTTTGAAACGTTGTCGGTTTTGCCGCTATAGCAGCTATCCACAAAAGCAAATACCTTGCCTGCCTTGCTATCGCTTAACTTTTTGTAGATGTTTCTAGCCATAAAATCTTTTTCTCTGGTGATATAGTCGGCTATGGCATCTCTTGGGAGTATGAAAGCCTCACCGTCAATGGGGCTAGGTATCCCGTGACCTGAGTAGTAGAAGTAGACCGTATCGCCCTCTTTGACGTTTTCAAGCAGTCTTTCAAGGTTATTTTTGATTCCGCTTCCCGTGGCTTTGTCGTCGATGTAGGCGTAGGTATGTCTATCATCTATCCCGAATCTCTTTTTTGCCGCGCTCACAAAAGCTTCTGCCGAGTTTTTGGCGAATATTACGGGGTCTGCTTCGGCGTAGTTTTCTACCGCTATCGCAAAGAGCCATTTGTTTGGAGTAGGCGTAGATGCTTTTGCCGTTCGTACCAAAGGCGTTAGGTCGTCGTTGTATTTTTTTGCCCCCAGAGCGTTTATCTCGACGGGGGTGATTTGGTATTTGTCTATGAGATTTGGGTTTTGAAGGGCAAACATTTTTGCTTGTTGTTCGCTGTTAAACTCTACTTTTTTATCTTCAAGCTTGACTTTTATCGTCTCCGGTTGAAACTCTTTGTCAGTCAAGGATGCTTGGTATTTCTCGCCGCCAAAGGCTATCTCTATCCCTTTTAGCCCAAAGGAGCTTCCGAGATATTCATATCTAGCTTCAACCGCTGTTTTGTCAAACTTGGTTTTTAACTCTTTTGCCTCTTGCGGTTTTATTTTGAAAGCTACTTTGCTTGAGCCTTTTTTGGTGTCAAAGTTTACATACATAGTTTGCGACTCGGCGTCATAGGCAGGGTTTGAGATATTTGGACGTCCTACGGAAAAGAGCAGGGCGAGCTTTGTATAGTGCTCTATGGTCGGCGCTAATTTCTCTTTTTTTGCCTCTTGCTCGGCGTTTATCTGCGCTATCTCTTCTTGATAAGCCTTTTTTAGTTTCTCAACCTCGATATTTCTATCTTCGACATCTTTTCTGTATTTTTGCTGCAAGGCGGCGATTGCCTCTTCTCTTGCCGACATGGCTTTGTTGACCCTTGCTTCAAACTCCGCCTTTGTCTCAAACTCGTCTTTTACAAGTGTGGGCATTTTCGGTAGCGTAGGTTTTTCTATCTCTTTGGGTAGCGTGACCGCTTTTGGCTCCCTTGGTTTCAAGAGATTGCCCATCCATTCGTTCACAAGCTCCTGCGTAGATTTTTGCGTATCGATAAATAGATTTTTCTTTGTTACGGAGTCATAGACTATGGCGCTTGTCTTTATATTTGTGAGCGCACCGTTGGTTTTGATGTTGTTTTGCTCGATGAATTTTTCATAGTCAAAATCAGATATTACGACAAATTCACGGCCGTCTGCGACAAGCTGTGAGTATGCGTCAAAGTCGGAGTCACCTATATACTCTTTTAGTTTTGTCGGATTATACTTGACGCTATGTAGCGTACCCAAAACGGCGGTCGCTATACCGGCGGTCATTGCCGTTATTATGACTCTGCCGCCAAGCTCTCCTACGACGCTTGATTCGGAAAATTTGGAGTCGCACAAGTTCTTGTCATAGTCTTTTGCCCTAGAGCCTGACGTGTAAAATCCGCATGTAGCCTTTAGTTTTGAGAACGTATGTCCAAAACTATTGCCGCCATAGTATTTGACCGCCTCTTCGCCATCTAGCGGCTCCCTGTATTGCTGCCTGATTTCGGTTACTTTTTTATCCTTGAAATACACATATGCTTTTGGGTATCCCTTGTCTTGTATTTTTACTTCAATAGCGCTCGCTGATTCTAAGAGCAAACAAGTCGCAATCGACAAACAGGTGGCAAATTTATTCATTTCAAAAGTTCCAATTTCATATTTCCTTCTATTTGCGGCTCTTGTCTATAGATATCGCCTTTTTTGAACGACTCGTCTTTGACCTTCAATGCGACTTCTTGATATAGCGATTCCATATCCAAGGTCGGGCGTTCGATGATTGCTTTTGTCAGATAGTACGTAAACAGTCTATGCCCTTTTTCATTAAAGGCATTTGAGAACTGCCCGCTTGTTCCCGCGGTCATTACTACCATTTTATTTTTATCAAATTCTACTTTTTTTGTTTTGAATACACCGGCCGCAACCCCTTTGATATTTGCTATATTGTCGGTCTTGCCGCTATAGCAGCTATCCACAAAGGCAAACACCTTGCCCGCCTTGCTTTCACTTAGTTTTTTGTATATCGTTCTAGCCATGAATTCTTGCTCTTTGGTGATGTAGTCGGCTATGGCATCTCTTGGGAGTATGAAAGCCTCGCCGTCCACGGGACTAGGTATCCCGTGACCTGAGTAGTAGAAGTATATCGTGTCGCCGTCTTTTATGTTTTCCAAAAATCTCTCTAAATTGTTTTTGATACCGCTTCCCGTCGCTTTGTCGTCGATATATGCGTAAGTGTGCCTATCGTCTATCCCAAATCTCTTTTTTGCCGCGCTCACAAAAGCTTCTGCCGAGTTTTTGGCGAATATTACGGGGTCTGCTTCGGCGTAGTTTTCTACCGCTATCGCAAAGAGCCATTTGTTTGGTGATTTGGCAGACGGTTTTGCATTTTTGACTAACGGAGTCAAATCGTCCGTATATTTTTGGGTGGAGCCGTTTTTTGCGTCTGCATAGCCTATCATTTGCACCTGATATTTATCTATTAGGTTTGGATTTTGCATAGCGCTAAAATCAATTTTTTTATCCTCTAGTGTTACGGCTACTTTTTGCGGTCTGTGCTCTTTTTCTGAGAGGATTGCAGCATATAGCTCCGCATTATGTCTGATTTTTACATCTTTTAGCGTTACTAGTTCGCTTGTTACGTCAAATATCGCTTCCACTTCACATTTGAGATAATCGGCTTTTAGCTGCCTAGCTTTTTCTGACTCTATTGGTATCGCTATGTCTTTATAAAAAGTCGGATGCTCGGCGGCTAGCTTTGCATACATGGTTTGCTTGTCGGCGTCATATGCCAAATCCGTAATTCTTGGCTTTCCGAGCACCTCTGTCAAAGACTCTTTCAAAAACATTAGTTCGGCCGTTTTTTTGTTTTCAAGCCTGCCGCTCAGCTCTTTGTTTCTATCCTCTACCGCTTTTCTATAGTCGTCTTGCAGCTTGGCTATCGTGTTTTCTCTATCCGCTTTCGCTTTTGCGACTCTATCCTCAAAAGCTTTTGTCGTCTCAAATTCATCCTTCGTGATAGTAAGCATCGGAGGAAGCGTCGGCTTTGGTATTAGCGGAATGGAAAGATATTTTGACATTTTAATTTTAGTTTTCTCTGCCGCCACCTTCAGATAGTCGGAGTATATATCAAACATCGCAAACTCATACAGCCCTTTGGCAAATATCTTTTTCTCGCTTTCAAGATATGTCGCCTCTTTTATGTATAGCTGCTTTGGGGCTATCATCGAGAAATATTCGTATATAAAACTAGGTTGCGAATAACCGAATATTTTGATTGTCGGAGAGGAGTTGAATATTATGTTTGAAACATTGATAAAAGAGGCGCTGGATTGCCCGTAAGCTTGTTTTATGTTATCCACCGATGCGTCCAATTTCCCCGTTGTTGCGTCTAATATATGTAGGCTATTGGAAGCTGCGGCGACTATCTTTTTGCCGTCTTGGCTAAACTCGGCCGACGTTACGTAGCCCTTAAATCCTTTGTAGTTTAAAAGTTGATATCCACTCATCGCATCCCACGTTTTTATGCTGCCGTCTGCGCCGTCCGCGGCAAGTAGTTTTTTACCGTCGGGGCTAAAATTGATGTTGTTGATGAGTGTATTATCTAGCTTAAATCTCCATAGCCTAGTATGGTTTTGCAGGTCAAACATGCTGATGTATTTTACCCCGGAGCTTTGTTTGCCAAAAGAAATCAGCAAGACCATCTTGTCGTCCGGACTAAATTTTAACAAGTGCTGCTGCTCTTCCTGATTTGTTCCGATTTTTAACAGCTGTTTGTTTGTTGCCCAATCCCAAATCTCTGCGCCTTCATGATGTATTAAAGCCAGTTTTCTACCGTCGTTTGAAAAAGGGTTGTACGAAAAATAAACATATGAGTTGATAGTGGCTAGCTCATTCCAAGTCTCCGTGTTAACAAGCTTTACCCTTGAGCCCTCGGTATATAGAGCCAGTGCTTTACCATCTGGGCTGAATGCGCCATATCTAGCATCTTGGCGCACATACAATTCATTGTAGCTTTTGGCGTCCACCACCTTTATCCCGCTTTGATAGACCAGTAGAATCTTTGTTTTATCTTTGCTTAGCGACGCCTCCGTTAATACTTCGTTGTAGTTGTATCTGCCCTTAAAAGGCTGTGAGCGGTAAAGCTCGTATATGCTTACGTTGGCTTCCTGTTTCGTTGTTTGCCATACTAGCTCGCTTCCCGCATATACCCAGGTGGCGGCAAATAATAACAATGCGTAAGTAATCAATCCTGTGAGACGTTTCATTTTTATTTCCGTTTATAGCTTCAACTTGCTATTGCCTATCATCTGCGGCTCTTGTTCGTAGCTCCCGCCTTTTTTTCGCGATTCGTCTTTGACTTTCAGCCTTACCTCTTGGTATATATCTACAAGCTCTTTGCGCCCGTCAATTATGCTTTTCATTAGGTAGTAGCTGAACATTCTATGTTTTTTCTCATCAAAGCTGTTTGAAAACTGCGTGTCTTTGCCCGCCGTCAAAATCACCATTTTTGGCGTCGGTATATATGCTTTTGGCTTGAAGTGTGCTGCCGCAACACCTTTGTATACGGCTGTGCCGTCCGTCATGCCGCTAAAACAGGCATCCACTATTGCCACTACTTTTGCGGCTTTGCTTTTTTCTAGCGTTTGGTATATTTGGCGCATTTTGAGATCCGGCTCTTTGCCGACATATTCGACCGACTTGTCTTTTGGCAAGATGAAGGCTTCGCTAGATGTAGGGTCCGGGATGCCGTGACCTGAATAGTAAAAATATATGGTATCTCCGGGCTCCGCTCTTTCGCTGATTTTTAGCACTGCGTCTTTGACTGCTCCGGTCGTAGCCTTGTCATCTCTCAAAAATACGATATTTTCTTTTGGTATCCCGAGCAGTTTCTCTGCCGTAGCCACGAACGCTTCGCCGCTTTTTGCCGAGTATACCACCGGCGAGGTGCTATCGTATTTTTCTACCGCTATTGCAAGCAGCCATGTTTTTGGGTCTTTTGGCGCCGCATTTGCAGAGGAGAGTAGGGCGAGTAGCTCGTCTTTTAGGATTTGCGGTTTTGGCGTCACTGCTTGAAAAGTTTTTTGCACTATAGGTTGTTCGGTGGATGTGGCGGAGGTGGCTGTATTTTGACCGTCGGTCGGTTTTTTAAGAAGGTCTATTCGTCTTTGTATTCTGGGATTTACGCTTTGCCCCGTCGTGCCAACCTCGGTTTGTCCGCTTTTGCCGTCCTCGGCAAACAAGAAAGATGCAAATACGACCGCAAAAAGCGTTAAGCTTTTGATAAACATGGGCTACCCTCCAAAAAACTACTTTTTTGGATTTTACCTCTTTAACTCTTCCAAAACAAGCAGCATTTTTGCCGCCCCTTCTTTGTTGCCTTCTTTGACGTATATAGCCTGTAGTCTCGACATTGCCGCTATGGTTACCCCTTTGTATCCATTTGACTTTGAGATTGCTAGCATATCCTCATAAATTTCTTTCTTTTGCGGCTCTAGCTTTGCGAGTATCCCAAGCGCTATCAACCTGGATATATCGTTTTTGATCTCTTTTGTGTCATCAAAAGCTTTTTTCGCGTCATTCCTCGATAGGCTTGCGGCAAAATCAGTATATACGGGAGGCAGCGCGCTTATGTCGGGCTTACCGGCTGTTAGCATTTGTCTGTATGCTTCGTTTGAGGCGTTGTATTCTATCTTGGATAGTCTCTCGTATGACGTGAAGTTCGCTTCTTTTAGAGTCGCTATATCCATGGCGGCATCGGTCAGCTCTATTACTTGGAGCAGTCCGATATTTGCGCTTTGCTTGACTGCTGCCGAAGCTTTTTGTTTATATATGTTTGCCTCTTTGTCGGCTCTGCTTAGTTTTGCTATTTTGAATTTTTCTATGTAACTTTCGGAATCTATAAGCCACGTCGGTGTTTTTTTGCTTGAGCAACCCACAAGTGTTATGGCTATAAGGGCTGTTAAAAATATCGTTTTCACGGGAGTTTTACCTCCTTTTTCGTCTTAAGCGGTATCTTTGAATCTATCTCATTCATTATGCTGTTTGCATTTCGTACTGCGGCGTCAATTTCTATTCGCAAGGCCACAAGGTCTGTTGTCGAAGCGGCAGCATCGGCGCTCATTTTTGAGGCATTTTTTAGGATTTCATCCAGTCTTTTGAGTGACGATTTTAGCTCTTTTATCATCCCTTCTTTGCCATATAGGTGTTCGTCTGTTTTGTTGATGACGGAATGCAGTGATTCTGAGAGTTCCGCACTTTTGCGCAGTATTTGGGCTAGGTCGTCTCCGCTCTCGTTTCTCCCTGTTGCCATTGCTACGATCGATGTTTTATCGGACATTGTCCCAGTGATTTTTTCTACGTTTTTGACTATCCCCTCGACCCTCTCTAGCACAGGTTGCACCCTTGCTATCGCTTCATTGATGCCGTCAACTGTTTTTAGCTGCGGGATTTTATCTTTTGTTATCGGTTTCGCCTGTAGATTGGCGGTTTTTATGATGATTTTAGGTGAGCCTACAAGGGGTTTGTTTAGGATGAAGTCGGATGATTCATTCATCCATTTTGCGTGTTTGCTAGGTATTTTGGCGTGCAAAACTACTATGCCGGTGTCTGTTAGTTCCATTTTTGTTATTTTGCCGACCTCAAATCCGGAAAATACGACCGGCATCCCCTCGGCTATCCCGTCTCCGGAAGTCGAAGAGAGTTTGAGCTCATACGTCTCCTCGAAAGCCCCCTTTTTGTAGGCTATAAAAACCACGGAAAGAAGTATCAGGCATACTATTGATACGACAAATATACCGACTTTTAACTCAAGATTTTTGAACATACCTATCCCCGTATCGTTGTTTATTCCACTCAAAATCAAATATTGTTATCTCGTCTATCGCTTGTCCGGTCGCATCAAAAATCTTGTCGGCAAACAATATATCCTTGTGGTCGGTGAGAAGCGAGAATGGACGCAAGAACAGTATTTTCCTAGAATACGAAATTGCCCTTAGATGCATCGCGCAAAATCTCTCTTCGTTTGATATATTCGGCTCTCGTTTTTGCATTTTTCCGTTCATTTCGACTGCGTCGATATGCTCATCCAATACGCTTCTATTGCCGTGATGATAATATATTACCACTTCTATATTTTCTAAAAGCGATAGATTTGATATTAGCGGAATATTTTTTGAAATTATCCCATATTTGTCGCTATTTATCAGCTCTTGCGCAGCTTGCGACAAAGACTCTTCGGAGTCAAAGAATTTTATATGGCTTTTAGGGCTAATGATGCCACCTCGATAAATATTATTGCGTTAAATATCCTTACCATCCCTTTGAGTACCGAGATTGGGATGCCGGTCATCTGCTTGGATGCCAAGAGGCCGGAATAAATAGGGATGATGCTGACGGCTAGACCGAATGCCACACTTTTAAAAAGCAGTATCCCTATATCTCCAAGGCTGATGGATTTTGCCAAAATGTTGAGATAAAGTTCAAAGCCTGTGCCAAAAAACAAAAGGCTAAAAAAAGATCCGCTAAGAACTGATATAAACGCAAAAAGATAACTTAACATTACTATCGAAACAACCGCATTTATGATTCGCGGCATAGCCAAATATCTTTTTTCGTCTATTCCGAACGCCCTTAGCGTGTCTAGCTCGTTGTTGACGTTCATGACCGCTATTTCCGTATTCATGGCTGAGGATGAACGCAAGGATATTAGTATAACCGTCAGAAGCGGAGCAATCTCCGTGATAACTAGTCCAAAAACCATTTCGCCGAGCATATCAAAAAGCCCCATCTGCTTTACCGCACCCATGGCGGCGCCGATGGTGATAGACCCGAAGACAAAACATAACGTCAAAAAAAACGGCAGTATTTGAACAGAGGTGAAGTATACCTGTCTTATGAGTACTTTGCGCGTTGCTCTGTCGTAGGAAGAGGGCGTTAGTAAAAAAAAGATGCACGATACGGCAAAAACAACCAAATCGCGCAAATCGCGATAGTTGGCAATGACTTTTTCGCCTATGCCCTCTATCGCCCCTTTAATCATTTTGCGCCTGTTTCTTTGTCTAGCTCATCTTCGGCGTTGCCTGCTCTAAAATGAGTCAGGTTGTATTTGATTTTTTCGAGTCTATCTTTTTGATAATCGATTATCGCCTGTTTCGGTATCATCCCGCCCGCAAAAGTTTGCTCAGGTCTGGCTTTTTGAAAAAAGCTCTCTTTTTGCTCGTCAAGGTGCTCCACTTTTTCAAACTTCATATTTTTTTCTATGAAGACTTCCAAATCAGGGTCTTTTTTGAACTCGTTGATGAGCGCCTTTTCTTTTGCGTCTTTGATGTTTTTGAAGTTATCGTATATAACTATCTCTATAAGACCGTTTATCTTTTTTTTCATCTCCACGCGGCAGTTTGCACGCGCAATTTCGATGGATTCTATCCCGCCTTTTGCATAACCGTATGCGTATACGTTTTTGCTGCTATGCACTTTGCCGTACCAGCTTGGCGCACCTTCTATGTTTATACTCTGGATGCTGTCCAGATACCCCTGAAATAGATAGCCGGTCAATGTCGTGACTAGCTTTAGGATTATCGCTTCTAACAAATCTGCCCCCTTATTTAGATTGGATTCTAGCTATCATAAGCTCTGATGCCTTATCGTTACACATTCTGTGACATTCGCCAAGGATGTTTATGGCCCTTTGTATATCTCCGCTTTCTTTTGCCGCTACGGCGGTCTCAAAATATTCTACCATTTTACGGTTTTGTTCGTTGTTATCTAGTAGTTCATATATGGTAACAGGTATGGTTTTTCCTTTTACAAGCACGCTTTCTAGCTTTCTGGTCAAAAACGTATCGTCAAGATGGGCTTTTGTAAACTCGCTAATTATTATACTCGTCCCATATGTTTTATTGAGCCCTTCTAGTCTTGAAGCAAGATTGACGCTATCGCCTATGGCCGTGTAGTTAAAGTGATCCTCCGAGCCCATATTCCCGACAACTGCTTGTCCGGTATTTATTCCGGCTCCGATATTTATTAGAGGCAACCCTTCTTTTTGAAGTTCTATGTTTAGCTCTTTTAGCTTTGCTATCATCTCTAGCGCCATTTTGCACGTTCTGGCCGGATGGTCGTTGACTGCAACCGGAGCATTGAAAAAGGCCATAATGGCGTCGCCTATGTATTTATCAAGAAGTCCGCCAGATTTTAGGACTATGTCCGTCATCGGTGTGAAATATCTATTTAGCAGGGCTACGAGCGCCGTAGGCGTAAGGCTTTCCGATATGGTGGTGAAGTTTCTTATGTCGCTGAAAAATATAGTTATCTCTTTTGCTTCACCGCCGAGACTCAATTTGTCAGGGTTTTGCACGAGCGCATCGAGGAGCTGCGGAGATAGATAGCTTGAAAATGCACTTTTGATGAATCTCGCCTTGTCTTCCTCTATCCTAAACGTCAAAAACTCATTAAGCGCCGCAGAAGCAATAAGTGCGATTAGCGGATAAAACCCGTCAAACCAAATATTATGATGTAGATATAGGCTCTTTAGCCCTATGAAAAATGCCGCATAAGAGATTACGTAAACGGCTATTCTTATGGAAATTTTTTTGATAAAAAAAGTGAGTAGGAACGGCGTGAGTAAAAATAGCAATATCGTAATCGGCTCAAGTTTTTCATAGCTTTTTAACAAGTCGCCCTGAAGATAGTTTGATATAAACGTGGCGTGAAGTATGGGTCCCGGAATTTGCCCTAGCGGTGTCGCCCTGATATCTGATATTCCGGATTCCGATATTCCTACTATTACGATTTTATCCTTGAAAAATTCGGGCGCAATTTTGCCGCTCATAACGTCCGCAAAAGAGATGCTCTTGTAAGAAGAGAGCGGATAGTAGTTTAATTTTGCAAAACCGGTGTCGTCAAAAAATATCTTTTTTTCACCTATTTGCGCCGTGTTGCCAAGCCTTGTGGAATTGGTCTCCATATCTTGGTTTTGCGTAAGTCTGAGGGTCTGCACGGAAAGAGAAGGGTATATGTTTTTTTCGTAGATAAATGCTAGCGGATAGCGTCTAAAAAGCTGGTCTTTGTCGGGAGACGTAGAAAAGCAAGCCGATAGCTTGACTGCTTCCAAAATCGGTTTTATGTTTATTTCGGCATTTGCTATCTCATAGAAGTGCTGAGCGTCTTTGACTCGCTCTAGCGCCGAGTTGCTCAATGTGTCTATGTCGGATGCCGTTTGCTTTTCGGTTGCGTATTGCCTCAAAAAAAATCCGCCGATTACGTTATCCATTTCCGAAATCGTATTTGCTAGTTTTTTATCTGATATTTCCGTCGATTTTTCCGAAAACACTATATCCAGCGCTACCGCCTTAGCCTGTGCAAGCTTCTGGATACCTTCGGCAAATACGGCTCTATCCCATGGCCATCTGCCATATTTGTTTATGCTTTTTTCGTCAACCAGCAGGGTTACTACTTGTTCACTCGGCGTTTTTTTGTTTAACAGATAATTGGTGTCGTTGAATTTGAGTGAAAACTCATAAAAAGGGGTAATTTTGAAGTGCCAAATCGGAAAAATAAAAAGTATAAGAAAAAAAAGTAAGCCAAGCCTTAAGGCATGGGCTTTGCTCATCTAAAACTCTCTAGTTCTTTAAATTCTTTTTCTATGTCTTCGCCGATTTTTTTCTGATACGCTTTGTTGTTGTCAAAACTTACCGTTGTGTTCGGCTTAATCTCAAAAGATGCTTTATACTCGATAAACTCTTTTTTTAGTGTTTCCTCGTATTTTTCATACTCTTTGCCTATGCTTTTCATGTAGGCTTCGTATTCATCGGCCTCTTTTTGTTTGTGAATTTCAAATTCGCCTTTTAACGATTTTAGCTCTACAAGACCATTTTTAAGAGAGACTCTTTTGTCTTTTTCATCCGAAGATACGATGAAGTTTGTCCCCTTTACGCCTATTGTGGCGAAGTCCGTATTTACTTTTGTGCCATTGACTGCATATTTTTTTTGAACCGCATACAAGGCTTTTCCGGCACCTTGCGTCATAGTTTCAACATCTGATATTTCAAGCTTGCTCGACTCTGCCAATGTTACGGTTGTACCGTTGGTTAGCTTGATAAGGGCTTTGGAAGATTCAGAAGTTGTTATGATGTCTTTGGCGTATAGCTTTGTGCCGACCGTTGCATTTGCCTTGGCTATGGAGCCGCTTTTGAGAATTTTTACGCTCCCTTCTATCTTTGCTATTTGGCCTATCTGTGGTGAAGTTGCCGCAAAAATGAAGCCCGATAGTAAAAATAGAAACGTAAAAATTTTTTTCATGATAAAGCCTTATCGTTGATTATTTATCGCAAACCATCCATACATACAAGTCGTCGCTAGACGGATCTACCCAGAATTTTTGAATGGAAGCTTTTACGGTTTGCCCGTCCGTTGTTTGGAAGCTATACGATTCCATTGATTGAGAAGATGATGTTTTAGTGGCGGTAGCGGACGTTTTTAGAACCGTACTCACCTTTGTATTCATCTGTCTGGCTATTTCGTCAAGAGCTCTGCTGATTGCAAGTTCTCGCTGTGCCGATTTGCCTTTCATGTGCATGGAGGATATGCCGACTCCCCCAAGTTTGCCGTCTTTGCTCGGCGAAAAAACCCACTCAGGCATTCCGTTTTTTTCTGCTGCTGCGGATTGTTGCGGCGCTTGACCGTTTATCGGCATTTGCGGTATGGTGCATCCGGCTAGCAGCGATGCAAGAATTAACCCTGAGTAGATATTTTTCATATTATTTAACCATTTTATCTATTTCTGCAGATAGCTCATCTTGAGCTTTTTTGGCTTGGAATTGTTGCCATAGAGCGCCGTCATTTTTGAATGAAGATTTAACTGCATTTTCGGTCTCTTTTTTAACTGCATTAGGATCTAGAACAACAAGAATATATAGTTCACCGTCTTCAGCTATCCACATAGCTTTTTGTTTTGAGCCGGCAAGAGTTTGGCTTGCTACTTGTTTTGATACGTTACTAGCAACTTTATCAACAGTTGCCGTAGTGCCTACGCCTGTTACTTGCGTGAAGTCTTTAAGCATGTTTGTTACTTTAACTTCAAGTTGTCTAGCTAGTTCGTCTCTTCCGTTCCCAAGAGCTTGAGTTCTTTGGAATGACATACCGGCTGGTGTTGCCGCCGCTATACCTACCGCAGCTATACCACCCTCAACTTGTGGGTCTAGTACCCATTTTGGCGCGTTAGCGAATTTATTTTTTACTTGTACCGGAGCCTGAGCCGTTTCTGGCTGCTGTGCGCATCCAGTGAACAAAAACGAAGCCGCAACCACCGCTGCGGCAGCTATAGATATTTTTCTTACCATTTTGAAAACTCCTTGTTTAAAGTTTGGTTATTAGGAAATCGAATCAATTTTATCAACGCGACTCTTAAAGAAACGTTTTTGGCATTTTATTCTTTAATGTTGTATTCGTCGTTAATTGACTGCTCTTGTTTTTTATTGCTGCTCCTTTGTTGGGCTAGCTTTTTAAATACGTCGTAAAATTTGTCAAACCTAGCTTTTGTTTTTACCACTACCTCATCCGTAGAGCCGCCTTTTGAAAGAGCTTTTTCGTAGTTTATATTCGCTTTTTCCAGTAGCCCCAGTTCCTCGTTTTTAGCGGCTAACGCCTCATAAAATACCGCAAGGTCGTAGTAGTACGACATATCTTTATCGCCTTTGTATTTTTCCATTTTGGCGATAATCTCTTGGTAGTTACCGGCAGGAGCCATGTCAAGCAGGTATGCTATCTCTGACGGAAGCGGTTTTAGTTCTCTTAGCTGATTTGTTTTTTGCGGAGATATATCGGATATGAATTGCTCTACACAATCTTTGATTAGCTCTGCCGAAATCTCCATTTCGTTTGGCAACAAATGCTGACTTCTTTTTTCGGACTGTCTTTGTTTGCTGGAGTTGTAGTTTTTGGTGTAGTAATCTACGCTTCCTCTGCTGATATTAAAGCTAAGCTCCATTTGTGAATCAAGATAGCAAGCATCTTTTTCACAGCTTTTTTTGAAGCTATAATTTGTCACATGTAGACTAAGACCGTTTTGGGATACGCTATATATAGGATGTAGCAATATATAGTTTGATTCCGTAATCGTCTCTTTTGTTATGTTGACTATACGTTTTTTGAGAGCCTCTTGTATTTGTACTTCCGTTTTTACTTTTGGATCTATGGCTAGAGAGATGAATTTCCCTTTTTTATCGCCGTTGTCTTCCATGATGCCCTTGACTTTTGAAGCCTCTTTAGGCGCCAAGTATGTGGGCACTATGATTTGCTTGCCGCCAACACATCCAGTCATAAAGAGTAAAGCGACAGAAGATAGTAGTGTGCTTTTGAAAACTGTATTCACCTTCTTATTCCTTTTGTTGATTGTCATCTTGCTTCGGTTCTATGCTGAATATGACATTATAAATATCGTTTTCGGATAAATACTTATCAAGCCTTTGCGTTTTACCAAGAGCGTCCGCATAGCTTACGGTAGAGTTGTTCGTGAATCTGATGATATTTGAGGCTATTTCGTTTCCTCTTGAGTCTTTTAGCGTAAGAGTTAGCTCTACTGCGGCAAAAGAGGCTTTGGAAATCGCCTCGTTTGTACTCTCTACTTTTTTGTCTTTTGCTGTTGCGGATAGTAGTAACGTGCCGCTTGCTTTGCCTCCGCCTACTTTTAGACCTTTGGCGCTAATTTTTTTTGCAAAAACTTTTACATAGTTTTTGGCTATATCGTTTTGAGCTGCGATATTGATTGAGATTGCGCTCTTGGTTTTTACGAATGCACTTGTCAGTTTGTCGTAAAGCTTGACATATTTGGATGCATCTGAGCTTGGCGAAATACTCTTTAGGAGAAATGTTTTTTCATTCATTGCGGATATTTCATCTTCCATTACGATAAGCTTTTTTAGCCTCTCTAGCTCGCTTGACTGCATGGCTTCCGAATATTCAAACTCCAGTTTTTGCGCAGCAGAGTCAAGCTCTGTCGTTTTTTCGTCCGCAAGCAACATCCTATCTACTTTGACAAGCGCATAATACGTATCGCCGCTACTTGTTTTTTTGGCTACTTGATAGTTGTTGAACTTCATTTTTTTTACATTTGCAACTATCGTATTTTCGGCTATGTTTGAGTATTCCGCGTTGTTGAGCTTTTGCTCGCTTTTGTACTTTGATTGTACGGTAACCGCTATTTTGGAAGCTATATCGTTGAGGGCGGCTTTTGTAGCCTCCTCCGAGGTTTCGCCTTCGCCCACGCCGTAAAATGCAGAAGCAGTATCTTTTTGCTCTTCCGTATACCAACTTGGAGGGGCTGCAAAAGATACGGTTGAACCGAGGATTACCCCTGCTATTATGAGCGAATTAACGAATTTTTTCATTTTGACCCCGTTTTATTTTTTGTTTGCTAGCTTTTGTCTGTCTTCATCTATTTTAACTATTTTCTCTACAACGTCAATATATTTGTTAACAAATATTTTCTGTTTTGCTATCGCATATGCACCAACAAATGCGTTTGGAATAGTCATTATTGCATTGTCTTTAAGTCTGGCAAGTCTTTTTTGCATAAGCGCAGGAGATACCGCCGTTGCAAGTGCAAGTCTTTGAGCCTCTTTGTCCAATTCGCCCATAGAGTAGTATGTTTTTGCTATTGCCGTAGTATATAGGCAGCTTGCTTGCAGCGCACCGTCGTTGATTGCCGTTAGCACTTTGTAGATTTTTTTAGCCAGAGCAATTTTTTTGTCGTCAATGCTTGTGTCGATATTTGCTATCGCAACTTTCCATTGCTCGTCCATTATTTTTTCTTTTTCGTCGGCTATTTTTTCAAGGTCTTTTATCTCTTGTTCTACGACCGGAATCTTTTCTTTATTTGCCTCTTTGCTAGCCTTGTCTTTTTCAAGGTCTCCTAGTACCGCTTTTTTTCTAGCCACTGCGCCTAGAGATTTTTTATAGTCGGATATCGAAACTTGAAGCTCTTTTTTGCTGTTTGCAGGAACCATTGAGAGAACTGCTTCTTCAAGATTTTTATAGCTGTCTCCCTTTATCGCATTTACCGGTTTTAACGTGCCGCCTTCAAATTTTAGAATTTTCTCGATACTTGCAGTAAGTATGTATATATTCGGATATTCGTTAAAGAAAGTATCGATTCTTTGGTATAGAGATTTTTCCAGCGGACTTAGTTTGCTAAACAGTCCGACGAGGTTGCCGCTTTGAATATCGGTTAGGTGTACGGTCCCGAAATACGGGTCTTTTTCTAGTTTTTTTAGAATTGCCTGCTCTTGTTCGGGCGTTATGTCCGCAGTTATGGAATCCATCCATGCTGCGTCTATAGAGATAGGAAGCTCGTTTATTATCAGGTAGTTGCTTTTGATAACAGCGGTAGCCGTTGCCACTCTATTGATTTGTTTTTCCATGCTCGGTTTTTCAAATACTGCAACTGCCGCTTCTTTTGCGCAACCGCCGACGCTTTGCGTGCTTACGGCGCAACCTGAGGCAAAGAATGCCAAAGACAATGAGATTGCTATATTGGTGAACTTCATTTAAGATTTCCTCTTATGTATTTTTTTGACATTTCAATATTACTTTTTACATTCTTAAATTAAATGCCATTTTATTACCTAAATATGACTATTTTTTAGGCAGTTATTTCTATTTTGTAAGAACAAATCCGGCTTTTGCCCCTTTGAAGCTTGGCTGACTAACGCCCGGAGGCGCATAAAAATATGTACCGTCGGTTACATAGTATTTTTGACCGTCTATGTTGTAATAATCAACACCTTTGCCATCGTATGCTACGGCAAGTGACATATGTCCAGGATAGTGTAGTCCCACCGAGTCGTAGCCAAAAATCTCCCTATAAAGGTGGGATAGCAGGGTGGCTCTATCTTCACAATCGGAATAAGGTAGGAGTATTGTCTGTTCGACAAAGAAAGGTCTTTCAAAGCCGTACGCGTCGAAATCGGTTTTGTATGTAAAAGCTTTTTGCGAAAATCTAAGCACGAAGGCAATAGCCTTTTCTTTTGAGAAGTTGTTTTTCTTGATTCCACCCATCAGAGAAGAGGATATTTCTTTGACAAGAGGCGAGCCTGAGCGGGACTGCATATAGATACCGTAGTCTGCTTGCGGATACATATCCATCAGTGCCGCCAATTCCCCGTTAGCTTTGACTATCATCTGATATTGCTTACCTTCAAAGTCCCAGCTTAGTTTTATAGGTGAATCGTTTTTGCCTATGTTTGGATTTTTGTGCATCACCATGTCTACAGGTTTTCCAATTCCGTCGTCCGGGGAGTTAAAAAAGTATATAGGCTGTGTATAGTTTGCCCTTGGGTGTGCATCAACGGCAAAAATATAAAATCTTGAGCCGTCTTTGTCGTAGAATGATTTTGAATAAACTTGTTGTTTGATAGATATGAGTAGGTACGGCGATTTATCTTCACCCTCGGCAAACCTGGCTTTATATCCCATTCCTCTGAGCAAATCTATTGCGTGAAGCGTTTTTGTTAGTTTTGCCTCTTTTGCATAAAGCGTATTTACAAGTGTTTGGATGAGAACAAAACTATCCCAATCATTTAAGTTGTATTCCGCCTTCGCTCTTAGCAGCTCCTTGACCAAAGCGGCATCGTTTGCTTTGATATTTTCCGCTATTTTTGAGGTATCTCCAGAACTTGGGAGTTTTTTTGTGAAAGCTACCACGTCAGGATTTATCGCTATATTTGAGCCAAAAAATGCAAGCGAGAACATTTGCGGCGTAACTACGGAAGGGGTCTTTACTACGGGCGGGGTTTCTGGTTTTGTTAGTTTGTTCGGGTCTATTTGATTTATTTTTACGGTTTTTAGTTGCGATTCACTAGGCGTGTTATCCGGCATGGTATTTTTAGGCTTGGCTACCGGTTGTATCGGTTTTTCTACTTTGACGGTCGGCGCTTTGACAACCGGTTTTGGCGGAATAACACTCATGTTTTGATATGGGTTTACCTTGTTTGGTATGCCGTCCGCCGTCTCTACAAAAGCTTTAAAGGCTTTCATCTCTTTTTGGTAGTAGTCGTTGTATTCGTTGATTACGTTTTGTTTGTAGCTTTCAAAGTCTTCTGCCGAGAATAAAGTAGCCGACAATATAAGGCTCAAGCCGAGTTTTTTCATAGTTTAGCCCCTTTGGTTGATGAGTGTAATGTATTGATATATTTTATACATAAAATGCTATTAAAGTTACTCTTTTGCGCCTCTCCATATTGCCTGGGAAAGTATCTCGTTTTGTGCCCGAAATCTTTTGATTACGGTCTCCAAAAGCCTAACCGCAATGGATGGCTCGGCGCGTATAATAGTCTCAAAATTTTTAGCGTCTATCTCCAAAAGCCTACATTCGGTAACCGTCGTAATTGTGGCACTTCTTGGAAGTCCGTCAACCATAGACATTTCGCCAAAAAACTGCCCGGCTCCTATGGAGGCTATTTCTGTGCCGCCTATCGTCACCTTGACCTCGCCTTCCAAGATAAAATACATCTCTTTGCTTGTATCTTTTTCTTTTAGCAGCGTCGTATTTGCCGGCTTTGTTACTATAAAACCATAATCCGCCAGTCTTTTTGAGTCTATGGAAGATTTGATGCTATCCCAGTCTATTCGCTCTTTTTTTGTGGCTGTTTTTGGGGTAAATATCGCCTCTTTGATTAGCTCGATTTCGCTCGGTTCAAATAATGTTGCGTGCATCATGCTACCTTAATATCTTAAGAATGTCTTTTAGGTATTGGGTTCGCTCTTCTTTTTGGCTTTGTCCCGTATCGCCGTTTCTAAGGTAGTATTTGACGAGTGTCGCACTGTCAAAAAAACCTTCTATTGATGAAGTTTCAAAGAATTTGCGTATTTTTTCGCTTTTTGCGGCTTCAAACCAGAGTAGCTTATCTAAGGCAAAAAACTTCGTATTTGAGAATAAGGTTATGTTTTTGGCGATTTCATTGCGCTTTGCTACAAAAGCCGTCACAAACGAGTTTTCAAGTTCTTTGCTGTTTTCTATGCCGTAGGCTTCGAGAGTATTTACAAAGCTTCTTTCGAATATTTGGCTTACCAGCGTATTTTGCATTGTAAATTTGGTTACAAAATCAGACAATGCGGTTGCATCCTGATATAGCTTGGCAAAAGTCCTTGAAAAGCAAGATTCGTCTATATCTCGCAGATGTCTAACAGCAGTAGAAAAAAACCTTTTTAGCTTCACATATTCGGCGTCACAAGGCTCTATTCCGCATTGTTCACAAAATGTCTTTTGTGCATCCAAAAGACGGTATGCTTCCTTGAAATGCGAGTCCAAAAAAAGCTCTATCAAAGAGTTGGCGGTAATATCTTTTTTCATCATGGCGTTGATTATATCACTTGATGCTTATATTAAAAATGTATTTCGGTTATACATCTGGGCTTTGTGGTTTTTTAGCTTTTTTTATTCATAATGAGTAAAAACCAAAAATAGGAGATTATATGAACAAATTTAAAGCTACTATTTCTTCTATAGCCGCCGCCGGATTATTGGCGGGAGGCGTCAGCCTGCTTACCGTTAATGCATCGGCAATAACATTCAAAGAGTCTAATTCGCAAGAGCTAAAACGCAAAATGCCTGAAGGCGAGGCCGTCTTGCTCTCGTATCACGATGCCGTCAAAGATGCCAAAAAGAGCGTTGTAAACGTGTTTACGCAAAAAACGGTTAAACAAAAAGCGCAAGTAAATCCTTTTATGAACGACCCGTTTTTTCGAGAATTTTTCGGGGGCAATCTCGGAAATATGGCGCCTAAAGATAAAGTTGAGAGATCTCTGGGCTCCGGAGTTATCGTGAGTTCCGACGGTTACATAATCACAAATAACCATGTGATAGCAAATGCCGATACCGTGATGGTTGTTTTGGCGGACGACAGAAAAGAGTATAAAGCCAAAGTCATAGGAAGTGACCCAAAAAGCGATATTGCCGTCATAAAAATAGATGCAAAAGATCTCCCGGCGATAGCTTTTGCCAATTCCGATAAGGTAAAAGAGGGTGATGTGGTGTTCGCCATAGGAAATCCTTTTGGGGTTGGGGAGAGCATCACCCAAGGGATAGTGTCTGCGCTAAATAAAAGCAATATGGGTATTAGTGAATACGAGAACTTTATCCAGACGGACGCCTCAATAAATCCAGGTAATTCAGGTGGAGCCTTGATAGATAGTAGGGGCGGATTGGTTGGTATAAACACCGCTATTATCTCGCCTACGGGGCAAAATAACGGGATAGGGTTTGCGATACCGTCAAATATGGCAAAAAACATAGCAAAAACCTTGATAGAAAAAGGGAAAATAGAGAGGGGCGTTATCGGTGTATCCATGAGAGATATGGATGCCTCGGCCAAAAAATACTATGGCAGAGACGGCGGCGCCGTGATTATGGATGTATTGGACGATTCTCCGGCGCAAAAGGCGGGTCTAAAGCGCGGCGACCTTGTAATATCTGCAAACGGCAAAGAGGTTTCAAACTCTAGCGATCTCAAGAATACGGTCGGTTTCCTTGAGCCTGGTAGCGAGGTGAAGCTTGTAGTTATTCGTGATAAAAAAACAATAACAATGAACGTAAAAATAGAAAAACAAGATGCCAAAATGGTCAAAAACGGACAGGTTGAGCCTCTTGAGGGATTGACGCTTGGAAATATTACGGATGAGATTAGAAAAAAACTAGGCATTCCATCGTCGGCCAGGGGGGCTTTTGCGCTCAATGTCAAAGATGGGTCTCTTGCGTCAAGACTCGGTTTTATAGAGGGTGATATTATTATTCAGATAGAAAACCAAGAGATAGCCTCGGTAAATGATATAAAAGCTATCGGAAGCATTGAGGGTAAAAGGGTGTTTGTAAACAGAAGAGGCGTTATTTATATGATGATAGCGGCTGAAAATTAATTAATCTGACAAAGTTTATATGTTTACTTGACATTAGAAAAAATAATTGCTATAATTTTCCAACTTTTAAAAAAAGGAATAGAGTTGGCAGGTATATCCACAAAATCCATCTATGGGCTTGCCGCCATGTTTGAGCTTTCAAAGCATTACGGCAGTTCCCATATACAAATCAAAGAGATAAGTCTCAACCTTGGCATTCCGCAAAATTATCTCGAACAACTCCTTTCCACATTGCGTAAAGCAGGGCTTGTCGAGAGCGTAAGGGGTGCCGGAGGCGGCTATAAATTGGCTCGTGACCCGGGCGAAATATGTTGTTGCGATATAGTAGAGGCTCTCGACGGCGACGTATGGCGAGTTGAAAATCCGCTATCTAACGAAGCTTTGAAATTATTTTGGGATGAGAGAAGCGAGATGGGCAAGGGCACGTATGCTCTTAGCCTCAAAGAGTTGCTGGGGTACGAAGAGAAGGCCGCGGCAAATTTGGTTTACTATATTTAGGGGTAAAAAATGAAAGTAGCAAAGAGCGTAGAAGAGCTAATCGGCAAAACACCGCTTTTGCGGCTAAATGGATTGTCGGATGCAAACGGGGCTGAGATTTACGGTAAATGCGAATTTATGAATCCAAACGGCTCCGTCAAGGATAGAATAGGTGCAAACCTCATAAACACGGCGATAAAAAGCGGCAAGATAACAAAAGATACGGTCATAATAGAGCCGACAAGCGGCAACACCGGGATCGCGCTAGCTTCTATATGCGCCGTGAAGGGGCTTCGCCTTATTCTTACGATGCCTTCATCGATGAGTATAGAGCGTCAAAAGCTCCTAAAGGCTTACGGAGCCGAAATAGTGCTGACTGCGGCTGAAAAAGGGATGCGCGGTGCGGTAGAGACGGCCAATGAATTGGCGGCCGAGTATAAAAATAGTTTTATACCTGGGCAGTTTGACAACGACGCAAATCCTGATGCCCACAGACACTCTACCGCCCTTGAGCTAGTAGAAGATACGGACGGCAAGATAGATATATTTGTAGCCGCAATCGGTACGGGCGGTACTATAACCGGTGTGGGCGAGATACTTAGAGCCAAAATAAAAGGTATCAAGATAATAGCCGTTGAGCCAAAAGACTCTCCGGTACTGTCCGGCGGAGCACCGGGGCCTCATAAGATACAGGGGATAGGCGCAGGATTTGTCCCTAGCGTGTTAAATAAGGGCGTGTTTGATGAGATTATAACGGTCAGCAACGAAGATGCGTTTGCTGCCGCAAGAGGGATAGCGAGAAGCGAAGGGGTTCTTGTCGGAATATCTGCGGGGGCAAATGCCCATGCCGCTTCGATTATTGCCGCGAGACCTGAAAACAAAGGCAAAACTATAGTGACCGTATTGTGCGATACGGGCGAGAGATATTTGTCGACACCATTATTTGATTTTTAAAAAGGAACATACAGATGAACAACGAAACAATTTCAATCCACGCGGGATACGACAAACACGCAGGTGAAAAGACAATGGCTGTGCCTATTTATCAAAGCACGGCATATGCGTTTGACAGCGCGGATAATGCGGCAAATCTGTTTAGTCTAAAGGAGCTCGGCAATATATATACAAGGCTTCACAATCCGACAAGTACGGTGCTTGAGACTAGATTTGCGGCTTTGGAGGGCGGGGCTAGCGCTGCGGCTACGGCTAGCGGCTCGTCTGCTATTTTTTATGCGATTATCAATCTTGTTGCGGCGGGCGAGAACTTCATAGCGGCAAACAACCTATACGGTGGCACGATGACGCTGTTTGCCCATACGCTCAAGCGATTTGGTATAGAAGCTAGATTTTTTGATCCAAAAAAGCCTGAGACTATAGAGGCGCTAATAGATGATAAAACTAGAGCCGTATTTTTTGAGAGCTTGTCAAATCCGGGCATTGACATCGTAGATTTCGATGCTATCACGACTATTGCCGATAAATACAATATTATCACGATATGCGACAACACGGTAGCCACTCCGATACTGTTTAAACCGATAGAAAAGGGGATAGACATAGCGGTATATTCGACAAGCAAATATGTAACAGGACAAGGTCTCGGTATAGGCGGTATGATAGTGGATAGCGCCAAAGCTACCGCAAAAATCAAAGATAATCCGAGATACGCACACTTCAATGAGCCTGACGCAAGCTACCACGGTCTTGTGTACTCGTCTTTGCCGTTTCCTCCGTTTGTCCTTCGTGTGAGACTGGGACTTTTAAGGGATATCGGTGCAGCGCCTAGCCCGTTTAATAGCTGGCTGTTTATTCAGGGGCTTGAGACTTTGACTATTAGAATGAAAGCACACAGCGAAAAGGCTCTTGCGGTTGCAAAATTCCTAGAGTCTCATCCAAAAGTAAAATCTGTGAAGTATCCTGGACTTGCGTCGCATAGAGACCACGCATTACTTAACAAATATTTTACGGGCGGGCTTGCTAGCGGGCTTCTATCGTTTGAGGCGGAGAGTTTTGAAGCTGCAAAATCGGTAGTAAATAGCGTCAAGATATTTACCCCTGTCGTAAACATCGGCGATAGCAAGTCTTTGGTGACTCATCCGGCAAGTACGACGCACTCGCAAATGAACTCTGAAGAGCTTGCAAGAGCAGGTATCAGTGATAAGCTAGTAAGGCTAAGCATAGGCCTTGAAGACGAAAATGACTTGATAGAAGACCTAAAGGCGGCACTGGGCTGATTTTGGGTCTTTTGTTACCCAAAAATTGGTACAATTTCGGCAAATTGACAGACTAACCACAAAGGCCTTGATTTGAGCAGTTTGCCCTTTACCCACCTGCATCTACATACGGAATATTCGCTCCTTGACGGGGCGAATAAGGTAGAGGCTCTTGCAAAAAAACTCGCCGAACTTGGCTTTACCGCTTGTGCTATCACAGACCACGGCGCTATGTTTGGGGCTGTGCATTTCTACAAAACCCTCAAAAAAGCTGGGATAAAGCCGCTTGTAGGCATCGAAGCATATATCCACAACGGCGAAAACATTGACGACAAAAACGTACAGAGCTTTCACGCCTGCCTCATAGCCAAAAACGAAATCGGCTACAAAAACCTTATGATACTAGCTTCAAAGGCCTATCTAGAAGGGTTTTATTATGCCCCTAGAATTAACAAAGCGCTCTTAAAAGCCCACAGTGAAGGGGTCATCTGCACCAGCGCCTGCCTAGCCGGAGAGGTTGCTAGACACCTCAATGTAAACACAAAAAGAAATTTCAAACACTTCACCCCGGGCGGCTATGACGAGGCAAAGAGGGTTGCTTTGGAATATCGCGAGATATTTGGGGATGACTTTTATCTGGAAATCATGCGACATGGCATAGAAGACCAGCATGTCATAGATGAGGACACTATCAGACTCTCTTTGGAGACTGGCATTAAACTCATAGCCACCAACGACACGCACTACACGGAGCCTGACGATAGCGAGGCTCACGAGGCGTTCATGTGTATATCTCAGCAGACCACGCTAGATGACCCAAAGAGGATGAAGCACTCCGTACATGAGTTTTTTGTCAAGTCCGCAGAGCAGATGGAGCGGATATATGCAGATATTCCGGAAGCTCTTATTAACACGCAAGAGATAGTCGACAAATGCGCTCTTGACATCAAACTAGGCTCTCCGACCCCTCCAAATTTCAAATTTACAAAAGATTGGATAAATCCTGAGACAGGGATTGCTTTTGCAAGCGACGACGAACTTTTTGCCCACAAATCAAGAGAAGGGCTGGTAAAAAGACTGGAGTTTGTAGACCCTGCAAAACACGACGAGTACAGGGCGAGGCTAGAGGTCGAGATAGAGGTCATCAACAAGATGAAATTCCCGGGCTATATGCTTATCGTTTGGGACTACATCAGATACGCCAAGGAAAACGGTATTCCGGTAGGACCGGGAAGGGGAAGTGCTGCCGGAAGCCTCGTTGCGTTTGCGCTGGAGATAACTGACATCGACCCGCTCCCGTACAATCTGCTATTTGAGAGATTTTTGAATCCTGAGAGGGTATCAATGCCCGATATCGATACCGACTTCTGCCAAGAGAGACGCGAAGAGGTCATCGAGTATGTGGCGCAGGCGTATGGACGGCTCAATGTGGCTCAGGTTATTACATTCGGCTCGCTCCTTGCCAAGGGTGTCATCCGTGACGTTGCAAGGGTCATGGGGATAGCGTACGCCGAGGCGGATAGGATAGCAAAGCTCATCCCCGAAAAGCTGGGTATCACACTCAAAGAGGCGTTCGAGCAAGAGCCGAAAATCAAAGAGGCTGTAGACTCAGACCCGAAAATCGCAAAAATGTGGGAGTTTGCGGTTAAGCTAGAGGGGCTAAAGCGAAACGCAGGCACACACGCCGCGGGGCTCGTTATCTCAAACGAAGAGTTGTGGCACAAAACCCCGCTGTTTAAGAGCAACGTCGGGACGATAGCGACGCAGTATGATGGAAGATTCCTTGAGGATGTCGACCTTATCAAATTCGACTTTCTTGGTCTAAAGACCCTGACGGTTGTGGACAATGCCGTCAAAATCGTAAAAGAGACTTATGGGGTGGATATAGACTTCAATGCTATGCCGATGGATGACCCGAAGGTCTTTGAGCTAATCCAGAGCGGGGCTACGATAGGGCTATTCCAGATAGAGTCCGACGGTATGCAAAACCTCGTAACAAGGCTAAAGCCGACCTCATTTGAGGATATTATCGCGATACTTGCCCTCTATCGTCCGGGGCCGATGGAATCGGGAATGCTTGATGACTTTATCGAGAGAAAGCATGGGCGAAAGGCTATCGAGTATAGCTTTGCCGAGCTGCAAGAGATCTTGGAGCCGACATATGGCGTCATCGTCTATCAAGAACAGGTCATGCAGATAGTTCAAAAGATAGGTGGCTTCTCTCTTGGGCAAGCTGACCTTGTCCGTAGGGGTATGGGTAAAAAGGACATCAAGTACATCGAGGAACAAAAAGCATATTTTGCCGAGGGCGCCGCAAAACAGGGGCTTGATAGCAAAAAAGCGGAAGATTTGTTCGACCTCATCCTCAAATTTGCAGGATACGGCTTCAACAAGTCACACTCTGCAGCGTATGCGATGATTACGTACCGTACGGCGTATCTCAAGGCGCACTATCCGACAGCGTTTATGGCGGCGCTTTTAACAAGCGAGATGGACAACACCGACAAGATAGTCAAGTACATAGATGAGATGAAGCGAATGGGTATCGCGCTTTTGCCTCCAAGCGTCGCAAAAAGCTCCATCGACTTTAGACCGTCACATACGGATGAGGGCGGCGAGGCGATACTATTCGGGCTTGGGGCGGTCAAGGGCGTAGGCGCAGCGGCTTTGGAGAGCGTACTAGAGCAAAGAGGGGTGTCTGAGTATGTGGATTTACCCGATTTTCTAGGTCGTATAGAGAGCCAAAAAGTCAACAAAAAAGTGCTTGAGAGCCTAATCAAGTCCGGCTCAATGGATGGCTTCGGGTACTCTAGGCGAGCATTACTTATGCAAGTAGAGTCTCTTGTGGAGGCGGCGCATGAGGCGGGTAGAGCCAAGAAGGATGCGGGAAGCTCACTATTTGGCGACGATGAGGAGATGACAAAGGTCAATCTGAGCATATCTGCAACGCCTGAGTATGATGCAAAAGAGATACTTGAGTTTGAAAAAGAGACTCTAGGGTTTTATGTCTCGGGTCACCCGCTAGATAGCTTTAGAGAAAAATTGGATGGCATAAGATATACCCTTTCAAGCGAGCTTGACGATTTGGCGGACGGCTCAAATACCATGATTATCGGCAAAGTGGAGGGGATGGTCCACAAAATATCAAAGAAAAACAACCGTAAAT
This sequence comes from Campylobacterales bacterium, assembly GCA_050252455.1. Classification (GTDB taxonomy): domain Bacteria; phylum Campylobacterota; class Campylobacteria; order Campylobacterales; family UBA6016; genus UBA6016. The sequence goes on along the minus strand of JBFWKW010000004.1, from coordinate 74,355 downwards.
TTTCGATACTTACCATTATGGACTTGCACGGTTCGGTGGAGCTGATGATATTTGAAGACCATGTAAAGCTGCTTGAGGAGATGAATCTTGAAGAGCCGATAGCTATTACGGTCTCAGTGATGAAGACGGAGCAGTTTACGAGGATAACCCCTAGAAAAATACTCCAGCTTGATGATGCAAAAAAACAAAAAGTTGATATAAAAAAAGAGGTCAAAAAACCGGAGCCGCCTAAAAAGCCCGAAAATCTTATAGTGGAGATAAGCCCTGAAAGAGATGCTTCGCTGCTTGATAAAATCAAAGAGTTTGCCGCCAGTTCGCCTGGAGATAAAAGGCTTGTGCTCAAAATAGTAGGAGCCAAAGAGGGTGTTTTTATAGACACCAATATGATGATTTCAAGCGAGTTTTTGACAAAACTAAGCGCCTTTGCCGCGTCGCAAAACAATGGAAATGCGGCGTGAAAAAGATAATTTTTTTAGCCTCTTTTTGCTCAATGCTTTTTGCGGATAATGGCTTTTTGATAAAGTCTGAAGAGCCTTTTGATACGGGTAAGATACTTGAGACGATAGAGCGCAAAATGGCAGAGGATGCAACGGTCGAGAAGATGGTGGAAGATGCCGCCGTAGAGGGTGGTATAGAGGTGGCTCTAGCAAAAGCGATAGCCAAGGTGGAGAGCAACTTTAACCCAAAAGCCGTCAGCAGCTCCAATGCGATAGGGGTGATGCAACTCAAGATGGATACGGCGGTCAAAGATATATACGCCACCTTTTATCAAAGTACCATGTTGCCGGATAAAGAGGCGCTATTTGACCCGAGGCAAAACGCCAAACTAGGGGTTGCGTATCTGAAGCTTTTGCAGCAAAAGTATCTAAAAGATATTAACGACACAAAAAGCATAGAGTATTGCACGATAGCCTCTTACAACGCCGGAGCGGGAACGGTGCTTCGTACTTTTCACGACGATAAGACGGAAGCGGCAAAAGTGATTAACTCGCTCAGTTCTGACGAGGTGCTCAGACGTCTAATGAACGATATGCGAAGCGAACAGGGTCGAAGGTATGTGGTCAAAGTGCTTGAGGCGAAAAAAGGGTATAAAAAAAGCATTGAGGTACAAGGGGAGTGAGCTTGCATAAAAAACATACGACGATAAATTCCGTATGCACCTACTGCGGTGTCGGATGCGATATAGTGGCGGTGGTTGAAGACGGCGAAATCAAAAAAGTACACGCCAGAGAAAACGGTGTCGTAAGCCGTGGCAAGCTCTGTATCAAGGGCAAAGAGGGGTGGAAATACGTCTACAGTGATAAGCGCATCAAAGAGGCAAGGGTCAAAAAAAGCTTTTTTGAAGAGAACAAGGCGCTATTTAAAACCAAAAATCCTCAAACTTCAATCGCCAATGCGGATTATTTTGTATTGCCGTACGCTGAAGTATATGACGCTGTAGCCGCCAAGCTCAAAGAGATATCAAAAAAATACGGAGCGGGAGCCATAGCCGGAGTCGGCGGCGCTAGAACTTCTTGTGAAAGCAGCTACTCTCTGCAACGTTTTATGAGAAAGGTCATCGGTTCACCGCATATAGACAACTGTGCCAGGGTGTGTCATTCCCCGTCTCTTGCGGGACTGCGGCGTACGATAGGCGAGGGCGCCGCTACAAATCCTTTTGACGACATACTAAAAGCGGAGTTTTTGCTAGTTATCGGCTCCAATACAACCGAGGCGCACCCGATAGTGGCAAACAGGGTAATAGACGCCGCAAATGCTGGGACGACACTGGCCGTGATGGATGTGCGCGAGATACAGCTAACCAAAAAGGCAAATTTTCAGCTAACCATACCGTATGAGGCAAATCTGCTTGTTCTTAATATGATGGCGTATGTCATTCTAAAAGAGAAGCTTTACGATAAAGAGTTTGTTAAAAAAAGAGTTGCTGATTTTGATGAATATAAGGCGTCTATTTTGTCGGATGAATATGCAAATCCGGATTTTTTTGCCGATGTTGCCGGATATGAGAGCTTAGCGACAAAAATAAAAGAGGTTGCACGTACATACGCCAAGAGCCGTTCGATGATACTATGGGGGCTTGGGGTGACCGAGCATCTGGATGGGTCGGCGGCTGTTAGTGCAATAGCCAATCTCGCGATTATGACTGGAAATATAGGCAAAGAGGGCGCGGGACTTATGCCTCTTCGCGGGCAAAATAATGTCCAGGGCACTTGCGATATGGGTTGCTTGCCGTATTATGACCCGGACTATCAGGTGCCATCCGAGATAGGATTAAAGACACAGGATATCCTTGCTGCGGCGATGGATGGCAAAATGAAAGCTTTGATAAACGTCGGAGAGGATATATCGCATATCCATGCAAATCTAAATATGGTGAAAAATGCGTTATCACACTTTGATATGATAGTGACCCATGAGGTTATAGAGGCCGATATGACCGGTATTGCGGATGTGGTATTTGGCGTAAAATCTGCGTACGAGAAAAAAGGTGTTTATACGAATGCCGAGCGAAGACTGCATCTATCTTTGCCTATCGTTCATTGTGACTTGCCCGATGATTGGGAGGTGCTAAACGAAATTACGAAACGGCTTAGCCCCGAGCTTGCATTTGACTCGCAAAATTCACTTTGGGATGAAGCTAGGAGCGTAATTAGCAGATATAGCGGGGCTAGTTATGAAAGGCTGGAGGCAAATATTGACGGCTTGCAGTGGCCTGTAATGGATGATGCCGATACGCCTAGACTGCATGAGAAAAAATTTCGTACGCCTGACGGTATGGCAAAACCGTTTTACCAAAAATATAAGGTAAGAGGGCAAGTTGATGAAATATCAAAGGCCGAAAACGGCTTTTGGCTTACGACGGGGCGGACAATAGCGCATTACAACAACGCCTCTCAAACAAGAAGCGTAGAAAAATTACTGAGTGCATACGATAAAGATATACTGCTTGTCAGTCACGAGGATGCAAAAAAGCTGGATATGTCAAAGCCGGTGACTCTGCGCTCCGAGTACGGGGAGAGTGCGCCGCTTATCCCAAAAGAGTCAAAAACAATCAAAAAAGGGACGCTGTATACGACCTTCCACTTTAGAGAGTCAAAAGTCAACTATCTATTCGGCGATGAGGGCGATGAAATCACGAAAACATCGAGATTCAAAGCCGTCAAAGTCTCGCTATTACAGTGATACGACCGAGTCGCTAGATAGTAGCGATTCTACCGTATCTAGTGCATTTCCTGCCGCGCCGACTTTTAGCTCGCTTGTAAGCCCGTAAAATTCTAGGCAAGCCCCACACGAAAGTATCGCAACACCGCATTTTTCAAGCTCTTTTAGTGAGTTGATTACGTCGTTGTTTTCCTCTTTTGTCGTTAGTATCACCCCTCTGTTTACGAAGATGATTTTGGACGGTTTTTGGGTTGTGTGGACCATTGCCGACAAAAATCCTTTGATAAGCTTCGTCCCTAGTTCACCGCTCTCGCCTATGTAGTCGCTTTTTACAAATACTATTTTGGAGCCGCTTTTTGGAGCCGCTACTTCGCAGGTATAGCCTTTGACCGCCGTCACTGCAAACTCTCCGTTTTCTAGTGTTTTTACCGAGGCCTCAACGCCGTTTTGTTTCAAAAACCTGAGCACGTTCTCTTTTGATATTTCGGTATTTAGTAGTATTTCAAAGCTTCCCTCATCGCCGATTGACTCTACCGCCTCTTTTGCCATTAGTACTGGTTTTGGACACTCCATATTTCTAGCGTCTATTTTCATTTGCTCTCCTTAGTTGTGTTTTTTGAACGTTCTGCGTTGCTCTATGTTTTCTATGTCGTCGAATTTGTCCAAATATTCCAGATAATTTACGGCGTATTTTCGGCTAATGTTTAGGCTCTCTTTGACGCCGCCGACATCGGCAAAACCAACCTCTTTTATCGTCTCTCTTATCCTTACAAGCGCTTTTGAGAGCGTTACGCCGCCAACGAAGTGATTGTGCGAGAGCCTGACTGCTTTGTGTGCGTGACATAGCTTTTTTAATATCTCATCACCCCTTTGCCTGTCTATGTCCAGCTCATCGTATATGTTGTACGGGGCAGGGGGGCTGAAGCCGTCATCTTCGAGGATGCCCAGTATTTTTTCCGATAGTTTTTGTGTCAGGTCGGCTTCGTTATTGCCGCTAAGCATATAAAGACCGCCGTCTTTTACGAGAAATCCGTCGTTTGTTAGTCTCTCAAATGCGAGTGACGATACATATTCGCTTGCCCACGGAAGTTTGAATTTGACGGAAGCGGGGGAGAGCATCGCAAGTTTGTTTTTGGAATATATCTTTTTTAGCTCCCCTTCTAGGCCGAGAAGCGCGCTTTTTGGATAAATGACAAGAGCCTTTTCGTCGACTATGACGTTTTGCATTTTTAGCGCAACGGCGAGTGCGTCTTCGTGAGTGATTCCAAACCTTTGTAGCGCACATATAAGCCCAAAGCCGGTCTTGTGAGCGTCTAGTAGTATTTCAAAGGCTTTTTCAAAATCTTTTTTTCTAAGCGACTCAAAAAGAGCTAGTTTTTGACGTTTTTTTATCGGGTCGGCGACTGCCGATACGACGTTGCCGCCGCCTATCGTGTCGGCTTGGTTTCTAAGCACGAAAGGCTCGTCAAATATCGTATATATGTCGTGTTTGAATTTGAGGCTTACCAGACATCCATCTTCAAACTCCTCTATTATCAGTATTTTGGCGGTTGCGGCGTGCGTCCCAAAATACGCTATTAGCTCCTGGTCGTGCTCTATTTTTGCCCCCTTGGTGGGTCGTACGAATGCCTCTATGGTTTTAAAGCCCCTCAAAAAACCTTTTTGGGTTAGCAGCATTCCTTTTTTTATCTCGGTGTGGGCGACGTCGGTTAGATTGATAGCGGTTCTTTGTCCGCCAAATGCGGCGTCCACCGATTTGCCGTGCGTCTGCAGTGAGCGGACTTTGACGGTTTTTTGCAGTTGTGGGATAAATAGAGCGTCTTTTGTTTTTATCTCTCCGCCCAGCAGCGTCCCCGTTACCACGCAGCCGACACCTTGCAGGGCAAAACACCTGTCGATATACAGCCTAGCTAACGTCTTGCTTTTTGTGATATTTTTTTGCAGCCCAAAAAGCTTGGCTCTAAGTACGCCTATGGTCGCCTCGTCTTTGATGCTAAAGCGGATAACATCCAAAAGTCTTAGGTTTTTATAATCCCCAAATAGCTCTTTTATCTCCTCTGCCCTTTGCTCTAGCGTAGTGTCATCTGCAAGGTCGGATTTTGTTATTACCGCCAGTACGCCTAGCTCTTTTATCGTGTTTAGGATGGATAGATGCTCTAGCGTCTGCGCTTTGATCCCTTCTTTGGCGTCCACTACGACTAGTGCATAGTCAAATCCAAAAGCCCCGCCTATCATCGTTTTGACTAGTTTTTCGTGCCCCGGCACGTCTATGAACGATATTTCGGTATTGCCGTTTTGCATTGACGAAAAAGAGAGCTCTATCGTTATTCCCCGTCTTTTTTCCTCTGGCGTACTATCGCCGACAAAGCCCGTAAGAGCCGTTATCATGCTTGTTTTGCCGTGGTCGATGTGTCCCGCCGTGCCGATAATCAGCCTATCCAAGGTTTGCTCCGTTTAGTACGCCGATTAGCCGCTCCTCGTCCTCTCGTAGCACGGTTCTCATATCAAGAAGGAGTTTGTTGTTTTCTATTCTGGCTATGATGCCGTTTTCCCTGAGTGTTTTTTCTATTTTTTCGGGCTTCATTCGCGAGTTTATTGCTATTGCGACTGATGGTATCTGCTCTTCGGGAAGGCTGCCGCCGCCGACAAATCCGGTTGTTTGCACGATGCAAAAACGCTCTTTGTCTGTTAGCCTTGAGATGATATTTTCCGCTTTTTTTGTGAGGCATTTGCTGTCTTTGCCCAGCATTCCCACGGCTGTGATATTTTTTTCATCCCCAAAGGCATATTCGAGCATCGTCCGCTCCGTTATCGCTAGTGTCAGCTTGTCGCATCTAAGCATTCTGAGGAGCTGATTTTTTTTGAGTTTTGCGATTAGTTCTTTTTTGCCCAGTATTATCCCCGCTTGCAGTCCGCCGAATAGCTTATCGGCGCTGAAGCTGACTATCGACGGGGAGAGTTTCATTATCTCAAATATATCCGCTTCGTTTGCTAGTGCGTCTTTTTTGAGCGATGAGGAGTTGGCACTGCCGATGTCGTAGTAGTCTATCAGGTTTTTTTGTTTGGCAAGCCCCACTATCTGAGCGTACTCCGCCTCTTCGCTAAAGCCTTTGATGACGAAGTTTGAGCGGTGGACTTTCATCAATACCGAGGTTTTCTCGCTTATCGCTTTTTCGTAGTCGGCTATTCTGGTTTTGTTGGTAGTCCCTATCTCTACGAGCTTTGCGCCGCTGCTTGCCATGACCTCTGGGATACGAAATCCACCCCCTATCTCGACTAGCTCGCCCCTTGAGACTACCGTCTCTTTTTTGTTTGAGAGGGTGTTAAGTATCAAAAAGACCGCTGCGGCGTTGTTATTGACAAGCAGTATATCCTCGCACCCGAACAAAAAAGAGGCAAGAGCGGTCAAATGTCCGTATCTATCACCCCTTTTGCCCGCTTTCAAGTCGTATTCGAGGTTACAGTATCCGCCCACCGAGTCTATGGCGGAGAGTAAAAAATCTCTTGAGATAGGAGCTCTTCCGAGGTTTGTATGTATTACCACCCCTGTGGCATTGATGAGCGGCTTTATTGACGGTGTTTTTAGTCTTTCGTATTTGGATAAAATCTCTTTTTTGATTTCATCTTCGGTTTTTGCTTCGCCGCCGCTTTTTATGCTCTCTCTCAAATCGAAAAGTATTTTATTTGCTATCTTTTTTGCCGATTTTTCATTTAGACTTGAGAGCTCTTTTGATTCAAGAAGTTTGCCCATTTGCGGGAGATTTTTTAAGTTCGCGCTCAAATTTAAGTCCTCGATGATTAAAATATATTTTACCTTTTACGGGAGGTATGATCCTCTGGTGGGGACCGCGGGCTTCAAACCCGTTGAAGGGGTCAGTGCTGATTCCCTTGGTAGGTTCGATTCCTACACCTTCTCGCCATCACACCACCTTGACCGCTTTTTCCTCTTTTTGGATGCACCTGCCTATGACGGCTGCATTTTCATATCCCATATCGATTAGCTCGCTTACCGCCGCCGTAGCATCTCTTTCGCTCACGCTAAATACAAGTCCGCCCGAAGTTTGCGCGTCAAAAAGTATCATCGCCAAATCCTCGTCTATTTCATCATAAGAGAGCATCGGTTTTAGAAAGTTTCTATTTTTGTAGCTTCCTCCGCAGATTAGCCCCATTTTTGCGTATTCCATAGAGCCTTCAAGGAGCGGCACGGACGAGCCAAAAATCTCCATTGTGACACCCTTTGCCATTTCGCTTAGATGCCCCATTAGCCCAAAACCCGTGATATCGGTGCACGCCGAAGCGTTGTATTTTAATGCCACCTTCGAGGCTTTGTCGTTGAGCTGTCTCATCGTCTCTATCGCTTTTTTGGCGGACTCCTCGCTCGCAAGCCCGGCTTTCATAGCCGTCGCCAACACGCCTATCCCAAATGCTTTTGAGGTTATCAGGACTTCCCCCTCTTTGGCGGTATTGTTGCGGAGTATTTTTGAGGGGTGTATGCCACCAGTGACCGACAGCCCGTACTTCATCTGCACGTCTTCCACCGTATGCCCGCCGACAAGGGCGCATCCGGCCTCTTTTATTTTGTCTTTGCCGCCGTCAAGTATCTCTTTTAGTACGTCTAGCCCCAAATTGACATTGTCGAAGCACACTATATTCATAGCCGTCATTGGCGTCCCGCCCATGGCGTACACGTCGCTGAGCGAGTTTGCCGCCGCTATTTGACCGAATATAAACGGGTCGTCCACGACGGGCGTGATGAGGTCTAGCGTCTGGACTATCGCCAGCTCATCATTGATTTGGTATACCCCAGCGTCGTCGGAGGTATCAAATCCGACCAGCACTTTGTCGTTTTTATCGTGCGAAAAGGTTTCAAAGAGTTGTGTTAGATCCGCCGGACCCATCTTTGCCGCTCAACCCGCCGCTTTGACAAAACTAGTCAAACGGACTTTTTCATCCATCCCAAGACTCCTTTATTTGATTGGTTCCGCTTTGTATCCCGTAGTCTTGATGGCCTCCGCCAAAGTCTCGAACGATACGTTTTTATTTAGTGTTACCACTGCCTTTTCACTTTTTAGATATACGGCAGCCTCTTTGACGCCATCGGTCTTTAAAAGCGCGGTTTTGACCGCTCTCGTGCAGGTAGGGCAGGTCATTCCCGTGACCTTCAGCTCCACGGTTCCCTCGAGGGCAAATAGTGATACTGCCGTAAATAGCGATAGTAACAAACTTTTCATTCTACGTCTCCGGTAAAAATAATTTCTTCCACAAAGGGATAAAAAAGTGCCAAAAGCGAAACAACGGTCAAAATCCAAAATAAAATTTTCAAAACTCTCTCATTTATGAAGCGCCCCGAGCAAATGGGCTTGTCGTTGATATAGAGCTTCCAAAATCCATAAACAAGCGATAAGACCGTAATAATCGTAAAAATAGCTCTATATGGAGCCAAAAAGCTAAGAAACGAGAGGGATGATGCAGATATTCCAAATAGTATAAAAAGCAAGGGGGCGAGGCAGCAACTCATCGAAAAAATGGCAAATACCGCCGCCGCAAATACCGAGCCCAAAATCTTGTATACCTGACCCATCACCGCACCTCGGTTGAGCTAAATGAGTATTTGAATGTTTTTGGGTCATAAAAGTCAAGTACCAAGTCGTTGGACTCACCATAAGGGTAGTTGAATTGGTCTAGCGGATACTGCACAGGAAGAGGATGGAGCTCAAAATCTCTAGCATAGTTGAGCGCCATCCAATTCATCTCAAAACCGCCAAAATACATATCAGCTATATCCGCCTCCCTTTTGCTTTTATTTCCAAGTTTTTCTACTAGCCGCAGCTTTGTTATGTCGCCCGGGTCTGCACGCACCCATCCGATATCCTCTATAAAAAACTCCGACCTGCAATGCTGAGCCTGCGTAATGTCGCTTGAGGAGCCAAAAGCGGTTGAAATTTCCGACTTTCCAAGCCTAAGTCCCATTAGCTCCCTTGCCGGAATATTTTGTGCGCGAAGGAGAGCTACAAATACGGCGCTGATATCAAGACATTTGCCGCCGTATCTTTTGAGCTCCAAAGCCTCTTTGGCGTTTCCGGCGCCACACCCTTTGACGCTCGGGTCTCTATACATATTTTCAACAACCCAGTCGTAAATCGCCCTTGCTTTGTCTATCTCTCTTTTGTGTTTTGCCGCCGCTTTGTCTGAAATCTCTTTGACTATACCGTCGGTTTGAACATGAGCCGTAGGAGCTATAAATCTTTTTGCGGCGGCTTTAAGAGTATCGGGTATTTTTTTTGGTGTCAGGTTTGCCTTGACGTCGGACGTAGAGACCGCAAAAGATAGTGATATTTTTTTGTTTTGCTCGTCTTTCCCCCATTTTCTAAAAAGCGTTGAGGCGGCGTAGCTATTGTTGGATGTGATTATGTGCTGTTTTTCATTTTCATACACGGTTATCGGCGATACCAGCTGAAAATCGTTCGATGATGGAAGTGGAACCCATAGGGCGGCATTGTCTTTGATGTGCGAGAGGTCAAAGTCGAATAATACATTATATGTTTTTTTATTTTCTAGCGGTGCAAGGGCAAATGATGTTGATGCAAAAAGCGGAGTAACGGCGCAAGTCCGTATAAAATCTCTTCTATTCATAGGGGCGGTATCTCCAAAATGTATGTCTAAGCCTTAGACTAAAAAGTAAAATTATTTTAAACTTTTTTACTTAAACAGCACTTAATAATTATCTGAAATATTTACTTTTTTGTAAGGTTATATTTATAAATTTTTAAGTTACATTCAAATACAATCTTTTCAAAGTTAAAAAATACTTTACTTTTTTGCTACTTAAGGCGCAGGGTGCGCTACACACGCAAGCAGAGAAAACACAGTCATACTTGATTTGAAGGGTTTTTGATGACAAATTTGTCATATGCTGCTACCTATCTTTTTGAAAAATCACAATCCGCGGACGCAACCAAATTACTGCAAATACAAAACAATATAGAAGATATTATTTTTGATTATTCCAGACGTACAAATAAAGACGGTTTTGCAAAAACGTTGCTTTTTGATAAAAATATCTGCGATGCAACGGACAGAGACGCAAATATATGCACGGCTTGCGTAAGCGTTTGCGAGAGTTCGGCAATAGTTTTTGACGGCGCTGCAAAACAAATATCTATAAGCTTTGCCGATTGTACGGCCTGTCAAAAATGCGTAAGCGTCTGCCCGACCGGCGCTTTGGAAGAGAGCGAATACAATCTGGAAGCCATGGTCGCTATGCTTGAGGCCTGCGAGGGAAGAGGTTTGCTTGTGGCGTCCGAGGCAGATTTGGTCTCTTTTGCAGGGGAAGTGCCTGATAACACGGTCATTTTTTGCGCCCCTAACTACTCCTTTTTAAATGAGCTTTATCTCTCTTTGTTTGCCTTCAAAACAGGCGGAGCGGTATATTTTACATCCAAAGAAATATTGCCCGTAGCGCTTCAAGAGAGCATAGAAAACACAAATAGATTGTTTGAAGCGTTCGGCAAAAAAGCCGTCTCTTTCGTATCTGAAGGGGTAAGCTCCCAAAGAAGTTTTGAGCCTATCGCAAAAAGATTTGAAAATATGTCGCTTCGCGCCGCAATCACCGAGGGATTCAAGGCGTTAGAAACCTTCGGTACGGCAAATGTGGAAAGTACGAATATGTTTGCGTCTGTCAACGTAGATGATAGATGTACTCTTTGTATGGGGTGCGCTTTTGTATGTAAAAGCGGCGCTTTTTATGCCGATGAAAAAGAGAAAGCTCTCACTTTGAATGAATCTCTTTGCACCGGATGCGGACATTGTGAGAGCGTTTGTCCTGAAAAATCAATAGTCGTAACAAAAGGGCTATTTAGAAGCGAGAAATCCTATTTTGAGCTTAAAAGCGTTGCAAAAGACGAGCTATTCTGTTGCGTCGAGTGCGGCAAACCGTTTGCGACTAGCAAAGCGATAGCCAAGGTTGCATCCGTCTTTAGCGGTATATTCCTTGATGAAGACAAAAAAAGAACGCTGTATTGCTGCGCCGATTGTAAACCAAAGATAATGTTGAGAGATTTTGCTGCAAGGAGTGCTGAAAATGTCGCAAGATAACTTGATAATGGCGAGAGCGGCAATGTATGGACTTCTTGCGTCTTTGTATGTAAATGGCGCTCTAAAAAAAGACTACGACCAAATAATCGCCGCCCTTCAAATAATATCGGACGAGCCTTTTGCGGATGAGGCGAAAGAGGTTTCTGATTCGATGCTAAAAGCTCTAAAAAACGATAAAGACGGTGTTTTGGCTGAGTTTGAAGTGTTGTTCAACCTTCCGTTCGGTGATTTTATCAACTCCTCTGCATCGTATTATTTTGATGAGAGAGAGTTTGGGGAAAAAACCATCGAAACCAAAGAGGTGATGTGCGAAGCCGGATATGTGAAGGCTGATTTTTTCAGCTCCGGCGAAGATGAATTCGGCTTTTTGTGCGCATTGTCGGCAAAGCTACTAAAAGACGGCAAGCCGGAGCTTCAAAAAAGGGTTTTTGAGAAAATTTTGCTTCCGCTTGCGGGCGGTTTTTTGAAGGCACAAGCAGATAGCGAGAGAGCCGAGTTTTACAAAGACGCGGCAAAACTATTCGCACTCTTTTTGGCTTTTGAAAAAAGCTATTTTGAGTTGTATTAATCTTATAAAGGAGGAGAACAATGGCAGACAACGGCAGAAGAGAGTTTCTGAAACGACTTGGTATCGGGAGCGCCGTAGCGGCCGGAAGCTTAGGTTTTGTAGTGGCAACGTCACCGAAGCACCATCGCGGGCAGCATCTGCACGGTAACGGAGTCGTCGTCGGAAATTCTAGAAAAGACGAAGTTCTATACCAAAAAACCCAGAATTGGGAACAGTTTTATAAATCGGCATTGTAGACATCTTGCCGAGTGGCAAAGCTTTGGTAAGTGGAATTCAAAAATAAACTTGTTTGTTTTTGAAGGGGATGTTAATAAAAGAGAGGAGATACTATGAGCGAAAAAAGCCCGTTAGAGTTGCTAAACTCTAGAATCGGTAGACGTGCTTTTTTGAAGATGGGCGCAATGGCGTCACTCGGCGCTACGGCATTATGTGCCGCTGAAGAGAGCGTCAAGAGTGCGTCACCGCAAGAACTCAAAGAAGCATATCCTGGTTCCAAAAAAGTAAAAACAATATGTACGCACTGCTCGGTCGGTTGCGGCATCATAGCCGAAGTAAAAGACGGCGTGTGGGTGAGACAAGAAGTAGCACAGGGGCATCCTGTGAGCCTTGGCGGACACTGCTGTAAGGGTGCCGACCTAATCGACAAAGTAAGGTCTACAAATAGACTTAGATACCCAACCGTAAAAAAAGGCGGGAAATGGGAAAGAACGAACTGGAATGAAGCGCTTGACGATATCAGCAAGCAAATCAAAGAACTTCAAAAAAAATACGGTCCGGATAGTATTATGATGCTAGGTTCCGCAAAGGTTTCAAACGAACAATCTTTTTATATAAGAAAGTTTGCCGCCTTTATGGGAACTAACAACATAGACCATCAAGCTAGAATCTGACACTCCCCGACAGTCGCCGGTGTGGCGAATACACTTGGGTATGGCGGTATGACCAACCACCTGGGAGATATGCAGAACTCTAAAGCTATCCTGATCATGGGCGCAAACCCTGCGGTAAATCACCCGGTAGGTATGCAGCACATTCTAAAAGGGAAAGAAAACGGTGCAAAAATCATCGTTATAGACCCTAGATATACTAAAACTGCGGCGCATAGCGATCTTTACTGCAGAATTAGAACGGGAACGGATATTCCTTTCCTTTACGGACTTATCAGATACATAGTCAAAAATGACCTCCACGACAAAGATTATTTGTCTGAGAGAGTTTATGACTGGGAATCGATTGCGGCTGAGGCAGAGCAATATACTCCTGAAGTAGTTGCGGATGTTTGCGGATGCAATAAGGAAAAATTCCTTGAAGTTTGTAAAGTGTTTACAAAAGCTGATCCTGGATGCCTCATCTGGAATCAAGGCTGGACGCAACACACTGTTGGAACAAGCAATACAAGACTTGGACCTATCATGCAGATGTTCCTTGGAAACATAGGAAAAGTGGGTGGCGGTTGTAACATCCTTAGGGGTCACGACAACGTTCAAGGTGCGTCAGATATGGCAAACCTATCCGACATACTTCCTGGATACTATCCGATAGTAGAAGGCTCTTGGAAATACTATGCAGGACAATGGGGCGTGGATTATGAGTGGCTGAAAGGCAGATTCAAATCCAAAGAGATGATGGAGAAGAAAGGCTTTGCGCTTTCTACTTGGCCGTGGGGTGTTATAGATGCGGAAAATGCAAAAAACAATGCAGGCACGCCTCTAAAAGCGCTGATTTGTATCGGAAACGGTATATCTACGGTTACTATGACGCACAAAACAAAAGAGGCTCTTGACAAGCTAGACCTTGTTGTATTTATAGACCCGTATGTGAACGATGCGGCGGTTATTACGGACAGAGAAGACAATATGTATCTCTTGCCTGCGGCTAGCCAAGTTGAAACTAGCGGTTCCGTTGCTGCGACAAACAGAAGCTATCAGTGGAGAACCCAAGTCGTTAAGCCTCTGTATGAAGCAAAACCTGACCATGAAATATTGTTCGAGTTCGCAAAAAGACTAGGCTTTTACGAAGAGTTTACAAGATCTCTCAAAAACGGCAAAGCTACTTTCGAGTGGCCGGAAGACGCAACAAGAGAGTTCAACAGAGCCGTAAAAACAATCGGTCTTCAAGGGGTAACGCCTGAGAGACTAAAACGCCAACAAGAAAACTGGCATCTATTTGACCCTGTGACTCTGAAAGGAACAGGTGTTGTAGAGGGCGAGTATTACGGTCTTCCGTGGCCTTGCTGGAGTGAAAAGCATCCTGGTACGCCTGTTATGTATAACTCTGATATTCCTGTTATGGAAGGCGGTATGGGCTTTAGAGCCGGTTGGACTGAAAAAGGGCCTGACGGCAAACCTGTGGTTGTGGGCGAAAGAGAAGGACAAAGTCTTCTTGCCGCAAAAGAACTTCCTGGTTCTAAGCACAAGGGCGGACATCTTGAAATTACGGCCGACAATATCGAATCATTCGGTATCAAGCTTACGGCTGAGGAAAAAGAGAAGGTAAAAGGCAAAAACTGGAAAAACGATAACACGTATATTCTAGTCAATAAAGCGCTTGAAGCTGGACTTTGCCCTTATGGTAACGGTAAAGCGAGAGCGAGAGCATGGGATTGGGGCGATCAGATACCTAAGCACAGAGAGCCTCTGCATAGCTTTAGACAAGATTTGGTGGCTAAATATCCGACATTCAAGGACAAAAAAGACCACTATAGGGCAAATATCAAATATGAGTCCGAGCAAAAAGCCCAAAATTGGGTAGGCGAATTCCCTGTTAACGTCGTAGGCGGTAGGATAGTTGAGCATATGGGTACGGGTACTGAGACTAGAGCTTCCAAATATCTAGCCGAACTAGCCGGAGAAATGTATGCGCATATTCACCCTAATATGGCGAAAAAAATGGGTATAGATAACGGCGATATGGTATGGATACACGGTACGGGCAAAGGTAAGATAAAAGTCAAAGCGGTTTATAGCCATTCGGTAGCAGAGACTGATATATTCCTACCTCAAAACTTCTCCGGTGTTTGGAGCGGCAAAAGCCTTCTTGACAAATATCCGAAGGGTACTGCTCCGTATGCGGTAGGCGAGAACTCTTGCCATGTTTCTAGCTACGGTTACGACATAGTAACGGCATGCCCTGAAACCAAATGTACGCTAGTACGAATCGAAAAAGCGTAAGGGGAGGGGTAGAATATGTCAAGAATGAAATTTTATTGCGACGAATACAGATGTATTGATTGCAACGGTTGTGTAGTGGCCTGCAAAGAGGCTCACGAAATTCCGGTGGGCGTCAACAGAAGAAGAGTTGTTACGATAAACGAGGGTATGGAGGGAAAACAAACTTCTATATCCGTGGCTTGTATGCATTGTTCAGATGCGCCTTGCCAAAAAATATGTCCGACGGACTGCTTTTATATAAGAGCCGACGGTATAGTGCTTCACGATAAAAACAAATGTATCGGTTGCGGCTACTGCCTTCATGCTTGCCCATTCGGCGCTCCGCAGTTTGGACACGAGGGTATATTTGGGGTTAAAGGCGTTATGGATAAATGTACGTTCTGCGCCGGCGGTCCTGATGAAACTCTATCTGAGACTGAGTTTGAGCACTACGGTCAAAACAGAATGGCAGAGGGTAAACCGCCTATGTGTGCTTCTATGTGTTCCACAAAGGCTCTTATTGCCGGAGATGCAGATGAAGTGGCAAAAATATTTGACGCCAGAAAAGCAAAAAGAGGGGTCGGTACGACTCTAAAACCGTATGGATGGGAGGCTTACAATGACAAGCAATAGTTTTTGGCATAACAATAAGGCCTACATTTATACGGCGCTAGGGCTTGGCGTAGTAGGTTTCATATTTATAAAATACTTGATGATTATGGATTGGGGCTACCTGATTCATTATACACTTCAAGCGTTGACCGGCAATATAGGGGGCGTGGTCGGTGAGCCAAAGACTCTGCTAGAGCAGATGATGAACGCCACTTTTGGCCCGTCTTATAACACCATAGCACCTGAGATAATCAGAGCTAGCAATGAAAGACAAGAGTATATTTGGTACGTATTCGTAGCGGAAATAGCGATATTCGCATTTTTGTATATCAAAAACGGTCGTATCGAAGCCAATATTACTAGACCAAATGACCTTGTGACGGTCTTTACACCGTTTCAAAGAGCGGTTATTTGGCTTAATATCGGCATGATTTGTATGCTTGTCATCACGGGCTTTAACATTACTTGGAGCCTAAGAAGCGAGGGCGGCAGCTTGCCTAGAGTACTAAGACAGCTTCACGAAGTTATAGGTCTGGGCTGGGTGCTTGTATGGCTAGTGTTTACGGTAATAGCGGCAAAAGACTCAAAAGGTTATAGAAAAGCTACGCTGTTTAAATACTTCCTGCCTGGAAGCTTCAAACCGTCAAAAAGAGTCGTATGGTTTTTCTTTGCGGCTATGGGCGCGGGTCTTGTATTTAGCGGTGCGATGATGATTTTGCTTCATCCAAATGCTTTCACGCATGCTGAATTTATACAGTTTAGAAGGGCGCTTTTGTATCTACACTTCGGTGCTAGCGTTCTTATTATGTTCTTTATACTTGACTACGTGTACGCTTCGGCCGTATCGGTCAAGGGCTATCTAAAAGGACTATGGAGCGGTAAATATCCTAGAGAATATCTTGAGCAAGTAGCTCCAGATGTGCTAGAGGATCTCAAAAAGGAGGGCAGGGCGTAAGCCTTGCCTTTTACAAAAGCAACTAAAACAAAGTTTTCCTGACGGCAAAGAGGTTAAGAGCCCTCTTTGTCTTTTAATTATAAGGCGTCAACCAATGAAAAAAGAGATTCTTAAAAAACTTGTTATCGAAAAAGTCGGCAAAAACGGACTTGTTAGCATAGAAGAAGACTACATAATATCCGAAGAGAGAGTTGATTTTTATCTCAACGGCTCAAAGCTGATATCCGTTATGTCAATCGCAAAAGACCAAGAAGCTCATATAGTAGGTTTTTTGATGAGTGAGGGCGTGCTCGATAGCGTAGAAGATATAAGTTCTTTAAGGGTCTCCGATGATGGTCTCGCGGTGTTTGTCGAGGCAAAAATCAACGAAGCAAATATAAAAAATCTATTCAAAGAAAAGACTTTGACTACCGGATGTTGCGTCGGCGTTACGGGCAATATCGAAGATAGGATAGTAAAAGAGTTCAACAAAAGCACAAAACAATATTCGGCGGACGAACTATTTGCGAGAATAGACGAATTTTACGATGAGAGTGAGTTATTCAAAAAGAGCGGCTGCGTGCATAAGGCAAAATTGGTTTTAAGCAGCGGCGAATCGATAGAGGCCGAAGATGTCGGCAGGCACAACGCCATAGATAAGACGATAGGCAAAGCCAAGCTTGGAAAAGTGAATATGAGAGACGCATATCTCATAGTGAGCGGCAGACTATCGATGGAGATGGTAGTCAAATGTGTAATGCACAAAATACCGATGGTTGTCTCAAAAGCCGCCCCAACTCACCTTGGAATCAAGAGCGCCCAGCTGCACGGCGTTACTCTGGTGGGGTTTGCAAGGGCCGGGAAGATGAATATTTATACCCATTCATCTAGAATTGCGTTTGATAGAGCGGTAAAAGCCATAACTCAGGAGCAAAAAGAAGTTGCAGTCGGATAAAAAGTTTTATTTAGACTTCAATCATGCCCCAAATCTCCACGCTCCAAAAGATGCACCGCTAACAGACAGGCTAAGAAGCGGTGATGGGTACACGATAGATACCCTTGCCTCTTTGGATGCTTTT
Source organism: Campylobacterales bacterium (assembly GCA_050252455.1). Lineage (GTDB taxonomy): Bacteria > Campylobacterota > Campylobacteria > Campylobacterales > UBA6016 > UBA6016. The sequence goes on along the minus strand of JBFWKW010000004.1, from coordinate 56,757 downwards.
TTTGCTTCCGAATTTGGATATGAGAGCGCCTCTTTTTTGGATTTTTCCCCATATTCAATCTCTCTTTTTTTGGATTATCTAATTCCTCAAAACTCCAAAATAGCGGTAAGCTCCAAGCTCTCCTATTTTTGCATGGAAGCTGTGAGGCTGCTGGAGGTAAAAGGGAGAGAGATAGTCTATGTGGCGGCACACAAAGACGGCTCGTTATCCAAAGAGTCGCTATCTGCGGCAAAAAAATCGGGAGCCGAATATCTATTTTGTGCGGCGGTCGATGAAGATACTTTTTTTGTTGAGGATATGGGTGTGGCGGCTGAGTTTTTTGAGCCGCAAAAGACGATACTTGATATATCAAACAGTGTAAAAAAAACAGATTTTCCAAAGGTTTTGGCCGCGATGTTTTGGGGCTACAAACTAGGCGGTTTCAAAAGCTCCGGCGTTGCCCTTTGCAATGACCCTAAGGCTGCAAGGCTTGACGGCATAGAGCTTACCGTGTACGCACACCTAAAATCGGCATATGAGGCTTATGTATTTGATTCCAATATATCAAAGGCAAGAGATGCTTTTGTTTTGGAGTTACAAAAATTGCTCGGAGATGATATTTTTTTATTTGCCAGTCCGTCAAAATGTCTCTCAAATTCGGCATATGTGGGCTTCAAAGGGATAAAAGCTAGAGATTTTATAAGAACCCTCGCTCTTGAAAATATATTTGTAACAAACGGCGAGCTGTGCTCTCTTGCTATGTCCAAACCCTCAAGGATTCTCTCCATCCTCGGTTATAGCGAAGATGAAAGTAGAAATGCGATTAGTTTTTCGTTTGGCTCTTTGGGTATGGATGAAGTCGCTCATTTGACCTCAAAAATAGCTTTCAAATATCGCCAAATAAAAGCCATTATGCTGTAGGGCAAAAACTAAAACTAACTTCAAGCCCGTGCGGATATAATCAAATCAAAAAAACGGGACACAAAATGCAAGAACAAAAATCTAATCTTACGGACTTCTTGGACGCCCTCAAGATGGCGGCTTCTGGCGTTAAGCCGACAGGCAAGACAAAAAGCGTTAGTTTGTTTGACGCGGTCGGCATGACTTTGGCGGAGGACGTATATTGCCGCAAGCCACTTCCGGCTTTTACAAATTCGGCTATGGACGGCTATGGAGTTAGACTGGCGGATGCGGGAAAGAAAGTTCCAATTAAGTCTTCCGTGTTTGCCGGAGATTCCGACGATGTATCGATAAATGATGGAGAATGTATCAAGATAATGACGGGGGCTTTTGTGCCGCCTAGTGTTGAGGCCGTTGTCCCTTTTGAGAATGCGATAGCAGTGGATGTTGACGGAGTGACTTTGCCTGAAGGATTGAAGCGATGGGCAAACATCAGAAAGGAAGGCGAAGAGTCAAATATAGGCGACAAGCTGTTGAGCGCGGGAGATACGTTAAGCGCTGCGGCCATAGGCACTTTGGCAAGTCAGGGGATTTTTGCGGTCAAGGTATCTACTAAACCTAGAGTTGCAGTAATATCGAGCGGCAATGAGATAGCCGAACCGTGGGAGAGTGCCGGCAAGAGCCAAATATACAATTCCAACGCCTCTATGTTGATGGCACTCTGCAAAGAAAAAGGGTGTGAGCCGGACTATATCAAGCTTATATCGGACAGCTATGAGGCTACGCTTGAGATGATACGTTCCCTGAAGGGGTATGATTTGATTTTGACTACGGGCGGCATTAGCATGGGGGAGGCCGATTTTATCGGAAAAGCTTTTTTGGAGTGCGGATTAAATTCTATATTCAAAAAAATAGCGCTAAAACCAGGTAAGCCGACTATGCTTGGGTATCTAGGCGATGCCGTCGTCTTGGCGCTTCCCGGCAATCCTATTTCGGCAATAGCAAACTTCTACGTGTTTGGCTCGATAGTTATAGCCAGACTAACGGGTGCCAAAGAGTGCCATATATCTAGTGTAAAAGCCGTCAATAAAAGTAGTTTTGACATCAAGGCGTCAAGAGCAAATCTTATACTGGGGCATTATGAAAATGGAGTATTTGAGGTGTTTGAGGGCAATAAATACGGCTCCGGCATGTTAAAACCGATGGTAAAAAGCAACTCTTTTATTTTGACGGGAATGGGCGTTGATAGACTGGAGGCTGGAGAGTATGTCGACACAGTCTTGATAGGCGGCGCTTTGGGTGAAAACTTTTTTGACTTTGTGAGAGTCGGATGAGTAAAGAGCGGTTTTCTTTTGGACTGTTCATTTGCTCACTCGCTTTATTTGTTTGGTTATTTGCGTTTTTTTTAAAGCCGTTTGTTGTTGCCGCGCTTCTCGTGATGTCGACATTTGTATTTTCAAAAAAAATAGAAGAGCGTCTTTTTGCCTTTAAATACCGGATTATAGGTCAAAATAGAGAGTTGATTGCCGCTACGGTATTGACTGCCGCACTCGGTATGGTGCTGTTTGTCCCTGTTGGATACGCCGCCGTTAATATTTTTGGGAATATCCCTGCGTTTGGACTTGACGATTTGAATGCGATAAAGACCAAGATGCTGCTTTTTGTAGATAAAAGCGATTTTTTGGGCGCATATATACAAACAAAAATAACAGACAATATAAATACCATCTTTAGCGCTGATTTTTGGACAAGGGAAGCGTCTACGATTCTTGCCGGTATGGGTGGATTTTTGCAGGGAGTTGCCACTTCGATAACGGAACTTGCCCTTGTTGTGGTCTTTTTCTTTTTACTTCATTGGTTCAAAAGAGATATAGTCATATTCATAAGGTCCCTATTGCCGCTTGATGAGGGCGAGAAAGAGCTTTTGGCGTTTGAAACGGTTAGTGCTATTTCCGTTGTATTTTTGGCACTGCTTGGGATTATGATAGCACAGGGGTTGGCTTTTTTTGTGCTAATGCTCTTTTTTGATTACAACGCACCGTTGCTGGGCTTTTTTGCCGGGCTCTCTTCCGTTGTGCCGATATTTGGTACCGCTCTTGTGTGGATACCCGTTGCGGCTAGCGAGTTTATCAAGGGCAATCTGCTCGGGGCGATAGTGATTAGCGCTTATAGTTGGTTTGTGATGGCCTTCCTTATTGACAATTTTTTGCGACTCATACTCCTAAACAAAGTAATAAGATTGTTAAAAACAGAGTACAAAATAAATGAGTTTTTGCTCTTTTTCTCGATTGCAGCAGGGATTGGAGCTTTCGGTTTTTGGGGGTTTATCATAGGTCCTTCGATAACTGCGCTTTTTTTGTCTTCGGCTAGACTATATGCCAAGATTTGCGGTAAATAGCGGACAATCTGTTCCAAAAATTAAAAAATTATAGTACAATGAAAAAAACATCGAAAAAAATAAGGAGTAGAGCGTGGCTAAACGGGTTGTATTGGTGGATGACTCCAAGACTATACTAGCTACCGCACAGATGGCGGTAGAGGATTTGGTTGCCGCAGGAGTAATAGAGTTTAAGGTGTATCTGAATCCTCAGGAACTTTTGTCGAATCTTCAAAGCGGAGCCGAAAATTTTGATCTTTTGATTAGCGATATTAATATGCCGCAGATGAACGGGCTCGATTTGGCTCAAGCGGTAAAAGCAGATATTAGATTCAAACAAAAACCGGTGCTTATCCTGACGACCGAGAGTTCTGCGGATATGAAGCAAAGAGGCAAAGATATAGGGGTGACGGGTTGGATGGTCAAGCCGTTTAGCGACGACAAACTAGTAAAATCAATCAAAATGGTATTGGGAATATAAACATGAGCGACGCAGAAAACATAAAAAATAGAGCGTCTAAAAATAAGTTTTTGACCTATTTTTTGGGCGAGGAAGAGTATGGCGTAGATATTTCGCAAGTTCGCGAAATTATTGCCATGATGAAGATAACCCCGGTTCCTAGAACCCCAAAATACGTTGCGGGTGTGATAAATCTGAGAGGTTCGATAATTCCCGTTATAGACACAAGGCTTAGGTTTGAAATGCCTCCTTTGGAGTACACCGAGCAGACGGCCATCATAATCATAGAGATAAACAAGGTAAGCATAGGCTTTGTGGTAGATAAGGTCGAAGAGGTGTTGACTATAGACGAGGCAAATATATCTGAACCGCCTAAATTCGGTACAAATATCAATACTGATTTTATAAAAAATATTGCAAGAATGGGCGAGATGGTTATTATGATACTCGACCTTGAGAAGCTATTTGAAGCTGAAGAGCTTTCAATGCTAGACGCTATGAGCAAAACAAACTAAGACGGGGAAGTTGATATGGGTTGGCTTGACAATATGATACTTAGAAGTAAATTGTTACTTCTAACGGCCGTAATGCTACTGGGCATAATATTCTTATCGGTCAAAGGATTCATTGGCGCGGCACAATGGATAGAAGACGTCGACAATGTGGGTAAAAAAGAGTCCATACAGGCTATGGCAACCTTGAGGCTTGACAGGGAGAGGGTTGTTATTAGGGCGCAAACATTATCGGTTTATCAGTTTGAGACAAGCCAAAATCCAAACGCCCTTCTTGGTATTCTTGAGCAAAGACAAAAATCTTGGGCTTTGTTTGAAAAAAATATGAAGGTTTACGAGCAGCTAATAGCTACCGAAAACGGAAAAAAAGATTTTGCCGACTTTATGGATAAATACAAAGCTTGGCGTGGCGAATATGTTAAAATTGACAGCACGATAAAAAAACTTGCAGAAACCAGAGAAGCTGCTGCGTATTCTGCTTTGTTTGCACAGTTTAAGGCCGAAGTTACCCATATGATACCGATATCGGATGCTATGTGTGCTGCGCTGATGAAGCTGCTTGAGAGAAGAGAGGTCGGAATAGTTAAGGTTGCTGATACGGCACATGAAGAAGCTTCTAATTTCAAAGTAACCATAACGATTTCTTCGGTGATTATAGTAGCTATAGCTATCCTCCTCGCCATCCTTATTATCCGCTCGGTAACTATGTCAATCACAAAAGCCGTTACTACTATCAATGACGGCGCTTTGCAGATATCATCCGCTTCCGATCAAGTCGCTTCTAGTTCGACATCTCTAGCGCAAGGTGCAAGTGAACAGGCAAGTAGCGTAGAGGAAGTAAGCGCAACCCTTGAAGAGGCTACGGCTGGCGTCACATCCAATACCGAAAACGCAAGACAAGCCGACATCCTCGCAAAACAAGCAAACACGGCCGCAAAAGACGGTCTTGCAAAAGGCGAAGAGCTAGTTGAGTCAATGAAAGAAGTTACCGAGTCTGCAGCTAAGATAGCAAACATAGTAAAAACAATAGACCAAATAGCTTTCCAAGTAAACCTTCTTGCCCTAAACGCAGCTGTCGAAGCGGCACGTGCAGGTGAGCACGGTCTTGGATTCGCCGTTGTTGCCGATGAGGTTAGAAACCTAGCTCAAAGAGCTGCAAATAGCGCAAAAGAGACAGGCGTAGTTATTGAGGAAGCCGTTACTCAAATCAAAAAAGGCTCAGAGATAGCAAATCTTGCTAGCAACTCATTTAGAGAGATTGATGATAAGGCTAAAAAAGTATCTGACCTGATAGGCGAAGTAGCTCTTTCAAGTAGAGAACAAGCCGAGGGGCTAAATCAACTAGGTATGGCTATGAGCCAAATAGACCAAGTTACCCAACAAGTTGCCGCAAACTCAGAAGAAGCAGCGGCAGCTTCAGAGGAGCTAAACGCACAAGCCGCAGCCGCACTAGAGGCCGTTGCAGCCCTTGCTAGGATAGTTGGTATAGACGTAAATCAAAGTGGTGTACATCAAAAATCTCCTTCACGTCCAAAAATGGAGCTAAAAAAAGAGATTAGACACATAGCTTCAAAACCGACCCCAAGACCACAGGCGCAGAAGCCTTCTAAAAATGCGGATGAGATATTTCCGCTTGATGAAAGTGATTTGAAAGAGTTTTAAGATGCAGATCGAAATAATGAAGGAGAGTAAATAAATGGGTTGGCTTGACAATATGATACTTAGAAGTAAATTGTTACTTCTAACGGCCGTAATGCTACTGGGCATAATATTCTTATCGGTCAAAGGATTCATTGGCGCGGCACAATGGATAGAAGACGTCGACAATGTGGGTAAAAAAGAGTCCATACAGGCTATGGCAACCTTGAGGCTTGACAGGGAGAGGGTTGTTATTAGGGCGCAAACATTATCGGTTTATCAGTTTGAGACAAGCCAAAATCCAAACGCCCTTCTTGGTATTCTTGAGCAAAGACAAAAATCTTGGGCTTTGTTTGAAAAAAATATGAAGGTTTACGAGCAGCTAATAGCTACCGAAAACGGAAAAAAAGATTTTGCCGACTTTATGGATAAATACAAAGCTTGGCGTGGCGAATATGTTAAAATTGACAGCACGATAAAAAAACTTGCAGAAACCAGAGAAGCTGCTGCGTATTCTGCTTTGTTTGCACAGTTTAAGGCCGAAGTTACCCATATGATACCGATATCGGATGCTATGTGTGCTGCGCTGATGAAGCTGCTTGAGAGAAGAGAGGTCGGAATAGTTAAGGTTGCTGATACGGCACATGAAGAAGCTTCTAATTTCAAAGTAACCATAACGATTTCTTCGGTGATTATAGTAGCTATAGCTATCCTCCTCGCCATCCTTATTATCCGCTCGGTAACTATGTCAATCACAAAAGCCGTTACTACTATCAATGACGGCGCTTTGCAGATATCATCCGCTTCCGATCAAGTCGCTTCTAGTTCGACATCTCTAGCGCAAGGTGCAAGTGAACAGGCAAGTAGCGTAGAGGAAGTAAGCGCAACCCTTGAAGAGGCTACGGCTGGCGTCACATCCAATACCGAAAACGCAAGACAAGCCGACATCCTCGCAAAACAAGCAAACACGGCCGCAAAAGACGGTCTTGCAAAAGGCGAAGAGCTAGTTGAGTCAATGAAAGAAGTTACCGAGTCTGCAGCTAAGATAGCAAACATAGTAAAAACAATAGACCAAATAGCTTTCCAAGTAAACCTTCTTGCCCTAAACGCAGCTGTCGAAGCGGCACGTGCAGGTGAGCACGGTCTTGGATTCGCCGTTGTTGCCGATGAGGTTAGAAACCTAGCTCAAAGAGCTGCAAATAGCGCAAAAGAGACAGGCGTAGTTATTGAGGAAGCCGTTACTCAAATCAAAAAAGGCTCAGAGATAGCAAATCTTGCTAGCAACTCATTTAGAGAGATTGATGATAAGGCTAAAAAAGTATCTGACCTGATAGGCGAAGTAGCTCTTTCAAGTAGAGAACAAGCCGAGGGGCTAAATCAACTAGGTATGGCTATGAGCCAAATAGACCAAGTTACCCAACAAGTTGCCGCAAACTCAGAAGAAGCAGCGGCAGCTTCAGAGGAGCTAAACGCACAAGCCGCAGCCGCACTAGAGGCCGTTGCAGCCCTTGCTAGGATAGTTGGTATAGACGTAAATCAAAGTGGTGTACATCAAAAATCTCCTTCACGTCCAAAAATGGAGCTAAAAAAAGAGATTAGACACATAGCTTCAAAACCGACCCCAAGACCACAGGCGCAGAAGCCTTCTAAAAATGCGGATGAGATATTTCCGCTTGATGAAAGTGATTTGAAAGAGTTTTAAGATGCAGATTGACGGCGATAGACTAAATATATCTCTAGATTTAAAATACGACGAGATAGAAGAGTTAAAAAAGTTTGTACTCCCTAGGCTTGAGTATATAGAAGAAGTGGGCTTTGAGGGTACCGATGATGATTTTCCGACTTCGTCGGCCATTATCGCATTTCTTATTAGTCTCAAAAAAACAAAGCCGTCCCTAAAAATAGATATGCTCGACAATAAAGAGTATTCTTTCAAAAAATTCGGTAAAGCCAGTTGGATATGTTATGAGTAGAGAGCAATTAAAAGCGATTTTTATCGAAGAGGCCGGAGAGATAATAGAAAAACTCGACGGAGACATTATAGATTTTGAAGAAAATCCAACCAATAAAGAGATTATGAATGAACTCTTTAGGGGCGTCCATACGCTAAAGGGAAATGCAAACGCATTCGGCTTTACGAGACTTGGCGGTTTTGTTCATCATTTTGAGGATTTGCTCGATCATTTTCGCTCATCGGACGCTGCTTTGCCTGACGGCGCAGTCGATGTTTTGCTTAACGGCGTAGATATGATTAAAGAGACGATGAGCTATGAGGTAAACGAAAAAGCGGGCGTTCCCGATTCGTACGATGATTGCTTGTCTGCCATTATAGCCCTCCTTGATCATAAAGAAGGTGGATCTCAAAAATCGGCTTCCACTCAGTCGCTACATGATCTTGCCGCCGAATTTGGCGACAGCTCGCAAGCTTCTGCGGACACGCCAAAATCTCAAAAAGAGTGTGAGAAACACATGGAGCAGGGTGTTAAAAATTCAATAGATTCAAGCAGTGCGGAAAATGGTAAGAATATATATCTCATAGAGTTATCTTTTGATAAAGATATATATTTCAGAGGCTACGACCACAACCTATTTTTTAGAATATTAGGCGAAATGGGCGAGATAAAAGAGAGTTACTGGAATTGCGAGAGCATACCGACGCTTGATGCCTTTAGTTCTGAAGAGTCGATGTTCTCTAATGTATCTATTATTTTTTCCTCTGAAAAAAGCAAGACGGAAGTTGAAGAGATATTTGAATTTTTGTTTGACAATGAATACAAAGTCTCAGAAATACAAAGCAACGTCAAAGCCGATACTCAAAAAACAGCTCCCGTATCGGCTGCCCAAGCAACACCTGAAGTTGCGCCGATAAAACAAGAAGAGCCAAAAAATCAGCCTATACCTTCAAAAAAAGACGATTCTAAAGACAAAAAAGAAGAGGCAGTTGCCGCCAAATCTTATATCAAAATAGATACGGCAAAGCTTGATGAGCTCTTTGATACCGTCGGCGAGCTTGTTATTGCGCAGAACTTTATCGCTCAAAATGAGAAGATAAAAGAGATAGGCGACCCAAATATCAACAAGACGATAGAGATACTCTCAAAAATTACGAAAGTCATACAAGACAGGGTAATGTCTCTCAGGATGGTTGCGATACGAGATACATTTGAGAAAATGAAAAGAGTTGCCCGCGATACGGCTAAGAAAACCGGCAAAGAAATCAAGCTTGTTATTCAGGGCGAAGAGACGGAAATAGACAAGACGATGATAGATTCTCTCTCTGACCCGATAGTCCATATGATAAGAAATGCTATCGATCATGGGCTTGAGCCAAGCGGTGAAGAGAGAGCGGAAAACGGAAAAGAGAGAGAGGGGACAATCACCCTTAGGGCGTACCACAAAAGCGGCAATATTATCATTGCAATATCCGATGACGGTCGCGGCATAGACAAAAATGCGGTATTCTCAAAAGCGGTAGAGAGAGGACTAATATCTGCCGATGAGGTGCTAAATGACCAGCAAATATACGCTCTCATTATGCAGCCTGGATTTTCAACCGCAAAAGTTATAAGCGACGTATCCGGCAGGGGCGTTGGGCTTGATGTAGTCAAGAACTCTATCGAGAAGCTTCGCGGTAAGGTAGAAATAACATCGGAACTCGGTAAAGGAAGTACATTCTCGATTATCCTTCCGCTCACACTTGCAATTATTGACGGTATGCTAGTAAAAAGCGGCGATGATATATTTATTATCCCTACACTTAGCGTCGTGGAATCGTTCGTTCCTTCAAGGGATATAGTCCATATGTTAAAGGGAAGGGGCGAGTTCGTAAACCTAAGAGGCGAGCAAATACCGGTTGTCCGTCTGGACGAAGCGCTCGGTCAAAGCGGCGAAAATAAACAACCGATTTGGGAAAGCACGCTTGTGTGCGTAGAGAGCGAGAGAGGAAGAATGGCTATCTTGGTCGATGCGCTACTCGGTCGCCAGCAAGTTGTTATCAAAACTCTCGGACGCTCAATGGCCAAAATAAAAGAGATTTCAGGCGGAGCGATACTGGGTAACGGCGATATTGCATTGATACTTAACATCGACGGACTCTGCGCAGATACGACGGACAATACGAGGTAATATGCTAAATATAGAGATAACCGCCGAAGAATTTGACAAAATAAGAAAGTTCGTCAAAGCCAAAGTCGGTATCTCCCTTTCCGACCAAAAGGCTACGATGGTAAGAGGAAGGCTACACAAGAGACTTCATGAGCTTGGAATGAGCTCTTTTTCCGAGTATTATAGATATCTAAACTCTCCGGAAGGGGAGGAGGAGATATCTAGCTTTATTAATGCCATCTCAACAAACGTAACCTCTTTTTTTAGATCTCCACACCATTGGACATATCTCAAAGAAAACCTAAACGAAATATTTTTGTCAAAACCGAATAAAAAAATACGGATATGGTCTGCCGCCTGCTCAAGCGGGGAAGAGCCTTATTCGATTATGATATTTCTAAGAGAAAATTTAAAAGATTTTGACAAATGGGATATAAAAATCCTAGCTACGGATATATCGCACAAGGCCCTTGCAAAAGCTCTAAAAGGTGAGTACAGAGAAAAAGACGTAGAGTCCATGCAAAAAGCCGTCATTCATCGTAATTTCACTCCAAAAAAAACACCGACCGGCGTTGTATATGAGATAGACCCAATGCTTAAGTCAAAGATTATGTTTAGGACGTTTAATCTCGTAAATGATGATTTTTCCGTATTCAAATTCCATTTCGATATCATTTTTTGTCGAAATGTTATGATATATTTTGATTCTGAAACTAGAAGAGCGCTTATTTCAAGGTTTGCCAAGCTTCTAAATAAAGGCTCAACCTTTATCATAGGGGATTCAGAGGCTATTACCGAAAATAAAAACGAGTTTGCGCTAATTAAATCATCAATATATAAAAAAATCTAAAAACCGAAAGGGAACATAAGATGGAAGAACTAGAAAAAATAAGCGATGTAGAACTTCTTGGTGAAATACAAAGAAGATTTGACGAAAAAAATAAAACATTGGGAGAGATGGAGTTTTTAAACAAGAAGCTCATCGATTTGAATAAAAGGCTAATGGAAGTTGATTCCGTAAAAAGCCAGTTTTTGTCGCTTATAAAAAATGAGTTTAATAACCCTATTTCATCCGTATTAAATATATGCTCCCATCTTATATCTGGCAAAAAACCGGAAAAAGCGCACGAACTTACCGAGATGCTTCATATGGAGATATTGCGTCTTGATTTTCAAATAAAAAATATTATTGCAGCAAGCGAAATAGAGGCCGGTAAGACTGAAAACTATTATATGAAAGTAGATTTTGCGAGCATCATGGATGATGTAAGGCCATCGTTTTACTATTTGATAAAAGATAAAAATCTAAATCTTGAGTTTACGGACGAGACAAAGGGCGATATTTCCACCGATGCGGGCAAAATATACCTTATCCTCCTAAATCTTGTTTCAAATGCGTGTGAGTATACGTTTGAAAACGGAAATATCTGGGTTGCCGTAAGAAATGACGACAAAAACCTCTACATAGACGTAAAAGACGACGGAGAGGGGATAACGGTAGAAAACAAGCTACTTGTTTATAATAGATTTACGCAGTTCAGCAAGGGCGCTACTAGGGCAAAAACGGGCCTTGGTCTTGGACTTAGTGTTGTCAAAGGGGTTGTCGAGGCTCTCGGCGGCGAAGTAGACTATGATAGCGAAGAGGGTAAAACCGAGTTTAGCATAACAATCCCGCTTCCTAGTGAAGACTTGGTGCGCAGCGGTAGCGGCGGCTCAAATGATATATTGTTTGAAGATTTTGACGATGCGCTAGAGATGTAAGAGAGTCCGGCATGTACGAAAAAGTTTTTATCCACGTCGGACAGATACATATAGGCTTTACCCCCACCGAGATTTCAACGGTGCTTGGTTCATGCGTAGCCGTATGCCTCTTTGATAAATATAAGATGGTAGGGGGGATGAACCACTACCTTTTGCCTCTTTGGAATGGCAATGGACTCCAAAGTCCAAAATTCGGGAATGTCTCCGTGCCTAGAATGATACAGTCCATGATGGACATAGGATGCAACCCGTCAAATATGGAGGCCAAAATATTTGGAGGAGCTAGTATCAATATCTCTTCGTCGGAAGATATGATGATTGGTAAAAGAAACATACTTACCGCAAAAGAGATACTAGATGAGTATAAAATACCGGTAATCGCTGAAGATACCGGTGGCGCAACCGGGCGTCGCATTATGATGAGAAGCGATACCGGTAAAGTGTTTATGAAATATGCCGGACAGACTGGAGGATAAGGGTTTTGAGTATCCGTGTTTTAATAGTTGATGATAGCGCTACCGCAAGAGCCGTTGTTAGAGAAGTTTTGGAGTCCGACCGCGACATAGAGGTCGTGGGTGTGGCACAGGATGCGTACATAGCCAGAGATAAGATAGTTGAACTTCGTCCGGACGTAGTGTGTTTGGATGTCGAAATGCCGAGGATGGACGGCATCACATTTTTGAAAAAACTTATGGTGCATATGCCAACACCCGTTGTTATGATATCCTCTCTTACGCAAAAAGGGGCGGCAACCACGCTTGAGGCACTCGAAGCCGGAGCGGTCGACTTTGTCCCTAAGCCACACTCAAATATATATGACGGCATAGACGAGATACGAGAAGAGATAATTTCAAAAGTCAAAGCGGCCGCAAAAGCGAAAGTAATACACAAAAAAGCCTCGTCAATTATCCAAAAAGTGAGCTATACCGCACTCTCCGAGACAACCGACAAGGTCATAGCAATAGGCGCTTCTACAGGCGGTACGGAAGCTATCAAAGATGTATTGGTTAAATTGCCGCCCAATATTCCGGGAATTATTATTGTTCAGCATATGCCGCCGAATTTTACTAAATCGTTTGCGGATAGACTCAATGAGATATGCTCCATAGAGGTCAAAGAGGCAAAAAACGGCGACTTTTTGGGTGTCGGCAAGGCTCTTATTGCACCGGGCGATTATCATATGGTTTTGCGCCGTTCCGGAGCTAGGTATTTTGTAGAAATAGGCTCAGGCGAGAAAGTATCGGGGCATAGACCGAGCGTAGATGTTATGTTTAACTCTGTAGCCAAAACCGCAGGGGCAAATGCGATAGGCGTCATTCTTACCGGAATGGGCGCCGATGGGGCAAAGGGTATGCTGTCTATGAGGAATGCGGGCGCCAGAACGATAGGGCAGGATGAAAATAGCTGCGTTGTGTACGGTATGCCCAAGGTTGCGTATGAAATGGGCGGCGTGCAAAAGCAATACGACATAGATAAAATAGCGGAAGCTATAGTGAGAAATGCGGAAGAGATGAAGTGAAAAAACCAAAAGCGGTATTTTTTGATTATGCGACCCTTGGCGGCACTTCGCTTGAGAAAATCAAGAAATATGCTGATTTGGAAGTTTATGAGCTAACATCAAGAGGGCAGATACTTGCCAGAGCCGCAGATGCACAAATCGTAATCACCAATAAAGTTGTTTTGGACGAAGAGATTTTGGTTGCTTTGCCAAAACTCAAGCTTATTTGCGTAGCCGCTACCGGCGTTAATAACATAGATTTGGGCGCTTGCAAAAAGCTTGGGATTGCTGTGGCAAACGTCAAGGGCTATTCTACGCAAAGCGTTGCTCAAATAGTCTTTAGCTCTCTTTTTTATATGCTCTCAAAGGTTCACAAATTTGACGATTACGTCAAAAGCGGACATTACGCCAAGAGCCCAACTTTTACGTGCATGGAGCCGCAATTTTGCGAAATTCACGGCAAAACTATAGGCATTGTAGGTTTCGGCGAGATAGGCAGAAAAGTTGCAAAAATAGCAAGAAGCTTTGGTTTGAAGGTTTTGTATTTTTCTACTAGCGGCCAAAATAGCCAAAAAGGGTATAAAAGGGTTTCGCTTGATGAACTTTTGAATAAAAGCGACATTGTGTCCGTTCATTGCTCTTTGAATGAAAAAACAAAAAATCTGATAGGACAAAAAGAGCTTTTTGGATTAAAAAAAGATGCCATCTTAATGAATTTTGCAAGAGGCGGCATAGTGGTGGAAGCCGATGTTGCGTCGGCTCTAAATGAAGGGAAGCTGGGCGGCTACATAAGCGACGTATTCGAGTCGGAGCCGATATCCGCAAACTCTGCGCTACTTGGTGTGTGCGATAAGTCAAGGCTAGTTCTCACGCCGCATATAGCATGGGCAAGCGTAGAGGCCAGAGACAGGCTTGTAGACGGTATAGCCAAAAATATAAGAGCATTTTTTGATGGCAAAAATACAAATAGAGTGGTGTAAGTCTTTTGCGGCACGGGTTTCATCTTTTTTAAGCTCCGATATCGCCGTATATAGCGGCTCAATGAGCTTTATAAGTGTTTTTTCGTTTATACCTTTTATGATGCTTGGGATTTTTATTGCCGTTAATGTCTCGTTTTTTGGCGAATATTTCAATTTGTTTCAAGAGTTTTTGTATGAAAACTTATTTGAGGGTAGCGCGGATGCTATTATCGCCCACATCAACGTATTTTTGCAGAACTCATCAAAACTTGGCATATTCGGCGTCGTATTTGCCTTGTATTCGGTCTTTATTTTTATCAAACAGCTTGATTATTGCATTCATAGACTCGCAGGTATAGAAAACGTATCATTCGGAATCGGTCGCTTTTTAAAGTATTTTGCAATTATAGGGTTTGCGGTATTTTCCGTTTCATTGTCCGCCGCATTTGAGGCCGTGGGCGGATTTTTGGGCTTTGGCATCGCCGCTTTTGTGGCGTCGGTGGCGCAGATGTGGCTGGCCTTGCTCCTTCTTTTTCTCGCAATATCCCCCGTCCAGCATGGTTTCAAGAGAGCTGCTACATACGCCCTTTTGTCGGCTTTTTTGTTTTCCGTATTCAAAAAACTTTTCGTCTACTATGTCCTTTTTAGTGCATCATACAATACGATTTACGGCCCGTTTGCTACTCTTTTTTGGTTTTTTGTTTGGCTTAACTTTTCTTGGTATATATTCTTCGCCTCTTTTAAGCTATATCTAAAATAATGGAATATATTTTGCTTTAAGACCTCAAAAACAGAGGTTTTATGGATGGCGGGCGCTTTTTCCTCGGTTAAAATAACATCCAGCACGATAGTTCTTAGGCTTGAGGCCGACGACAGGTTTTTGGAATATCTCAAAAATACCGTCAAAAAAAGCTTTTCTACGGCCATGATTATGCGTCACTCTATATTTATTTTCTCCAGAGAAAACGAAAGGCACAGAAGAAAAGTATTTCTTACCTGGGCTGCCAATCTGCTTTCAAAAGAGCTCTCATCAAACAAAAAAAATCTTTTTGACACCATGTTTCACTCCTGTGACCTTCCGATAAACATACAAATAGCCTCTAAAACATCCATGGTCGGCGTAAAAAAAGCGTATGCTTACTTTAGCGGCGGTATTTTGTCTATCAAATGCTACGGCAAAGAGGCTCCCTTGTTTTCATATATCAGGGCGGCGCTAAGAGGCAGATGCGAGATTGACCAAACCCTGTACGAGCTAAAAATATCATCTCTTGATAAAAGCGCAATATTGTACGTAAAGTCCATCTTTTCAAAAAAATTGCTGCTTGGAATGGAGAGCTATGAGATAGTCTATTCAAAGCCTGAATTTGAGCGTTTTGTATCGGAAATTTCCGCTTTTGGCTCAAGCCATGTCGATACCGCCGCCATGGAGAGGACAAAAATGATGTCCCTGCTTGGGCTTAGCGGTATGTTGACGCCGGAAAATATAAAAAAGCGCTACTTTGAGCTTGCAAAAAAATACCACCCCGATTTACATACCGACAAAAGCGAGCAGGAGCGCGCCTCGTTGTCGATGAAGTTTTTGCAGATTAAAGAGGCATACGAGGCTTTGAGATAATTTTTTTTGATACAATAGAGCGATAAAAAGTAATAACAGTAAGGGCGTCGTTTGCTTGAAAGCAATATAACAAAAAGATTTTTGGAAGACCAAAACGGGATACGTAGATTTAGTATACGCTTTATGGTATCCGTATTTTTCGTAGTATTCGCGGTAATTAGCGGCTATTTTTATTACTCTGCCGTAAAGAGCTTTGAAGACGAAAATGAAAAAATCAAAAGCGAATATATCGAGCTTCAAAAAAATCTACTCAAAACCAGGGTCGACCAAGCGTACAACTTCATAGAGAGTATAAGACGCTCATCTGACGCAAAGCTCCAAGAGACGGTTAAATCAAGAGTTCAAGAGGCCTATAACGCCGCTAATTTTATATACGATAAATATAAAAACAAAGAATCGGAAAGCGCTATAAAACAACGGATAATAGATGCGCTCGAAAAGATGAAATATGACGGCGGAAAATCGTATGTTTGGATAACAGACTATCAAAATATTGCGGTAACTTATCCCGGTAATCCGTCGATGGTGGGGCGATATATAGGCGACGTGCAGGACTTGAACGGGAATTATACGGTAAAAAAACAGAGTGAGCACGCAAAAAATTACAAAGAGGGATATCTTAGGGATTATTACTCCAAAAAAGGTGAAGACGGTAAAAAGCGTTTTGAGCAAATTACCTATGTAAAAGACTTTGGGCATTTTGATTGGTATTTTGGAAGCGCCGTATTTTTGGATGAGCATACAAAAAAAGTACAAAACGAGGTGCTAGACGCATTGTCTATGCTTAGATTTGACAACAATTATATTTTTGTCGATACGCAGGATGGCTATGCGCTACTAATGAACGGCAAAAAGCTCTCCAAGCCCGAGTATGTAGCCGACATAACGGATAAAAACGGCGTAAAAGTCATAAAAGAGCAGTTAAATGCGGCAAAATCTTCAAAAAGCGGTGGATACGTCGAGTATATATGGCATGAGGCACAGCTCAACAAAGATATGCCGCATTTGTCTTTTTGTAAAATGGTGGACGACTGGGGCTGGAAGATAGGAACCGGGCTTTATGTCGGAAAAATAAACGATGAAATAGAGAGACGAAAAGAGAGCTTCAAGCAAAAAATTATAGGCGATACCCTTGTTTTGGTAGGCTTGCTTGTTTTGCTTGCCGTTATAGTCTTGTTGATAGCTTTTGCCGTGGATAAAAAAATAACTAGACTGTTTGAAGCCATGAATAGCAAGATAGATTCACATTCGCAGGAGCTACTGGAGCTCAATAAAACACTTGAATACAGGGTTGAAAAAGAGAGTAGCAAGAGGGTCGAACAAGAGGCCTTTGTGATACAGCAAAGCAAAATGGCTATGATGGGTGAAATGATAGACACGATAGCTCATCAATGGAAGCAGCCGCTTTCGGCTCTGATGATTATGACGGATGAGCTTTGCCTGCAAAAAGAGGCCGAAGAGCTTTCCATAGAAGAGTTGAGGGATTTTGCCAAAGAGTCAAAAACGCACATTAGGTTTATGGGGCAGACAATAGATGATTTCAGGGGTTTTATGAAGCCTTCCGAGCAGAAAGAAGAGGTGGAAATCAGCTCCCTTATTCATTGGGTCGAGACTATATACGCTAGACAGCTAAAAAATGCAAATATAGAATTTACGCAAGAAATAGAGCAGAAAATATCCGTGAAGGGGTATAAAAATGAGCTTTCGCAAGCCCTTCTTAGTATAGTTTCAAATGCGAAAGATGCGTTAAAATCAAAAAAATCAGGTGGAAAAATTTCAATTAGGGCTTACAAGGACGGCTCAGCGGTTGTTTTGGAGATAGAAGACAACGGAGGCGGGATAGACGAGAGCGTGCTGCCTTTAAAGCTATTTGAGCACAGAGTAAGCACCAAGGGTGATGGCGGGAGCGGCGTAGGGCTGTGGCTATCCGCCCTGATAGTAAAAAAACACGGTGGCGACATAAGGGCGTACAATAAAAACGAAGGGGCTGTATTTGAAATCATCTTGCCCGCAGAGTGACTCCAGGCTAATGGCCTTGGCCGCAAAAGAGGCGGCAAAGGGGATAGCTCTGAATAGGGGTGGACCGTTTGGGGCAGTAGTGGCTAAGGACGGTGAGGTGATAGCCAAGGCTTCAAACGAAGTGCTTCGCACGAATGACCCGACGATGCACGCCGAGATAAACGCTATCCGAAAGGCCTCCAAAAAACTAGGCACATTTGACCTTTCCGGATGCGTGATATACAGCTCTTGTATGCCGTGTCCGATGTGCCTTGCCGCCATCAAATGGGCGAATATCAAGACTGTGTATTATGGCGCAACCGCAAAAGACGCCGATGCAATAGGCTTTCGTGATGAAATATTTTACGGTGAGCTAAACATCGACAAAATCAAAAACCTTGAGCTCATCCCGTGTGAAAGGGATTTATGCTTGGCTCCGTTTGAGCAATGGACACAAAAAACAGATAAAAGGCAGTACTAGTTGCCGCCAAATATATCAAAAACACTATTTGTATTCCAGACATCCAGACAGGTTCAAAATTTCTTATTCGACAATCAAAATATATTTGTGCATGTCTGCAGTTTTTCTGATTTTATAGACAAGGTTGCGCTCGTTGAAGGGCGAGCCAAAATCTCAAATTCGGCTAGGCTTGCGCTTCTTCGCAGTTCTGCTCTCAAGGTCGATATGGGGCGACTCGGGTTTGAGCGGAGCTTTTTGGATTTTTTGTCGCATAGCGATTTTTTGTTTAGTTTTTTTGAGGAGCTGAGAGGTGAGCAAAAAAGCATAGACGATATCAGGGGAGAGGATATTTACGCTGCATTCGAAGACCATCTCGGTCTTTTGGAACAGCTGTTTGCAAGCTACAAAGCAGAGCTTGAACGACTAGGCGTATACGATTTGATCTCGGTAGACGAATGGATTATCAATACCCCATACCTTCAAAATTTCGATGAGATAGTCGTGGAGTCTATGGGGCTTTTTACGGCTTTTGAGTTGTCGATATTGGAGGGCGCTGCGAGGGAAATACCTTTGCGACTTGTTTTTACGCTTGACGAATACAACCGCAAAATGGCAAAAAAGTTTGAGCTTGTAGGCGTAGATGTTGGCGACGCACGCGGAAAGTTGCACATAGATCTTAGCGCCAAAAAGCTTATCTCGGCAGATGGAATAGACGCTTCGCAGACCAAAATAACGGCATACAGACTAAAAAATAGAGCCTATGAGGCCGCTTTTGCCATGAGTAAAATAGCTGATTTTGTTGCGGCCGGATACGAGCCGGAGCGGATAGCTATAGTCCTTCCGGATGAGGGATATGCCCCCGTGCTCCGCCTGTTTGACAGATACGGTAATTTGAATTTTGCTTTTGGCGAGCCCCTCTCAAAAACCAAAATGTATGCCGCTTTAGCTGCGCTGCTGGCGTATTGTATGGGCGAAAACGTATCGCAAAAGCTGGAGTCTATGTCGCTTTTGCCGTTATGCCAATCATTTGACGGATTATATGAGCATGGTGGTTTTGAGCGGTTTGCCGAGGCTATGGACGCATTCTTGGCTTCTCCTTTGTGGGACGGCGCAGGGTATGAGGTGAGTAAGGAAATCATAAGACACACGCTTTATGATTTTGCCAAAGAGTCGTTCGTGTATGAGAGTATGCGAAGCGCCGAGGTCGGGCAGATATTTATTTCTGCGCTAGGTAGAGAAAAACTAGACGATATAGGCGGCGGGCGAATCAAAGTCATAGGTGCGCTAGAGAGCAGGGTCGCCGAGCTGGACGCCGTTGTGACGCTGGATATGAATGAGGAGTTTTTCCCAAAAAAAATAGATAAAGATTTGTTTCTTAACACAAAAATCAAAGAGCGCGCAGGAATGCCGACGGTAGAAGATAGGCAAAACCTCCAAAAGCATTTTTTTTACGAGATGATGAGAAACGTCAAAGAGTGTGCATTTGCCTTTGTGGAAAACGATGAGGCCGCCCCAAGTCCATTCTTGTTTGAGATAGATGCAGAGTTTGTGGATGTTGACGAGGAGTCGCTGGAGGAGTTGTATTTTGACAAGAAAAATCTCGGCGAAGAAGAGCCTATAAAATTTGATAATACGCAAAGCTTGTATCGGCAGTACCTAGTCGCAAAGGACAAAGAGGCGGTGAGTGTAAGTGCGTTTTGTGATTTTTTGGCGTGCGATAAACTGTTTTATCTGAAGCACATCATGGGGCTCAGGCGTGAAGAGCTGGGCGGCGTAGATGAGAGCGCTCAAGAGATAGGAAGCGCTTTACATAAGGCTTTTGAGATTGCTTTTGACCCAAAAAACGGATACGAATTTGATAGCGCCGAGACCCTAAAAGAGTTCGTCAAAAATGAAGCATTAAAGGAAACACCGCATTTGGCGGGTAGCTTTGATTTTATGTTTGCGCTTCGTCAACTGGATGCTTTTTGCGAAGAGGAGACGCGAAGGGGGCGTATAGGGCACAAAGTTTTTGCCGTTGAGATGGAAGTCAAGGGAGAGCTAGACGGCGTAGCGTTCGAGGGGCGAATAGATAGGATGGATGAGATTGGTCATTCGTATGCCCTGATAGATTACAAAACGGGCAAAACACAGATAAAAGCCGAGAGCGAAAAATCCGCCGCAAACTCCAGAAAATATCAGCTAGCTCTATACACCGCGCTTTTGCTGCAAAAGGGCTTTGAAATAGAGGGGGCGTACTATTATGATGTTCTGAGGGGTGCTCTCGTGGGCGAGAAAACACTAGAGACTAAGCTGTCTTTGCTTCCGGCGCATATCGAACGCTTCACCGCCACACCGATATTTGCAGGCACGAGTGACAAAAAAAACTGCAGATATTGCGACTTTGCCGACATATGCGGCGTACATGGCGAAACGACAGAAGAAGAGGGCGAAGATGAATAACTTCCAAAACATCCTAGCCATCAACGCAAGCGCCGGAAGCGGTAAGACTTATCAATTGACACTTCGCTATCTATCTTTGTTATTTCTGGGTGCGCATCCGTCCAAAATTCTGGCGGTGACCTTCACCAAAAAGGCGGCAAAGGAGATGAAGGAGCGTATTGCACAGACGCTCATGCGGCTAAGCAACGGTGGGATAGCAAACGATGATGCTCTTATGCTTTCAATCAAACGGGTATACGACAAAGATATTCGCCAAAAGGCGAAATCGCTACTCTCGCTTTATCTATCCTCCAACAATAAGATTTCTACGATTGATAGCTTCGTACATCAGATACTCCGTAAGTTTTGTTTTTACGCTTCCGTGCGGCATGATTTTGGGCTTTTGAGCCTTGATGAGAGCGAGCTAAAGGCTAGGTTTTTAGAGCTTCTTGACGAGGAGCAAAAAGAGAGGCTTGCTGACTATCTGTATGTTAGAGGTGAGAGCCTAGACAAGACGCTGTCGCTATTTGCCTCGCTATATGAAGAAGAGAGTGACCTAGGACGGATAAAGGCGGAGTTTGCAGGGTATGACAGAGCGGAGTTTTTTGCGGCAAGGGCTGAGCTACTCGCGGCTGCAAATAGATTTTACGCATATCTCTGCCTTGCTAAGCCGCAAAAGTTTACGCCAAAAGAATTTGCCTCCGTGAATGAATTTTTAAAATCAAATAGTTTTGAGAAGCTAATCACGGAGAGAGAAAATCTAGCGGCGCATAGGGATTACAAGGCGCTCTCGTCGCCAGAGTCCGAGGGGATGTTTGCCGCTCTTAAGGCGGCTCTTTCACGGTATTATGAGGCAGGTTCGCGCGATACGATAGCGTTTTTGCTCAGAGAATTTGAGTGGTACAAGCGTGCAAAAGAGAGTTTGTCAAAAGAAAAAAACGCCCTAGGATTCGACGATATAGCAAAAATAGTTAAAGAGTTACTCGAAGAGGGGAAGCTCGATAGCGACTTTTTGTACTTCAGGCTTGACGGCGAAATAGAGCATATCCTCATTGACGAGTTTCAAGATACGAGTATTCTGCAGTTTCGTATCATCCGTCCGCTCCTTGATGAGATACTATCGGGTGTCGGCACGGGTGAGTTTAAGAGCTTTTTTCTAGTCGGTGACCCCAAACAATCGATATATCGCTTCAGGGGCGCGGCGGCGGGGATGTTTGAGAATGCGACGGGATACATAAAGTCAAAGGCCGAAGGGAGATATGAAGAGGCGTATCTGGATACCAACTACCGAAGCGCAAAGACCCCGGTAGAATTCGTAAACAGCGTATTTGCATCACCTTACGGTGAGATATTTAAGACGCAAAAAAGTGCATCTTTGGATGTCGGTTTTACGGAAGTTGTATCGGCATATCCGGATGACGTTCTGAAACGCACGGTGGAAAAGGTATCGGAATACCTAAGTCTTGGAGCCAAAGAGGAGAGCATTACGGTGCTCTGCTACACCAACGACGATATAGAAGAGGTGAGTAGTGCGCTTGAAGAGAAAGGCATCAAAACCCAAAAAGAGAGTTCCAAATCGCTCATAGATGATGATAGCGTCAGAGCGGTTTCGGTGTTTGTGGAATATGTACTGCTAAGGTCGCTAGGACGAGATGCTAGAATCCAAAAGCTAAGTTTTTTATCGCTCACCAAGGCCCCGGCAGCCGTATTTGATTTGGTGGCTTCTAGGCTCTATGCCGATATGTCACCGTCATTTGTTGTATTTGAGATAGTGGATGGTTTTGGGCTTGCAAATCCAAATACCGTGAAGCTAATAGAGCTTGCAATGGGGTATGGCGATATTCATACGTTTTTTACATCCGGCGTGCTTCAAAATGAGAAAAAAATATCCATTAGACAGCCCGGTGTTACTCTGATGAGCGTGCACAAGTCCAAGGGGCTTGAGTTTGACTACTGCATCATCTGCGATACCCTAAAAAAAAGAGATACCGCGAGAAGCCGTCCGATACTGCAAATACATAAAGACTTTAGGCTCCAAGGGCTTGTGGTAACCGGTAAAAGCATGGGTGCTATGCTGCCGTCCGTCAAAGCGGCGATGGACGTTGAGGACGAGATGGAAGATAGAGACCTGCTTAATGCCAATTATGTGGCAATGACAAGGGCAAAAAAAGGTATGTGCGTCATCAGAAAAAGCGAGGGACACTCTAAGCTCTCAGGGCTTGTTATGGATGATGCGGTAGCGGGTACGAAATCATTTGTTTATAAAGAAAAAGAACAAAACGAAACCGCCAAGCTCTATAAGGCGGCAAAGCTTGACAAAAAGCTAGGAAAGCAAGAGGATTTCGTCAAAGAGAATGTCTATAAACCTGGGGATTATGCGGCAATAGATTTTGGTCTTGCCTTGCACTCTTATATCGAACTCTCTGGCGACGATGCAGAAAAAACAAAAATATACATGCAAAACAAATACGGGATAAATTTGGGCAAATCACTAGATTATGCTCTCTTTCTTGCCGATAGTTTTGATGTAGGCTCGCTGGATATTGGAAACGATGCAAAAATATACAAAGAAATAAGCGTTTGTGTACCGGAGCAAAATGGACTCAAATTATATAGAATAGATTTTTTGGTGATTTGTCGGGATAGGGCAATATTGGTAGATATCAAAAGCTCGCAGGAGGCAAAAGATATATATAAAAAGCAGCTACAAAACTACTCAAAAATCGTTTCGCAGATACTATCTTTAAAGACTGAGGCATACCTGGCGCTTGACAAAAACGGTCGCTTGGAACTCCTCAGAGTTTAACCCAATTTTAAGTAGACTTACCGCCACAAAATAAGGGTTTTTCTTGGCGGATAGAGTTGAAGATATAGGGTATTTCCTGCTTTTTATATACAGTTTTGGCGGCGGTTTTATAGGGCTTGCTACGGCGGCGGTGCTATCCGGAATGGGTAAGCTAAACTTGGTTTTTTCTATTGTTCTGGCCGGAGGGGCGAACTTTATAGGCTCTACTTTGCTGTTTTATTTTGCCAGAAGCTCCAAGGGCGAAGCTGCGGCATATCTCAAAAAACATAGAAGAAAACTTGCCCTAACGCATATTTTGATGAAAAGATGGGGTTCGTCCGTTATCTTTATTCAAAAATTTATATACGGCGTCAAGACTCTTGTGCCTTTGGCTGCCGGCATTACAAAGTACGATGCTTTCAAGTTTATATCGCTTAATTTTGCAGCTTCATTTGTTTGGGCTATTGCGATAGGTATTGGCGCTTATCTCTTGGGTGATGCAATACTTGGCGCATTAAAAACAGTAGAAAAGTATCCTTACCTTGCGCCCGTGCTTTTGGTTACGATAGTCGGTTCGATTTATTTTTACATGGTTAAAACTACAAAAAAGGAGAATAAAATATGACAAAAGAAGAGTTTAAAGCATTGACCGAGAGCGTCAAACAAACAGCCGGATACAGAGAGCCGATAGGTTTTGGTATTTGTCGCGTCGATAGAGGTCAGCTAGACAAATCAAAAATCCTTCAAGCCACTTTTCCGATAATCAACTTGAAAGAAAATTTTGGCTCGTTCGCCGTATACGTCAAAGCGGCAATGGATAGCGGCAGCGCTATAGACTTCTCTGCTTCAGAAGCTGTTATTCCTGCGACAAAAGCATTTGTAGCTAGCGCACTAGCCTCTTTTGAGCCTTTCCTTGGCGAGGCAGTAGGCGACGCACACAAAAATGTTCAACTTGTCCAAAGCCTCGCAAGCCTAATCAAAAAAGGTAAGTTCTGCGATAGAGGGTATGAATTTGTAATGATATTTGAAGACGTACCCGTAAAAAGCGTGGAGGCAGGATATCTCAAACTATACGCACTATCAACGGGCAAAGCGGCTCTAAGAAGCCTAAAACTTGACGGAATATTCGGTGCGCTTCACAACTGCGCTTGGTCAGCAGGCAAGCCGTACGAACTTGACTACCTAAGAGCCAACGAAATAGAGATGAAGCTGGCAAACGAGTTTCCTCATATCGAGTTTGTAGACAAATTCCCAAGATTCCTACAACACATAATTCCGGCGGACAATACGAGAATACTAGACACGACAAAAGTAAGATTCGGTGCGCAACTCGGAGCCGGCACTACTATCATGCCGGGGGCAAGCTACGTAAACTTCAATGCCGGAACGCTCGGTAAATCAATGATAGAAGGTCGTGTATCAAGCTCTGCCGTAGTGGGCGAGGGCTCAGATGTGGGCGGAGGCGGCTCAATCCTAGGCGTCCTCAGCGGTACAAACGGCAATCCAATCACAATAGGCGAAAACTGCCTTGTGGGCGCAAACTCGGTGTGCGGCATCCCAATGGGTGACGGCTCTATCATAGATGCAGGAATTGCCATACTCGAAGGTACAAAGATATCAGTTCCGGCTGCAGAGCTAGAGAAAATCAAAGAGGCAAACGGCGGTGAAACGCCAAAAGGTGAGATGAAAGGCGAAGAATTCATCACAAAAGGCTCCGACATCGGCGGCTTCAAAGGCGTACACTTCAGACAAAACAGCACAAACGGCAAAATAATGGCGTTTAGAAGCAAAAGAGAAATCAAGCTAAACGAGGCGCTACACTAAAATGGCAAAGCAAAAAAACTCCGCACAAGGCTCTATGGCTTCTATGTTTTCGGATGTTGGACGGCTGCTTGAAATAGAGATATCAAAGATAGCCAAAAATCCCAAGCAGCCTAGGTTTGAGGCTGAGGCCTGCGACATAGATGAGCTCGCATCCTCGATAGGCAGGCATGGGCTTATCCAGCCGATAGCCGTCTGCGAAAACGGAGATGGGACATATACTCTGATAGGCGGAGAGAGAAGGCTGCTTGCGGCTAAGCGCCTTGGAGCCAAAAAAATAGAGGCTTTTGTGTTTGCCTCCGGGTTGGATCTTGATAAGCTCGGCATTTTGGCTCTTGTAGAAAATCTAGATAGAAAAAAACTGCATCCCATAGAGGTCGGTTTTGCCTTTGAAGCTCTACTTAGCGGCGGAAAATACGAGAGCCAAAAAGAACTTGCCGAGGCTTTTGGATATTCGGATGCCACCGTAAGCAAACATCTGTCTGCGGTTAAGCTACCAAAGTTTGTCATAGACGCTATCAAACTAGCCGATTATCGCGACCTTGAGGTTATATCGGCGCTCAATTCGCTGGAGCCGGACGACGCGCTAACGGCTTTTAATAAGATAGCTGGCGAAGGACTTAGCAGGGAAGAGTCTATTATGCTTATTAGGCATCTTCGGGCAGAGGGTCGCGTGGAGCCGGAGCCGTTTATAATCAAAGAGAGAAGCGGGGTGTATCGTTTTAGGGTAAACTCTAAAGAACTAAGCGAAGACAAACGTGAACTTCTAAAACAAAAAATAGCAGAAATAGAAGCTTTATTTGAAAGAGGATAAGACGATGAAAAGTTTTGCCGAGGCTATGGATTTTCGCCATGCGTGCAAGTTGTTTGACGATACGAAAAAAATTTCAAAAGAAGATTTTACTTTTATCCTTGAGGCTGGGCGCAAATCGCCTTCATCCTTTGGTCTTGAGCATTGGCATTTTCTAGTTATTACAAACGACGAGATTAAGGCGGCACTTAGACCATCGTGCTGGGATCAGCCGCAAATTACCACTTGTTCACATTTTGTGGTTTTGCTTGCCAAAAAAGCTAGTTGGTTTGAAAAAGGAAGCCCATATCTTGATATGTCTTTTGGCAGAAGGGCGGGCGGCAATACCGAGATGTTAAAGCGTGTCGAAGCCGTATTTGAAAATTTCAAAGCAAACGAGTTAAAACCAAGTGTTGATGATTGGTCGAAAATGCAAGTTTATCTAGCTAGCGCCAATATGATGACCGCCGCCGCAGTTCTCGGTATTGACAGTTGTCCGATTGAGGGGTTTGGTTACTCGCTGCTAGAAAAAGCGTTAAAAGAAAATGTGAAGCAGTTTGATGGCGAAAAATATAATATTTCTTATGCGGTAGCGTTTGGATATAGGGTCAAGGAGCAAAGCAAGCAGCTAAGACTGCCGCTTGATGAGGTGGCTACTTTCGTGGAGTAGGCAAAGCCTATTTCCACTTTTTACCAGCTTTATTCTCTTTGCGTAGTCTGTAAAAAAACATAGACAGAAGCAATGTTAATTTCAGAAGCTCGTTCACCTCTTTGACGCTAGCATCTTCTCTTTCTAGCTTTTCTATTTTTGCGACCGCGTCCAATATTGCCTCTTGCAAAAACTTCTCTTTAAATGCCGCCTTTATAGCTTTCTGGTCGGCGTATGAAATCTCATAATCTTCAAAAACTATCATAATAATCTCTTTTGCCCTCTCCGACACAAGAGCTCCAAGTTTGTCTTTTGGTGTATTGGATAGCTTAATCAGGCTGTTTGACAGGGCGGAAATCTTTTTTAGGAGTTCATCTTCATTTTCGCAAGACTCCAAAAGTTCAAGAAATCTAACTATTTTATTATGGAATTCAAAATAAAGACTTACGTGTCCCATCATTTCATCTTGGGAGCTAAATACGATGTCTTCTATGGCTAGCTCCACCATTTCTTGCGGGGTTTTATGTGTTTTGTTGATTATTGAGCCTATGTGTAGAAAAAACTCGTCAAACGTATCAAAAAGAGGCGTTCTTGATTTAAAGTATTTGTCTGCTTTGGCTAGATATGCGGATGTGAGAGCGGATGTTTTGAGTATGTTTTTCACTTTATTTGATGCCTTGTGATTTTTGTGTAATTTTACCAAAAAAATGGTTTCGTTCACAAAAAAATCACATTTTGCCGCTATAATTCCGGCCAAGTATCGCATGATACAAAATTTTAACAAGGATTTTCTAATGAAAAAAGTAGTTGCACTACTAGTTGTTCTAGGTCTTACATCTGTATTTGCTGCTGAAGCTAACGCTACTAAAGCAGAAAAAAACACAACTAAAAAAGTTGAGAAAAAAGCAAAAGCTAAAAAAGAAGCTAACGCTACTAAAAAAGCAGAAAAAAACGCTACTAAATAAGTTTCATAGAGGCGTCAATGACGCCTCGCTTCTTACTTCTTCAAAGTCGTAATATATTCCGCCAAAGCCTCAATCTCAGCATCAGAGTTTTTGAGTACTTCCGATTTCATAACTTGCCCCATTCCATGTTGGCTTCTCTTGCCGCTTCTATAGTCTTTTAGAGCTTTTATTATCATATCTTTAGGTAGTGATGATATCTGCGCAGTTTTGCCCGCTACATGTTTTTCGCCTTTTACTCCGTGGCACTGTTTACAGTATTTATTAAATAATGCTGCCCCATCCGTAGGTTTTTCCGCAGCGATAACAACGCAAGATGCAAAAATGGAGGCGATAGCTAGACACTTGATAACTCTCATTAGCATTCCTTTTTGTAAAGATTTGATAAAGATTATAACCAAAACTTTTTCGCTTAGCAATATAATTTTCTGTAATTTTAAAAATATTTTGAAGTACTGTGTATATGCGTCAGAGTGAGTTTTTGATAAATATTTTTTTATGAAAGATTTAGCTGTTTGTATTAAGTGAAATAATAAACTCCACCCCTTCGTCAATATTTCTCACGTCTACGCCGCCGCCCATATTTTGCTCTATTATCATTTTTGTCATGTAGAGCCCAAGCCCCGTCCCTTGTGAGCTATGTTTTGTCGTGAAATACGGGTCAAATATTCTATCGATTATTGATTCATCTATCTTCGGTCCGTTGTTGCTTATTGATATTGTGTATTTGTCGTTTTCTATTCTTGTTTTAATCGAAATAACGCCGTCTTTGGTTTTATTTTTTACGATTGCCTCTTTTGCATTGTTGAGTATGTTTAGCAGAGCCTGCCCGAATTCATTTTCATATCCAAACACATTTGTATCTTTTGATATGTCTGATTTTAGGGTTATGTTTGAGTTTATCATTGCCGAATTCGTTATTTCGATAGTATCTACTATGGCTTGTTTTACGGAAAAATAGCTTTTTTCACATTCCGGTCTGAAAAAATTCGCAAGATTGTCTATGGTTTGCGACATATAGTTAATCTGTGACATACTGGTATCAACTACCTTGTTAATATATGCCTCGCTCAATCCTTCGTGTTTATAGGATGATTTTATATCTTGTACCATTATTGCGATGGCGTTAAGCGGTTGTCTCCATTGGTGGGCTATATTGTTGATTAGTTCGCCAAGGGCGGCAAGTCTTGAGTTTTTGACTATTAATATATCTTTCTCTCTGTTTTTTGCTAGCTCTTCTTGTATCCTCTCCTCAAGTCTTTCATTCAGCTCTTTGAGTGAGCGCTCGGAGGTTTCAAGTTTGTTGTATAGCTCCTTTTGTCTTGTGATATCCCTAAAAGATACAACCGAGCTTATGAGCTTGCCATCTTCAAAAACGGGCGCGGTAGCTATATGCACATTGATAAAGGTGCCGTCTTTTTTGACAAGCCACTCTTCGCCCTCAAAAGCTATGCCGCTATTTGCGGACATATGTATCGGGCAGTCATGCGCAGGATATGGTGTATTATCTGGGTGTTTGCCGTGAAATAGACGATGGGTATTTTGCCCTATGATTTCATCTCTCTCGAAGCCAAGTAGCTTACATCCTTGACCGTTTACATAAGTGCAAAAGCCGTTGATGTCTACGGCATATACCCCTTCCGCCAAATTTTCAAGCATTGCCTGATGTGCCAACAGTGTTTTTTTGTCTGCCAGTTGACTTGTAATGTCTCTTGAAGATGCAAAGATAAGATGCTCGCCGTCAATCATCATCCCTCTGGCATAAATCTCTACGTCTATTGCCGTTTTATCTTTTCTTGTGTGTTTCGTCTCAAACCTAACGAGTTGACCTCGCATTCCTTGCATGGTTTGGCGTATTTTTTCGGGTTTGAAGTATTTGTCCCAGTCAAAAACGGTCAGCTTCGACATCTCTTCGTTTGTATAGCCAAGCATTGAGGCAAAAGATTCGCTAAATAATTTAAGATTGCCATTTTCATCGTGTACGTGTATGCCGTCGGCAGAGGTAGAGAGTATATTTTCCAGTTGCTTTGCTTGCTTGTCTGCTTTTTGCATCAAAAAGAAATATCGTATTGCCAAAAGAGCGCTTGCCGTGGCAAACAAAATAAAGAAAATAATAATTTCCATATTGTATTTTTGTAGTATTTCTTTGATTCCAAAGGATGATTTGTCATATGGATATACGCGGTATTTTTGCATTAACTCACGAGTTGTTTTGTATGAGAGCGGGATGCCAAACTCATGATAGTCGGGGCTCTCGTTGGATTTTATTTGATACAAAGAGGCCATAACGGCTTTTACCGTGCTTGGGGCGGCTCTGGTTGTCGCTACTACTGCCCACTCCGGATATAAAGGGGTGGATAATAAATATGGATAGTCCTTGATATTTTGCTTGTTTAAGATTGTCAGCTCATCCGGCGCAAGTCTACCGTTTGCAATCATCTCTTCGATATATCCGGTTCTAAAAAAGCCTATATCGGCCTTTTTGCTTCTCATTGCCGCAAGCACATTGTCTAACGGCTGCCCCGTGTATAGCATATTGCACTCTTGAAGAATATCTACGCCGGCATTCGCAAAGACATCTTTTTGCATAAGCATTGAGGCAAATCCGTCCCTGTGGGCTACGGCTATTGTTTTGCCTTTTGCATCAGCAAGATTTTTTATCTCTTTGTTACTTGAAAGAATGGCTATTACGCCGCCATACATGGTTAGATGTTTTCCGTCGACTGCCGTTTGTCTTACTATCGACGCTATGTTTGAAACGCCGTATTTCGTCTCCATCTCTATGAGTACGCCTGGGTGTACGACTGCAAAGTCGAGCTCTTGTTTGGCGACTGCATTCACAAGATCCGTCTGATTTAGCGATATTATGTTGAAGTCAAATTGAGGGGCAAACTTCTCTAGCTGTTTTTCTAGCGGAGCCCAGTGTGTTTGATTTTCCGCAATAGCTCGAAAGGATAGAACACCTACGGTTACCTTTGGTTTTTCTTTTGTCTCCATGCCGATGGCGTATCCGCCAAGTAAAACAAATAAAAACGGCAACAAAAGTCGGCGCGCGAAGCGACCCATTCATAATCCTTTTGAGAGATAAAACCTTATTGTGGGACTAATAAGGGAATGGCTTAGCCATATTTATTTTGTAATTTTTATAAAATAGCTGAATAATTTTTAAATAGAAGTAAAAGTTATTTTATGAAATCTTCAACTATCTGTTTCCAAAGCCCTTTGGCTTTTAGCACTTCCTCTATCATCTCCCTTGCCGCGCCTTTGCCGCCGACAAAACGGCTAATCATATGCACCCTTGATTTTACCTCGTCGTTTGCGTCCGCAGGACACACCGCAAAGCCGCAACGGGTGAGTATGGGTAGGTCTATGAGGTCGTCGCCGATATAGGCTATCTCTTCGTCTTTGATGTCGTATTTGGCTTTGAATTTTTCGTATGCGTCCAGTTTTTTTAGTTCGCCTTGCACGAGAAAATCTATTTTTAGCTCCGCCGCTCTTTTGCCTACCAGTTCGCTGCTTCTGCCCGTGATGATACCCGTTACAAAGCCGTGTTTTTTGCTCTCTACTATCGCCCAGCCGTCTTTGATATTAAATACTTTTGCCTCTTCGCCGCCGTTTGTATATATGATTTCCCCACCGGTCAGCACGCCGTCCACATCAAATATAAACGCTTTTATCTTTGCTTTATTCACTTTTTTCTCCAAATACGGCTAGCGCCTCGGCTAGATCTTCAGGCGTATCTATCCCGAAACTTTTTGTCTCTACGCCTATCATTTTGATTTTATATCCCGCTTCCACGGCTCTTAGTTGCTCTAGTTTTTCGGTGTTTTCCAGCAGCGACTGGGGGAGGGCGCAAAACTCTTTTAGGCTTTTGGCGTCAAATCCGTATATCCCCAAATGCCCTTTGTAATCGAAGAAGCCGCCGTCTCTATCGTAAGGCATTGGACTTCTGGAAAAATATATCGCATACCCGTCTTTGTCGGTGATGACTTTTACCATATTTGGATTTTCCGCCATGTGCTTGTCTATTTGTTTATAGCAGCTTGCCATCTTAAAGCCGTTTTTTTCGGTTGCGATTAGGTTTTTTACCGCTTCCACGATGGATGGCTCAAGGAACGGCTCATCGGCTTGCACATTGACGATTATTTCGTTTTCTGAGAGGCCAAGAAGCTTTGCGGCTTCATTGATTCTGTCCGTGCCGCTGTTATGCGCTTTCGATGTTATGACCGCTTTTATCCCGTAGCTTTCGCATAGCTCTTTTACGCTCTCGTCGTCGCATGCTACGGCTATGTCGTCTACACCCTGCAGGTTTTTTGCGCAGCGCACCACCATCGGCAGCCCCATCACATCCGCCAAAATCTTATTTGGAAACCTAGTGGAGGCGAGGCGGGCAGGGATTATTATCATTTGCCCCACCTTTTTAGGATGTCGCCGTAAGCGTCTATACGGCGGTCACGAAAAAATGGCCACCATCTGCGGACATTTTCACTTCTTTGCATATCTATCTCGCAGACGATAATCTCTTCGGCTTCTTCTGAGGCATGCGCCAAAAACTCCCCTTGCGGCCCGGCCACAAAGCTATTACCCCAAAATTTTATACCGCTACACACACCTGCAAAATCAGGCTCAAATCCGACACGGTTGATACTAATTACATTTAGTCCATTTGCGACGGCATGCGCTCTTTGGGAGATTATCCATGCATCTCTTTGTCTTATCTGCTCGTCTTTTTCATCATCCGGATTGTAACCGATGGCGGTCGGGTAGATGAGCATATCGGCGCCGTTCATCGCCATTATCCTTGCCCCCTCCGGATACCACTGATCCCAGCACACCAGTACGCCTAGGTTTCCTAAGCTTGTTTTTATAGGATTAAAGCCGAGATCGCCGGGGGTAAAGTAAAACTTCTCATAAAAAGCGGGGTCGTCAGGGATATGCATCTTGCGATATGTTCCAGCTATGCTCCCGTCCTTTTCCAGCACCACCGCCGTATTGTGATATAGCCCTGCCGCTCTTTTTTCAAACAAGGAGAGCACGATGACCACGCCTAGCTCTTTTGCCAGCTCTCCAAACTCCTGCGTAGAAGGCCCGGGGATAGACTCTGCCATATCAAATCTATTGACATCTTCGGCTTGGCAAAAATACACACCCGTATGAAGCTCTTGCAGGCATATCAGCTGCGCCCCCTTTGCGGCGGCTTCCCGTACCATTTTTTTGGTTTTTGCGACCGTCGCTGCCCTATCTTCCGAGCAGGTTTGCTGTATGAGTCCGACTTTTAGTTTCATATTACCCCTTTTGGATATTGCATCGTGATGCAGTGTATAGAGCCGTGCCAAAGGATGAGAGCGCTTGCGTCTATCGGTACGATGTCTCTATCTTTAAACGCTGAGCCGATGAGCTTCAAAGCCTCTACATCGCTTTTGTCGTTGTATGTCGGCACGAGCACCGCTCCGTTTATCACGAGAAAATTTGCGTATGTGGCAGGAAGCCTATTGCCCTCGTCGTCATACTTTGCTTCAGGCATCGGAAGCGCTATGAGACGATACGGTTTACCATCGGCGGTCTTTAGCTTCTCCAGCTCTTTTTCCATGAGCCTTAGCTCTACATAGTGCTCGTCGTCACGGTCGTCGCAAGCGACATAGCATATAGTCTCCTCATCGCAAAACCTTGCAAGAGTGTCGATGTGGCTATCGGTGTCATCCCCTGCCAAATATCCGTGTTCGAGCCAAAGGATACGCTCAAACCCGAAATATTTTTTGAGTTTTTTCTCGATTTTGGATTGTGACATCCCCTTGTTTCTATTTTGCGACAAGAGGCACTCAGTCGTTGTGAGTAGTGTTCCGCATCCGTCTGTCTCTACGCTTCCACCCTCTAAGGCAAAGCTGACACTTTTTAACTTTGTTTTTTTGAAAAATCCGGCTTTTTTTAGATTTTGAGTGATTAGATTATCTTTGTCTGCGGCAAATTTGAGACCCCAGCCGTTAAACACAAAGTCCATAATAACGGGCTTACCGTTTTTCTCTACCGTTATGCCGCCGTGGTCTCTAGCCCATGTATCATTAGATTCTACCTCTACGATTTTGACATTTTCCATGTTTACGCCAAAGCGTTTGAGTTTTGAGACTATTCTCTCGTCATCATCGGCTACGATTAGAAGGGTTTGGCGTTTTGCTATCTCTTTTGCGACATTTAAAAACACAGGCTCCACCTGATCCAAAAAAGGGCCCCAATCGCTGTTTTCGTGTGGCCATGTCAGCTGCACAAAGCTCTGTTCTTCCCATTCGGCAGGCAATCTAATCTTTTTCAAAATATCCCTTTGCTTTTAGTTGTCGTATTGCTTGCAATTGTAAGCTAAAAGCTCTTACAATTTGGGATATAAGAAGGATTTTGAAGATGAAAATAGGTAATTTTTTTGAAATAACAAATGACGATATGTTCTTGTTCGCAGGTCCTTGCGTGCTAGAGAGTAGCGAGATTAACGACGAGATATGCGAAAAAGTCAAAGCGGCCTGCGATAACCTCGGCATTAAATATGTTTTTAAAGCCTCGTTTGACAAAGCAAATAGAAGCTCAATATCAAGTTGTAGAGGCCCCGGGATAGAAGAGGGACTCGGCGAGCTAAAAAGAATCTCCGAAAAATACGGCGTGCCGACGGTAACCGATATACACGAGAGCTACCAAGCTGAGATAGCGGCAAAGTATGTGGATATACTTCAAATTCCGGCGTTCTTGGCTAGGCAAACAGACCTGCTCATAGCGGCGGCAAAGACGGCCAAAACGGTAAATGTCAAAAAACCGCAGTTTATGTCGGGAGAGGATATGAAAAACGTCGTCGCGAAACTAAAAGAGAGCGGGGCGGAAAATATCATGCTAACCGAGAGGGGCACGATGTTTGGCTACAACAATCTTGTGGTGGACTATCGTAATCTTCTTGATATGGCTGATTTTGGCTTGCCTCTTATTATGGATGCTACACACTCTACCCAAAGACCGGGCGGCGAGGGCAACAAAAGCGGTGGTGACCCGAAATATGCGCCGTATCTTGCCAAATGCGCCGCAATATGCAATGTCAAAGGATTTTTCTTTGAAGTTCATCCGGAGCCGAAAAAAGCGCTATCGGATGCGTCTACGATGATGAGTCTTGACAGTTTTGTGAAATTCTTGCCGGAGCTAAAAAGAAGCGTAGAGCTTGCAAAATCATTTTGTTAACTGAAAAATTGAAGCATCACAGGCTTTTTATTAGTTTTTTTGGTTATTTTGTTGTAAAGTAGCGTCATGGTTAAAAGTAGGAAAACGCTTTTGGCGTTTATATTCATTTTTGTTATTTTAGAATGCCTGATAGTGTCATTGGCTATATATGAAACTGTTGTTGTAAACGGTGGTATAGTGTTAAGCGGCGTACTGCTTTTTAAGATTTCGCTTGCCACTATTTTTGTCTTATTATCCCTGTTTTTTATATATAAAAGCAATATGTCTACTCTGAAGCTGCAGGAGCAAATAGAAAAAAGCTCCCATATGAGCGAAAACCTAAGGGCTATCAACAGAAACTTCTATGGTGTATTAAACTCAATTAACGCAATTGTTTTTGTAAGCGATCATCTAAATCACGAAATAATATATGCCAACAATTATGCAATCTCCAAGTTTGGGGAGATAATAGGTAAGTCATCTTATAGCGTGACAAAAAACGATGATGCTGAGTTTTTGGAAAAAGGATACAACTCTTACGAGTATTACAGTGAAATTACCAGGGAGTGGTATGCCGTTACTGAAAAAATTTCCTCATGGATGGATGGCAGAAGCGTAAAAATATCGATTTGTCTAAATATTACGGACAGAAAAATAGCGGAAGAGAAGCTAAAAGAGATAAACGAACATCTTGAAGAACGAGTTGATGACGCCGTAGGCGAGCTCAGAAAAAAAGATCAACTTCTAATACAGCAAAGTAAAATGGCTGCAATGGGCGAAATGATAGGAGCGATAGCGCATCAGTGGAGACAACCGCTAAATGCGCTTGGTCTCATCGTTCAGGATTTTAAAATTTCATATCAGCTAGAAGATTTGAATGCGGAATATATTGATAAAATGACTCATGAGGCTATGGGGCAAATAAGATATATGTCAAAAACCATTGACGATTTTCGTAATTTTTTTAGACCGGATAAGCCGAAGGCCGTATTTACAATACAAAATACTATTTTGGATGTGCTAAAGATAGTCTCTTCGCAGCTTACTGTGGCTAAAATTCAAGTGAAGACAACGTTTGACGAGAGGCCTATGCTGGTTGATGGATATGAAAATGAATTTAAGCAGGTTGTGTTAAACTTAATTACAAACGCCAAGGACGCAATCCTTGAAAAAAGAGGCGATGACGGAAGCGGCGTGATATCCATCGGCGTATACAAAGAAAGCAATAAGGCAATATTGACCGTCGGCGATAATGGCGGCGGCATTAAGGAGTCTGCATTGGGACGTATATTTGAACCGTATTTTACGACAAAAGATCAGAGCAAAGGGACGGGGATAGGGCTTTATATGTCTAAGATGATTATAGAAGATAACATGAATGGTCTGATTTTTGCTTCAAATATAGATGGCGGCGCTGAGTTTCGTGTTGAGCTTGGCATGATTGACGGTGGAGATGATAATGTCTGATAAGAAAAAGCTAAAAATACTTTATGCCGAAGACGAAGATATCATAAGAGAAGCCGTTGGCAAGGCACTTAGTCGTATATACGAAGAGGTTATACTTTGCGAGAACGGAAAAGATGCCTTGAATGCTTTTTATGAGAAAACACCGGATATTATTTTGAGTGATATAGAGATGCCGGTAATGAACGGTAAGGATTTTGTCGTAAAAGTAAAAGAAAACAGCACCGTTCCTTGCATTATGCTAACTGCGTATAAAGATCCGCAGTATTTGGTGGGCGAAGCAGATAAAACACTGTTTAAGCCCGTGGCATTGTATGACTTGGTTAGCGCCATAGATAGCTATTTTGAAACGAATTAATTAACGGAAAATCGCTTGGATATAGCAAAAGGAAAAATACCGATTAAGCTTCTGTATGTTGAAGACGAGGCTATTATTAGAGAGCAGCTTGAGAGGCTCCTAAAGAGGGTAGTTAAGGATGTCGTAACCGCCAAAAACGGTGAAGAGGGTCTTAATGCCTTCAAAAATGAGTCGCCCGATATGATAGTGACCGATATCAAGATGCCGCAAATGACAGGCCTTGAGATGTCTAGAGAGATAAGGAAGCTAAACAAAGATATTCCTATTGTTATTACCACTGCCCATAGTGAGTCGGAGTTTTTGCTTGAGGCGATAGAGATAAACGTCAGCGACTTTTTATTAAAGCCGGTTGACACAGACAATCTAATCAAGGTAATAGAGCGCAAAAGCCATGATATTATCTTGGAAAAAGAGCTTATTAAGCAGCAAAGACGTTTTGAGACAATACTAAACTTCCAAGACAATATGATTATATTAACGGATGGTGCTCGTATAGTTGAGGCAAATAAAAGTTTCTACGATTTCTTCTCTACCAGCAACATAGATGATTTCAGAAGATTGTACGGGTGCATAGACTCTCAGCTTATAGGAGATGAGCGCAGTATTAGAAAAATAGAGGGCGAAAGTTGGATTCAAAATCTGCTTGACGGCAAATTTGAAAGAAATATTGCCAGAATAGTTAGCGTCAAGACTGGCGATACACGTACTTTTATGGTAAAAGCTACGAAATTTCCGGAAGAGGAAGAGGAACTTTATATAGTGTCTATGTCTGATATTACGGATATGGAAGAAGAAGCAAAAATGCTAGAGAAGCTCGCAACTACCGACCCTCTCACTAAGATATACAACAGACTCAAACTTAATGAGCTTCTTGCTTTCGAGGTAAAAAAGTCGGACAGATATAAACTGCCTTTGTCGCTTATTATGTTTGATATCGACCATTTTAAAGATATTAACGATACTTACGGCCACGACATAGGTGATGAGGTTCTTATCAAGTTGTGTGAATCGGTTTCGGCTAGCATAAGAGAGACAGATGTCTTTGCTAGATGGGGCGGCGAGGAATTTATAATAATGCTTCCAAATACGGCCGATGAAGGTGCGCAGGTAATGGCTGAAAACCTAAGAAAGGTTATTGAAAATACAAATTTCGGTAGCGCAGGAGTCGTAACCGCAAGTTTCGGGGTCAGCGAATATTGTCCTGATACGAACATGAGGGATGTGCTAAAAAAAGTAGATGACGCCCTCTATGAAGCCAAGAGAGGTGGAAGAAACAAGGTTGTTCTTTTATAGTCTTGCCTCTCTGAATCCACAAGCCTGACACATACTCTCCATCAAGATACCTTCCCTAAAACCCTTAACTATGCTTACGGCTTTATTGGAATTTATAATTTCATGCAAAGTTTGATTTTTTATATCCCCGAGCAAGATATCGCCTTTTGTATCTAGGCAGCACGGTACGACTCTGCCGTCAACCAAAAAACCAAGTTGTGATGAAATGGCATGGCAGCTTCCTTTTGCGCTAAGGACGCTTTTTTGTGGACTAGGCCAATCAAACATCTTGTCTTTAACAACCATGGTGTACGGCGCTATTCTGGCTTTTTGATTTACATACAAAGGCTTTGTAAACTCTTTTTCGAGCATCTTTTCTACATCTGCATTAAACGATAGGTATTTGTCGTTTCCGATGTTCCAGAGCCTTAGATTGACAAATCTTTTGGGTATTTTGGCGCTAAACATACAAAAATCCATGATGTTTCGCATATACTCATCAAATTCAAGCCCAAAATTTTTATTTGCAAAAAAAGACGAAAGGGAGAAGTTTATTTGTCTGATTGCCTTGTGTGTTAGGAGTGTCTTGTCTATATTTCCTAGATATCGCCCGCTTGTAGTTAGTTCTACTTTATGATTATAAAAGGCTGATATGTCGAGATATGTTTGTAGATTGTCTGCCGTCAAAGGGTCGCCCAGGATATGGTATGCGATTGATTTTGTTTTTCCGGCAAGCTCTTTGTTGATTTTTTCAAACAAAGAAAAATCCATTTGTTTGGAGGGGCTTTTTACGGGGTCGCAAAAGTCGCAACTTAGCCCACAAAAAGTGGTTATCTCAATATATGCCTTAGCAAGCATTATGCTTTGAGCAGACTTTTTTTGCTATCCAGTCTTGCGAATTTGTAGCCGTTTTCAAGCCCAAACTTAATTATTAGCTCTATAGCTTTTGCGTCGGGGTCTTTGAAGTGGAAAAGCGGCACATTGATACTCTTTAGGTTTTTTGCAAAGTATTTTAATTGGTCTTCAGGGTTTTTGTATGCCTTTACCCCATACGCTCCGGTCGAGGCAAAAGATAAATCCATATTCCACCAAGATGTTTTCCATCCTTCATCTTCTATCATCTTTTTAGTAGCCGGCTTTGTTCCTTTATTTCCGGTGTCGCCGTATGGGTATCTAAAAAATTTTATTTTTTCAAATGTCTCTTGTCCGAGCGTATTTGACACGCATTTTTTGTATTGCTTGAAGTCGGAGAAGATTGTTAGTTCGTCTATTTTTGAGAGCTTGTGGTGATTGTAGGTGTGTGAGCCTAGCATATGCCCTTTCTCTATAGCATGTCGCCATATTGACGGGTCTTGCTCTATTACTTTGCCTATAATAAAGAGATTAAGCGGCACTTTATAGTGATTTGCTATCTCTATGATAGATTTTTTATGATTCCACCCGTCGTCAACGGTGAGATATATCTCTACATCTTTTTTTTCAGTTAGGCTATCGTCTGCGACCAGCACACTAGCCGCTCCGCCTAGACATAATTTTGCAAAGGATCTTCTATCCATTATTCTTACTCAACTCCCAAAGATACAAAGTTCATTAACGCATTTTTTTTAGCTACAAGCAAATATACAAGCCCTTTTGAGGATACGTTGTAGGTGCAGCTTTTGGCTTGTTTCCCTTCCCCGCAATATATATCAACTCTTCCCGGCCCTTTAATTGCTCCGCCTATGTCGTGTACCAGCATAAAGCTTTCGTAGCCGTTTTTCTTCTCTTCCGCTTGAGCGGCATTGGCCGCCAGATTCTCTTCTAGCTGTGTTTCGTTTCTCTCTTTGCTTTTTACGTATATCAGACTACCGACGGGCGTAACACTCATATCCATGGCAGCGCTAAATCCGGGTACGAGCTCCGTTGAGAGGGAGCCGAGGGCTTTTGTCTCAGTCACGTAAAATACGGCTTTTGTTTTTGGCGCTTGTTTGACACGGACCAAAACTGTTTTTTTCTTGCCGTTTTTCTTGACAACTTTTTTGACCACTTTCCTCTTTGCCAGTTCATCAATCGCCCTTTTTCTTCCGGCGTACTGGAGGTTTAGTGCGGTTCCGTCTTCCAATGATAAAATTGCGGCGCCCTCCATCTCCATTTTTCTTATGTCATTTCTGGCTTGCACATAGAAATCCGGCTTTGAAGATTTTATTTTATTTTTGGACAGATACAGAGGATAATTAAAAAGTTTTGATTTTACTTGACTTGCAGCTATTTCCGGCGTGTAATATCCGGTAA
Organism: Campylobacterales bacterium; assembly: GCA_050252455.1. Taxonomy (GTDB): domain Bacteria; phylum Campylobacterota; class Campylobacteria; order Campylobacterales; family UBA6016; genus UBA6016. Next base: position 16,515 of record JBFWKW010000004.1, on the reverse strand, counting down.
ACTTGGAATATTCGTTTCTTGCTTTTGGAGTATATACGTCGAAATGTTTTTGTAGTTCAACTAGGAAATCATTGTAGGGTTGCTCTATAGTAACCAGTTTTCTAAATATTATTAGGGAGTGCAGCATTTGAAGGGGGGTGTATTGTTCGTCGCCGTATGAGAAAAGTTCATCGGTAGATAGTATGCTTGAATAAAAGTTAATTGAGCTATCTATTGCTTTTAAAAAATTTTCGTCATGCCTAAGATCTACGCTAAATATTCTTGACAAATCTGCTTCGTCTGGATTTATCTTTTCTAGGTATGAGGTTTTTGTCTGCGATTCTACTATTTCATCGTCAGCACCAAATGCACTATTCGCCGTTGCCATAAAGAGAAACAATAAAGCAAAGAGAAAACCCCTCATTTTAACTCCTCTGGACGATATGTGATTTTAACTACGTATCTTATTCTACAATCCGTGAGCTAAAAGTTGTAATTTTTGTGTAAAATTCATTTCTTCATTTTTAATATTATTAGTACCGCTATTGCAGTAATTGCGAAAATAGCTAGCTGGTAGCCGTCCATTCCCTCTAAGCCCTGATTTGGCATATTGAACTCCTTGTTACTTACCCGCATATTGTACAATTATTTTCCAAAATACTGAGAACAAATAATGCTGAGTTATGCTATAATTCACCGTTGATTATAACAATATTTTAGGAGCGCCATTTGAAACGGGTATTGCTTGCTTTTTTTGTACCGCTTGCCTTGACGGCAAAAGAGTGCGATTTTGACGAAATCCTAACTAAAACACTTGAAAATAATAAAGAATTAAAAGCGAAAAAACTTAGCCTCGATATCGCAAAAGCGAGAGTAAAAGAGATAAGTTCAAAAAAGTTTGGCGAAATAACTTTAAACGAAAATTTTTATAGAACAAATAACGCCGGATATGTATTTAATTCTAAGCTATCAAGTCGAGAGGTGACGGCTAGCGATATGATGATAGCCGAAATGAACGAGCCAAAAGTTAGAAATAATTTTGAAACTACGGCCGAGTATAAAGTCCCCATATTTACAGGTTTTATGCTGAGCAAGGAAGAAGACGCGGCAAAAAATATCGAAAAAGCTGCCGTATTTATTGCCAAAAAAGATGAAAAGCGAATGGCTATTGAGGCTTTAAGGGCTTATAACTATGCCGTTGCGGCAAAAAAATATTTGAGCGCCGCAGAGCTGTCGCACAAGAGCGTAGAGATGATAGTTTCCAATACAAACGAGATGTACAAACAAAAATTGGCATCAAAAACGGATGTTATGGAAGCTGAGCTTGCAAAAACGACTGCCGACGCTAGACTATTCGAGGCTCAAAAGCAATACCAAACATCTTTGGAGTATTTGAAGTTTCTGACCGATGACGAGAGCGTAGACGGTGTATCCGGTTTTTATGAGGTCGGCGTCGGTAACGGCAGCTATGAAAATAGAGATGAGCTAAAAGCCAGTGAATTCGCCAAAGAGGCAAGTAAAAAAAGGAGCGATGCCACCATCTCCGAGTATTTACCAAAAATGTTTGCATTTGCCAAATACGGCTACAACGATGACGTTTTGACGTTTTCCGGTTCAAAAGATTTTTATATGGTTGGAGTCGGGCTTTCTTATAGCCTGACTGACTTTGGAGGAGGCAGCGCAAAAAGGGAGGCTGCGAGAGCCGAGTTTTTGAAATCATCTTTTGAAGCCGCTTCTATTAAGGGATATGCAAAGTTTGATGCAAGACAAAAAGAGCTCGAAATGAAGCAAAAAGAGAGACTTGTGGCACAAAGCGCTTCAAAAAAAGAGCTTGCCGTTCAAATATTTGAAAACTATAAATTAAAACATCAAAATGGCCTTACGAGCATAACCGAGCTAATAAAAAAAGAGGCTGAAGCACTTGTTGCCAAAGCTGAAGAGATAGAGGCAAAAGCAATGTATCTTAACGCTAAAGCAGAATACAAATACGCCGTCGGGCTTGGAATAAAGGATTAAAACATGAAAAAAACAATTTTTATTATTGCGGCTTGTTCTTTATCGCTCGTGGCTGCGCCAAAGCTCTATACTGTCGGTAGCGGCGGAGTATCTACGGAGCTATCGGCTACCGTCTATTCAAAGAACGAGAGTGCCGTTAGTTCAAAAATAAGCGGATATGTAAAAAAGATATATGTAGAAGAGGGGGATAGCGTAAAAAAAGGCGCACCTCTCTTTGAGATTGATGCAACTGGAACTGAAACAGCTGCCATAAGCGCTAATGCAAACTATCTAAGCGCCAAGGCGAGTGCTGAAGATGCGAAAAAAGACCTTGAGCGATATAGAAATTTATTTGAAAAAGGGGTTGTTAGCGAAAAAGAATTTGAGCGTATGAAATTAAACTATGAGATTAAATCGCAAATGCTATCTTCTTCTTCTGCTATGTTAAAACAAGCTAGAAATGAACAGGGGTATTCGCTTGTGCGTGCCCCGATGGACGGCGTGGTATTAAAAAAATATCTAACAACCGCCTCTCTTGCTATGCCCGGACAGCCCGTAGTGCTTTTGAGCGGCAAAAACGACCTCAGGATAAAGGCCGATGTATACGAGAGTGAGCTTCAAAATTTTAACGTCGGACAAACCGTGAAGTTTAAAAGTGGGGCAAGAGTGGTCGAGGCAAAAGTAGTTTCATTGACACCTAGCGGTGCTAGCGGGAGAAATTTTTCTCTTAGAGCTGAACCTTTAAGCCAAGAGGGGCTTTATAGCGGTATGTTTGTTAAGCTATTGGCGGCGTCGGCTCAGGGGCAGATAGCCGTTCCAGTTAATGTGATTACAAAAAGGGGCGGTATCATCGGTGTGTTCGAATACGTATCCGGAATCGCAAAGTTTAAAGCCGTAAAAATAAAAAAACAAAATGGCGGCAGCGTAATCGTAGATGGGATAAATATCGGAGCTAAGCTTATAGAAAATCCACGTGATAGTCTGCAAGACGGACAAAAGGCGGAATAAGGGATGCCAAAAAAGATTGAAAACGGATTTGATAAAGAGCATATAGCCAAAGAGCTTGAAAAAACAGAGCGTGAACTCCATGAATTTGAGGAGGAGGTGCGTCTAAATTTTGCCGGAAGGATGGCAAAAACATTTTTGCATAATCCTCTAACTCCGATCATCGCAGTATTTGTACTGGTACTTGGAATTTTTGCGTTTATATTGACGCCAAAAGAAGAAAACCCTCAAATAGACGTCCCCTCAGCCAGTATAATAGTGGCATATCCGGGTGCAAATTCTGCCGATGTGCAAAAAGTAATCGTGGAGCCACTATCCAAAAAGCTAAATGAGCTTACTGGGGTCGAGCATATATTCGGTATGGCTCAAAACGGGTTTGGCGTCGTAACCGTGCAATTCAAAGTAGGTGAAAACAAAGAAAACTCGCTTTTAAAGCTCTATGATAGGGTTATGCAAAATATGGACTTGTTGCCAAAAAATGCCTCGCAGCCGCTAGTTAAGCCAATGGATATTGATGAGGTGCCAATCTATTCGGTATCCATAAGTTCAAAAACCCTTGATAATGCGGCTTTGTTTAATACCGCTAGAGAGATAAGCGATGAGCTTGCAAGGGTTAAAGATGTTTCCGTGGTCGGCGTCAAACCTGAAAATAAAAGACAATTTAACGTTTGGCTAGATTCGGCGAAGCTATCGGCTTATAATCTGAGCGTGTTTGACGTCCAAAAAGCCATATCTTCAGCCGCATATTCGCTTCCTGCCGGAAAAGTAGAAGGCGCTAAATTGAGCGTTGAGATAGGATTTGAGGGGTATCTAAAAAATTATTCCGATCTGGGTGAAATCATCGTTTCGTCAAAGGGCGGAAGACTGGTATACCTAAAAGAGATAGCGACGATAGAAGACGGCACGGCCTCCAACATTAAACAAAATGCCTATATTGTCAAGGGACAGGCGTATGAAGGCGGAGTCGGCGAAAAAGACGAACAGCTTACTTTGTTCGTAGCAAAAAAAAGAGGTTCCAACGCCGTTGTTGTGGGCGGGGCTATAGATGCCAAGCTAGAAGAAATTAAGTCCGGACTGCCAAAAGACGTAGAGTTGGTGGTTACCAGAAATGACGGCTATAAAGCAGGGCATGTCGTCGGCGAATTGACTTTCCATCTCGTAATCTCCATAGGTATTATTGTTTTGCTACTTTATTTTATGCTTGGACTCAAAGAGGCTGCCATTGTATCAATAACGATTCCTTTGGTTTTTGCTTTGACTCTTTTTGCAGGACTCCTTATAGATCAAACCATCAATAGAATTACCCTTTTTGCCCTCATTTTATCCCTTGGGCTCTTGGTCGACGATGCCATAGTCGTAATAGAGAATATACATAGACACTTTGCATTGGGGCGTGAGAAAGACAAAGCCAAACTCATAATTAGAGCTACAAATGAGGTTGGAAATCCTACGTTTATAGCTACCGTTGCAGTCGTGATGGCTTTTATACCTATGGCGTTTGTTACGGGCATGATGGGGCCGTACATGGGGCCGATACCTTTTAATGTTCCCGTGGCGATGTTTTCGTCTCTGGTTATAGCGTTTGCATTTTCGCCTTGGCTTGCCTATAGATTTTTGAAGCCGCATCATGAGGGACATGATTTTTCTTTTGAAAATACCAGAACGTACAAATTCTACGATAACTATGTTCGTCCAATGTTGCGAGAACGCAAGAAAAGATATATGTTTATGTTTGCCGTTATAGGTTTGTTTTTCTTGTCGCTAACTCTTCCTGCGGTTGGGCTTGTGAAGGCCAAAATGCTTCCGGCAAGCAATGTCAATACGTTCAATATTACCGTGGATCTTCCTACTTCAGCCTCCCTTGAGGAGAGCAAAAAAACAGTTGAGTGCGTAGAAAATGTACTCAAAGGGGAGAAGGATATCAGGGATTTTGAAAGTTTCGTGGGCACGACCGGAATCCCTGATTTTAACGGTCTGCTTCGCGGCACGGCTATCAAAAACGGTGAAAATGTGGCAGAGATACGTGTAAATATGCGAGACAAAGCAGATAGGGATTTGCAATCCAGTGAGTTTGTCAGCTATATACGTCCAAAAATAAAACCTTGCGAGAATCTGTCCGCCGCCAATATCAAGCTTGTAGAAGACCCTCCGGGGCCACCGGTGCTTGCTACGCTGGCTTTTGAAATATATGGCGCCGATAAACTTTCCCGTGAAATACTGGCCGATAAGATACAGCATGTCATGAAAAATACGGATGGCGTAGTAGATACGGATGTGCTTGGTGAAAAACCGATGATGAAATATTCTTTAAAGCCTGATTTTCAAAAAGCTGCAGCTCTTGGTGTTACGGTCGAAGATATAGCCTCGGCTATTATGTCTGCAAATGAAGGGATAAAACCTGCGGTGGTCTTGTCCGATGCGGATAAAGCACCTATCGATGTGTTTGTTAGGTTGGACAAAAGCTCAAGACAAAGTATAGATAATATTATGGAGCTAAGGGTGCCCTCAAGGACAACGGGGGAGCTTGTAAGTATCAAGGAGCTTGCCGCAGTTGAGCTTGTTTCAAAAGATAAAGCCGTAACATCAAAAGACCTACGGGAAACTACGATAGTAACCGGTGAGATGGATAAAAGAGGTAGCGTATATGCTCAGTTTGAGATACGAAATAAGCTATTTGAAATGGATGGTTTCAAAGCCGAGTGGGACGGCAGCCCTAGATTTAACGTGGATTTAACAGAGATAGCCACCGGCAAAAAATATCATATCGTAATGGATGGCGAGTGGAAGGTTACTTTTGATACGTTTAGGGATCTTGGAAGCGCTTTTGGCGTAGCAGTTCTCATGATATATCTGCTTATGGTCGCATATTACAAGAGCTTTAGAGTACCAGGTATCGTTACGAGCGCTATTCCGCTAACTCTTATCGGTATTATGTTTGGACATGCGATTATGAATATTGCGATTCCTACTTATTTTACGGCTACGAGTATGATAGGTTTTATAGCGCTTGCCGGTATTGTTGTGCGAAACGCTATTATGCTTATAGATTTTACCGATGAACTCTTGGCTAGCGGTAAGAGTTTGGAGGATGCGATATTGGAAGCCGCAGCCATAAGATTTAGACCGATACTCCTGACAGCTTTAGCTATTGCGCTTGCGTCGTTCGTTATCGTGCTTGATCCGGTATGGAACGGTTTGGCCGTTTCATTGATTTTTGGGGTAATGATTGCTACAATTCTAACATTGGTGGTTACGCCGCTTATGTACTGGAAACATCTAAAAAATAATCCTAGGAGAATTGATGACATACTCAATGAGCGACCTTAAAAAGGGGCTAAGAATAGAACTCGAAGGTATTCCTTATAGAGTTGTGGAGTATCAACACGTAAAGCCCGGCAAAGGCGCTGCGTTTGTTAGAGCAAAAATAAAATCGCTAATAGACGGTAGAGTTCTTGAAAAAACTTTCCATGCCGGCGATAAGGCGGATGAGCCGAATCTTGAGCAAAGAGTAATGAACTTCTCTTACGCAGATGATGATTATATGCACTTTATCGAGCAGCAGACATACGAGATGTATCCGCTTACACACGATCAAGTGGGTGAAGCCAAAGACTACATCATTGAAAGTACGGAAGTGGAAGTACTTTTCCATAACGGAAAACCTATTACCGTTGAAGTTCCTGCGATAGTTGAACTAGTGGTTGTTGAGACTCCGCCAAACTTCAAAGGCGACACTACAAGCGGTAGCAGAAAACCGGCCAAGCTAGAAACGGGTCTTACCGTTCAGGTGCCTTACCACGTTCTTGAAGGTGACAAAGTTAGAGTCGATACAAAAACAGGCGACTACCTAGATAAAGTAAAGTAAGTATAAATTAGGCCGCTCTATGGCGGCTTACTTTATATCCTTTGACATACCCTTTGACTATTCTCTCCGCTATTGCTTCATCTATTGACGGCTCGTCAAGCTCCAATATTGCGAATATTTTTTCCTCTTCGTCCAACTCTTTGTTTTGAAGAATTGCTTTTATTTCAGCTTCTACTTGCGGCGATAATTCGTTGCTACTCAATGCTTGCATATCACTTCCTTTTTGCAAAATCACTCAACGGTATCCTATCTACACTAGTACAATTATCGTTCCAAAACCTTTTTTATTTTAAAAGCAAATGTTGACCCCATGGCTATTTTACTTTCTATTGTGAGTTCACTTGAGTGCAGCTTTAGTATATAGCTAACAAGGGCAAGTCCAAGCCCTAGTGAGTTGTCCCAGCTATTTTTGGAGAGTCTGTAGAATTTTTTGGTTATGTTTTCAATCTCTCTTTCCGGAATCCCAAGCCCGAAATCTTTAACTTCTATTTTTATATCTTCACCGTCAGGGATTATTTTGACGATAATGCTTTCTTCCGAGTATTTGAGCGCATTATCCATCAGGTTTACAAGAACCAGTTTTATCATAGTCTTATCTGCGTTAACGATTGCATTTTCCCCTTGAACGCTTATTTCTCTCTTGGCGTATTTGTGCCCAAGCTGTGTTTTTGCATCTTCCACTGCCTCCATAATTGAGAACTGTTCTAGCGTCGGACTTAATGAATCGTTTTCAAGTTTTAGAGAAAGGGAGAGCCTGTCTATCATTGATGAAATTGTTTGCGAGTTTTTGTATATTTTCTCTAAGAATTTTTCGCTTATTTTTTTGTCCAAGTCCATGTCGCCCAGCAGTGTTTCCGTGTAGCCCATAATCGATGATACCGGATTTTTGAATTCATGGCTTATGGCTTCTATGATTTCCGTCGTTTGTTTATTTTTTAGTTTTAGTTTTGCCGTATATTTACGTTTTTGTCGCTCTTTTTTTTCTAGCTTTAGAGCCAAGATTTTGAGCATTCGCGCTATCGAGAAAAATTCTGCGGCAAAGGCCGGTTTAATTTCTGCTTTAAAATTTTTTGCCTCAATAGCTGTCAGGTATGCAGTTATCTGGGATATTTGTAGTTGAATTTTTTTGTTTACTTTGTATGAGAATATGATGCCGATAAGTCCGGCAAATGCGAATACTACGGCTATCTTGAGCCAAATCGGATATAGATAATTATCTACTATGCTTGTCGGATAGGCTATCCGTAAAAATAGCTTTTGACCCGCCAGATTGCTTGTTTTCGCATGATAAATATAATTTTTGTTTGTAGATGTAGAAAATCTGACGCTTGTCCCTTTGCCCTCTCTCATAGCCTGCATGATTTCAGGGCGGGTAGCATGGTTTGCCATCTCTTTTGTATTTTTATCGGTTTCAACCATTACAGTGCCGTTGTCATCAACTATCGTAATCCTAAGTCCGGTATCTGTTTTGATTTTTTGCGCCGCCTTGCTTATCTCGGTAAGCGAGTTTTGTTGTTGCAGTAGATTTTCTATGAGCGTAATATTTTTGGGCAACTGCCCTTTTATTGTTTCTATGTCTATGGTTTTGATGTAATAGTAGCTAACACCCATTACGGCCGTTAGAACTATAAGGAGAAGGGCTATGAGATTAAAAAGGAAAATATGGTGAAGTCTTAGCAAAGTTTGTATCCAACCCCGCGTACAGATGTGATGTAATTCTTACTTTTATCGGGGTCTATTTTTTCTTTTAGTCTTTTAACCGCTACGTCTACGGTTCTATCTTGATAAAACTCCTCTTCTTTCCAGACGGAAGAGAGCAGGGTATCGCGGCTTAGGACTATATTTTTGTTTTTGATAAGTTCACACAGCAGGTTAAACTCCAGCTTAGTCAAAGAAATCTCTTTGTCACCTATAAAAACTTGCTGAGAGTCCAGCATCATCACTATATCTTTGTGTTGAAGAGTCTCTTTTTTGTTTGATGTTCTGCGTATAACCGCTTTGACGCGAAGTAACAACTCGCTAATATTGAAAGGTTTTACTATATAGTCGTCGGCGCCGGCCTCAAGGCCTTCTATTTTGTGCTTATCGTCTGTTTTTGCCGTAAGAAATATGACGGGAGTTTGAAACCCTTTTTTTCGCAGCCCCTTGACAAATTCCACACCCTCTATATGGGGCAGGTTTCTATCCATTATAAGAAGATCCACATGCTCGCTACCTAGCAAGCCCTCTACGCGAGAAGGCTCCAAAAAGCCCTCTACGTCATATCCGTCTTTTTTTAGAGAATACTCGACAAGCTCCAATATATCAAGCTCATCTTCAACTATAACGATAAATTCTTTCATCTGTCCTGTCTTATTTTAGATGTTAACGCTGATTTTTCCGCCTTCTTTTGCATAGTGGAGCAGTTTTGCGATATTTTCGCAATGGTCGGTTACCCTCTCGTGTTTTTTTATCGTTTTCATAAGTCTTATATAGGTCGCAGTAAGCTCATCGGCATTTAGAGAGCTAAGAACCTCTTTTTGGATAATGCCGAATATCTCGTCGCTTTTTTCTTCTTCTATATGTATCGCCCTGTATGTCTCTTGGGAGAAAGATTTGAAGCCTTCTATTACTAGCTTGATAGATCTGATAGATACCGAGTGAAGTTCTATAATGTATTGTTTGATACCGCTAATATCCGAGCCGCTCTCCACTATTTCTTGCATTCCTCTTGAAAATTTCTTTGAGGCTTCCGCTATTCTGACTAGCTCGTTTGTTATCTTAAGGAGAGCTATCATCTCTCTTAGCTCGCCCGCCTCAGGGGCGTAAAGGGCTAGTGCAACTATGATGTTGTTATCTACGCTATCTGCCATATACGTAAGATGTTTTATATTGCCTTCTCTGGCAGCTTTTAGATGGTCAATATTTCCTTCTTTTATCCCTTGGAGCGACTCTTCAAATGAGGAGAGTACAAATTCCCCCATAGTGACTATGTCTTTTCTTATTTCGTTTGCTTTTTGTTCAAAGTTTGGCAACATTGCTAATACCTTTTTTGATAAATTTGTGAGTGATTTGTTACAATATTAACCGTCAATGGTTACGGCTTTGTTACAACGAAATCTTTATTGGTGGCTTCTTGCCCCATGTCATTCTATTGTAACACACTCTATTTAAAATGCTAAGACCCAAAACAACAAGAGGAGAACGATTTATGAGAAGAGGTTTTTTATCCCTTTTTGCAGTAGCGGCGCTAGCAACAAGCGCAATAGCGGCAGATAAACTAAGTGGAGCAGGCGCTACATTCCCAGCACCTTTATATTATGACTGGGCACATGGATATGCGGCAAAAACTGGCAACCAAGTTAACTATCAATCAATAGGTTCAGGCGGCGGTATCAAGCAAATCCAAAAAAGAACCGTAGATTTTGGAGCTAGCGATAAGCCTCTAAATCCACAAGAACTTGCAAAAGACAATCTTCTACAGTTTCCTGCGGTAGTCGGTACAATCAATGTTGTATACAATATCCCTGGCGTTGCGGACGGCGCTATTAAGCTATCTAATGACGCAGTGGCCGGAATATTCCTTGGAACTGTAACTACTTGGAATGACCCACTAATAAAAAAAGACAATCCAGGCGTAAATCTTCCGGATAAAAGAATTACCGTTGTTCATAGATCTGACGGCTCCGGTACTACTTGGAACTTCGTATACTGGCTAGACAAAGTAAGCGCAGTTTGGAAATCAAAAGTAGGTGTAGGCACGAGCGTTAACTGGCCTGTAGGTATCGGCGGCAAAGGCAATGAAGGTGTTGCCAATGTTGTAAAACAAACTCCAAATTCAATCGGTTATGTAGAGTTTGCATACGCAAAACAAAACAAAATGAGCTCTGCTCAACTTATGTCATCTGCAAAAACTTGGGTAGCTCCATCTGTTGCTACTTCAAAAGAAGCGGCTAAAAATGCAAAATGGACAAAACAAGACCACTTCCATGAAATACTTGTTCTTGAGCCTGGTAAAAACTCTTATCCTATAACTGCCGGTACATTCATACTTCTTCCTAAAGAAAAAGTTGATAACAACAAAAAAGTTGCTGCATTCTTCAACTATGCTTTCAGCAACGACGCAGCGGCAGAGAGACTCGGATATATACCGCTTCCTGAAGAAACTGTTAAGCTTATACAATCATACTTCAAAGACAACGGTCTTTAACAAACGCGGGCTAAGGCCCGCTCTTTTATATTTTCCGCACAATCATCTACATATTAGAAAATCTTATTTTATTTTTTATAGTTACCATGAAGTAACAATTTTGCTATATTATTAGGCATAATTATCTTTTAATAAAACGAGCGGTAAACTCGTTCAAAAGAGAGTTTTAGACTTTTTAATCATATCAAGAAAGGCGAATATCTTGGAAACTCTACATGGCGCAAGCATAGACCCGAAATACTCAAAAAAAGCAGCATACTTCTCAATGGAATTTGCTATACATCAGGCCCTCAAAATTTACTCCGGCGGTCTTGGATTTTTGGCAGGCTCCCATATGCGCAGTGCGCACGACTTGAGACAAAATATGGTGGGTGTCGGTATTCTTTGGAGTTTTGGCTATTACGACCAGTCTAGAAATGAAGACAATACGATGAGCGTAGTCTATAGACGCAAATCATATTCTTTTTTGGAAGAGACGGGCATTATCGTAAAAGTTCGCATTAGCGGCGCAGAGGTTTTTATTAAGGCATATCTGCTTAAGCCGGAAATATTCGGTACAGTGCCGATTTATCTGCTTACTACCGATATTCCGGAAAATGATTATCTTGGTAGAACGATTACCCACAAGCTATATGAAGCTCACGAAGAGACTAGAATAGCTCAGGAAATAGTGCTTGGTATAGGCGGTGCAAAAGTACTTGAAGAGGCAAATATTGAGCCGGAGATATATCACCTAAATGAAGGGCATGCGCTTCCTGTAGCATTCCATCTTTATTCCAAATTTCGCTCACTTGACGAAGTAAAAAAGAGGATGGTATTCACGACGCATACCCCAGAAGCTGCCGGAAACGAAGAGCATGATTGTAATTTGCTTCACAGAATGGGATTTTTCAACGGCATGAGCCAAGAAGAGGTCAGATCTATTACCGGACATGAGGGTGGAAAATTCTCTCTTACGCTCGGCGCGCTCAGGGTATCAAAAATAGCCAACGGCGTATCAAAGCTTCACGGTGAAGTTGCAAATAAAATGTGGGAAAGCTATCCGAATATCTGCCCGATAATATCTATTACAAACGCTCAAAATAAAAAATTCTGGGCAGACAAGCCGCTTCAAAACGCATATGACGAATATGATGATTATGGACTTTTGGCTCGTAAAAAACACCTCAAAAGAAAGCTATTCGATATAGTTGCAGACCAAACGGGCAAAATGTTTGACCCGGAAGTGCTGACTATCGTGTGGTCTAGGAGATTTGCGGAATACAAAAGGGCGGGGCTTATTAAAAGAAACTGGGAAAAGTTTCATGAGCTTGTCACCAGAAAAGACAAGCCTATTCAGGTCATTTGGGCGGGCAAACCTCACCCGGCCGACGTGAATGCTATCAAGTTATTTAACGAGCTTGTATACTCTACAGATAAGCTAAAAAGATGTGCCGTGCTTGCAAGATATGAGATAAGCCTATCCAATATGCTCAAAAAAGGTGCGGACATTTGGCTTAACACGCCGAGAGTTACGAGAGAGGCGTCCGGTACGTCGGGTATGAGTGCGGCGATGAACGGTGCGGTAAACTTCTCAATCAATGACGGATGGCACCTTGAATTTCAAAATCACGGCGTAAATAGTTTTACAATCTTCCAAGAAGGCGGACAAGACACTATTATTCAAGACGAAGAGGACTCTTTCAATCTTATGAGTATTCTTGAAAACGAGATAATTCCTACCTATTACGATGAGCCTGAAAAATGGCTTGATATAGTTAAAAACTCTATGAATGATATAGCCCCTTATTTTGATACGGGTAGGATGGCAAACGAATATTACGAGAAGCTTTACAAATACAACTGCTAACGCAAAAAGGCCGATGATGAGAAAGACAAAAATAGTTGCTACGATAGGACCTGCAACTGACTCCGAGGAGATGATAGAAAAACTGATACTCGCAGGCGTCAATGTTTTTAGATTCAATTTCTCGCACTCAACGCATGAATATCACGGCAAAAATCTCGAAAAAGTCCGCAAGGTATCCGATAAACTAGGCGCTTGCGTAGCAGTACTTCAGGATATATCGGGTCCAAAAATAAGAGTCGGCGAAATATCTGGTGTTATGGAGCTTGACGAAGGCGATATGCTCAATTTTTATCCGACGGCAAACTTTGACGACAAACACGGCGTAACCATCAATTATCCGCAGATACTCCCGTCGCTCAAAGCAGGTGATTTGATATATCTAGCCGATGGAAGCATAAGATGTGAAGTGGCATCAAATATTGATGGAATAGTAAAAACAAACGTACTTGTCGGCGGAGACCTTACTAGTAAAAAGGGTGTCAATTTTCCAAATGCGTCACTTCCTATTTCCGCAATAACCGAAAAAGACAAAAAAGATATGGAATACGGCGTCAAGATAGGCGTCGACATAATGGCTATATCGTTTATTAAGTCAAAAGAAGACGTTGAAGAGGCCAAAAGAATAGTTGCCGAGTTTGGCGGCGATTGCCCTATATTTGCAAAAATAGAAAAAGGCGAAGCCGTAGAAAATCTTTCATCTATAGTTGACGTCGTAGATGGTCTGATGGTGGCGCGTGGGGATTTGGGCGTAGAGCTCGGTTTGTCCAAAGTGCCGATAGCTCAAAAAAAGATAATAAGAGCCGCAAATAGAAAAGGCATTCCGGTAATCACGGCTACGCAAATGTTAACCTCTATGATAGATTCGCCTTTCCCGACAAGAGCAGAGGTGAGCGATATAGCAAATGCCGTTCTTGACGGTACGGACGCCGTAATGCTCTCCGATGAGACAACGGTAGGCAAGTATCCTATAGAGGCAATAAGGGTGCTAAACGAAGCAATATGCGAAGTGGAAACGATATATCCGTTTTATCGCAATCTTGACAAAATACACAATCCGGCGGACGCAATAGCCGTAGCCGCAAATAGGATGGCGGAAGATATGGAGCCTGACGCGCTTATAGCTTTTACTAGCGGCGGCGGTAGCGCTAGAAGTCTTGCCAAGTTTAGGCCAAAATCGGATGTATTGGTTCCCGTCCATACGATAGAGACGTATAGAAGACTTGCGGTAGTGTGGGGTGTAAAGCCTCTATTTGTACTGGATGAGCATGAGAGTACGGACAGAATGCTGTGTGAATTTACAATTAAAGCTTTGGCAAGCGGCGCAATAAAAGAAGACGGTACATATATCGTGACAATCGGCTATCCTACCGGTCAAAAAGGAACTACAAACCTCGTGCGAATAATGAGGGCTGCAGATATAGAACACGCAAAAAATGTCTGCAAAATAGGCTAAATAAAGATTCTTTGTTATTCAAAAAGCCGTTGTTTAGCGTAATATATAGTTTCAAATGATAATATTTCGGATATAACTTGAAATATAGGGGTTTTAATGGCATTAAAAGTAGCAATTAACGGTTTTGGTAGAATAGGTATGATAGCGGCTAGAATAATAGCCGCAAGAAGCGATATGGAACTCGTGGCCGTCAATGCCACAATGAAACCTGATATGCTTGAATACCTGCTTAAATACGATTCTGTACACGGCACATTTGATGGTGTAAAACTCATAGACGACACTACTTTTACAATGGGCAAAAATAATATAAAAATATTTTCCGATAGAGACCCGAATAATGTAGATTTTGGTTCTTGTGGAGCAGAGATTGTCCTTGAGTGTACGGGTGCAATACTGAGCATGGACAAGGCTGAGGCTCACCTCAAAAACGGCGTAAAAAAAGTCCTTATGTCAGCTCCGGCAAAAGATGATACGCCGACTTATGTGTATGGTGTCAATCATACTGAGTACAAGGGCGAAACTATCGTTTCAAATGCATCTTGCACAACAAACTGCCTGGGCCCTATAGTAAAAATACTCAATGACGCGATTGGAATAGAAAAAGGGATTATGACTACCGTGCATAGTTATACAAATGACCAAAACATCCTTGACGTCAAACATGCAAAAGACAAAAGAAGAGCGCGTGCGGCAGCTATAAACATCATCCCTACCAGTACGGGGGCTGCAAAAGCGATAGGTAAAGTAATTCCTGAACTAAACGGTAAACTAAACGGCTTTAGTCTAAGAGTTCCTACGCCTGATGTGTCCGTTGTGGATTTGAACTGCCTAGTCAAAAAATCGGTAACAAAAGATGAGATAAACGCTATTTTCAAAGATGCGTCACTGAGCGGTTACAAAGGGTTGGTAGAGTATGATGAAGACATGAGGGTTTCGTCCGACTTTATCGGTTCGACGCAGAGTGCTATTTTTATTCCGGATTCTACTCAGGTAGTAGACGGCAATATGGTAAAAGTGGTTGCTTGGTACGATAACGAATGGGGCTACACGTCTAGACTTGTAGATATGGCAAAACATATAGGGGGATAATATGATTTCTACCAGGCTCTTTTTTGAGGACGCCGCAAACGAGGTAAAAGACGAGGCGATTAGCGGTCTTTTTGGCAAAATCAAAGAGGAGCAGGGCAAGATAGGCTTTTATGACCTTCCGACAAACTCTGACGCCACACTGGATAAAATATATAAATTTATTATCTCCAATAATGCCGTATATAAAGGCAAAATCAAGAATCTAGTGGTACTCGGTATCGGCGGCTCAAGCCTCGGTACCAAGGCCATAGATACGGCACTTAAACACACAAAAAACCGCAACGATATTAATCTCATATTTCTTGAAAACTGCGATCCAAATGAGATAAATTCTTCACTCAAAGGGCTTAGCGCAAAAGATACGCTCTTTATTATGATTTCAAAATCTGGCTCCACGATAGAGACTACGAGCCTTGCAAAGCTCGTTATAGATAAATTCTTTGAAACTACGGCAAATCCAAAACTCAAAAAAAGATTTTTGATAGTTACGGATGAGGGTTCGCCGCTAGATAAATTTGGCGCCGATATAGGACTTGAGAGGTTTTATATAGCTCCAAACGTCGGCGGTAGATTTTCGGTGCTTAGCGCCGTAGGGCTATTGCCTCTTGCGATACTTGGCTATGACATAAGAAAGCTCCTTCTTGGCGCCGCAAAATTCAAAAAAAGCTTTTTTGACGGAAATGAATCCGAGATGATAAAAAAAGCGGCCTATTATGTTCAAAACTATGAGAAATACCCCATAAATGTCCTGTTTTCGTATTCTAGTTCGCTAGAGAAGCTGACTGCTTGGTATATCCAACTTTGGGCCGAGAGTCTTGGTAAGATAAATAAGGACGGACATAGCGTAGGGCTTACCCCAATAGGTCTTATCGGCTCGGTTGACCAACATTCGTTTTTGCAGCTCATTATTGAGGGACCAAAAAACAAGACCGTCACCTTTATACGTGTAAAAGATTTCAAAAATAACGCAAAAGTTCCAAATGTAACTATCAAAAATTTAGAAAAAACAGATATCGTGAATGGGCTAGAATTTTCGCACGTAATAAACTCACAATGTGACGCTACGCTTGAAACCCTCGTTGAGAGAG
>JBFWKW010000003.1:186154-188521 GCA_050252455.1 Campylobacterales bacterium | reverse complement strand
TTTTGCGTATTTATTTTTGGTTGCGGCTTTTTAACGGCGACTTTTGCTTTTTGGTTTTCGGCAGTTGCTGTTTTGGTAGGAACCGGCTTCTCTTCATCTTCCAAGAATTTATCTTGTATGGAGAAATCCGGAAGCATTACCAAGTCATCGTTGTCTTCGTCTTTTTCTGCAAACTCTCTATCAATACTGATTTTTATGCCATCCGGTTTTTTTGACGTTTGTATCGGTTGTGGTTTTGGTTTTTTTGGTTGCTGCTCTTGAGCTTTTTTTGGTTCTTCTCTTTTCGGCTCTTCTTTTTTTACTTCAGGTTTTATTTGCGTAGGATTTGCTTTTTTGATTATCTCGAAGTTTTTTCTGTCTCTCGGCGCTTGCGCTATCCCTCTCGACTCGGTCTCGCTTTGTGCTTCTACTTTTGGCTCACTCTCTTTTACTTCTGCCTCTTTTGGCTCTGCTTGTTTTTCAACAACAGGCTTCGGCTCAGGCTTTGGCGCTTCAAATCCAGCAGGTCTTTCGCCCTTCATAAAAAAGTTCATTACTTTTTCGGCGTCTTCCATTGTTATTGCGCTGGAGTGATTTTTTGCCTCTATCTTAAACTCGGTGCATATATCCAAAACCTCTTTTGGTTTTATCCCAAGTTCATCGGCAATCTCTTTTACTTTTACCTTATTGTCCATCAAAAATCGCTCTCCTTTAGTTTTGCGCAAATCGTCTCAGCATCTGTTTTTGGAATTTTTAAAAACGAAGATAATCTTTTTGTAAGCTGTTTTGAACCCAAACACTCCGTACACAAATAAAAACTTCTGCCCGACTTAGTGAACTCTTTTAAGTTCCCGTCTATGTATTGAAGTCTCTTTAGCTCGCCTTGCAAAAAGCGGTTTCTGCAAACGATACACATTCTAACGGGATTATGTTTGTTCATACTATTTCCCGAATTCTACCAAAATTTTGCTTTTTAGCTTTTTTGGCAAATAAGTCCGTCGTTGTCGAAACTCATTATCTCAACCCTAAAAAACCCAAATGCGCTCTCAAGAGCCTTTTTGACCCTCTCTGCATCATCGGCATAGGTCATGCTAAAAAATGACGAACCGCTACCGGACAACGTACTCATAAGCGCACCGTGTTCAAGAGCTATCCGCTGTACCTCAAAAAGCTCCGGCAAATTTTTCATCCTAATGTCCTGATGAAACTTGTCTTTTGAAGCAACACGAAGCATGTCGTAATTGCCGGCAAACAACAATGCCGACAGCAAAGACGAGCGAGACAAATTGTATACCGCCTCTTCCTTGCTATATTTTTTCGGCAAAGCTCCCCTTGAATGATTGGTTGACATATGTACATTCGGTATTACGATAACCGCCTTTAGCGTACTTGGCATCTCTTTTTTAACACTAAAAACTCTTGAGTTTTCCACAACTGCGACATTAAAACCGCCAAATACGGCAGGGGTAATATTGTCCGGGTGTGGCTCATACGTCAAGGCTATATTTAGAGCTTTTTCCTTGGATATCTCAACACCGGCCATCTCATATGCGGCTTTTACCGCGGAGACTATCGTCGCGGATGAGCTTCCAAGCCCCCTTGATATAGGTATGTTGTTGGCAAATTCAAAACGGAAGCTCTCTTTTTTGCCCGTTATATTTTTGTATTGTTCGTTAAAGATGCTAACAAAAATATTTCCACTTTTCATGCGGACGCTGTTTTTGCCTTCACCGCGTATGGAGACGCTAAAAAACTTGGAGCGTTTGACATCCACTTCGTTTCTTAATGATAGGGCAACACCTAGAGTATCAAACCCAGGGCCCATGTTTGCGCTAGTAGCGGGAACCGAAAAAAACAAATCTATATCCTTAATATCAAACTGCCGGAAGTATAAAAAGCGGCTCAGGCGCCCCTTGCACGGCTGCAAAATCACATCTAGACGGCAAAATCGGCTCACCGACTGTAGGGATGTTTTCAAAAACTTTTAACGATATTCTACCAGTCTCATACACAAAATAACTATTTCCAAAAGCCCTTATCGGCAGATTGCCGTTGAAAGCGAAAGGTGTGACGCCGTAAAGAGGTATTTTTTTTACTATCGATATGCTTTTGAGGCAGACATAAGCTATTTTTAGCGACATATGATTACCGGGGCCGTTTGTATAGTATATTTCATTCGGGGCATAATCTTTCAAGGCCTCGTCTATCATCACGGGTAATACGTCGCTCGCTTTGCCCTCAGCTACATACTCTTTTTTTAACTCGTCATTTTCATAAACGCCAAGCCTAAAAGGAGACGAAACCGTCAAAAACAAAAATTTTATCAAGCTTTCGCCATCTCCAAGACGGGTTCACTCTCTTTTTCACCGTCTATGTGCAACTCAACTA
>JBFWKW010000003.1:0-186054 GCA_050252455.1 Campylobacterales bacterium | reverse complement strand
GGCACTTCGTCGTTATCTATCACTATTCTGAGGTTATCGATTCCGCTTGCCGAGATAGCCGACATCAAATGCTCTATCGTAGATATCACGACACCGTCTTTGCCTATGACGGTCGCCATCTTGGTGTCCACGACATTTTCGGGTTTGAGCTCTATCGTTTTTGCAGCATCTTCCCTGTAAAAAACTATCCCGCTTCCCGCCTCTTGCGGCTCAAGGCGAAGCTTAACCACAACCGCCTTGTGTAGACCTATTCCGGAAAGCTCGACTTGTTTTGCGATAGTTGTTTGCTTCATTATATATCCTTAATGGCAAGCTTGCCGTCAAATGTCGCAAGCTTTGTTTTGCCGTTTAGCGAGTTCTTGTCTATTTTTACACCTTTTAGGCTTACCGTTCCCTTGCCTATGTTTTTTAAGATAACATAATCGCCCCATACTTCGACGTCGCCGTCGACAACGTCCAAAACAATAGCGTTACCGTTTGTTTTTACTTTTGCTCCGCTATTGATTCTGCCGGTAATAGTTACGTCGGCGTCCGTGCTGATATCTTCTCCGCTTCTAAGGTTTTTTGTAACCATTAGTGTTTTTGTAGGCGACAAAGACGGTTTTTGCTCCTCCGGCTTGGCGTCAAGAGGAAGTTTGGCCTGCGGTTTTATAGGCTGCTTCTTCGGCGCTTCTTGCTTTGGCTCTTCAGATTTGATTTCAACTTTTGGCTGTACCTCTTCTTTTATATTTTCTATCGGCTTTTCAAGGGCAATATCTTTTTTGAAAGCAAGCCGCGCGTCATCGCATTCGCCCATGGACGCATAGCAAAGTCCTCTTTTTTTGCACTCTTTGGCAAAAAGTCCTTTTGCATCGCCCTTCAAAAGCATCAAAAAACCGCTGAGCAAAACACTATTTTTGTCTAAATACGCCTCAAACTCCGATATGTTGTCGCACTCTATCTCAAAAACACGTACGCTTTTTTGTTTTACTTTCATTTATTTCCTGCCAGCAATGATAGTTTTTGCGTCTTCAATGACTTTTGTAACGTTAAGTTTAATCCAGTTTGCATCAAGCCACTCAAGCGGCCGAACCTCAACCCCCTGAATAACGACACCATAATGCAAATGGTCGCCAAAAGCCAGTCCACTCATCCCCGTTTTTGCTATCGGCTGTCCTTTTTGAACTACGTCACCCTCTTTTGCCAAAAACGAACTGCAATGACCGTATAAAGTAAAGAGTCCAAGCCCATGATATACGACTGACATATTTCCATAAATACCGTTTGGAGCGGCAAAAATAACGACGCCGTTATTTGGAGCGACTATCGTATCCTCCTTGACGCTTGCGAAGTCCACGCCCTTGTGATACGACTGGCTAATAATCTCATTATTAAGATAGTAGCTTCTATGGTCTCCAAAACTTCCAACGACGGATGCGTTTTTGATAGGCAAGAAAGGCTCTACAAAATAGCTATCGACCAAGTTATCGCCCGTTCTTCCGGTTATCTCGCCGATTAGCTTTTCATTTTCGCCCCTTAGCGTGTTGTTGACATATACAAATCTATCGAGTGCGGCAGTATTTGCGCTTGCCTTCATGGAAGAAGAAAGTTCAACTATTTTTTGATTTAGGAAATCATCTTTTAGCATCAGCTTTGTGTCTTTATAAACTACACTTTTTTGGAAGAATTCTATCGGCGCATACGCTTCGTTTCCGGCCATATCTACGGCCGATACGGATGCCGAAAAATTATCATCCGTCAAAGGCCATGCTATAAGGGCTATATAAAATCCTTTTTTTATAAAAGGCTGAGCCTTGAATACTTTGCCGGAAGCTGTTTTGACAGATACGCTTTTGAGGTTTTCATCTCTAGCCTCAAATACAACGGTAGCGCTTCCGCCCTTTGCTATCCCGTATGAACTGGCTATTACGGCGGCCATTGGCGGAGTAATGTCGCACACGACTTGCACTTCGCTCTCTAATTTATTCGGCCCAAAGAAACTCCACAAGCTTTTATCCGAAGCTTTTACTATTATTTTTGCATTTGGACTTGTCGGCAAGAACGCATTTTTAGGATAAGTCAAAGTCAAGTTGAGCTCTTTTTGCCCTTTTGTCGCTTCGCCCTCCGCAAGAACGGTCGTTTTCCCTTTTTCCTCAACCTCTATTTTGTATTTTCCAAGAGCTATATTGTCGGCAAGCTTGATTTTTAGAGGAGTTTTGAAGTTCCAATATATCGTTCCGTTCAAATCGGAACTAGGCTTTTCTCTCTCGAAAATGGGCGATAGATATACGAACGCCGCAATACCGACAAGTATCGACAAAATCCCGACTATCCAAATAAGTTCTTTGCTTTTTCTTCTTCTATCGTACATTCCAATTATCCTATGCTATTTTCTATTGTTTTTGCTATCTCTGCGGCTTGAGATAAAAAATCTTTTTCTATCGGCAACGTAAAACCTGCCGCCTTGATATGCCCGCCGCCGCCAAACATGGAGGCTAACTTGTTAACGTCAACATCGCTTTTACTTCTAAGCGAACTCCTTAATTTTCCGTCATCTTGCTCTCTGATAAACAAGCTGACCTCCACGCCCCGAACGCTTCTGGCCGCTTCTGCCGCGCCATCCGCTTCATCGGGTCTAGCACCGGCATCTTGCAGCATCATATCGGTCATGTGCAAATATGCTAGCTTGCCGTTAGCCATTAGCTTTAGCGTCGATAATATCGAAGAGTGCAATCTGATTTTTGAAAGCGGCTCGTTTTGAGTCATCGCAACCGCAACCTCGGAAGCGTCTACGCCGCACTCGACTAGATATGCGGCATCCAAAAAAGCCCTTTTGTCTACGCTATCATACGCAAAAAATCCGGTATCGCTAGCAAGGGCGGCATATAGGCACACGGCAGACTCTTTTGTCGGAGCTATATTGACCCCTCTCAAAAAATCAAGAACTACGCTTGCCGTACTGGCGGCCGACGCATCTACGATATTGATATCGCCGTAAAGCGGATTTGAAGTGTGATGGTCTATGTTTAGAATTTTATAGTCGCCGACCCCTAGCGCCAGCCTATCTTTATTCCCGCAATCAAGCGCCACAACCAAGTCTACATCGCTCGGAAATACATCGGTTACAAGAGAATAACCGGGCAAAAAAGAGAGATTTCTCGGCAATTCTCCGCAGTTATAAACAACGGCTTTTTTTCCATCCAAGTTCAAAGATTGCAAAAGACCTAGCGCAGAGCCCAAAGTATCGGCATCCGGATTGATATGTGTGGCAAAAACTATGGAGTTTGATTTTTGTATTAAGCTAAAGGCTTCTTGCAAGATAGAACCTCTGAATTTTAGAGGGATTTTATCAAACGGGGGCTTATTTTTTAGCGTTTAGCCTCATTACGTACACAAGCACTTCCGCCACCGCTTGATACAAGGTATCCGGGATAAACTCCTCAGGTTTTACCTTGGCATAAAGCTCCCTTGCAAGCGGGGGATTTTCCACTATCGGAATATTATTGGCAAGCGCTATCTCTTTGATTTTAAGGGCTATGTTGTCTACGCCGCTGGCAAGCACTTTTGGGGCAAGGTCTCCGTCTTCGGCTTTGTACTTGATGGCGACGGCGTAGTGGGTCGGGTTTGTGACGACGACGCTAGCCTGTGGGACAGAGGACATCATCCGTTTTTTGAACATCTGAAATTGCAAAGAGCGGATTTTTCCTTTTATCTCGGGATTTCCTTCCATATTTTTGAACTCGTCTTTGACCTCTTGTTTTGTCATACGTAAATTTTTAAAATACTGATACCTGGTCCAAAAAAGGTCTATCGCCGCAAAAATAAAAAACACCCCAAGCATAATAAGTGCTATTTGAACGGCCTTTTCGACAAGCCACTCTATCTGATCGCCGAGGCTAAACAAAGAGACGGTCGGAAGCTCTTTTACGTAGCCCAAAAAATAGTAATAGCCGACCCCAAGAGCGGTGAAGCTCTTCAAGGTAATTTTAAGCCCTTCGACTATCTTGGTAACCGATATGAGATTTTTAAGTCCGCTTATCGGATTTAGTTTGTCAAGCTTAAACTGTAGCGGCTTGCTTGTGAAGTTAAACCCAAATTGCGCCACATTGCCTATGATTCCAGCCACCATAATGACCGCAATAATAGGCAAAAGGGCAATCAAAAAATGCTTCATGGTTAAAATGACTATTTCAAAGATAAGCTCTCTGGTGAGGGGCTTGCCTATCAATGAAACGTAAAAATTAAAAAGCCTTTGGACGTGCTCCGAGGCAAACCCAAATAAAAATACAATCGTCGGTATCGCGACAAGCATACCTACCCAGGCGGCTACATCCGCACTTTTTGGAACATTCCCGTCTTTGCGCGCATCCTCGATGCGCTTGCCGGTGGGCTCTTCGGTTTTTGACTCTTTGTCTTCTGCCAACTAATATCCGATTATATGAATATTTTAGGTGGGATTACGGCTTTTAGAGTACCTTTAAAGTCCTCATTCAGCTCAATTTCTATTAGCGACGATTTTTTAATATCCATAGAAACGGTTGCACCGGATGCCAAAATATGCGACATAATAATAGAAAAATCAGGCTCATGCCCGACTACCGCTACACATTCGCTCTTCTCGTCGGCTAATAAATTTTTAAAACTATCAAAAGTAGCGCCCGGATTCAAAAAAGGGGTCTCTATTAGCCTAGCACCCTTAAAGCTCTTTGACAATAGCTGAGCCGTCTCTTTCGCCCTCAATGCTTGCGAGCTATAAATCACGCTCGGCGCATCATATATTTTTGAAAACTCTTTAAAAAGTTTTTTAGCCCCGATAATCCCTTTGTCGCTAAGGGGTCTTTCCATATCGTCTCTTAGCCAGCTCACTCTGCTTAGTGCAGGCGCATGTCTTATAAAAAAAACTCTCATGCTTATTCTCCTTTCATAGAAAAATCTAGCCAAACCGACTGATGTATGATTCTGCCTATGCTAACGGCGTCTGCGCCGCTTTTTGCGTATTGCGCAAAATTTTCAATATTTATATTTCCGCTGCATTCTATCAAAATCTTATTGTTTAGGCTGTTGCGATATTCTACCGTCTCAGCTACGCCGTCCGGCGACATATTATCGCACATAACGATGTCCGCTCCAAGACAAATAGCCTCTTTAGCCGCCTCAACGCTCTCGCACTCAACCTCTATTTTTGAGGTAAACGGGATTGATGCTCTTGCTTCTTTGAGATATTTACCCAAATCGCCTATCGCCTTTAGGTGGGTATCCTTTATCATCAGCGCGTCATCAAGGCCAAAACGGTGGTTTGTCACCCCGCCGACCCTTGCTGCATATTTTTCAAACGCTCTCATACCGGGTCTAGTTTTTCTAGTATCCAATACCTTGATTCCGTGCTCTTTTGCGAGAGCGACAAAGGCGCTTGCGCTAGTAGCTATACCGCTGGCGTGTTGAAGCATATTTAGAAGCGTCCGCTCTAATTTTAGTATATCGGTATTGTATCCGCTGATTGAGATGAGTTTTTGCCCTTTTGCTATCCTCTCGCCGTCATCCACCAAAAATTCGGCTTTAAGCTCAAACATAGAGAATAAAACTTCGGCGTACTCTTTTCCGGCGAACACTCCGTCGTCTTTTGAGATTACGTTTGCCTTGTATTCAGCCTTTGCGATAGTCCTCTCAAACAAATCACCCCTGCCGATATCCTCGTAAAGGGCATTTTTTACGAATTCATATTTATTCACTTAGTTATTTCCAGCATTTTATCAAGCGACGATTTTGCTTTTACCCTTGTGTCCTCGTCCAAAATAATTTCATTATACGTTTCATTATTTTTTATCGCCACAAGAAGATTGTATACATCATCAAGCGTTGTCTCATTCATCGTCGGACACTCCGGCTTTGTGGACGACAGAACGTAAGTGTTTTTATCTCTTAGCCTATTTACAAGGTTAAATTCCGTGCCGACCGCTACTTTTTGCTCAGGGTCTAGCTCTTTTACGTATTTGAGGATTTGCGAAGTGGAGCCGACAAAATCAGCTTTTGCCACAACCTCCGGCGTACATTCCGGGTGTACGGCTATCAATATGCCGGGATACTTCGCCCTGTAAAACTCTATATCATCGACAGAGAAAAGTTGATGAATAGAGCAAAAACCGTCGTAGCAAATGACGTCACACTCCGCCATATTTTGCCCATCTCCGACTACGCATGATTTTAGCCCCATTTTATTGGCAGTGTTTACCCCAAGGCATCTATCCGGAACAAAAAGTATTTTTTTGCCGCTTTTCATTGCATATTTGATGATGGTATCGGCGCTAGAGCTCGTACACACTACACCGCCCATCTCGGCGACTTTTGCTTTTACGTCGGCGTTTGAGTTGATATACGTCAGAGGAAAGATGTCTTCTTTTTTGATTCCGGCAGCTTCCATCTTGGCCACCGTCTCATCGAAATATGTGCTATCTATCATTCTGGCCATAGAACAACAAGCGATTTTTGGCATATATACGCTTTTTTCAGGGCTTAGTATCTTGACGCTCTGCCCCATGAAGCCGACGCCGCAAAATACGACTATTTTTTTATCAGACTCCATACACCTTCTAGCAAGCTCAAGGCTATCGCCGGTAATATCGGCTATTTCAAATACTTCGTCCCTTTGATAATAGTGAGCCGCCAGCAGCACGCCCAGTTCATTTTTTAGTTTTAAAATTTCTGCTTTTTTATCCATATCTTCCACGTTTTTTCTAACTTAAAAACGGATTGTATTTACCCCTTGCTTAAAGATGTTGTAACAAAAATGGTGTTACCCTTGCCTCTTTAAAACTAAGTTACCAAATGAAAAAATGGATGGATTAATGGAAGCCCTCAACAATATAAACGTTATCTTTTATCTCGCCGCATACCTCATAGGAGCTATTCCATTCGGTGTCGTATTTGCCAAACAATTTGCCGGAATCGACGTAAGAGAAGCGGGAAGCAAGAGCATAGGGGCAACCAATGTTCTAAGGGTCGTCAAAGAAAAAGACCCGGCACTTGCCAAAAAACTAGGGGCTATGACCCTTGCCGCGGATGCCCTAAAGGCCGTAGTTCCGCTAGCAATTGCAGCTTTTATTTTTAAGCTTGACGTATCAGCACTTTGGGGAATGGCAGTTCTTGCCGTTCTTGGTCACTGCTTTAGCCCATATCTAGGCTTCGAGGGCGGCAAAGGCGTTGCTACGGCTTTCGGCGCTCTTCTTTTTCTGGCTCCACTCAACTCTCTAGTGGCCCTCGGATGTTGGTTTGCCGCGGCAAAACTGCTCAAAATCTCGTCGCTCTCGTCGCTCATAGGTCTTGTCGGCCTCCTCGCCTCTTTTTATCTCCCTATTCCGGTGGTGTTTGACGCAGGCAGTATGTCGCCCGTAGTCATAATCGCCATACTTGTGGTCTACAAACACATCCCGAACATCCTCAGACTCGTAAGCGGAGAGGAGAAAAAGGTCGTATGATGACGCTTGTTATCGAAGATTTTTCATTTGAGTGCATAGTCGGCATCCTCAAAGAGGAGCGAACAAAAACTCAACCGATAGAAATAACAGCCCTAATCGATTATGAGCACGGCAATAGCGGATTTTTGGACTATATGAAAATATGCAAAGAGATAAAAAAAGAGTGTGTCGTAAAAAAATTTAGACTCTTAGAAGATGCGGCAATCGGCGTCTGCAATACACTAAAATCCGCAAATCCGCAAATCCGCAAAATCAATATCAAGCTGATGAAGCCAAAAGTCAGAACGGACGCAAGAGTGGGCGTAGTTTACGAAGTGGAGTTTTGATAATTGACTTTACGTTTTTATTGCCATAAGATTCAAAACACAAAAACCCAGCACGGTACTGCACAATCATGAACATAATAGCCACGATCGAAAGAGACGATAAAAATCAAATTCGTAATTTCACAACATATCTACCTGACGGTAATATATTATGTGATTTTTATGGCATAACAAACGAAATTATAAATTGGGTAGAAAACGACAAAACCGACTGGGATAAAACCAATGAGATATTTCAAAAAAACACTTTTTTAATTTATGAAACACCGACATATATTGAGTTTGAAAAAATAAAAGAACTAAAAGAAAATGCGATATTTCACGGCACAGGACTTGAGCTCCTAAAAGAACTAAGGAGAATAAACTATGTCAATGCATGAGTTTGGTTTTGTAATTAAATTGGAGCTATCCCTTCTTTATAGATTAGGTTACTTGAGGTAAAAAGACCCCTCGATCCCAGCTAGTGAGATTATGGCGCATTGCAGTTTTAAGAAGTAGCCTGTCTTTGTTTTATTAAAAGTGAATATTGAATATATACCCGACCCCATTTTTAGAGAATAAAAGAATCGATAAGGGGACGGCAATGGTCGGGAATCGAACCCGAGACATGAATCGCAAAAGCGAGTCCGCTTTACCGCTAAGCTTACTCATTGCCGTTAAGGAATTATACCACACAGTTTCGGGTTTGTATTATAGAGCGCCTACACCAATAGCCACCAATCCTACTCTTCTGCGCTATAATAATCCACATAGATACAAAGCATGCAATCATGTTATAGCCACCAATCCTACTCTTCTGCGCTATAATGACAACTAAACGCAAACGGCGGAATAGCGAGTTATAGCCACCAATCCTACTCTTCTGCGCTATAATAACTTCACGGGATATAACCTCACGAATTGCGTTATAGCCACCAATCCTACTCTTCTGCGCTATAATGGCAATAGTTTTGCAACCGCTAGAGAGAGCGTTATAGCCACCAATCCTACTCTTCTGCGCTATAATATAGACCGCTTTTATAGGACGCTCTAGCAAGTTATAGCCACCAATCCTACTCTTCTGCGCTATAATTGATGAGCTGGGCGTTGGATATGAAAACGAGTTATAGCCACCAATCCTACTCTTCTGCGCTATAATCTACGCTATCGTCGCCCTCGTCGTTATCCGGTTATAGCCACCAATCCTACTCTTCTGCGCTATAATGTCATACTTGATATTTCGCCGTCAAAAGTAGTTATAGCCACCAATCCTACTCTTCTGCGCTATAATAGTAGTAGGTAACGACAGAATAACAACCGCGTTATAGCCACCAATCCTACTCTTCTGCGCTATAATTGACCCTGCTTGCAATATCCGCTCACAGCTGTTATAGCCACCAATCCTACTCTTCTGCGCTATAATCAAAGCTCATAGACTTTGAATCTTCAAAAGTTATAGCCACCAATCCTACTCTTCTGCGCTATAATCTCACCAAGAGCGGCAATAGCGTCACCAACGTTATAGCCACCAATCCTACTCTTCTGCGCTATAATATAGCTCAATCAAGGTATTGCCTGTATCGGGTTATAGCCACCAATCCTACTCTTCTGCGCTATAATGTAATGGAGTTTATGACGGCATTACGCCAAGTTATAGCCACCAATCCTACTCTTCTGCGCTATAATTAAGCTGGAGCGATGAACCCGTAGAGCTAAGTTATAGCCACCAATCCTACTCTTCTGCGCTATAATGCAAACAGCCACGGAAGAGCAATTAAAACAGTTATAGCCACCAATCCTACTCTTCTGCGCTATAATCATATTTTTAGGAGCTTCAATACTAAAACGGTTATAGCCACCAATCCTACTCTTCTGCGCTATAATATAGATAGTCAGGAAGAATCCAACAAGAGCGTTATAGCCACCAATCCTACTCTTCTGCGCTATAATATCGGGCAGATCAATACTCGAAAAAAGTTTGTTATAGCCACCAATCCTACTCTTCTGCGCTATAATAGCCAATCCGTCGAAGCTTGACGACAAAGGCTTCGGCAGACTTTTTTTGCCTTCGAAAAACGCTGGTTTTTTATCATAAAGTAGGCGACTTTTCTCATTTTTTTATCCATTTTTGACTTGATTTCTGAACTGAAAAAACCAAACTTCTTTCAAAATTATATTCAAAATGTGTAATTTTAGAACAAAACAAGCTGTCTTTCTCCGATTTTTTCTTCATATTTTTCCGTCCCCAAAAGCACTTTTATTCTCTCATATTGCGCATTTGTGATGGTTAGAGTGCGCACATTGCCCCTCGGCGGGATATTTTTTTCCAAATAATCTTCATACATTTGTACTGTATCAAGCCCCTTGCATATCCGCACATATACCGAAAACTGTATCATCAAAAATCCATTATCCACTAGAAATTTGCGAAATTTTGAGTACGCTTTTCTATCTTTTTTTGTAGCGGTCGGCAAATCAAAAAATACAATCAGCCGCATAAATCTTATCTCATACATCGCTAAATGTCGGCAACAAAAGCTTTGTGTGCGACTTTGCCGCACCGCACGAAGATAACGACTGACAGGTTATGTCACAGGCGTTTAGTATCGTCTCGTTTTGGTCGTTTATTTTGCACTTTTCGCCCAGTAGTCCAACAAGCTCCATTTTGTCATCCTTTGTCAGTACTGCATTGGTATCAAATCCCGCTTTTTCGCACATCTCCCATACGAGCATATCCACAAGCGGACGAAACGGCTCTATAAGGTCGTCTGCCAAATTGAATGCATTTAGCTCGCTTTTGTGATGAAGTCCAAAGGCAGGTATAAGCCCCGACGCCGCCACGCTTCTGGCTATCACGCCCCTAAGTACGGCATATCCGTAGTTGAGCGCCGAATTTCTGACATCATCCTCGATTGCACCCCTGCGAAACCCGTCAAAAAGTGATTGCCAGTACACGCTGGCCGCTTGCGCTTCACAATTTGAACTATCGTCGGATAGTACTTTTGAAGCTATATTTGTAAGCCTTTTGCATGCCGTATCATTGCTGACATGCTTGAGTAGTTTTGCTTGATTTTTAATTTTGGCTTCTATGATTTTTTGCCAGCATCGTTTTTTGAAAGGCTCACTCCATGCGACTTGTAGCAGGGCGGCTTTTGTATGGCGGGAGTGTGAGGCAAAGGGGGCAAAAAGCCCATTTGGAGTGTGTGATGCGTCACAAGCAAAAAGAGCCACGCCCTCATCGGCAAGAGCCGCCAAAAGCGCAGAGGTAATAAGGCATTGCGTTGTCTCTATCATCACAACCGATATGTCGGATAATGGAAGCATAGCCGCCTCGCCGTCACGAGGTTCTATGGCTAGATGACGATTTTTTACACTCAATCGACAAGGATTTGAGATGACTATCGTGCGCCACCCCACAGCTACTTACCTTCTGCCGCTCTTTTTTCGGCTTGTTTTTTGGCTCGTCTTTCATTGACACCGTTTCGCTTTGCCTCTTGTGGCATAGTCCCAAGTCTTTTTTCACCTTTGACTTCATGATAGTAGCCTAGCGGGTCTATTTGGTATTTTTTTAGATATGTTGCAGTTTTTGGTCCAAGACCGTCAAAGCTATCTTGAGACTCTATTTTTTTTATTGATATATTTCCAGTTCCACTATGGACACCCAAGAAATAGCCAAAAAATGGCTCTTTGTTTTTCTGTCTAAGCTCAACCAGATCATCCTTGTGAAGCGAAAACAAAAATTTATAACTCTCATCCATCGCCGCCCACTCTTTGTCTTTGCCTGCCACTATCGCTTTATTCGGCAACTCACCTTTTGCAAAATCAGCCACATAGATAGGCACGAGGTAGTATTTACCGTCTTTGCTAAACACATCCACTCTAGGCATATCTCCGTTATCACATACGCCTTTACCGTTATTTACCAGCAATCCTTTGCCTTTATACTCTTTTGGACTTTGTATTGTCTCCTTGTGCGCAGCACCTGTCACGCCAGCTCTAGGCGGACGACTAATAAGCAATCTTTTGTGTCCATTTTCTTCTTTTTCCAGTTCCAACGCTTTTTCTATCGCATCTCTAAAATTTGGCATAGGAGCCTTAAATTCAGGCTTTTGTTTTTCGTGTCTAGTCTCTTTGGCGGCGTAGTAATTTGCGAGTTTTTGCACCATGCCCTGAGTGGACAATGCTATCACAACGGCATCTAGCGCATGATGCATATGCACACTTCTGTCTTTCATAAAACCTTCAAGCCATCTACCCCTCAGTTCGCTCGTCAGTTTTCCGCTTCGCACCTGTATGCGCAGTTTGTCATCGTCATGCGTCAGCTTCCAATACTTCTCACAGTAAGTTTTGACGGCTTTTGCCATATATCTCGTATCGTTGAGGTTGCGGCTCAAAAACTCTTTTTCGCTGTTTTCATCAAAATTTTGTTTAATTAGTCTATCTACTTTACCCCTGCCCATCTTTACACGGTTTGCCTGCGTATTTATACGCATCTCAAAAGCCGCCCATCTAGCGCTATCCGAACCAAACCACTCAAAAGGCGTGCGATTTGTTTTTTCTTGATTTGCGGATGAAAAACAGAGTACTTTATTTGCATAGCTGTCATCTGCGCTTCTACTTCGCGGCAGTATATGGTCTATTTCGCAATATCCATCGTCAAAAAGCCGCTCTAATTTGATTGTCTCGCCTGAGTATACACATCTATTGTCTTGGTCTTTATAGAGCTGTACTTTTAGAATATTTTTGCGATTTAGCGGAATATTCTGATTTCCAAAAAACTCTTTTATAAACTTTTCCGCCTCCTGCCGCTCTTTTTCATTTTTGGCTTGACCTTTTTTGATTTCATAGATTTGGTCTTTTGTATTGACCTCACGAGCAAGTTCAAAATGCACTTTGTCAAATGCTCCGTATTTGCGCACAAGTGCATTCGCAACCTTGCGAAACTCTGCAAAGGCACGGATAACCGTAGGGTTTAGCACGGCAATATCAGTATCTTTTAGTGGTGGCAAAAATTCACTTTTTGTATTTGAGGGAGTGCCCAGTATACCTATTGCCTCATCATATCTTTTGCCCTCTTGCATCTGCGGCAATATCGCTTTTATGGCTTTGAGCGATAGCATGAGAAAATCGCTAAAAGATACTCTGGACAAAGCCTCTATCGTGTCGGCATCAAAGCCCATCTTTTTAAGCTGTTCGCTTTTTTGCTTCTCGCTTTTGTAGTATGTCAGTATCTTTGCCGTTTCGTCTGCTATTTCTATATTTGAAATAAAATCTGTAAATCTATCGCCTAGAGCTTCTTTGAATTTTACGTGACCTTTGAGATTTATCCATACTTTTTTCTCGGCGTCTGCCTTGTCAAATTCCCACTCAATAGGCATATTGTCGTCAAGCAATGAGGCTTCTTTTTTCTTGAGTGTTTTTGGCTTACCTTTGTAATGAAGCCCTTTAAACACTTGGTTCTCGCCCAAATTCAAAAACTTTCGCAAAGCTTTAAAATCCAATTTTTCTTTTGAAACTGCAAAATCTATCAACTCATCAACGGTTTTTAGTTCGGCTATTTTTTGCTCTTTGCCTTCACTATCTACAATTACGGTAGAAAAAAGCTTACCTATAGCCACAAACCTCTCTGCTGTCACGGAACACTTCGGGGCTCTTTTTTCATCGGGAAAATATGTGCAATTCCCTACCATATGTTCAACGCTTGGCGGCTCCTTGACAAAAAAAGCTATCTCGCAATAAGCATCCAGTAGTCCATCGTTTGCAAAGGCCAAACCTAGCCCTTTTTGTGTTTCAATAATAATTTTGGCTTCCGAAACTAAAAAATCTCTATGTATCGAAAATTCATAGTCGCCACTTTTGTTTCTTTTTTTGCCTTTTGCGCCCTTTGTAGCCCACAGCCATTCACCAATTGTTTTATATCCCGCAGATTCAAACTTTGCCCTTAGCTCTGCTCCTGCTTTTTTGACCTTACCGCTATCGTCATCTGCATCTTCATCGCCGATAAACTTATAACCCCTATGCTTTGCAATATGTATTAGCACTCTCGCAAGTTCATTGCTCGTGAGCTTTCGTCTTAGGGCTTCGTATCTGAGCCTCCATACATCAGTGCGGTTTGCCTTACCGTGATACATTCCACCATCGTCGTCCAAATCCATCTCATTTATAAGTCTTGCAGAAACAAAAAGCTTTTTTATCTCATTCATTCGCACCCGTCTGCGATTAAGCACACGACGGATACCTCTAGCATCTCGTCTCGCCTTATTTGGACTCTCTTTTTCTTTTGGAGTTTCCGCCGCAGTAAACAGTCTCACACCGCAATCAACTATTTTATTGTTTGCATCATTTTCTTTGTCATATTCCACAACAGCCCAGCCTAGTGACGCAATCCCTAGGTCTATCCCCAAAATCCTCTCAACCATGTAAAAGCCCCTATTGATGACATTTGAATGATTTTAGCAAAACTTAATCTAAAAATATTTAGAATACTTATCGTAGCCATAACGCAGAAGAGTAGGATTGGAAGCACGGCTATAATAAGGGGTTTTTGAAGCTCCCCGCAAAGCTCTACTCTACGGAGTATCTTCAAAAGCTTCTATACTTCTTAATTCAAAATCAATTTTTACACCCTCGTCAAAAACTTCTGCAACTGATTTGAAAACGCATGAACATCTTTTTTGTTGAATGGCGGTGGGCCTTTGGTCGTCTCGCCCATGCTTCTTATCTCTTCCATCAGGTTTCGCATGGCTAGGTAGTGCTTGATGTTTTCCTTGCTATATAGCTCGCCTCGGTGGTCTATGGCGTGAGCGCCCTTGGCTATTATCTTGTCGGCTAGCGGAATGTCGGCGGTTATTACCAGCTCGCCCTCTTCTACCATCTGCACTATATGATTGTCGGCTACATCCGCCCCTTGTTCGACGATGTAATATGTGATGAGCTCGGAGTCGCCTAGATAGATTTTCTTGTTTGAGACGACTATCGTTTGCAGGGATTTTTTCTCTATGGCGCGCACCACAATCGGCTTCAATAAATTCGGGAAAGCATCACCGTCTACAAACAATCTCAAAAGCAAAATCTCCGATACTTTGTATTTTTCAAACTGCGATTTTAGCTAAAAAACGAGAATGCCCGGTGTTTTGGCTACTTTGAAAAAAGCAGGAATATTTTTAAAAAAAAGTTTCTGCTAACCTTATAAAAAGTTTAAATTTTCTGCTATAATCCACCAAAAATTTTAGAAGGCTACATATGAGAATTTTGGTGGTTGAGAACGAAACCGCACTTAACAAAACGGTAACTGAAGGTCTAAGCGAACTAGGCTATCAAACGGACGATGCAGAGAGCATTAAAGATGCAATGTATTTTATAAGTATAAGAAACTATGACCTTATTATTATCAATTGGCTTATGGATGGCGGAGACGTTAGAGAGCTGATAGAGGCTATAAAGAAAAAATCAAACAGAACGGCAGTAATACTTCTAGCGGGCAATACCGGCAAAGAAGATGAGATAGAGGGACTAAGAGCGGGTGCGGATGACTATATCAGAAAACCGTTTGATTTTGACGTTCTAGTGGCAAGAATAGAGGCTAGACTTAGATTTGGCGGCACAAGTATCATAGAGATAGAAGACCTTGTGATAGACCCGGATGAAGAGAAGATAACCTTCAAGGGCGTAGAGATAGAGCTAAAAGGTAAGCCTTTTGAAGTTCTGACACACCTAGCAAGACACAGAGACCAAATAGTGAGCAAAGAACAGCTTCTTGACGCAATCTGGGAAGAGCCTGAACTTGTTACGCCAAACGTTATAGAGGTTGCCATCAACCAAATCAGACAAAAGATGGATAAACCGCTTGAAATATCTACGATTGAGACAGTAAGAAGAAGAGGTTATAGATTTTGTTACCCAAAACCGGCGGCAGAACTATAAGACTTAAGTTTTGATTTTGTATAACTTCGCCCGATTAAAATAAAGAACCAAAAAGCGAGTAAAAAATGGCTCTACTTATAACAGAAGAATGTATAGCATGTGATGCATGCGTAGACGAGTGCCCGAACGAGGCTATCTCGGAAGGTGATCCGATATATGTTATCGATCCAGACAGATGTACCGAGTGCGTAGGCCATTATGATGAGCCTGCCTGTGTTGCAGTATGTCCCGTTGACGCTATCAAGCTAGACCCTGATACGCAAGAAACACTAGAAGAACTAAAATTTAAATTCAAACAGCTCCAAAACAAACAATAACCGGATGGCAAGGATAACCGCCGTTATCGACATCGGCTCAAACTCTGCAAGAATGGTTGTATTTGAACGAACTAGCAGGTTTGGGTTTCATCTACTCAAAGAAATAAAATCAAAAGTTAGAATATCGGAAGGCGCTTACGAGAACGGCGGTGCCTTGCAACAAGAGGCCATGGATAGAGCGGTAAACGCAATGGAGGGCTTTTTGTCCATAGCAAACGGATATAGCGCAAGAAAAATACTTTGTGTCGCAACATCTGCCGTTAGAGACGCTCCGAATAAAACCGAGTTTTTGGCAAGAGTCAAAAAACAAACCGGAATAAGCATCAAAGTCATAGACGGACCGAAAGAGGCGCACTTTGGAGCGGTAGCGGCACTAAATATGCTCAAAATAGAAGATGCGATCACCGTCGATATAGGCGGCGGCTCCACAGAAATGGCTCTAATAAAAAATGGAAAAATAGAAGACCTCATTTCACTCAACCTCGGCACCGTAAGACTCAAAGAGCTTGTTTTTGACAAAAATCTACCGCTAGACGAGGCAATAAAGTTTGTCGGAGCGGAACTAGACAGAGTTCCTAATCATTTTAAGTCGCAAACCGTCATAGGGATAGGCGGCACAAATAGGGCGCTATCAAATGCCATTATGAGCATTAGCGATTATCCGGTCGATACCTTGCACGGCTTTGAATTTTCTTTGGACGAATACTCCGGCTTTATAGACTCGCTGATATCCTCAAAAGTCGGAAAACTAAAAAATTTCGGCATTAAACCGGAGAGATACGACGTAATCAGAGAGGGCGCGCTCATCATAAAATCGGTTATAGAAAAAGTCGGTGCATCCAAAATGATAGCTAGCGGCGTCGGCGTAAGGGAGGGGGTATTTTTATCGGATCTCCTTAGAAACCAAAATGACAAATTTCCAAAGAATTTTAGCCCAAGCCTCAGAAGCTTGCTCGATAGATTTGGCTCAAATGAGTATGCAACAAAGCAAATCACGCAAGCCGCCAAAATGCTATTTGAGGCGCTCAAAGACGTTCACAAGCTGGACGACAAAGAACTACAATATCTATCACATGCCGCAAAGCTACTAAATATAGGCATATATCTAAATTTCTATAGCCACAGGTACCACAGCCACTATATGGTCTTAAACAATCTCGACTATGGCTTTACCCACATAGACAAGCTGATTATAGCCTCGATAGTCAAATATCACGGCAAAAAGTTTTCAGGTCTTGATACCGACTGCTTTTATAACATGCTAAAACCGCATGAAGATAGAATAAAATGGCTGTCAATCGTACTTTCTATAGCAGAGGCACTGACCGTAGATAAGAGCGGGGCTAAACTACAGATAAGCTATGAAAAAGAGTGTATACAAATAAAATCTGATAAAAAAATGTACTTAGCGGGTGAAAAGCTGAAGCTTCTTCTCAAAGGTAGCGGATTAAACTTCCATATCGAAACGGTCTAAGAGAGTATCTTCTCCCTTAGAATCTCGTTCCTATCGTAAACTCTATATTTGATGTTTTGTCGCCGGCTTTCTCGTTGAGAGGTTTTGCATATATTATTTGTATCGGACCAAGCGGAGATATCCACTCAAGGGCAACACCGTATCCGGCTCTGGTATTCTCATTAAGGCTAGAAGTACCTATCATACCATAGTCATAAAATAGTGAATATCTCATTTTTGCAGCTTCAATAAGCGGCATACTCAGCTCCACGCTATTTGAAAATGTTTTTGTATCTCCGAGTAAATAATCATTCGCATCTTTTGCCCCGATTGAGCTTGACTGATAGCCTCTAACCGTAGAGAGACCACCCATATAGAACTTGCTTCCTCTTGATATCTTCTGGTCATTCATTATCCAGCCGAGTCTAGCCTTGTATCTGAATATTGCGTCATAGCTAATCAAATCTTCAAAGCCATAGAAGTAGCTAAATCTAGAGAAGCTTTTTGCATATTTTTCTTTACCGCCTACACCTGCATACTCGATACTTGTCCCCGCAGATATACCGCTTCTTGGCGTATAGTAATCATCCGTGTTGTCAAATCCTATAAAAGGGGTAACTGATGATTTTGTGGTGCTCTCTAGGTCTTCAGGTCTTGTTATGTTGGAAGATAGCTCGGAGTAGTTGATGGTTGCATACTGGTATGTTGCGCCGGCCGATAGGTGTCTGCCTATTTGTCTACCCAAAGTAATGCTTGAGCCCGTACTTTTTTCAGTGTAGTCATAGGCTATATATTTTCTTGAGAATATGTTGCCGCTAAGTGAATATTTGCCGTCTCTTAGTCTTGGATTGGCTAGCGATATGTCGTAATTTGACTGCTTGCCGGAAACTTCCATGTTAAATCCGAGATTAAGCCCGCTACCAAATACGTTTTTGTCGTTGATTCCCGCATTAAATATAAGGCCGTCATAAGTACCGTAGCCGCCGCCGACCATGATATTACCGGTAGGCGCCTCTTTTACCTTCACAAGAAGATCCATCTTGTCAGCCGAAACCCTTTTTTCCTCGATGGTTACATCCTCAAAATATCCGGTTCTCTTAAGTGAATTCTTGGAGTCTGTCATGTCCGTAAGGCTATACAAATCGCCCGGGGCTAGAAATACTTCACGTCTTACGACATTGTCAAGCGTTCTGCTGTTTCCCGATATATAAACGTTGTTAATATACACCTTCTGACCGGGGTCGACCATGAAAGTAACGGTAGTCGTGTGTGTTTTTTCATCTTTAGAAAAATCCGGCGTTACCCTTGTAAACGCATAACCCTTGTCGGCTATTTTGTTTTTTATCGCATCCATATCTTTTCTAAGCTTTTCGATATTGAATACTTCGCCTTTTTTTAGCTTGAGCCCATCCATAAGAACGCTATCTTCAAGGATTTTTTCTTTTTGCTCTATCTTGATATCAACAACGTTATAAGGCTCACCCTCCGTTATTTTGTAATCAAGGGTCGCCGTATACGTATTAAAATCGGCCGTCAAAAAAGCATCGCTAACGGTAGCGTCAAGATATCCGTTTTGCATATAAACATCTTTGATTCTGGCGGAATCATACGTCAGCTCTTCAAGTTTCAGCTTGCCGTCGTGTCTACCCCAAAGCCATCCGGCCCACTCCCTCTCTTGGTTTGCGGCCTGAGAGAGTAT
Source organism: Campylobacterales bacterium (assembly GCA_050252455.1). Taxonomy (GTDB): domain Bacteria; phylum Campylobacterota; class Campylobacteria; order Campylobacterales; family UBA6016; genus UBA6016. The sequence continues at coordinate 166,906 of JBFWKW010000003.1, read as the reverse complement.
TTTTTTCTTTTTTAGTTTGCCGTTTCCGACGGTAGTTAGCTTCTCAATATATATCTTGTCGCCCTTATTAATGACGTATGTCACCTCTACGGCGCTACCGTCATTAATCTCTTTTTTATCGACTTCCACAACCGTGTTATAAAAGCCTTCGCCCTCGACATGCTTCATAACCGCTTTTTTACTTTTTTCTATTCTCTCTTCATCATAGCTATCGCCTTTTTTGATGCCCAGGTCGCTCATATATTTTTCGATGTCGCCTTCAGACTCTCCGGCAAATTCTATTTTTGCTATTACGGGTTTTTCTTTGAAGTGGTAGATTATTGCGCCGTCTTTCTCTTCAACCCAAATGTCGTCAAAATATCCTTGGGAATAAAAGTTTAGTATCGACTTCCCTACTTTGTCGTATACAAATTGCTCACCCTTACGCACACCGCTCATCTCTTCGGCCATCATCGGGGATATTCTTGAGAGCCCTTCGTATCTTACGTCCTGAATAACGAGAGCATAACTTGATACTGAAGCTAGCAGCATTGCGGCGGAAAATTTTTTCACTTGTTACCTTCTAAATTGAGCGCTGTATTTTGGTAGATTTTAACTTTTTTTGTTTTAAACCAATCGGCGATAAAAACGAGCCGCAAAGCCACAGAGCCTAAAAAGTTTCCCCTTGGTATAATTTTGACAAAACACAACCTTTCAAAGTGCAAGAAAATATGGAAATCTCTATCATAGGTCTCGGTCTTATGGGCGGCTCAATGGGACTTGCCCTTAAAAAAACAACTCATGCGCCAAAGATATACGGATACGACTCAAACAGCTCGCATCTAAACGAAGCGCTCAAACTTGGGCTAGTCGACGAGGTCGTCAGTCTCGAAGATGCGCTACAAAAAGAGATTATAATTTTGGCGACGCCGGTAGATGTTTGCATACAGATTTTGAGCGATTTTACCGCAAAAAACGACTCTCAAACAATCATAGACCTTGGAAGCACGAAAGAGAAAATTTCATCGTCCATAAATCCCAAAATACGTCAAAACTTCGTCGCCGCACATCCGATGACGGGGACTGAATATAGTGGCCCTACGGCAGCAAAAGAGGGGCTTTATGTCGGATGTACCGTTGTTTTGTGCGATTTGGGCAAAAGCGGGGAGTATCAGACACAAACCGCCAAATCTATATTTACGTCCCTCGGCGCAAAAATCATAGAGATGGACTCAAAAACCCACGACCTTCATGCCGCATATATAAGCCACTTGCCGCACATCATCAGCTTTTCTTTGGCAAACGCCGTTTTAAGCAAAGAAAATACGCACGATATTTTATCCATGGCTGCCGGCGGTTTTCGGGATATGAGCAGGCTAGCCAAAAGCAGACCGGATCTTTGGACACAGATTTTTAGACAAAATAGAACAAATCTATTAGAATCCATAGATATTTTTGAAAAAAATCTGCAAGAACTTAAAAAAGCAGTCAAAGAAGAGAACTGGGATGAGCTAAAAGAAAAACTAGAAAAAGCCAATCAACTACATCTGATATTTAGGTAAAAGAGCATGACAAAAAGACACCTTTTGACGACCAAAGATTTTGATAAAAGCGAAATAGAGGCTTTATTGAAGCGGGCAGAGACGTTTTTGACAAAAAAAGACGATGAAAAAAAGCACACAAACAAGCTTCTCATTAATATCTTTTTTGAAAACTCGACAAGAACCAGAAGCTCATTTGAGGTGGCGGCAAAGAGACTTGGACTGGACGTTGTCAACCTAGATGTCGGTACTAGCTCTACAAGCAAAGGGGAAACCCTCTACGACACGGCGGCAAACCTCGATGTAATGGGACCTAGCGTTATCGTAGTGCGCCACAAAAGCTCGGGTGTGCCGCAAATACTCTCAGAATACGTATCATGCTCAATAGTCAACGGCGGGGATGGCGCACACGCCCATCCGACACAGGCATTGCTCGACCTTTTCACTTTGAAGTCAAATCTAGGTGAGCTAAAAGGGAAAAAAATAGCAATAGTGGGCGACATCAAAAACTCAAGGGTTGCAAACTCAAACATAGAGCTTTTGAGCCGCTTTGGAATGGATGTAATACTGGTTGCTCCACCGCACTTTATGCCAAAATCGGAACTTGCCAAAACGCATGACATAAGAGAAGTTATAGATGACGTAGATGCCATAATGAGCCTACGAACACAAACGGAGAGACATGAAACGGTCAGCTACGCAAGCCTAAAAGACTACGCCTCCGATTTTTGCATTACCGAAGAGCTGATAGGTGATAGAGACCTTATAGTATTACACCCTGGGCCGATACACAGAAACATCGACATAACCGACGCGGTGCTGGCAGATCCTAGATGCAAAGTCCTAGAGCAAGTACGAAACGGCGTTGCAATAAGAATGGCAGTAATAGAAAAACTGATAACAGATGAGCCTAAGAGAAAAAATTAACGCTCTAGGGGCCGCCAAAACACCGTTTATTTTTTGCATAAACTATGACAAAACAGACGGATTCGTATATGAAAAAGAGAAAATACCGCCGCATATAAAAATAAGTATCGACAAAAAACAGGCGGCTAAGTCTAAAGCTAAGCCTGTCATAACAAACTCCACCCCAATAAGCTTTTGTGATTATCTTTGCAAAATTGAGGCAATCAAAGAGCATATTAAAAGCGGAGATATATATCTGGCAAACCTGACATGCGAAACCAAAATTCAGCTGTCCGGCTCTCTTTTGGATATTTTTGACAGCTCTTTGGCGCAGTTTAGACTGCTCGTAGACGGTCAATTTGTGGTCAATTCACCGGAAGAATTTGTCAAAATAGAAGATGGCATCATAAGCACATATCCGATGAAGGGAACCGCCGATTTTGACGGTGAAGATAGCGTAAAAGCACTAATTGACGACAAAAAAGAGTTGGCTGAGCATACGATGGCAGTGGATCTTCTTAGAAACGACCTCGCAATGGTGTCTACCGAAGTGCGGGTTGAGGAGTTTAGGTATCCACTTATTATCGAAGCGGACGGCAAAAAGCTAATCCAAACGGTTTCAAAAATAAGCGGAAAATTGGAGAGTAACTATGAGAGCCGTCTCGGGGATATACTATTTGCACTTTTGCCGGCAGGCTCCATCACCGGAACTCCAAAAAGAAAATGCATAGAGATACTTGAAAAAATAGAGAATTATGAGCGTGGATTTTACTGTGGTGTATTCGGAGAATACGACGGCCGTACGCTTCGTAGCGCGGTAGCCATTAGATACATAGAACAAACAAGCGAAGGATATGCGTACAAAAGCGGCGGCGGAATAACGGTGGACAGCAACCCGAAATCAGAATATGAAGAGATGATAAAAAAGGTTTATCTTGCTTTTTGAGACAGTTTTATGCCTAGAAGGGGTCGTTCAAAACATAAATATGCATGAACGGAGAATGCAAAACAGTAGCGGCATAAAATTTGATTTGTCGTTTTTGAAGCCCCCTCAAAGCGGCACATACAGGTGCAAAATAATATATGATAGCGACATAATAAGTGCGGAGTATATCCCATACACAAAGCGCATTATAAAAACGCTAAGAATCGTAAATTCGGACATATCATACCCGGTAAAATCAACCGATAGAGCGGGGCTCGATGCGCTTTTTGCCGCAAGGGGCGACGCGGACGACATACTGATAGTTAAAAATGGACTTACAACGGATACAAGTATCGCTAATTTGGCTTTCTTGTCGCACGGACAATGGCTAACACCAAAAAGACCGCTGCTACGCGGGACAATGAGAGAAAAACTGCTAAATGACGGGTTTTTGATTGAAGCGGATATAAAAATTTCAGATATAGATAATTTCGATGGGGTTGCCGTCATGAATGCCCTACGAGGCTTTGAGCCTCTGGGCAACGTGAAAGATGTTATTAGGTTCTAAATTCACCCAATTTTGAGTTTAGCTCTTCTGTTAGCTTATATAGATGCTCGGCAGCGGACGCTATCTCTTCAACGCTTCTCGTATTTGAAGACGATATTTCATTAATTTCATCGACTTTGGCGACTATCTCTTCGGTATCTTTGGCGATTTTGATTGTATCTTCCGCCATTTTCTCGACACATCCGGTAGCCGTAGACATGATATTAACGGTTGTATTTATGTTTTCGCCGACCTCTGTAGAAACGCGTGTTAGTTCACTTATCTCATCTGAGTTTTTATTCATTTGCTCCGTAGCGTCTACAATAGACTGAACTATAGTGTTTATCGTGGCGTTAATTTCGGTTAGACTTTTTTGCGTTCTCTCGGCTAGTTTTCTCACCTCATCGGCAACAACGGCAAATCCTCTGCCGTGCTCCCCTGCCCTTGCCGCTTCTATCGCCGCATTTAGGGCCAATAGATTTGTCTGGTCGGCTATATCGGCGATAACGGTAAGTATGTTCTTAACCTGCTCGGCCTCTTGGCTAAGATGATTTAATCTCTCTGCAAGCTCGGACTCTGCTTGAGCGCTATGAGCCACTCTGCCGACCAAAGAAACTATAGAGCCTCTAGCGGTTTCTAGATTTTGTCTAGCTCTGGCTATCTCTTCTTTTGTAGTTACCGCCTCTTGTATCGACATAGACAGCATCGCCTTCATCTCTTCGCCTTTTTGGCTAGTGGCGTTAACTATCCGCATCTCATCCTCGGCTCTTTTGCCGATGTTGATGGCAGTAGAGGAAAGCTCACTAGAAACGGCAGCATTTTCGTTTGCCGATTTTTTGGCATCGGCAACGATATAACGGACTTTTTCTATAAATTTATTGATAGCCGTTGCGGTAAGACCTAGTTCGTCGTTGCTTTGAAGTTTGAGAGTTTTTGTCAAATCCCCTTCTCCGCTAGCCAAATCCTCTGCAAGCACTTCAAACTCGGTGACAGGTTTTTTAACGGCAACATTAATAACAAGGGCTATCATCCCGACCATCAAAGAGCCGACAATGGCCATCAGGGCAACTTGCATATATGCCGTTTGTTTTGCGGCATTAATTGCAGAGTTGATTTGACCGATTTCTTTGCCGCACACTAGATAGCCGATGGTCTCACCCTTAAAATCTTTGAGCGGTCTGGAACTTACGTAATAGTCATCTCCGACATAACAATCACCGATTTTTTCAAAATCAATCGCCGATATCTCTTCGACCAATTTTTTATCTATTGTGTCACTATCTTGTGCAATCAAAAAGTTTTTATATTTTGGATTGTCTTTGTATGCCTTTGCTATAGGGGCATACTGGTCTTTTAGCAAAAACAACGTTGAAGCGTTAATGTCTTTTTTTGCATCTTTTATGACGCTGATAAAAGCCTGTATGAACTCTACGGTACCGACGAATTCACCGCTTTTTGAAAAAACAGGGGCAAGACCCCTCATGGAAAGACCTTTGTCGCCGACCTCTATTGCGGCAAAAGCTTTTTTACTTGCGTGTACTTCTTTTATCGTATGTCTAAAAGAGCTCAAATCCTGCCCAAACTCCTCAGGTTTCCAAGAGCGGACAAAAGACTTTATCTCTTTGTCGTGAAGGTGAATTTGAATATTTTTGAACTTCGTGTCCTCTTTGAACTTTTTACCCATATCCTTGACCGCATTTATGGCAATCTCTCTGTTGCCGGTAGCCAAAGACTCTTTAACGGCATCGCTAAAAGAGAGGGTAATTGCATTGGATACCCCAACCGAAGCTTTTTCGGCTATGGCCTGAGTATAAAAAAGGTCTATCCTCTGTTTTGTCTGAGAGTAAACATCCTCTTCGATTTTACCGACGCTCCTGATGCCAAGCACAATTGTAAGCCCTATAATTACGGCCAATAGCCCAATTAACGGTATATAAACTTTCGTAGAAATGGATCTAAAATTTTTCGGCATCCCAAACCCTTATTTGTTTTTTTATTTATTTTTTAATTTTACATTATATTTTAACGAAAATCGCCGATAAAATATAGGGTTTATCGTTTTTTTACGTGACTAATTAGTGACTTAGTCACCAATCGTGCCTAAAATTTTGTCAGTATTTTATAAATTGAAGGTCTATGGGCTAGATATTGGCTAAAAAAATTTCTTCGATAGCCAAAGAGTGTTTCAAAAAAAAGTAATGATCGCCGTCAAAATCATAAAAATGAGAATTTGGAATAAGCGAGGCTATTTTTTTTCCGCTCTGAATAGATGTCGCGGTATCGTTACGTCCCCAAAATACAAGTGCTTTTGACTTTGCACCAGAGAAATAAGCTGAGAAATCCTCGTCAACTACATTTTTTAGTGTCTCATACATATTTTTAGGCATTCCGTCTGCATCTTTGGTTGCAAAAAGCTTGTACATAGAGTCGCCGAACAGTTTTTTTAGAAATTTGAATATTTTGATTTTTGCTCTGACCTTGAAAGGTTTCTTTTCTACTATTCCGGCGGAGCTGAGCAAGCAAAGTATTTGTGGGGCAAGAAGAGTAGCCACTTTGCCGCCGAAAGAATGACCAAATACGGAAAAAGGCTTTAGCTGGACGGCATCTAAAAAAGATTGCATAATTTGAACATAATCCGTAGTTTTTAATACTTGCCCATTCGGACTTTTCCCAAACCCGGGCATATCGACAAAAACAAGGGTAAACCCCTTAAATCTATCCGCAAAAGCGGCTTTCATAACATCCTTATTGCTACCCCAGCCGTGCAAAAACAGTATTTGTCGCTCCATACCGACATTCACTATGTCGTACGCTATATCGAAGCTGCCTTTGATTGTCTCGACGGTTTTAACGGCCACTTACAGCTTGCCTTTTGCGCTTTTTATTTCATTGATATATTTGTAGTCCACCTTGACTCTTCTTTGATGCGGCAATGAGTGCGAAACACCGTCAAGTAGCGCATTAAAATCGGCAAATAGATAGTTGGCAAGGCTTCCCGGTATCGGGTTTACTTCGTTTAGATACACCTCATTGTCTACTACGAAAAAGTCGCATCTGATAATAGCCCCGTCAAAGCCAAAGTCATATATCGCCGCAAACGCCGCTTTAAGTTTGGCCGCCAGCTCCGCATCTATCCCCGCTGCCGCAACCTCGTCGGTTCTTGCAAAATCCATATATTTTTTTTCAAAATCGAGATATCCGTCTTTTTTTGGCTCTTCAATGTTTGAATACAAGATTTCACCTTTTACCCTTGCGCCTGCGACATTGAACTCTCTTACGTTTTCGATAAAAGGCTCAATTAGTACTGCATCGTCAAACTCAAAAGCAACATCAAGGGCATAATCAAGCTCTTTTTCACTTTTGACAACGCTAACTCCGATAGAGCTTCCAAGGCGAGAAGGCTTTACGATTACCGGATATGAAAGCTGCGCCTTTGCGTCTCTTTTGTTTTTAAATATAGTTTTATACTCTAGTGCCTTCACTTCACATATCGACGCCAAAGACTTGGTAAGAAGTTTATTAAAACTCATCACGCAAGCTTCAGCCCTAGGTCCGATATAAGGTACGCCGTAAAAATCGAACATGGAGGCAAGCCTGCCGTCTTCACCGTCACCGCCGTGAGCTAGATTTACCACGCACACTTTGCCTATTTCGGAAAAGCCAAAAAATCCTTTTGTATAAAAACCGCCTTTTTGGAGGTAGAGCTTTTTGCCGTTTTTGTACTCTCTTTTTGCAAAATATGTTGATTTCATGTTTGACGGGTCGATTAGCCAAAATTCACCGGCTTCATCCGCAAATATAAAAGTGAGTTCTTTTTTGATGACTTTTTTGAGCGCTATCGCACTAACGATGCTAATTTCATGCTCATAGCTATTTCCGCCGAAAAGTAAAGCTAGTTTCAATTCTTATATCCTCTGTAATTTTTTTAAAGCTTCTTTAACGAGTGCGCCCGTATCTGTTCCGCCAAGCCCCTGCATCGCTTTTGTAATCTCTTCTTTTTTGAATCCCAAAGACTCAAGGGCCATTGCCGCTTCGCCTGCTGCACTATTTTTGGGAGTCGTATCCTCGACGCTAAATCCGCCAAGCTCCACAAGTATCCGCCCTGCCGTTTTTGGACCTATGCCGACAACTCTTTTTAGGTTGGCGACGTCGCCCCTTGAGATAATATCCGAAAAAGTCGCCGGAGAATACGTAGAGCATATAGCCATTGCCGCCTTAGGGCCTACGCCGCTTATCTTTATGAGATTGTCAAACATCTTCTTTTCGTTTTTGTCCAAAAAGCCGTATAGAAGATTTGCATCCTCTCTTATGATTTGCGCTATAAAAAGTTCCGCGATATCACCGCTTAAGTCGTTGTAGCAGTTGAGAGAGATATTGACTTCATATGTTATCCCGCCCGTTTTTAGCCATAGGAGCATGGGCTCTTTGCGGGTTATTTTTCCCTCAAGCATAGCTATCATTCGTATATCCCAGTTTTTGGCGCTAATTTTAACAAATAACGGCTGGAATTAGCTACAGCGTAAATACCTCATAGTCGACATCCGATATTTTGCGGAGTATTATCTCTTTGATTCCTGAGCCCTCCATCACCTTGTAGCTAAACTCCCTAGGAGGAAAAATAAGCTTGAAAGACACCGTGTTGTAGCCTTGCCAAGGAGAAAGCGCCAATACTTTCGCATCAAGCACCTTATATTGCAACAAATCCGCCTCTTCTAGCAGCGCTTTAAGCTCTTGTTTTTCCTCTATAAGCTTGGCTTCTTCTTTTTTTAGCTTATCTACGTTTTCGCCAAAATGTTTTAGCTTCGCCAGCAATACGTTTGCAAGCGGAGAGTTTTTCTTTCTCTCTTCCTCTATCTTGGCTTTTATCTCTTCTACCGTTTTGCTTTGCGCGACGGCAGCCTCTTTTTCACGTCCGACAAACTCGCCTCTCTCTTCTACGCTCTTTTGCAAACTGGATATTTTTGCTTCAAGCTCATTTAGTGCTTTCATATCGGAGGCATTTGCCGCAGCCTCTATCGAAAGCTTATTTTCTCCGCCTTGCGGGGTCGCTATCTCTATCAGCCTCGTGGCATTCACGACGTTATTTGAACCGAGGGTTTTGATATGGCATTCATCGGCCTTGATTTTAGCCCCTATGGCCACGCCTATGGTTGCTTTTTTTGCCACGACCTCGCCGCCCTCTAGCGTATCTATTTCAACCTCGTCGGCTTCTATGTAGCCTTTATGGTTTTTTAGATGGGCTTTTGTAGCCGTAATTTTTGAAGTTTTGTGAGTCTGTCCGCCTATGGAAACCTCTTTTGCCACTATCGTAGCGTTTGCCCCCACGCTTCCCTGCACGTTTACGACCGCAGCCCTTACCGACATATTATCGCCTATCGCTTCCGAATCGGGATTGTCGTCCGTTATGTCGAGCTTCGAATCGGAATCCATCCCTGCGTCTATTGAGCCGGTTCTAAGGCTGACTTCTTGAAGAGCCATCTCCTCTTTGACGTCTATTTCACCGTTTCCAAAAATAACGAAACCTGTTTTTTTGGCTCTAAATATAGTCTCGTTTTCGCTGTCGATGACCTCTATCCCCTCGCCAACCTTAAAATCCATCTGCTTGGTTGTTTTTGGCTCGGACGGTTCAAGCAGTCTCCCTTTCGCGTCCCTAGAAAGCGTCCCCATTCTAGCTTTTTGGTATACAACCAAATCGCTTCCCGTTTTCGTAGCAAAAACGCCTGATTTTGCGTCTTCCGTAGAGTGTTTTTGAAAGACAAGCTCAAGGCTGTCATCCCTTGAAGGGACAAAGTCCGGACCATGGAAAAGCTCTATTTTGTATTCTTTGACAATCTTGCCGTCTTTTCTGACTTGCGAACAAAACGTAGCAATGTCTCGCTTCATCCCCTCATCATAGACACCGATAAGAAGTCCCATTTTAAGCTTGCGCTTGTTCATCTCGGCTTCTAGTCTTGTCTCCATATCGTCGGCGATAGGGAGCTTGGAAGTCGGCTTTATAAAGGCGACCACCGAGGTAAGATTTTTGTTCCCTCCAAACCCAAGACTCAAAGCCACAGACTCTTGTGGATCGGCAAAATGCAAAAATATCTCGTACGTCTGCCTAATGGATATTTTATCGTCAAGCCAAACGGTAGGGTCTATCGGGAGTGAAATAACTTTCGGTTTTTCATCTTCGGTAGTAGAAAAAACCTCTGTTTTGACACCCAAAAAATCAAAATCTATTTTTTGCGGAGCTATATTTTTTTCCTGACAAAACCGCTCAATCGTCTGCGAGACGGAAGATGTAGTAAGTCGTACGCCTTTTTTTTGCTTCGAAGCTTCCACTAGGCCTCCTTTAATTCGTCTCCCCTACGCTATACTCCGTATCGCTTATCTTGAAAAGCCCTATCGCCTTCGATTTCGAGCCCTCTCTAGGGTTGTATTTGCACTCGTGTTTACCGCCGTTTGCTCTGAATACTACGCTTTGATAGTTTTTCCAAACTCCGTGATTGATTAGTCTAGCATCTAAGAGCTTATCTTCAAACGTGGCAACTTCGTGACTAATATCGTCCAAGGCAGATTTTATTTCATCAAAATCCGCTTTTAATGTTTTTGCGTTTGCCAACATTTGCGTAAATTGCTTATATTTAACCACAAAAGCCTCTTTCGGCTCAAATCCTTTTTTAATATCCTCATCTATCATCTGTTTGATTCTAAGCGCACTAGGCTTGTTGTCTTCGACGAGTTTTATCATTTTTTTAAAAGCATCGTATTTTTCCGTATACTCTTTTTCAAGTCCGGCCTTATTTGCAACGGCCTTTTCAAATAGTATTTTTTCATTCGGCGTAGCCCCCGCCTCAAAGAAAAATTTATTGTCGGTACCCAAAATGCTAGTTATATCTATAACCGAGGAAGCGGTGAATTCACAGTTTGAGCCGAGATTTGTGATATATATTTTTTTTGCCCTTACTTTGCCGCTGTTCGCATGCCCTATATGAACGACGTCGGCTACCACCTCGCCGCCTTCTAGCCTCTCTATTCTGGCCTCTCTGGCCTCCAAATAGCCGCGATGGGTAGTAATAGTGGCGTCTTTTGCAAAGACTTTGCTGGTGGCGTGCGTAAGCCCTTGTATCTGAGCCTTGTCGGCATACACCTTGGAGTTATCGCCCATACTGCCTCGGACGATTACCTCGGTAGCTCTCGCCGTCATATTTGAGCCTACGGCGTCAACAACCGGATTTGACTCCGCTATATCAAGCGTAATATCCTTGTCCTCGTCCACAACGATAGAGCCCGTCTGCCGAAAACTAATCTCTTTTACCTTTAGCTCCTCTTGTATGTCAAGAAGCTTTCCGTCATATACGACAAATCCTTTTTTTACCGCCAGATACCTAACTATGGAGGCCGTTTCTTCGATTTTTATATTAGAGGATGACGCAAATTGAGGCTCGTTTTCGTTTTTCGGCTCTTTTACGTCGATGAAATGACCCCTGACGTCTCTGCCGCTTTTACCGATTTTCGGTTTTTTGTACTCTATTAGTATTTCATCCTCGTCGACATCTACAATAAATCCACGGTTGTAAAAATCGGGATTCTCTTCGTTTATTTTTCGTTTTTCTTCAAAATAAAATACTATTTTGTCGTCTTCGCTAGGTATAAAATCCGTAGTCTCCGCTACTACAAATTTATAGTCCTCGTCAAACTTTGCACCGTTTTTTATCTTTTGAACAAGATCGTCAATCTGTTTTTTTAGGTCATTTTCAAAGAGCACGACCAATATTTTATGTCTTGCAAGCCTTTTACAAAGCTCTTCGTATAGATACTGATCCAAAAAAGGGTAGTAGATTATTTTTGATTCTTTTTTTAGAGTAGCTATGACTTTTGTAAAAATCTTATCGGCCGAGAGAGTTATATCGAGCTTTACGGGTTGTTCCTCTTTGGGTCTTATCCGTATTGTAAGTTTTTGGTAAAGCTTTATATCCGGGTCGGCAAAAAGCTCATTATGAACATGCTCTCCTGCGGAAGTATCGAACATAGCGAGGCTTTTATCTACTTGATTGTATGCAATCGTACTTACGGAGAGGATTTTGAAATCTATGTTTTTAGGGTCGATATTTCGCTCTTTTGCAAAATCCGCAAGAGCCTTGGCTACATCCTCTGTCTCAACGTCAAAAGGCTCAAAATTTTGTATGCCAGCTATATCGTCGGCCAAATCGCTACCTCATAAATTATTTAATAATGAAGATTCTAATGTATTTAGTATAAATTGCAACTTTTTTGTGACTACTGTTTACATATCTGCTTTAACACCATTTCGGTAAAATTGCAAAATGTTTAAATCAATATTCACAAATTCCGCAGGCATACTCACATCAAGAGTTTTAGGCTTTGTACGCGATATGCTTACCGCTAGCGTCCTTGGCGCAGGGGTATTTAGCGATATATTTTTTATAGCTTTCAAGCTTCCGAATTTATTTAGAAATATTTTTGCAGAGGGTGCTTTTAGCCAGTCCTTTATCCCCTCATTTGCGGCGTCGGCGCACAAGCCGCTTTTTAGCGTAGTTGTTTTTGTGAGGCTAATGACCGTTATTATCCTTATGTCGCTTCTTGTGACTATATTTCAAGGGGCTTTTACCGCACTTACCGCCTTTGGCTACTCCGATGAAATCAAAAAAATAGCCGCCCCGATAGTCGCCATCAACTTTTATTATCTCGACCTCATCTTTATCGTCACGTTTCTTGGCGCTCTGCTTCAATACCGAAAACACTTTGCTACGACTGCTTTTTCAACTGCCCTTCTCAATGTGGCGATGATAACAGCGCTTTTTATCGCAAAAGACATGGATAAGCTAAGCGCAGTGTATGCTCTTAGTTGGGGTGTCCTTGCCGGAGGCGCTTTGCAAGTGGCGGTGCATATATATGCCGTCAAAAATAAAGGAGCATTGAGACTTCTAAAAATAGGGTTTATAAAGTTTTTTAGAGGCGATAAAAGCGCAACAGACGACGCAAAGAGATTTAATCGTAGCTTTTTACCCTCCATCGCCGGCAGCTCAACGGCTCAAATTGCAGCGTTTGTGGATGTGTGGCTAGCGACTTTCCTAGCGACGGGGGCTATTAGTTATCTATATTACGCAAACCGTATATTTCAGCTCCCCCTCGCCGTTTTTGCCATCGCTACTTCAATGGCGCTTTTTCCATCCGTTGCAAAGGCTCTAAACCGTGGCGAAGAGGCGGCGGCATTGTCTCAGCTCAAAAAGGCATTTTGGTTTTTGTCGTTCTTGCTTTTTGGTTTTACGGTGGGCGGCATCATCCTCTCAAATGAGGTTATTTGGCTCATCTACGAACACGGCAACTTCGCAAGGACGGATACGACCAACACAGCGGCGGTCATGGCAATGTATATGATAGGACTTGTCCCCTTCGGGCTTTCTCGTCTTTTTTCACTTTGGCTCTACTCCAAACATCAGCAGTTAAAAGCCGCTAAAATATCGGCAATTTCACTAGGCTGCAACGCCGTGCTTAGTATCGTGCTTATGCAGTTTTTTGGAGCGGCCGGCATTGCCCTTTCAGGCTCGCTTACGGGTCTTATACTCTTTAGCCTCACGCTTCGCTCGTTTGGATTTGAGAGGTTCAAGGGCTTTTTTGAGGCCAAATACGCTTTGGCGTTGGCGGCATTTTTGGCGGTTGAGATTGTTTTGCTTTTAATATTTAGGGAGTTTACTGGTGCGTATATTCGATTCTAAGACAAAAGAAAAAGTGGAGATTGAGGGAGATGACATCAGACTATATGTGTGCGGCCCGACCGTGTATGACGATGCGCACCTAGGGCACGCTAGAAGCGCCGTGGCATTTGACCTGCTCGTTCGCACGCTCCGCACTCTCGGCAAAAAAGTCACATTTGCCCGCAATATCACCGACATAGACGACAAAATTCTCAAAAAGATGAACGACACGGGCAAAAGCCTAGAGGAGATAACGACAAGATACCTTGAAAGCTACCGCGCAGAGATGGCGGCTCTAGGGTGCATCTCTCCCGACATTGAGCCAAAGGCGACGGAGTCGGTAAATGATATGATAGAGCTAATAGAGACGCTCGTAAACAAAGGCTTTGCATACGCCACGCCGAGTGGAGATGTCTATTTTGACGCCGCAAAAGATGACAAATACCTCAGTCTCTCAGGTCACACCTTAGAAGAGACAGTGAGTCGTATAGAGGCGAGCGAAAAAAGAAATGACAAAGACTTTGTCCTCTGGAAAAGCGCAAAAGAAAATGAAAAAGTCAGCTTCGACTCGCCGTTTGGGCGTGGGCGACCGGGGTGGCATATAGAGTGCTCGGCAATGATAAAAAGACACCTTGCAAAAGATGGCGCATACCAGATAGACATTCACGGCGGCGGAAGCGACCTGCTCTTTCCGCACCACGAAAACGAAGCGGCGCAGAGCAGATGTGCCCACAATCAAGAACTGTCAAAAGTTTGGATGCACAACGGATTCGTAACCATCGGCGGTGAGAAAATGAGCAAGTCTCTTGGAAACAGCTTTTTTCTGCGTGACGCACTAGGGCAATACAACGGCGAAATCATCAGATTCTATCTACTGACCACTCATTATCGTGCGAATTTCAACTTTTCGCTCGAAGATTTGGAAGCCTCCAAAAAACGACTCGACAAGCTCTACCGCCTCAAAAAAAGGGTTGACGGCGTAGAAGTAGCGGAAGATAGCGAATTTAGAGCGGAGTTTTTGGCGGCATTGGAAGATGACCTAAACATCTCAAAAGCACTTGCTTGCCTTGATGAGAGGGTACAAGCGGCGAATGAGGCAATGGATAAAAACCCAAAAGACAAAGAAGCAAAAGCAAAAGCAAAAGCGGCTTATGCCGTGGCTCTGGCAAATGAAGCTCTCGGAATTGGCGGTAAAAACGCTACCGAGTATTTCCAGCTTGGCGTAAGCAACGAGGAAAAAGCGAAAATAGAAGAGCTGATTACAGAGAGGATGGAAGCCAAAAAAGCCAAAGATTTTGCGGCGGCGGACGCCATCAGGGCAAATCTAAAAGAGATGGGTGTGGAGCTAATGGACACTGCAAGCGGCACCGTCTGGGAGAAGGCGTAGATGTTTGAGTTTTTGAAGTCGTATTCGCATTTTTACAAAGACTACAAAAAAGAGTTTGTACTCGTAGTTATAGGTCTTATAGCCACCTCTGCGGCGACGGCGATGACGGCATACCTTATCAAACCTCTACTTGACGAGATATTTGTCAAAAAAGATATTGCAATGCTATCTCTTTTGCCGTTTGCAGTCGTGGCGGTCTATTTTGCCAAAAGTGCGGGCACATACATCGAGGCGTACTTTATCTCATTTATCGGTAAAGACATCGTAAGAAGGGTGCGTGACAGCCTCCTATCAAGCATCATGGAGGCGGATATATCGTTTTTTGTCCGTGCCAGAGGCGGGGAGCTCATCAGCCGACTGACAAGCGACATCGGACGAATACAATCTGCAGTATCTAGCTATCTTGCCTCGATAATAAAAGAGAGTCTAACGGCAATAGGGCTAATAGGAATGGTAATCTACCAAAGCCCAAAGCTCGCCTTTATCGGACTTATCGTCCTTCCTATCGCTTTTTATCCGCTCACGCTACTGGCAAACCGTATGCGAAAACTATCCAAAAAATCGCAAGAGATAAACTCCGACATTACGGCGCACCTAAGTGAAATATTTAATAACATTGAGATGATAAAGGCAAATTGTGCCGAGAAATTCGAGGCGAGCAGATTTCAAATCCACACCTCAAACTCTCTCAAAATTGATATGAAAAGCGTCAAAACCGCCGAAGCGGTAAATCCATTGATGGAGACGCTAGGAGCCGTAGCTGCGGGAATAGTCATCTACATAGGCGGCTCAGAAGTTATAGATGGCAAGCTCAGTGTCGGTGCGTTTTTCTCGTTTTTGACGGCGCTATTTTTGCTCTATAGCCCAATTCGCCAACTCTCAAGCGTGTTTAATAAATTTCAAGACGCAATAGCGGCGAACAAGCGGATAAGGGAGCTTTTTGAGATAAAACCGCAGATAGTAGGCGGCGGCAAAACGCTGGATTGGAGCCCCTCAATCGTAGAAGTCAAAAACGCAAGCCTCGTGTATGACGACAAAACGGCGCTAAATAATGTAAACATAACTTTCAAAAAAGGCGAGATGACGGCTCTTGTCGGTCAAAGCGGCGGCGGCAAAAGCTCTCTTGTTTCGCTGCTACTTAGATTTTACGACCCGACAAGCGGCGAAATCAGCGTGGATGCACGGAGTATCAACGAATTTTCGCTCTCCTCGCTTCGTGCACAAGTAGCGATGGTAAGCCAAAGGGTGCTCATCATGAACGACACGGTAGCGGCAAATGTGGCATACGGCGAAGAGATAGACGAGCAGAGGGTAAACGAAGCACTCAAGGCCGCTCACGCATATGTGTTTGTGAAGCACTTGCCGCAAGGGATACACACCGTGTTAGAGGAGTTTGGGGCAAATCTGTCGGGCGGACAAAGACAGAGGATAGCGATAGCGAGAGCGCTCTACAAAAACCCGTCAATCCTCATCATGGACGAGGCGACAAGTGCGCTTGACAACGAGAGTGAAGCGGAGGTGATGAAAGCGGCGGCAGAGATAGCAAAAGAGCGGATCGTAATCCTCATCGCTCACAGACTAAGCACGGTCAAAGCTGCGTCCAAAATCGCACTCTTCAAAGAGGGGCAAATAGTCTGCCAAGGGAGCGAGGAGGAGCTACTAGCCTCCTGCGAAGAGTACCGCAAGCTATACGGAAAAGAGGAATAATAGTTGAAAAAACCGATAAATATAGATAGCTTCTGGGGATACCTGTATGCCCAAGCATATGCGATGATAGTCGAACACAACTTTACGAATGTCTTTCGCCGCAACTTCCACCGCATAGACGAACATGCCTTCCGCTCCAGTCAGCCAACAACCTATCAGCTACGAAATATCATCAAAAAACACGGCATCAAAACAGTGCTAAATCTCAGAGGATATGAGAAGAACTCGCCGCTACGGGCACTTGAGGAGAAGGTGTGCAAGGATATGGGGGTAAAACTCATCTACGTCAACGCCTATTCACGCAAAATCCCTGAGCCAAAAATGTTAGAGGAGTTTCGGGAGACATTCAAAGCCATCGAATACCCAGTCCTCATCCATTGTAAAGCGGGAGCAGATAGAGCCGGGATAGGGAGTATGCTATATCTGCACTATCACAAAGGTGTGCCGTTAGAACACACGGGTCAGCTCAAATTTTGGCCATACGGACACATCAGGCACGCTAGAACGGGGCTTGTTGATATGTTTGTAGAGCTATATGCCAAAAGAGCGGGTGACGCCCCACACGACCCTGCTGAATTCGCCAAGACACTCGACCATGAAAAGCTGGAGCGGGAGTATAAGCCGATACCGTTTTTTGAAAAAATAGTCGATAAGGTGCTAAGAAGAGAGTAAAAATGGCATTTCATTTATAAAAAAATTGACTATAATAACTATTGTTTACCTCTCATTTACACTCGGAGCACAAAATGATAAGAAAAATTATAAGAACAAGCATCGTAGCGGCAACGCTGCTTACGGCATCGGCAAATGCGGCAGATTTGTTTAGCATTGATGCATCCATGAGCAACGGTGCGGTTAGTGCATACAAAGGCGCAAAAACTGTTAGCGAACTAATCGAAGCAATAGGTAAAGACTCATCAATACAAGCATACTTTCCTACATATACCGGAACAGAGCAGCTAACTCTAAACGCCAATTACAGAGGCGTGCGTATCAACTTCTCATATACCGCCGGTAGCAATACTCTTGTCATGAGTATCCCGGATATAGGGATAAACGAATCCTTTACGGGCTCTTCAAGAGACGAGAGTCAAAAAATGCTGGGTGACTGGCTATCAAAAGACGGCGCTTCTGCCGTAGAAAAGTTGATGAAAAAACTAGCCGAAGTATCACCGAGCGACCCGATAGCAGGTAACCCGAACTCACTTATGTCACAAAACGTAGCGACAAGCTTTAACTACGGCTTTAGCGACGTAGTTAAAAGCAAAAACTATACTCCAGAGAGTCAAAAAGGAAACGTAGTATCTTTGTCTGCGCAATACTTTGCGATGAAAGACGGCGATATATCTTCAAAAAAATATGCTCTTCCGCTATCATATTCGGTAGTATCGGACTCAAATCCGGATAGAAAATTAAATATCTTGGTTCCTGTCGCAATGACTGACGTTGAAGGGGCGAAAGCTGCGGAACTAGGTTTTGGTCTTAGCGCAAACCTTCCGGTAACGCAAAACTGGACATTAACTCCAGCCGTACTATACGGGGTTACAGGCTCCGTGGATCTAGGCTCGCTAGGACAAGTGGGAACGGCAAGTATCACGAGCGCATACAAAATAAAAGCTCCCGGTGGCCTAGTCGGTATAGGTAACATGGTCGGCTACACTAGAACACTCAAGCTATATAGCGGGGACTATGCATACGACCCTGGCATCAGAAACGTAGTATTTAAAAACGGTCTACTATATGACATCGACATGAGCAATGTGGCGTCCAACACATCTTTGGAACTTTTTGCCAACCATACACAATTTACCGGAACCAAACTATACACAAACAGCTATGTAGAAACCGGATTCTCTTACGGATTTGCAAAAGTCAAGCAACACTATCCGAGCGGCATGAGCCTAGAGCAAAAAGCGATGGCAAAAGTATACGAAACAATGAGCCAATTAAGACTTGGGGTTACATACCTGACATCCGCACACGCAAAAGGATTCCAACTAAACTTCGGCTACTCGTTCTAAACTATCTTGGCAAGAGAAATTCTCTTGCCCTTGTTTTATTCTCCACCGATAGAAAGTCTTTTTGCCTCTACTTCGCACGGGAGTTTTTTTGGACCCACAGGTATATGCCATACGTCGCCATTTGATATTTTTACCTCGCCGCCCCATTTTTCTTCAGAGTCAAACTCTATAGTCAGTATCGTCTCTTCCATATCTTTTTTTGCAACGTAGAATTTTACTTTTCCGTCTTTTTCTCTTAACATTACTTTTGCCATTTTTTGTCCTTTATTTTTTGATGAACTCTTTTATTTTTCCGAAAAATCCACTCTCCTCATAGGAGTGAACAAGCTTCATCCCATCTAGCCTAACAAGCGAATGACGCCTAAACTTAGCATCATCTTTTGCACCATGGTCGTCGCGATAGTGCGCCCCTCTACTCTCTTCTCTTTTGAGGGCGCCAAGCACCGAGGCTTCCGCCACAAGGGCGGCATTTTGAAGTTCCAGTATAAGAGGGAGTTCAAAATTTCCGTCTCTTTTTTTCTCCATCGCGCTCATCATCCCGGCCACGGATTTGAGATAGCCGATATATTCGTAAGCGCTGCTTAGCCCTTGCTCATCACGGAACAGCCCCGCCTTCGTATATAGCGTGTCTCCGAGGCTTTTTCGCACCGCCCTCGGGTTCGCTCCGGCTTCCCCTTTTAAGATATTTTCTATCCTTCTTTCATCTTTTGCAACCGTCGTCAAATCTATTTTGAGAAACTCGCCCTGTCTTGACGCATATGCCGCCGCTTCTTGTCCGGCTATGCGCCCAAATACGGCGGCTTCCAATAGGCTGTTTCCACCTAGGCGATTTGCCCCATGCACCCCATTTGCGGCGCATTCACCGGCCGCATATAGCCCCTTGATGGCAGTCTCGCACTTTTCGTTTGTCGCTATGCCGCCCATCGTGTAGTGTGCCACAGGTTTTATCGGCACAAGCTCCGCCGAAGCGTCCTTGCCCTCTTGAGCCATCGCCGCTTTCAAAAATGAAGGAACTCTATCCGCCAAAAGCTGCGGATTCAAATGTCTAACATCAATAAATACGCCGCCGTTAACCTGCTCTCTCGCAATTGCCCGGGCCAGCACATCCCTCGTGGCAAGCTCGTTCGTAAATCTCTCGCCGTTAGCGTTTACGATGTAGCCGCCCTCGCCTCTAACCGCCTCACTCACAAGACTTCCCGTATGCCAAAGCCCCGTCGGGTGAAACTGCACAAACTCCATATCGCGAAGAGGAAGCCCCGTCTTGAGCGCTACCGCAAGCAAATCTCCGACAGAATCTTGCGGATTTGAAGTATGCCCAAAATATATACCCGCATATCCGCCTCCGGCAAACACGACGCTCTTTGCCCCAAAAAGCTCTATTTGGCAGCTTCTTTTATTCATGGCCGATACGCCGGCTATCTTGTCGTCATCTTTTAAGATGCTCATAACCAAATAATCGCTTTGGACTCTTATGTTTTTGCCTTTTAGCGAGCCGAGCAAAGCCTGCACAATCGCCCCGCCCGTCTTATCTGCAACGAAGCACGTCCTCTTTTTCCCTGCGCCGCCAAAACTTCTTTGGCGAATCTTCCCGCTTTCGTCTTTATCAAAGTTTGCGCCTAGGGCGTCAAGCTCAAGAACGGTTTTTGGAGCATTTTTGGTTAGTACCGTAGCGGCCTTTTGGACACCAAGTCCATCCGCACCTTTTAGCGTATCGGCAAGATGCAGCGACACATCGTCGGCCTCTACATTACCCAGTGCGGCATTTATACCGCCGGCCGCCATCGAACTATTGGAGCGAAGGGGCATATTTTTGGTTAGTATTAGTACGCTTTTGCCGTCTTTTGACGCTTCTATTGCCGCCGTAAGCCCGGCTATACCGCTTCCAACCACTATTACATCATACAGCATCTTTAAAGCCTGAAGAAATTTTCATAAGATTTTGCAGTCACGATACCCTCTTTTAAAATAGAAAAATCATGTTCCGCATGCTCATCATTCGCCGTTCCGACAAGCGCCGAAGACACCAATGGATTGGAGCGGGCAAACTGTAATGCCCTTTGTAGGTCGCTAGCCAAAGATAGCTCACAGATATCTCTAAACTGGGCGCTAAACGCCTTTTTAAAAATATTCATCTGCAAAAGAGACGAGCTTGTGACCACGCCAAGCCCTAATTTTTTAGCGGCATAAAACGAAGGGACAAATTCGCCGTCTATTTTTTGGTTGGCAAATATATATCCGTGAGGCTTTGCGGGATTGTAAGGGACTTGAATAAACCCGAAACCGTCGCCGTGGACTCTTGAGGCCGCAACAAAATCAGCCAAGGAGAGATACTCCATATTGGAAGGGTCGTTCAAAAATCCGTTCCATGAGGCTACTCCGTATTTGCCAAGCTTCCCTTCTTTGCGTTTTGCCTCTAGCATTTTTGCGATTTTGCCGAATTTTTCTATCAGCTTTTCGTAAGGCACTATTCCAAGCTCAAACTCAGGATTGTGAACATAAAAAATATCTACGCCGTCAACGCCGAGCCTCTTTAACGATTCCTCAAAAGACCACTCCACAAACTCGGCCGTCATACAGTGTTCATCTATGACTATGTCCTCTTCTTTGGCAAGTCCGCTTTTGACGATATTATCGCTTATCCAATGATACGGATTTTGTGGAAACGGGTAGCTAAGGGGCAAAAATCCCCCCTTCGTGGCTATGACAAGCTCTTCTCTTTTTACGCCCTCTTCAAACAGTTCGCCAAGCGCCTCGCCAATCTCTTGTTCGCTTTTTGTATATCGATAATTTGCAGCCGTGTCTATATGGTTGCACCCCATATTTACGGCTTTTTTTACAGCATCCTTGTAGCTAAAAGTATAATTTTCCTCTTTGTAGGCTTCCGGTTTATACGTCCCTATTCCGAGATTTGATACGCTCACAAAACCGAGGTCGCTTATTGAAGAAGCGGCTACTTTCCCCTCTAAAAAACCGATTGTCCCCGCACGTGTTGCCAGCATTTTTACCGTCTTTATAGTTTTTGTTTTAATAATTGCATTTGTCGTTCCGCCACTCTAGCCCAACATATATTCTTTCTTGCGCTCTTTTGACGACGGGATTCCAAGCTCAAGTCTATACTTTGTAATGCTCCGTCTGACCATTTTTACATCAAATCTTTTTTGCACCATCTCAAGCATCTCTTCATCATTTAACGGCTTTTCCTTATTTTCCGATTCGATAAGGTGTTTGACAAAGCTTTTGAGCTCATTTGTACTTACGTTCTCCGACACGGCAAAGCTAAAAAAGTGGCGAAACGGCAAAATACCGCGGTCACAGGAGAGGTATTTGTTCGCCACGGCCCTCGAAATAGTCGATTGGTTGTAGCCCAAAATATCGGCCACGTCTTGGATTTTGAGCGGAACCAACTCGCCCCCCAAAAAAAACTTAAATTGTTTTTCTATGATGATGTTGACGATGTTTTGAAGGGTAGTTTTGCGAAGATTGACCAGATTTGCCGTCATCATCGCCTCTTTGACCTTCTCTTTGGCAAACTCGCCGCCCTCATGCGCAAGCTCCTTGTCTATCACGATATCCGGATAATAAAGCGAGTTTAGGCGAACTTCAAATTTGTCTTTTTCAAACACAACGGCAACATCCGGGATGACCGGAGCGCTAGACTCTTGATAGTCTATGGCGGGAACGGTTCTAAGTCTAGATAAAATCTTTTTTGCCTCTTTTAGGATTGGCTGCGATAGGTTTTTGACCGCAACATCCTTTTGGTATATGAGGGATTTCGTCGCGGAGTATATTTCCTCGCTAACATCGAGTGCGCAAAGCTGAAAATAAAGCGCCTCTTTTACGTCTTTTGCCCCTATGCCGCAGGGCTCCAACGAACCAAATCTCTCTCTTATCTTTTCGGCATATCCTGCATCTACGCCGCAATCGGCAGCTATATCGATGATGTCGCCGTCAAAAAATCCGTTTTCATCCAAATTCTCAACAATCGCCTTTGCCACCCTTTGCGATACTTCGGTAGGGAAAAGCGGCGGCTCTATCTGCGCAAGAAGCTTGTCGTACAAAGACTCTTCGCTTGTTATGGATGCCGCGCCGGCATCGTCCAGCCCTTTGCTTTTAACACCTGAAAATTTTTTGATATCTTTTGAGCGTAGTTTGTATTCGTTTTCTAGCCCTTTTTTTACCTGCACGTAAGGGTTTGTCTGTGACATCTCGTCAACACTCTTACTAAGCTCGGAGAGAGAGCTTTCAAGGATTGGAAGCCATAGCTTCATCGATAGCCTAGCCGTCTGTTTTTGTACTTGACCTTGCTTTAGCATATCCCGCCCCCTTGAAACATTTGACGATATTTTATATGCTTTTTAGACAGTATTACAAAAATGTTTGATTAAAAAATAGGCATAAAGCGGAATGAAAAAAGTAGAAAACGGGGGCAGAAAATCCGGCTATAACTCCTGCGCACGCATCGGCTTTGCAAAATAGTAGCCTTGAAAATACTCACATCCCATGTCGATAAGACGCTCAAGCTGCTCTTTGGTCTCGACCCCCTCGGCTATGACCTCCATACCAAATTTGCGCCCTATGGATATGACGGTCTGAACTATCGTCTCGTCGTTTGCGTCGGTAGCCAAATCGCTGATAAACGACTTGTCTATTTTTAGCTCATCTATCGGTAGCTTCTTAAGATAGCTAAGAGATGAATATCCGGTGCCGAAATCATCGATAGATAGCGTAATTCCAAGCTCTTTTAGATGTGATAGTTTTCTTATCGCCTCATGTGTATTTTTGAACAGTAGGCTCTCTGTTAGCTCCAACCTAAGCCCTTCGGCTTGAGCCCTCTGCGCAAGAAGCATATCGCAAAGCTTATCGGTAAAGTCTTTTTGCTCAAACTGTTTTGAGCTGATATTTACCGATAGCCTCCAATGCCTTTTTTGCTCGTCATCTTCCCACTCTTTTAGCTGCTTAATCACTTTTTTAAGGACCGACTCCCCAAGAGCTACGATAAGCCCGCTCTCCTCTGCCAGCGGTATAAAACAAGCGGGGGTTACAAAGCCAAGTTCGTCGTCATTCCAACGGGCAAGCGCCTCAACGCCGATTACTAGGCCGCCCGGTCCGACTTGCTTTTGGTAGTAAACTTCAATTTTATCGGACGCTATTGCGTGTCTCAGTTTTTGGGTAATGAGACTTTTTTCCTCTATCGCCCTTTGCATACTAGGGTCAAAAAAGCTGTACGTATTTCGTCCGTTTGCTTTTGCGTGATACATGGCGCTATCCGCATATTTCAAAAGCTCGTCCATGTTTGTATCGTCGCCGCAAAACATCGCTATGCCTACACTCGCAGAAATCCTGAAGTCATATCCGCTCACCAGATACGGCTCCTCTATGGCGCTCAAAATATCGGTAGCCATTTTGGACGCCTTTGCATACCCGGGCATCCTATCCTGCTCCCCGGTATCTAGCAATATCACGAATTCATCACCGCCAAATCTAGCCGAATTATCTCGCTCGCCCGTGATTTTTGATATTCTGGCAGCCGTCTCCATAAGGACCAAATCCCCGATAAAATGCCCCTTCGTATCATTGATAGCCTTGAAGTTATCGAGGTCGACAAACAATATTGCACCGTATACGCCGCTTCTTTTGCTGGCTTTCAAAAAACCGCCTATTTGTCCGGCAAGCGTCATTCTGTTTGGCAAAGAAGTCAGAGAATCATACTTGGCAAGCTCCATTATCCGTTGCTCTTTTTCTTTGATTGCCGTGATATCCATGATGGCGGAGACCCTTATCCTCCGTCCGTCAAGATCCAAATCCCGTCCACGCAAAATAGCCGGAAACTTGCTACCGTCTTTTCTGAGCATCATAGCTTCGTACGGCTCTTGATCGTATATTTTTATCACCCTTGATACAAAATCTCTTGATTCAGGGGCTACAAATTCAAAAGCGTGCCTACCTATCATCTCTTGCGACGTATATCCAAAAAGCTCCGGGGCAACCCTATTGACACGTATACACTCTTTGTGTTCGTTAAATATAATAAGACCCTCTATCGTAGTGTCGGTCAGCGTCTCAAAAGTTTTAACTATTTCATCTTTTTTTAATAAAAGCTCCTCTTCGAGCCTCTTTTGTTCGGTGACGTCTATGCCGACATGAATTTTTGCCAGTCTGCCGTTCTTCCAGACAATAACACGGTCATTAAAAACGTATGTTTTACCGTTTCTTGAATTTGTATTTTCCCACTCAAATGAATCGCCGACTTTTAGGGTGTCTCTGCCGTCTTGCATCGGGCAAAACCCGCATATGTCCTCTCTGCCCTCTTGTAAAACCGTGAAGCACACGCCTCCGATTACATCTCCGAATTCTTTTTTGCACATGGCATTGGCATATAGTATTTCCAATGTCTCAAGGTCTATTACATATACGATAGCCCCCGTACTATCAATGATAAACTCGTTTATGTCGAGTTGCGCCGCATCAGTATCGGCCATATAAGAATTATTTTCTTTAGTCATATAAGGATTATATAGAATGATAGGTAAAAAAGATGTGACTTTTTTGGTACGTTATTTAAGCAAAAGATATAGATTTCACGCAAAGCAGCACATATTGAAACACGGAGCACAAAAAGTATATTTTAGAGGCAATGCTCTTAGAGGCTTTTTTGCTAGAATAAAGTATATTAAAAATCAAAAAACTACATACAATAACAACGGATTTTATATTGAAGTATATATTTTCGGCTATTTTTTACTCATTAATATTTTTTATAATGCCGCTATCTGCGGCACAAACCGTAGAGCTAACGCCTGCCGAAAAAGAATACATTCAAAAAACAAAAAGCATAAAAATGTGCGTAGACCCGGACTGGGTCCCTTTTGAGCGGATAAACCAAGACGGCAAGCACGAAGGAATCGCGGCCGACCTGATAGCGCTGGTATCGGCTAGAACGGGGTTAAAGATAGAATTATATCCGGTAAAGACATGGGATGAGAGCGTAGAGGCGTCAAAAAGCGGCAAATGCCAAATAATGAGCTTTCTCAATCAAACTCCGGCGAGAGACAAATGGCTTATTTTTACCGAGCCGATATTTATAGATCCAAATGTGTTTATCACCAGAGAGGAGCACTCGTTCATAGCCGATGCCAAAAATTTATCGAATGAAAGCATAGCTCTGCCTAGAAACACGATGGTGGCCGAAAAAATACAAAAAGACTATCCAAATATCAGAGTCATAGGCACGTCAAGCGAAGAGGAAGCGGTAAATCTGGTGTCTGAAAAAAAAGCGGACATGACAATGCGCTCGCTTATAGTGGCGGCATATACGATAAAAAAAGAGGGGCTTTTTAACCTCAAGATAGCCGGGCAAATACAAGAGTATACCAATAAGCTCAGAATAGGGGTGCTAAAAGACGAGACGGTACTAAGGGATATTCTTAACAAGGGTGTTTTGACTATAACGCCCGCCGAAATGGAGCAAATATCAAATAAACACGTATCAATCAAGGCCGAAACGGGGATAGACTACTCGCTTGTCTATAAAATACTTGTCGCATCAATGCTAATAATAGGTGCT
This sequence comes from Campylobacterales bacterium, assembly GCA_050252455.1. Classification (GTDB taxonomy): domain Bacteria; phylum Campylobacterota; class Campylobacteria; order Campylobacterales; family UBA6016; genus UBA6016. Next base: position 140,628 of record JBFWKW010000003.1, on the reverse strand, counting down.
GCGATTTACTGGAATAGGCGTTTGGCAAAATTTAACGCCAAGATTTCCGCCCTGCAAAACGAGACAAAAGAGGCCCTCTATCAAGTCGCAACCTTGCTAAACAACTCGACAAACGGCTTTTTGTCATTCGGCAAAAACCTGACGGTAGACAAAGAATATAGCACGGAGTGCGAGAGAATGCTAGGGACGGACATATCCGGCAAGCCGATTTCATCTCTGCTTTGTGGACAAGACGCCGAAGATCGGCGCAAACTGGAAGCCAATCTTTTGCGAGTGTTGGAATGCAAAGATGATTTCAAATCCGAAATGCTTATTTCGTTATTGCCAAAGACATACAAAATAGGTGCGCTTACCCTTGCGGCAAAATACAAGCTTTTGGAAAACGGCTCGATGATGCTAGTCCTTACCGACATCACGGAGGAGCTGGCTCTAAGCGAACAGATAGCTAAAGAGCAGTCAAAACTGAGATTTGTCGTTGCCGTATTCAAAGAAAAAGAGGATGTGCAAAATCTAATTGCCGAGTTTAGGCTATTTCTATCTTCCACAAATGCAGACGGGCTTGCCAAAAGTATCCACACTTTCAAGGGTCTGTTTGCGCAGTTTGATTTTTATTTTTTACCAAAAGAGCTTCACAGTCTCGAAAACTCACTGTGCCAAAAAACAGCCCTTGACGTTAGCGACGTAAAAACGCTTGAAAACGCCCTTGAAGCCGACATCCAAACTCTTTATGAGATAGCTAGATACGATATTTTGGGGACAAAAGAGAAGCTATGTATCGACAAGGATGAACTGAATGAGCTTGAGAGCAGACTAGAAACACTATCTTTGCAAGATATAAAAACAAGGTTGCAACGCTTTAGACACAAGCCGTTTTGCGAGCTTTTGGCGCATTATCCTAGATATACCGCTTCACTTGCAAACAGGCTTGGCAAGAGGGTAAAAGATTTTGGAATAGACGGCGGCGAGTTCGCCGTAGACCCTGATAAATACGCCGCCTTTAGCAAATCCTTGGTGCATTTGTTTAGAAATGCGGTAGACCACGCGATAGAAGACGCCGCAACCAGAGAAGAGCAAGGCAAAGACGAAGAGGCTACGATAAAGTGCAAAATAACCGCGAACGAAAGCTTCATAACTATCGAGATAAGCGATGACGGCGCCGGAATAGACGTAGATAAATTAATAAAAAAGGCAAAGCAAAAAGAGATTCCCATCCCGCAAAATCCTCTAATGCTAGTTTTTGAAGAGAATTTATCGTCAAAAGAAGAGGCTACGCAGCTTTCGGGTAGAGGGATAGGACTTGGAGCGGTCAAATCGGAGCTTGAAAAACTGGGCGGCGAAGTGCAAATAGCCTCCGAACTTGGTAAAGGAAGCTCTTTTTTATTCAAGATTCCGATGCCAAACGAGAAATGATGAAAAAAGCGACCTACATATCCCTATTCGCACTAGCCGCGTCGCTCCATGCGGGCGAAACGATATCGGAAGCGCTCAAAAACACGCAAATATCAGGCTATGCAAAGCTTATGTATATTTTTGATGACCGCAAAGGGCCAAAGCTAGACCAGTCGACATGGGGTGCAGGCGGAAAAATAGGGGCTACAAGCGGTGATTGGCATGGACTAAAAGCAAAAATAGCATATTACCAAACAAGCGACCTTGGACTCAGAAGCAAAAATCCAAAAGAAACAGACGCATATATGTTCGACGTCGACAAATCGCCGTACTCCGTCATAGGCGAAAAATACATAGAATACAGCGCAAAGCAAAATACCGTAACTCTCGGCAGACAAGAGATAGACACCCCGATAATATCCACTTACGACTACCGCATCATCCCAAACCTCTTTGAAGCGTACACCCTGACAAACAAAAACATCAAAGACACGACGCTCACACTCTCGTACGTCACCAAAATGTCGGGACTAGACGGGCTGGTGAGTTTCAAAAAATTTGAGAGTATGTCCGAGCAAACATATACTTCGCTAAACACGACAACCGATTTGCAAACAATAGATAACGGCGAGTCGACGATTAACGTCTCAAAAATATCGGGGCATCAAGGCGTTATCATGCTCGGTGCGCTCATAGACGCAAATCCGAAAATATCACTTTGGAATTACTACTGCAAGGATGTTTCAAATACTTTTTACGCCGAGGGTGCGATAGAGCAAAAAATAACGGAAAAACTAGCGGCTACATATGAAGCGCAGGGGTATAGCGTAAGGGCAATCGGAAAATTCAAAGATTTCCTATCAAGCCTCGGCCTGAACGGCTCATATGAACTATACGGACTCAAAAGCTCTATCGCCCACAAAGAAAGCGGCATTAGCGGATATATAGCGGCAAATCTATTCACGGGCGATTCAAAGACGGTAACGGCATTTGGAAACTGGGGAGGATATCCTGAGTTTGTATCGATACCGTATATGTTTGCTCAAGATTCGTCAGTTTCTGCGGCAGCAAGACTGAAGGCGGCAAAAGCGGCAATAAAATATGAAATATCCTCAAAACAATCGATAGTTGCAGGATATTCATACATAGACCTGGACAAAAATATCATGTCAAACAGTGACATTAAGCTGTTGAATCTGATTTACAAAGCAAAGATTATGAAAGCTTTGTCGGCTAAAATACAGTATGAGCTTAGAGATTCAAAAAACTACCGCTACGACAACGATATGCTGACACTGTCCGCCACATATACGTTCTGATGCAGAGGAGACTTGGTGAACGAACTTCTTAAATGCGGCGATATGCTAGACTCTCTGCCGTTTGACGTGTATGCCGTAGATATAAACACAAACGAACTTGTATTCGCCAACAAAAATTTCAAAAACCGCCGCACGTTTGTAAAGGGAGAGCCTTGCTATCAAGTAATCAACGGCAGAGATAGCAGATGTCTTTTTTGCAAAAGAGACGAGTTGATAGACGAACACGGCGCACCGAACGGCAAGACGCTCACCTATGAACATTTCAACGAAGTAGACGACGGATGGTACCAAGTACAAGAAAAAGCCGTTATTTGGGATGGTGGACAAGTCGTCAAGTATGTTATAGCCGTAGACATAAATGAGTTAAAGTCTACGCAAAACAGGCTTGCGGAGGCGCACGCAGAGCTAGCCATAAAAAACAAAGAACTCGAGCTGGCACATATCCAACAAGCCAAGCAAGCCCAACTCGGCGAACTGCTAGACTTGATAGCCCACCAATGGAAACAACCGTTAAGCGCGGTAATAATATTGTTTGACGAGCTAAAACTTCTTCAAAATATGGGCGAGCTGGACAAAGAATCGGTAATGAAAATTTATTCTGACGGTCACAGAACTATTGGGGCAATCAATAAAACTTTAGATGAATTTCGCAGCTTCTTTAGCCCCTCATCCACCAAGGTTGTTTTTGACACGGTTGCCGCAATCCAAAATACAATCGACCTTATCTCAAAAAAACTATCTTACGAAAATATCACGGTAGAGATTGCGGGTGAAGCACAAAACGCAAAAGCTTACGGCGTAGCCAGCGAATTTGCACAAGTGGTACTGGCCCTACTGACAAACGGGTCGGAAGCTATAGCCGCAAAAAGAGAGCGTGACGGCAAACACAAACAAGACTATAACGGGTTAATAAAGATTGGGGTGAGTAGCGATAAAGACGAGCTAAACATCAATTTTTGCGATAACGGAATAGGAATTAACGAAGAGTTTTTGCAAAAGATATTCAAAAACCGCTTCACCACGAAAAAAAATACAGGCGGAAGCGGAGTCGGTCTATCGATGGCAAAATTTATAATAGAAGAGAAAATGGATGGTAAAATATCTGCATCAGGCTCAGATATGGGCGCTTGTTTTGAGATTAAGCTCCCGGCCTTAGACTAATTATCTGCGTATTTCTCATACACTTTTGAAATCATCTGAATAAGAGAATCTTGTTTTATCGGTTTTAACAAATATCCTTTTGCGCCGGCATCTATGGCCTCTATTACCATTTGCTCTTGGCCGTGGGCCGTTACCATTATCACTATTGCATGCGGACTTTGTTGCAAAATTGCTTTTGTAGCCTCTATGCCGTTCATTCCGAGCATCGTAATATCCATAGTGACTATATCCGGCATGATACTCGGATAAATCTCAACAGCCTCATTGCCGCTTTCACAGACAGATACGACGATATGTCCGGCTTCCTCGAGCATTGCGCCGATTTTTTTTGCGGTTAGCGCCGAATCATCTACTATCATCACTCTCAAACTCTTCAATCAATCATCTCCAGTATCGTTTTTGCAAATAAGATATATTTCCATCGAGCCAAAATCCGTGCTTAGAGTGGAACGCATAAGCGTATCATCGCCGCAAACCCAGATATCGTTGCGCGCCATAGTCGGAAGTCCTATGTGTACCGCACGCCTACTATCGTTTTGAAAAATAGACATTGAGTTGCCGACAACGATATTGGCAACATCGGCGGCAGTATCCTCAAGTATATCCGTCTCTTTTGCCGAGATATTTGGCAAGCCCTTGGTATATTCACGGCACACGGCCTCCATCAGCTCTTTGCCAAAGCCAATTACGACCGTACTTTCCAAATCATCTTCAATATCTATGGACACGGTCACAAAAGAAAGCCCTATACGTCCGCACGACAACACTTCATCCGAGACCACGGAACATGCCATATGAAGCTCATTCGCAAAAAAATGAGCTGCGTTATCCGCTATGAAACGTAGCTTGGCATTGTTCATGAAGCCTACTTCGGTTGATAAGGTTTATAGTTGGATTATTGCGTGTTTATTATAAAAAATAGTTTGCCCCGCAACTTGGCGGGGCTTGTGGAGTTTGGAGTTCTTTTTACTCTACTTCAGCGTCGATGACGTCGTCATCTTTTTTGGCTTGTGAGCCACCGCCTTGCGCAGCGCCAGCGTCACCGCCTTGTTTTGCATACATGGCTTCCGCTAGTTTGTGGCTTACGGATGTAAGGTTTTTAGTAGCTACTTCGATTTCGTCTTTTGTAGCGCCGTCTTTTGCCATTACATCTTTTAGCTCTTTTATGGCCGCTTCGATTTTTGCTTTTTCATCGGCGCTTACCGCATCGCCTGATTCGGCAAGAGTTTTTTCCGTTTGGTGGATTAGCGCGTCCGCTTGGTTTTTCGCTTCCACCACTTCTTTTCTTTTTTTGTCTTCTTCTTTGTGCGCTTCGGCCTCTTGCACCATTTTGTTGATTTCATCTTCGTTTAGACCAGATGAGCCCGTGATTTTGATGTTTGACTCTTTGCCGCTCGCTTTGTCTTTTGCCGATACGTTTAGGATACCGTTGGCGTCGATGTCAAATGTTACTTCGATTTGAGGCACGCCTCTTGGAGCCGCCATGATACCGCCTAGCTCGAACATACCCAGCGATTTATTGTCTTTTGCAAACTCCCTTTCGCCTTGTAGTACATGGATAGTTACCGCAGGCTGATTGTCTTCTGCTGTCGAGAATGTTTGAGATTTTTTGGCAGGTATCGTCGTACCTCTGTCGATTACTTTTGTCATTACGCCGCCGAGCGTTTCGATACCTAGGCTTAGAGGCGTAACATCAAGAAGTAGTACGTCTTTTACGTCGCCTTTTAGTACGCCGCCTTGGATTGCCGCACCTACAGCTACGACTTCGTCAGGGTTTACCGTTTTGTTAAGCTCTTTGCCGAAATATTCTTTGACCATCTCTTGGATTTTTGGCACCCTTGTCGAGCCGCCTACCATTACTACTTCATCGATTGCACCTTTGTCAAGTCCTGCTTGTTTTAGTACCTCTACGATTTTGTTTTTTGTTTTGTCTACAAGGTCACCGATGATTGACTCAAATTTCGCCCTCGTTAGCTTTTTGACAAGGTGTTTTGGACCTGTCGCATCAGCCGTGATGAACGGTAGGTTTATCTCCGTCTCCATCGCAGTAGATAGTTCTTTTTTGGCGTTTTCTGCAGCCTCTTTTAGTCTTTGAAGCGCCATTTTGTCATTTTTGAGGTCAATGCCTTGCTCAGCTTTGAACTCATCCGCCAGCCAGTCGATAACCCTGTTGTCGAAGTCGTCACCGCCTAGGAACGCATCCCCGTCCGTAGCAAGAACCTCAAATACGCCGTCACCCACGTCAAGTACCGTAACGTCGAACGTACCGCCGCCTAGGTCATAGATAAGGATTTTTTCTTGAGCTTTTCTATCAAGACCGTACGCCAGAGAAGCAGCCGTCGGCTCGTTGATGATTCTAAGCACATTTAGACCCGCAATGATACCCGCCTCTTTTGTCGCTTTTCTTTGAGCGTCATTGAAGTATGCAGGTACGGTGATTACTGCGTCCGTTACCTCTTCACCGAGGAAGCTTTCCGCATCTTCTTTTAGTTTCATTAGGATTTTTGCCGAAATCTCTTGTGGTGTATAGATTTTGTCGCCGATTTCAACTGCGCAAGCGCCGTTTCTGTCAACTATTTTGTACGATACTTTGCTTTTTGCTTCGTTCGCTTTTGTTTCAGAAGTCATTAGACCCATGATTCTTTTGATAGAGTAGATAGTCTTTTCTGGATTCGTGATAGCTTGTCTTTTTGCCGTCATACCCACAAGCACTTCACCCTTATCGGTGAACGCTACAACTGAAGGGGTAGTTCTAGCACCCTCTTTGTTTGCGAGTACTTTCGGCTCACTGCCTTCCATAAAAGCTACGCAAGAGTTTGTTGTTCCAAGGTCAATTCCAATTACTTTTCCCATAATTAATTCCTTCTTTTGATTTTAAATTTATTTTTTACAAACACTGACAAGAGCCGGTCTAATCACTCTGTCTTTAAAAATGTAGCCTTTTTGCAGGGTAGCTACGATATGCCCCTCTTCTATCTCATCGCTAGGCGCTTGCATGATAGCTTCGTGCATTTCCGGGTCAAACGGACCGCTTACGGCGATTTGCTTGATACCGTTTCGCTCAAATGTTTTGACCAAAGTATCAAGAGTTAGCGAGACACCCTCTCTTAGCTTGTCGCCCTCTGCCGCTTCGCCGCTGTGGGCAAGTGCAAGCTCAAGAGAATCAATGATGGGCAACATCTCTTTTGCAAACTTCTCGTTTGTGTAGTCGATAGCCATTTGCTTCTCTTTTTCAAGACGCTTTTTGGTGTTTTCAAAGTCGGCGTGAGCTCTTAGGTATTTATCCTCAAGCTCTTTGTATTTCGTCTCGGCATCCACCTCTGTGGCAGCTGCTTCTTCGACATTTTCTATAGTTTCTTCATTTTTTATATCTTCCAAATTTATCTCCTTTTTCTAGTTTAGGGCACACAAGAAACTGCCGAAATCACGGGATAGATGACCGACATACATCATCTCTCCGCTCTTGTCGCCTATCTTGGCTTCGGTCTTAACGGCCATATAGCCTTCCGGAATCAAGTTGCCAAAATATATTCCAAGTTGTGTCTCCGCGGCCACCTTGCCGTCCATAAAGTGAGGCATCATCTCTTTTGCCCAATCCCTATCTTCTTTTGCTATCTCAAGAAGTTCATCTTGGTTTACGACCGCAGCTTCTTTTGAGAAGATATATTCGGATAATTTTGTATATACCTCTTGGACGCCGTAATGAGCAGCTAATGCTCTGATTTGAGGCGCTTCAAGACCCAAAAACTCATCCAAAAAAGATTTTAAGTGTCCATCGCCCCGAAACAAGACCTCGCCTTGTTCAAACTCTGCGATTATGTATTTAGAGCCTGCGGCAAAAACATTCAAAAGCTTATCGCTTTCATTTATTTTCAAAATTGAGGCTATTTTGTATTCTTTTGAAGCTTCGGCAACACGCCCTAAATCATCTATGCGAACGGTATTGATAGGGGCTAGTCTTTCAAACCAAAACTCTTTTAATGCATTTTGGCTCGGAACCCTGCCGCCGGAGATGTGAAATTGGACAAGAACGCCGTCTTCAACCATCTGTTTGAAATAGTTTCTGATGGTCGCCGAAGATATTTCCATATCAATAATAGACTGTAGGTGTTGCGAACCTATAGGCGAAGTAGTTTTTATATACTCCGATATGATGCACTCTAAAATAGCGGCCCTTCTATCAATTCTTGCCATTGTTTAGCCATCTTTTTAAATATTTAGCACTTTGTATTTTGAAGTGCTAACAAAATTATACATCTTTAGCGGAGTGTTGTCAAGATTTATTTTTATCCATTTCATAAAATGCGTTGGTAGCTTCCACAAAGCCTTCTACGCTGCCGCAATCAAAGCGTTTGCCTTTAAATTTATAGGCTATTACCATGTTATTTTTTGCTTGCATCTTGAGCGCATCCGTTATCTGTAATTCGCCATTTTTTCCGGCAGGGGTATTTTCTAAGATATCAAAAATATCAGGGGTAAGGATATATCTGCCGATGATTGCCAGATTTGACGGAGCATCTGCCGGGGATGGCTTTTCGACCATATCGCTTACCATGTATACGCCACTTTCCATCTCTTTGCCGCTAATTATCCCGTATTTTGAAGAGTCTTTGACATCTATCTCCTCTATCGCCACGATAGAACACCTATATTTTTTGTATAGTTCCACCATCTGGGCAAGGACGCTTCCGCCGTCATCCCCCACACAAAGGTCATCGGCTAGCAGTACGGCGAAAGGTACATTTCCGATTAGCGTCCTTCCAGTAAGTATTGCATGCCCTAGCCCTTTCATCTCGACTTGTCTAGTGTACGAAAACGAGCAGACGTCTATGATATTGCGGATGTCGGCTAGATATTTCTCTTTTTCCGTCCCCTTGATTTGATGCTCTAGTTCATATGAGATATCGAAGTGGTCTTCTATGGCTCTCTTGCCTCGACCAGTTACTATTGCCATCTCTGTAAGCCCCGCATCCATTGCCTCTTCTACACCGTATTGGATGAGCGGTTTTGTAAGCACCGGAAGCATCTCTTTTGGCATGGCCTTTGTAGCCGGCAAAAATCTAGTACCGTATCCTGCAGCAGGAAATAGACATTTTGTTATCAAATATAGCTCCTAAAACGATTGCTTTTTATTTTATTCTAACAGTGCGGCGCTTAAGGGCTGTATTTGATATAATCGATTAAAAACGGAACAAAAATGATAGACTTTGACAACCACACCGAATACAAAATCAATGAGGCCGAGTTTGAAAGAATTTTAGAGGCGGTCGCCCCTTCTAAAAATCTAGAGCTAATAATAGTAGACGATGAAGAGATAAGGGGGCTAAACGCCGAGTATCGAAAGCTAGATAAACCGACCGACGTACTCAGCTTCCCTATAAAAGAGTCAAAAACGGATTTTATAGGCTCAATTATCATCTCCGCCGATACGGCCAAAAGAGTAGCCGATGAACTTGGGCACTCTTTTGAAAAAGAGATGCAAATACTTTTTATTCACGGATTGCTGCACACCATAGGTTTTGACCACGAAACCGACAATGGGCAAATGAGAGAAAAAGAGGCGCAAATAGCCTCCGTTATCGGTCTTGACGAGGCTATGCTATCTAGGTGAATCACCTGCGGGCTTGATATACCCGAGTTCTATCAGCTTTCTATATACCGCCGCAACCATAGGTCCGGCCTCTGAGCCGCCGTGCCCCCCATGCTCAACCATCGCAGTGACTACATATCTTGGATTTTCATATGGCGCATATGTCGTAAGCCAAGCGTGCGAGCGCTTATAATAATCCAGCTGCTCCTCTTTCATACGATTGACTTCAGATTGTGCGATAGACGATACCTGCGCCGTCCCCGTCTTGCCGGCAACCTTTATAGGCAAATATCCGAGCGAGCCGAATGCCGTACCGCCAGGGGTACTGCACACCTGATACATCCCCTCTTGTATCGGCAACAATCTACCCATCTCTTCTTTTTTGATTAACTCTTTCACATTCGAGGCTGTCGGTTTACCGCCTACCATAAGGGCGAATTTTGGCGTAACATCTTTGCCGGTCGCCAAAGAAGCCGTAAATTTTGCAACTTGCAGCGGCGTAACAACTGTGCTACCCTGCCCGATTACGGTGTTCAAAGTCTCCCCTGCAAACCAAGGCTTTTTGTATCTTTTTTTCTTCCATTCAGGAGAAGGCATAATGCCGTTAGACTCACCGGGAAGGTCAACGCCTGTTTTTTGGCCTAGCCCAAGCTCGCTAAGAGTTTTTGAGATGATACTGATACCAACCCGAAGAGACATCTTGTAATAATAGGTGTCACAGCTCTCTTTTATCGACTTTCGCATATCGACCGTGCCGTGACCCTCTTTTTTCCAGTCTCTAAATTTTCTACCGCCAAACTCTATAAAACCGGCGTCGCTAATACTCTCGGTAGGCCCAACCCCTGCCCTTTGAAGCGCAAGAGCCGCACCGGGCTTTACCACCGAGCCAGGAGGATAAAGACCCTTTGTAAGTCTATTTGTCAAAGGATGATTGAGGTCGTTCATCATCGCCGCCCACTCGTCGTTGCTTAGCCCTTTGACAAAAGTGTTGATGTCATATTCCGGAAAACTGCCTGCCGCAAGTATAGACCCGTCACTTATATCCATAACCACTATGGCTCCGCTTTTGCCTGCGTAAAGCTCGGAAATGAGCCTTTGTATCCTAATGTCTATTGAGCTTACCAAGTCATGGTGAGATGAAGGCTCTTTGGATTCTATCTCTTCGACGACTTCATTGTACGCATTTACTTTGTATGTTTTTTCACCCGGCTCGCCTTGTAATACCGAGTTATAGAATCTTTCAAGTCCGTCTTTGCCTATAAAACCGTTTGGCGATATTATATTTTGTTTGGCGGCGTCATCTTTTGATATTCTGGCAACATACCCTATTACGTGGCCTGCTATATCCCTCTCAGGATATTCTCTCATAGTGGTAGATTCTATCTGAAGATGCTCATCCAGACTAAGCACGGTAAAAAACGGCAAAATCTGCTCATAAGGCATAAAATCGACAACTCTGATATTTTCATGGTTGTAAGCAGAGTCTTCCCTAATATACAGAGCCTTTGTTTTTTCTATGCTAAGACTTGGGAAAAACTGTTTTAACATCGCCAGTTTTTGGTCAAGTATGGCTATATTTTTTTTCTTGGAGAGATGCGGCACTATGCTTATCGCAAAACCCAGTTTATTGATAGCAAGCGGATTTTTATTGCGGTCAAATATAACCCCTCTGGCGGGGTATATAAGTTCCGTTTTTATCGAGTTTCTAGCCGATAGCTCTTCGTAGTAAGCGTTTGATTTGACGCTAAAATAAAATACCCGCACAAGCAAGGTAGACCAAATAACGATAAAAATCGCAATTACAATTCTATCTCGCACGCTTACTCCAAAGAGAGCGCTATGAGCGTCTCAAAAAACATATACACAAAAAGCGGAGCAAGAGAAACGGTGACAGTCTCTTTTAGGAAAAACATATCTATCGCGTTTAGCATAAAAAAATATGCGGGATACGCAAACAATGCCCCAAGAGCCGCAATACATCGCCTACAATCAAGGAAGTTTCCGACAAGCGGAATCAAATAGTAGATATAAAAAAACAAAAACAGCCAGCTTGAAAATAGATAATAGCCTCTGTCAAGCTCAAAAAACAGTAGATATGCGAGAATAAACCACATTACATACTTCTCACGTACAAAATACGCAAGTACGATGAATACCCCAAAAAGCGGCGGCATATACGGATTTAATGCGCTAAGCGCCAAATACACAAATAGTATCGCGCCCCAAATAAAAAGTTTTAAATAGTTTTTATCAGCGATATTTCGTTGCAAATAGGAAAATGCTTGCACTTTATACAGTCCGCCCAGATTTTATGTTCAGGTATCTCTTCTTTCGGGATTTCTACAAACCCGTTATTTTCGAAAAATTCTTTTTGATACGTCAAGGTTAAGATTTTTGAAAGCCCAAGCCTCTTCCCCTCTTTTTCAAGCTCCGCCACCAAGGCCTTGCCCACGCCTTTGCCCCTATACCCTTCCTTTACCACAAGGCTTCTAACCTCGGCTATCTCCGGAGAGTATATATGCAAAGCGGCAAACCCTATCAACTCGTTGCCGTCTTTTGCTACCGTGTAGGAACGTATCGTATTTGCCATCTCATTTGCGTCACGATACAGTATGACGCCGCTTTCAACCTCTTTTTGCACCAATGTCTGCATCGCCGCAATATCAAGGAGCGTAGGTTTTACAAACTCTATCACGCTATATTCCCAAAAAGCGCTTCATGAGATTTGGCAAGCAAAGTATCAAGCCCTATTTTAGCGGATGCCGATACAAATAGGGCGTTTGGATTGTTTCTTTTTAAAAGCGAAAGCTCATTTTTGGTCAGCTTATCCACCTTGGTAAAGACCTCGCAAACAGTGTAATCACGTCTATTTAGCGTAGATAAAAACTCTTTAACGTCATCATCTATCTCCATTTTTGGATGCCTAGAATCACGCAACAATAAAAATAACTTTATAGCGGAGCGACCGAACAAAAATCTAGTCAAGTTCTCTTCCCAAAGCTCTTTTTCACCTTTTGAAACTTTGGCGTATCCAAAACCGGGAAGGTCGACAAGTCTAAATCTAAGCCTATCTTCGCCCTGCGCGGCATTGATGTCAAAAAAGTTGATAAGCTTTGTTTTGCCTGGGGTAGACGATGACTTCGCCAGGTCTTTTCTTGAGCAAAAAGCGTTAATAAGAGAGCTTTTACCTACGTTTGAACGTCCAAGGAAGGCCACTTCGGCAAAGTCCTCGGATGGAGAATCGTTCAGTTTTGTGGCCGATTTCACAAACTCGGCGTTAAGTATCCTCATTTGGCTTTTTTGGTATTGTTTTTGTCTTCAATAAAGAAGATAAATTTGGCAGGCTTGCCGCCTTCCTCGCCGACTACCGTAGCTTTTTTGGTTACGTCGTTGACAAAAATCCTATCGCCGAATACTTTTCTTTTTTCTTCAACATACTCAACATAGCCGTCACCGACCAGCAAATACTCTTTTTGGTTCGGGAAGTACGTAATGGTTCTTGCTTTGCCTTTATAGGTTTTGTTCCCCTCTTGCAGCATCACGAAACTAGCATTGCCTATCGCCTCAAACTTATTTGGTTTTCTGGCTGAATCCATATAGACAAACAGCGTATCGGAGTAGATTGTATCGCCCTCTTTGACCACTTTTACGTTGCCGCTAAATTTTGACACCCCGCTTTTATCGTCGCCGTCAAATCTTTTGGCGGTTATCTCAACCTCGGCCGAAAACAGCGATAAAGCCAAACAGCAACTAAGCAAAATTCTAAAAAACATACTACCGACCTATAAGTTTAGCTTGGCTCGCACAGAGTCTATGCCTACCGTTTTATTTTTAATATTAATAGCAGATGAATTGCCGAACGCCACGAACTTTTCACCCTCAAACCGAAACGGATTGTCTATATATAACGTCTGGATACTCTCTTTGTATCGAGATTTATCGGTAGTTATCTTATAGCCGTCACTCCGAAGATAGTTCACATCTCCCGTAAGGGTAATCTCGTCGCCTATTTTTACCGCTTTTTTGGAAAGTATATTCGTCGTATAATTGACGTCTCTTTTTTCTATTTTGAAGCCGTGGATTTCATCTTTGTCTTTAAAATGATAACCCACCGAGCCTAAAACTTCAACGCCGTTCCCGCCGTTTTGAAGCTCAACGTATTTGAATTTTTTTAGCTCCAAAAGCGCTCCGGCAAACTCCTTATTTTCAGAGCTTACGTCTTTATCGTTTTGATATACGGCAAATAATGGGACGAGCGAAGCCGCCGCCAAAAACCCTGCGATATACGAGAAGAGTCGTCCGCTCCTCCTCATAGCACCCCTTTTGTACTAGGAATACCGCTACCGCTTGCCTTTAGCGCCCTTCTAAGCGAAACCGCAAAAGCTTTAAACGCCCCCTCTACGATATGGTGAAGATTTTGCCCTCTTGTTTTCGTAATATGAGCTGAAATCTTAAAATTGTAAATAACCGCCCTAAAAAACTCCTCCGCAAGTTCCGCGTCAAACTCGCCTATCTTCCCGTTTAGACGCCCGAGGTCAAAGTACAAATAAGGTCTTCCGGATATATCAATAGCGCTTTGAACGAGTGCCTCATCCATCACGATACTAGCCTCGCCGAATCTCTCTATTGCGCCGACGGGGAAAACGGCTTTGTGCAGAGCCTCGCCTATCACGATACCCACATCTTCCACTGTATGGTGAAAATCGACATGCAAATCGCCCTTGCAAACAAGATTCATCTCTATGCCAGAGTGCTTTGCCAAACTATTTAGCATGTGGTCAAAAAAACCTATCCCGGTTTCTATGCTAGATTCGCCGCCGCCTATGGCTAACTCTAGTTTGATTTGCGTCTCTTTTGTGTTTCTTTCTATTTTTATCATCTCTTCCCCTTAGTCTAGGCTAACAAAGAATGAGCCCGCAAAGCGACCCTCTTTGATGAAATCTCTAGCTTCATTTTCGCTTCTAAAGCCCGTTAGCATAACCCTATGTATCGGGGTGCCTTGCATATCGTATGTTTTGACGACCGCTTTATATGCGCCGTTCACATTTGCGTGTTTGGCTGCCCACTCGTCCGCCCCGCTTCTATTCTTGAAAGCGCCTATTTGTACGGCTATTGAAGATACGGATTTGCTCTCTTTTGAGCCGCTTTTTGCTACTTTGCCGTCAAATCCAAGCACAACCAGCTTCACAGGCGCCGTCCCCGTCTTGTCTATGCCAACCTCTTTTCCGGCGGCAAACGAGAGGTCGATAATCCTGCCGTCCACGAAAGGACCCCTATCGTTAATGCGGACAACCGTACTTTTGTTGTTATTTAGATTTGTCACCCTAACTATCGTATTCATAGGTAGAGTTTTGTGGGCCGCGGTATTTGCATTCATGTCATACATTTCGCCGTTGGCTGTCTTTTTGCCGTGAAAATCGGGGCCGTACCAGCTAGCTATGCCGCTATATTCTTCGCCGACGGAGACAAAAGAGGGATAATATGTCTTTCCAAACACGGTGTACGGCTTCATATTGTAGGCAAACGAAGAGGACGGTTTTGTTGAAGCTTCGCTTGAAGTTTGGGAGCTTTTTTGATACGGATTGTACTTGACTTCATACTTTTGCGAGCATCCCGCAAACAAAAATACCAAAATAGTCGTAATTAAAATCTGTTTCAACTCTTTTCTCCGTCTTCAAGTTCTTCTAAAAATGCTTGTATTTCTTCGTGATTTGCAGTCCTGGTTAACGTCAAAACTCTCTTGAAATATATTCTAGTCTCTTTTGGCAGCAGTTTTTTATTCGGGTCAAGCAACACGTTTAAATCGTTTGTACCGGCTTTACGAATAACCTTTTTGAGCCTTTCGTCTCCGCAGTTATATCCCACGGCCACCAAGCCCCAATTCTTAAATCTTTTATACATGTAGTGGCAATAATCGGCAAAAGCGGCCGTGCATTTCTCAACATCTTTGCGCTCATCTATCCCTTTGCCGACCTTTAGACCAAAGGTTCGTGACGTACCGGGAACCATCTGCCATATGCCTGCGGTTTTTGTTCTTTTGAGGGCTACTTTGTTGTTAAACTTCGTCTCGGTCATAGCTATCCAGATAAAGCTTTCCGGAATCCCTTTTTCCTCAAGAACCCTTTTGGCTATCAGATAGTTTTCTTTGTTTGCAAGTACCGTTTTTTTAAAAAAAGCTTTTTGGTTTTTGCCGCTTTCGTCATCGCCGGCCATTTTATACAAAACGCTGTTTTGCTCTGCACCGCCCTCTATATCAAATGACGAGGCAGCTGCATCCAAAGAGCTTTCTGCATAGGCAAACAATGAAAGAAAAACGACTAAAACGGCAATTTTTTTCAAATATTATTTCCACATGTTTTTGTGTATTTTAGCTTAAATTTACTTGAAATTTCAGGGAGCAAACAGGCGTGCCGACTACTTAAAAATCATGCCGCCAAGCTTTTTGATTTCGGCGATTAACTCTTTTTGTCTAGTGTAGATATATTCCAATACGACCTCTTCATTTTGAGGCTCCATTTTGACGGCCACTATTACCGTCATAAACTCTTCCGCATTCTTGACTGCCGTTATTTGTCCAAACAATACGACTTTTTCAACACCGTTTTCCGAGTCTTTGCTTGGCAGTGAAAAGCTCAGCTTGACTTCGCTCCCCGCTATGTCGCCGTTAATCCTATTTTTGTATCTTACGGCTATCGCGTGAACGGAAATATCAAATATTTCTCCCGTAAAAGTAAACTTGCTAGATGAGACCGTAATCGGTATTCTAACGTCGCATTGGACTCTGACGCTTTTTCTATTATTTGCCGAAAACTCTAAAAACATAGGGTTTCTAAGTATCGCATAAGGCTCCACGCCGTCCACGTGTCTGACTTCCACAAAAATCTCTTTTGGCGTATGCTCGGATTGAATAATGACACTTCTTTCCGTATACATAAGGTATTTTTGTATTTTTTCGGTCTGAACGTATATATCGCCTCCATCGATTTTTATTATTTTGCTGGCGCTTACTATGCTAAGCCCTTTGTAGATATTGAGCAGTTTGATTTGATGAGCTTTGTCGGCTATATTTTGAATGTGATACATCGCCATCTGTCCGTTGCCGACGGATGTGCTTGTGCTGGAGAGGGCAAGTGAGATTTTGGCGCTTTGGGTCTGCGTCTGAGCCTTGGTATAAACACTCTCTATGAGCGATATCGAGCCGTTGACGGACAAATGGGTTAACGACAAAACCGAAATATCTATAAACGGAGCAACCTCTTTTTCGTATTCGAAATGCCCGGATTGTGCAAATAGCTCTTCCGCCGCTGCTTTGATGGCATCCTCGTCGGCTATTTGCGGCAATATAACGATATAGTCAAAGTACCAAAACACAAGCGGGTCTTTTTCAAAAAAGAAATTACAAAATGAACTAAATTTTTTGAAATACGCATAGAAAAACTCGTTTCCAAAGTCTGTAATTATTTTTGTTGCGTTTTCTAGTTTAAGGCTTACCGCAAAGCTCTGCTCGTCATTTGCTTCTCTTTGCAAAAGAGTATTTTTGAGAAGTTCTATAAAATCCATATGGCTCATAGACAAGGCTTGACCATCTGGTTCAATCTTTGTTTTTACACACGATATCAACTGCTCACCGTGCAGGCGCTTTATGCTCACAAGATATGATTCGCCGCTTTTCATCTTAACCGTCACGCTATCTTCGTCTTCATCCGCAACGGTTACCAAAAACTTCAAAAGTTCATCTTCCGGATTCTCAATTCCGCTCAGCTGCGCAAGGCTTTCAACCCCGAACAACTCTAAAAGTCCGTTGCTTGCAAATACGATTTTTTCCGCTTTTTTTATACAAAACAACACATCCGTATTGTCTATAAGCTTGGCATGGTTATCGTGCTTTGTTTTTTCTTTTTGTTTCGTGGATATCGATATTAGAAGTTCTTTTAAGAGTTCCGCGAGTTCTTTTGCATCGGCATTTCTACCCAAAATCACGCTAATTTTTTTTGCAACGGCAAAACGGAGTACATCGCTGTCGTTATGGTTGTCACAAAAAACAACCGTCTCGGTGGCTATACATTTTGACAAAACAATGTCGATAGATTTTTGTGCAGCATTTGAAAGTTCCAGCACCACAAGATGAGCTTTTAGCTCCTCCTTGCTCAGCACGGCGTCGGATAGACGCATTTTTTTGATTTTTGGGCAAGCCGACGAAAAAACATCGAACATTTTGGCGCTAAGTCCATCCTCAACTATAAACAGGACTGAAACTTGGCTAAAATAGCGTCTAAAATGCTCCATTTATGCTGCTTTTTGTCGTTTTATTTTATTCTAGCATATACTGCTAAGTTTACACCCCAAACAGTTTTTTTGAGTTCTCGTTCGATATCTCCGCTAGCTTCTCCTGCGAAATACCTAGCAGTTCGGAAGTTTTTTTGACAACGAGAGGCATATATGAGGGCTCGTTTCGCTTGCCGCGGTGCGGCATAGGGGTCAGATACGGGGCGTCCGTCTCAAAGAGCAGTCTGTCAAGCGGGATTTTTGGCAATACTTCGACTAGCTTTTTGGCGTTTGAAAATGTCAGCACACCCCCGACCCCAAAATAAAAGCCCTCATCCGCCAAAGATAGCAGATTGTGGTCGGCGTTGTAGCAGTGCAATACCCCACCTACCTCGGCAGCTCTAAGCTCCAAAAGCATTTTTTTGCTATCCGTGCTTGCATCCCTGATATGTACGATAAGCGGTTTTTTTGCTTTTTTTGCTATCTCTATTTGGGCGGCAAATACATCTGCTTGCAGTTTTTTTTCACTGATTTTTTCGTTCTCATCTTCCAAAAGCCTGTAGTAGTCAAGCCCGCACTCGCCCACAGCCACGCACTTTGGGTGGGAGACAAGCTCGAATGCTTTTTCGTCAAACTCAGCGGCATGATACGGGTGTACGCCCACCGCAAAATAGGCGTTTTCGTATTTTTCGCTTATCTGCACGGCTCTAAGCAGGTCGGCAGGTCCTGCGCCAGGGATAATGAACCTATCTACGCCGCACTCCACGGAGCGGGCTATCACCTCGTCCAAATCATCAAAGTATCTAGCGTCGTCTAGGTGGCAGTGGGTGTCTATTAGCATCCGGCTCCTTCTTTTAGCATCTTTTTGGCGTATTCCAGCGCCTCTTTGGTTATCTCGCCGCTTGAGACCATTCTGGCTATCTCTGAGGCTCTTTCATCGTCAGCTAATCGCACAACGAAGCTACCGTTTTCGTCTTTTGAGACCACAAAGTGATGTTTTGCGACACTGGCTAGTTGCGGCTGATGAGATATGGCAAATATCTGATATTTCGCCGATAGTTCGCGAAGCAGGTACGCCACCCCCGCACTCTCTTCACCGCTCAGATTTGCATCCGCTTCATCCAAAAACAGTATTCCACCGTCATTTTCACCGCTCTCGCACGCCATCAGCGCAAGCCTTAGCCTTCTATATTCTCCGGCACTGAGAGTGGATACGTTTGATTTTGCAAGCTTAATTTCTACTGCGTCTACGCCGTAAGTTGACGGCTCTTTTTTTAAGAGGACGAGATTTGGCTCACCTATCAAAAGTTTTTTAGCAAAAAAACCGAGCCTACCCTCAAAAACGCTCAAAGCCGCATGTCTAGCTTCGCTCATTTTTGCCGCTTTTTCGTCAACGCTTTTTTGGAGCGACTTGATATCAAGTTCTGCAGAAGCCACCAAAGAATCTAACTCATCAAGTTCTTTTAGTTCAGCTTTTTTGGCTTCAAAATACGATATCGCCTCGTCTATTCCGCCATATCTTTTGTTCAGATACGACAATTTTTCGAGCCTCTCGAACACTCCGTCGATATCAACTCCGTCAAGACGGGAAAGACGAAAATCTACCTCGCCGACCGCATCCTCAAGTTCGGAAAAAAACAGCTTTGCGCTCTCGCTTTCTTTTCCGGCAAATTCAAATAACTCCAAAACATTTTGCTTTTGGTTTCTTATATTTTCTACCCTTGCTACCAGGGCGGCTATTTTCTCTTTTTTAGAGAGTTCTTTTTTGAGAGCCAAAAGCTCATCTTCTTCGCCCTCTTTAGGGTCTATCTCTGAGAATTTTTTGAGTTCAAACTCCAAGAATTCTCTCTCCTCGGCCGCTTTTATTGATTTATCTTTAAGCCTTGAGAGCTCTTTTTTGAGAGCCGTCAGCTTTATAAACTCCTCTTTATATGATTCCTTTATATTGACAAAATCCTTATCCGTCACGAAGGAGTCCAAAAGCTCCACTAGCCTCGCGTCGCTAAAATCACTATCGTCTTTTGAAGAGAGATAAAGAGAAAACTGCTTTGCCGCCCAGGCTATATCTTTTTTGGCGGCTGCGTTTGCATTGATAAAATATCTGGCTTTATCTTTTTTGAGATACCTAAAAGTATTTGGCTCTTCGTTTTCTATCCCTATCTCATCAAGCCAGACAAGCTTCGCGTCAATATCGGCCTCCGCGCTCACCGCTTTTGGCTCTTTGTATCCAAATACGGAGAGTATACCCTCCATCAATACCGACTTTCCGCTGCCCGAAGCTCCCGTAAAAACGGTAAGTCCATTTTCAAACTCCAGCTCTACCTCGGCAAAGCCTACAAGCTCTTTTGCATAAAATCTCTTAACGGACACTATCTATCTTGCCCCCATCTGAGCTTTTGTTTTAGTACGGTAAAAAAACTATGCGATTTTGGCCATAGTAGTACCACTTTTTCTTTGCTTTGCAGTAACTCCAAACTCTCCATGTATTCGACCGAGAAACTCTCTTGCCCGTCTATAATAGCGACCGCCGACGAAGATGTAGGCGTCACCGTCAGATTGAGAAACGTAGGCAACACAAACGGCCTTTGGGTTAGCGAATGCGGACAAATGGGGGTCATAATAAAGTTCTCGCTAGTCGGATAAACAAGCGGCCCGCCGCCTGAGAGATTGTAGGCCGTAGAGCCCGTCGGCGTAGAGATGATGAGCCCGTCACCGTAATAATTGTTGACCTCACTCCCCTCGGATGTTACGCCTATCTCTATCATTTTTGAGAATATATTTTTTGTTACCACTACATCGTTGAAAGCAAAATATCTCTTCTCTGATTTTGCTTTTTTATGGACGACTTCCATCATTATCCGCTGTTCTATCTCATATTTGCCGTCAAACAAATCAGCCAAAAACTCTTTGTATTCATCCCTCGATACGGCGGTCAAAAAGCCTAGATTGCCTAGGTTGATTCCAAAAATCGGCTTTTTATATGGATGTGAACGCCTTGCGAGCCCTATCAAGGTGCCGTCGCCCCCTATCGATACTAGGATGTCCGCTTTTTTGAACATCTCTTCCGAAGGTGTGGGCTTTTCGCTGACCGATTTTGCAGACACGGCATCTATGAGTACATCCGCTCCATAAGAGCAAATCTCTTTTTTAAACTCATAAAAAAACTCTTTTATCCCCTCCGTTGAAGGGCGCAAAACTACGCCGACAGTTTTTATTCTCAAGACTTTAGCTCCCAAGTTTTGGCAGATGCCACTCTTTTATATAGGCGACCATTCTAAGCGTAAACGACAGGACAAAAAGGACAAAAATCGTATAAAGATTTAACATCCCGTTTTGCCCCAAAACATACATGCACACGCCCACCATAATTGCGATTGTAGCGTAAAATTCGCTTTTTAAGATAGCGGGAACATCGTTTACCAGCATATCGCGCACCATCCCGCCGCCTACCGCGGTAAGAAGCGAAAGCACAGCAACTCCAAATCCGTTGAGCCCGGAGTCTATGGCGACTATAGAGCCGGCTATCGAAAATGCGGCAAGCCCAAGCGCATCGCTCACGACAAATATCAACTTTTGGTCAAGCTCCGTTTTTTTGTGCAATTTGAGTACCACACCAACAAAGAGAGTAGCGAGGACTATAAGGCAAAGCGAAAAATTCTGCATCGAAACGGGAATCCGCCCCACTATAACATCCCTGGCTATACCGCCGCCGAGAGCCGTCAAAAAGGCAAGGAGCGCTATACCGAATATATCCAGCCGATGGCGCACACCGGCCAAAAATCCACTAAGGGCAAAGGATGCTATCCCTATAAAATCGGCGGCTTTTAGTATCTCAACGGTTCCCATTATGCGCTACAAATACTCGTTTTTAAAAGCCACATACCTTGCGGCATGCTCGTATAGACCCTTCACCTCTTCGTCGGTTAGTTCTCTTACGACTTTAGCCGGAGAGCCCATTATCATAGAACGAGGCGGGAATTTTTTATTTGGAGTTACTAGCGAGCCTGCACCCACGATAGACTCTTTGCCTATCACGGCGCCGTCAAGTATCGTGCTTGACATACCTATGAGACACCCGTCCTCTATGGTGCATCCATGCAGCGTCACGCTATGTCCGATAGTCACATCGCTGCCTATGATAGTCGGAAAGCCCGTTGTCTCATCGTCGCCTTTGTAATGTGTCACATGCACCATCGAACAATCCTGAACACTCGTCCTCTCCCCTATCTCTATCCTGTGCACGTCGCCCCTGACGACTACGCCAAACCAAATAGAGCTATCTTTGCCTATCTTTGTTCTGCCTATCACGTCGGCAGACGGCGCAATAAAGACATTTTCGCCGATTTGCGGCTCATACTGTTTAAATTTCATAATCATTTTAGCTCTCCTTGAGCAGCTTGCTTGCAAGGCGGTTTTCTTTTGAGCTTTGCTCCTTGGCGTACGACTCGTATACCCCCGTCACATAGTCTTCCAGTATTTTTTGGCTATCAAGTCCGCCGTTTTGACTCTCAACTCTCACATATTCACCGTCAACATTTAGTTCTCTAGCCTGCACGTCATCACCGGCTTGAAGTTTTAGTATCTCAAGGAGCTTTTGCCCTATTTTTGCATCATATATAGGCGTTAACAGCTCGATTCTCTTTTCAAGGTTTCTAGTCATCCAATCGGCGCTAGAGAAGTAGAGCTGTGGGCTAGAGTTTTTGAAATAAAATATCCTTGCGTGTTCCAGATATTTACCGACTATTGAAGTCACCCTGATATTGTCGCTCACACCTGCAACGCCAGGTCTTAGGCAGCAAATACCCCTGATTATAAGCTCTATTTTTACCCCTGCCATCGAAGCCTTATACAAAGCCCTTATAACATCGGCGTCCACGAGAGCGTTCATCTTGGCTAGTATCTGCCCGTTTGCCCCTTGCGCCGTCTCATTGTCTATAAGAGATAGTATTTTCTTTTTCATCTGCGTCGGCGCCATAGAGAGAGCTGTAAGCTCTGAGTATTTAGCAGAGCCCGTCAAATGGTGGAAAAACTTGGTCGCATCCTCCGCCACATCTTTGTTTGCCGTGAAAAATCCGACATCGGTGTATATTCTTGCCGATTGCACGTTGTAGTTTCCGGTAGATAGGTGGATGTATTGCTTTAGCCCGTCTCTATGTTTTCGCACGACGGTTGCTATCTTGGCGTGCACTTTTAGTCCGGCTATGCCGTATACCACATGCGCCCCGGCTCTTTCAAGCGCCCTTGCCCAATGCAGGTTGTTCTCTTCGTCAAATCTAGCTTTTAGCTCCACGAGCGCCGTTACTTGTATTCCGCTCTCGGCCGCCTCGATGAGAGCTTTTACTAGCGGTGAGTTTTTGCCCACACGATAAAGGGTCATTTTGATAGATAGTACACCCGGGTCTTTTGCCGCGTCAACGATAAATTTCACGACCGGGTCAAAACTCTCAAACGGCTGATAAAATAAAATATCGTCTTTTTCTATCTGGTCAAATATATTTCCGTTAAGATCCAAAGGCGGCAACACTTTTGGCGTATACGGCTTATATGTTAGATGGGCAAATCTTTTTGAGCCTACTATTTGCCACAAAGCGCTCAAATCAAGCGGAAGCGCAGAGACATGAAAGATATCCGCCTCATCTAGCTTGTTGTGCGAGGTTAGGAAATTATAAAGCTCTTGGTCGTCGTTTTTTTCAAGCGTTAGCCTTACAAAATCCCCTTTTCTTCTGGCGCGTATACCTTGCTCAAGCAGCTCCAAGAAGTCCTCGGCCTCCTCTTCTTCTATTATAAGGTCGGCATTTCTGGTCACCTTAAAGGCGATACTCTGGGCGCACTCATATCCTGAGAACAGATTTTCTATATGGCGTCTTACGATTGATTCTACGCCTACAAATATTCCACTCTCTATCTCGATGAATTTACCGATAACTCTCGGTATCCTGACAAGTCCGAATTTAACTATGTTTTTATCGTCTTTATCGACAAGTTTGACAGACAGAGCAAAGCTTAGATTGTTTAGATGCGGGAACGGATGCGTTGAATCTATCGCTATAGGTATGATGACCGGATATAGACTACTGAAAAAATACGCATCGGCCTTCGCTTGCAGCTCTTGGCTCAAATCATGATATTTTTTGATAAAGAGCCCCTCTTTTTTTAGCTCCTCAAGTATCCCCTCGTAACATTTTTTGACTCTAACTTTTTCATTATGAAGATAACTTCTTATTTCACTCAGCTGATCTATCGGGGTCATCTTGTCTGCGCCGACGGCATTAATGCCCATTTTATACATCTCTTGAAGACCGGCCGCCCTAATCATATAAAACTCATCGAGGTTTGTGCCGTAAATGGCTATAAACTTTAGCCTCTCTAACAGTGGATGCTTCGTATTTTCCGCCTCTTCCAACACTCTCGTATTAAATCTGAGCCAAGAAAGCTCCCTGTTGATATATAGATAAGGGTCTTTTAAATTTATTTTGTTTTCCATCTACTATCCCGTTCGGTTTATTTGCTTATCGCCTAGTAAGCTTCTATTATACAAAAACTTGATTACGGTTTTAAATCAATTTAAGTCTATCAGGAGTACTATAGCCCCTTTTTTAAACAAAACTATTGGCATTTGATGTGAACAGCGCAAAAGAAATTAGACTTATTATTTGGACATTTTTGGCGATTATAGCCGCCGGTACGTTCTTGCTTTCTCTCCCCATATCCACCACAAAGCCGATTTCACTTACGGACGCCATCTATACGGCCACAAGCGCCACATGCGTGACAGGGCTCATCGTCAAAGACACACCTTTGGATTTTACGTATTTCGGTCAGGGCGTCATACTGCTGATGATTCAAATCGGCGGCTTAGGGTATATGACGATAGCCACGTTCATGGCGATAATGTTACGCCGCAAGCTATCTCACCGAGACCAGATGATTCTAAAAACATCACTCAATTACGACACTTTTTCCGGGGTAGTTAGGTTTTTAAAAATAGTCTTCAAGATGGTGCTAGCCATAGAACTTCTAGGGGCGCTACTTTTGTCCATCAGATTCGCTCTCGATATGCCGATTGGAAAAGCCGTATGGTTTGGCCTTTTCCATGCACTGTCGTTTTTTAACAACGCCGGGTTTTCACTATTTTCCAACTCAATGATGGATTACAAATTCGACCCGGCCGTGAATTTGATTTCAACCACCTTGATTATCATAGGCGGAATAGGATATTTCGTAATTTTGGAGCTTTACTACTTTAGGCAAAAAGAGCTAACCAGAATATCTACGCACACCAAGCTCACATTATCCACAACCCTTATTTTGATAGTTGCGGCTATGTTTTTATTTTTGAGCCTCGAATGGTTCAACCACAAATCAATAGGCGATTTTGATACCTTCGGCAAACTCATTACCGGATATTTTTACGCAATCAATCTACGAACGGCAGGGGCAAACTCAATAGACGTAGGCACTCTAAGCGATTCTACGCTGTTTTTGTCGACGATATTTATGGTGATAGGCGGTGGCGTAGGCGGTACTGCGGGCGGTATCAAAGTTACGACATTCGCCGTCATAGCGATAGCCACATGGCACTCAATCAAAGGCCACTCCGACGCGTCCGTATTCAAAAGGACAATTCCGCATAACACCGTCATGCAGGCATTTACTATTTTGCTTGTCGGCACTTTTTATATAATAGTGGCAACTATATTCATATCCGAAACGCACGACATTAGGTTCATAAAAATTATTTTTGAAGTTGCAAGCGCATTCGGCACCGTCGGGCTATCTACCGGAAACGGCGGGGTTTTAAGCCTATCTGCAAATTTTAACGACTTTGGCAAGATGGTTATCGTCTTTATAATGTTAGCCGGAAGGATAGGCTTTTTGGCATTTACGCTAGCCTTTATAGGCAAAATTGAAGAAAAAAGATACAAACACGCCGAAGGCAGAATAATCTTATAAGAGGAAAACAATGAAAACTTATGCCGTAATTGGACTTGGGAGATTCGGATTTCACATCGCCAAGGGTCTTGCCGAACAAGGACTTGACGTTATAGCCGCAGACAACGACCCCGAAAAGGTTAAACAAGTCGGAGACTACGTAGAGGATGCGGTAGTGCTCGACTCTACCGACATCAAAGCGCTAGAGGATAGCGGAATAGCAAAGGCGGATGTTGTCATAGTGAGCATAGGCGAAAACGTTGAGGCAAGCACTCTCACCGTTATGTCGCTCATTGATTTGGGAGTCAAACAGGTAATAGCCAAGGCAATTTCAGTCCTTCACGGCAAAATCCTCACAAAGCTCGGCGCATACAAGGTGATACAGCCCGAAAGAGAAGCTGCGCTAAAGCTTGTCAAAACGATAGCAGACCATATTCACTACGACACCATAGACCTATCTAACACCATGAGGATAGTCAAATTTAGCGTTCCAAAAATGTTTATCGGCAAAAGAATCGGGGATATAGAATTTGAACAAAACCACGGCGTTAGACTTATCGCACACAAATATGACGGTATTTGGCACACCGTCGTGGATGAAAATTTGATTATTCAAGAAAACGACATACTCGTAATCATAGGCAATGTAACCGATATAGAGAAAATAAGTAAGACGCTTTAAACAAAACTTAATTTGTTTTTTTATATTATTCGCGTCTTAAAAACCAAAAAATTTCAAGAGGTTCAAAAATGTACGCAGTTATAAAAGCCGGCGGCAAGCAATACAAAGTAAGTGTCGGTGACGAAGTACTAGTTGACAAAATGGGCGTAGAAGCAAAAAGCGAAGTAGAATTTAAAGAAGTTCTTATGGTAGGCTCAGACAAACTAGTAGTAGGTAATCCTTTCGTTGCAGGCGCAAAAGTTGTCGCAAAAGTGGTAAATGAAGGCAGAGGTAGAAAGGTAATAACTTTCAAAAAGAGAAGAAGAAAAGACTCTAAAGTAAAAAGAGGCTTTAGAAGAGACTTTACAAGAGTCGTAATCACGGCTATAGCCGCCTAATAAAAGTAGGAGAATAAGATATGGCACACAAAAAAGGTCAGGGTAGTACCCAAAATAACCGCGACTCAGCCGGTAGACGTCTAGGTCTTAAAAAATCAGGCGGACAGTTTTGCAGAGCTGGAAACATCCTTATTAGACAAAGAGGGACAAAAATCCACGCTGGTAAAAACGTAGGTATAGGTAAAGATCACACTATATTTGCGCTTATCGACGGCATCGTTACTTTCGAAAGAAAAGATAAAGATAGAAAAAAAGTTTCGGTATATCCGGCTGCTTCTTAATCTAGCAATTTCTTCAAAAAAACTAAAATATGTTCACAGATAGCGTCGTAATAACCGTAGCCTCAGGAAAAGGGGGCGCCGGTTCTACGGCATTCCACAGAGAAAAATTCATACTTCAGGGCGGACCTTCCGGCGGAGACGGCGGCAGAGGCGGCAGTATATACTTCTATATAGACCCAAATGCAGACTCACTCTCTAAATATAGAGGCAAACACCACCATAAAGCCAAAAACGGCGAACCCGGCGGCAATAGACAGATGCACGGTAAAAGCGGTGAAGACTTGACGCTTATCGTTCCGGTCGGCACACAAGTACTAGATGCCGAAAGCGGTGAGTTGCTGGTCGACCTGACAGAGCCAAATACAAAAGTTTTGTTTTTGGAAGGCGGCAAGGGCGGTCTTGGAAATATGCACTTTAAATCCTCGACAAACCAAAAACCGACATACGCGCAACCAGGGCTTCCAGGTATCGAAAAAAGGGTTAAGCTAGAGCTTAAGCTCATAGCGGACGTAGGGCTTGTCGGCTTTCCTAATGTCGGAAAGTCTACTTTGATATCGGTCGTATCTGCGGCAAAACCAGAGATTGCAAACTATGAATTTACGACCCTCAAGCCAAACCTTGGTGTTGTAGACATAGACGATTACAACTCTTTTGTTATTGCGGATATCCCTGGAATTATAGAGGGGGCAAGCGAGGGGCGAGGCCTAGGTCTAGAGTTTTTAAAGCATATAGAGAGAACCAAAGTATCGCTATATTGCCTTGACTGCGCTAGAGAACAAAGCCTTAGCGAACAATTTGCAACACTCAAAAAAGAGCTTGAAACATACTCGGACAAGCTAAGCAAAAATAACTTTGCCATAGCGATAACAAAAATAGATGCTCTTGATACGGAAGATGTAAAAGCAAAAATTAATGATTTTATGTCGGAGCTTAGCTTGAAAGCTAATAGCGAGATAGACGGTTTACCGTATTTTGAATCGGAAGATACAAACCCTAGATTTATCATCCCTATATCCTCAAGTGCCCACCAAAACACAGAGAAACTCAAATTCTCCCTTTTTAAAATCCTAAAAGGGTAGCCACTCATGCAAAAAGAGAAACTTGTCATAAAAGTTGGCTCTGCGGTACTTACCAAAGAGGGTAAGATTAGCGCAGAGCGAATTCAAAATCTCGTAGAATTTTTGGCAGAACTAGCAACAAAATATCAGGTTATACTTGTTACCTCCGGTGCCATAGCAACGGGTCACACAATACTACCTAGCATATCTAATAAAACAACAGCCGGAAAGCAAGCTCTTGCCGCCCTCGGCCAAGCAGCGCTAATCAATAAATATCAAAAAGAGTTCAAAAAATTTGACATCACGGTGGCGCAAATACTCCTAACCGCAGAAGATTTTGACTCAATCAAGCGCTCCGAAAACGCAAAAGCGGCAGTCAATACACTTCTTGACAATAATATAGTGCCGATAATCAACGAAAACGATTCCGTAATAGTGGACGAAATATTAAGAGGCGATAACGACCAGCTCTCTGCGCAAGTCGCACACTATTTTGATGCAAAAATGCTAGTTATTCTATCCGACATCAAAGGCTACTTTGACAAAGACCCGAATAAATATGCGGATGCAAAGCTAAGAAAAGTTGTATCGCATATAGACGAAACTGAGCTAAACGCCGATTACAATCCAAACGATGCTTTTGCAACAGGCGGAATAGTAACCAAGCTAAAAGCGGCAAATTTTCTACTGACTCACGACAGACAGATGTTTTTATCGAGCGGATTTGACTTAAGGGCAGCAAAAGAGTTTTTGATGGACGGCATACAAAACGAAGGAACCCTCTTTTCAAAATGAAAAAAAATATAGTTTTTATGGGTAGTGCCGACTTTTCAAGTATAATTTTAGAATCGCTTACAACGGATGAAAGATTTAATGTATTAGCTCTTTTTACGCAGCCGGATAAACCTGTTGGGCGAAAACAAATAATGACCCCGCCGGATACTGCCGTCTGCGCCAAAAGATTTAATATCCCGACTTTTCAACCCGCAAAAATATCGGAGTGTACTGAGCAAATCAGGCAGATGAAGCCAGACTTTATCGTCGTGGCGGCTTATGGGCAAATCCTAAAACAAGAAATTTTGGATGTAGCTCCTTGCATCAACCTCCACACCTCTTTTTTGCCTCGCAACAGAGGTGCGGCGGCTCTGCAAACACATATCTTAGAAAATGACGACTACGCCGGAGTAACTGCCATATGGATGGACAAGGGGCTTGATACTGGGGATATACTAGGCACGCTATTTTTTAGACCGCAAGGATGCGCAAAATTCAACTGCCTCTTAAAACACTTAGGCTACCAAGCGGCAAATCTAACCAAAAGCGTTATCTTGGATTTTGAAAATATAAAACCGCTCCGTCAAATAAACGCCGACGCAAGCTATGCGGGCAAACTTTCAAAAGAAGATGGCGAAATAGATTTTCGCTCGGCCAAGAAAGCATATAAAAAATTTTTAGCGTATTATCCATGGCCTGGTATTTACATATCTTCCGGACTAAAAATCAAAGAAGCCGTAATGAATGAGCTAGACTCTTCAAATGATGGCGGCAAAATACTTGAAATCGGCGAAGATGATATAACTATCGGCTTTGAGAGAGGCTCAATCAAAATATCGAGGGTTCAAGCTCCCACAAAAAACGAGGTCTCGGCAATAGAATACATAAGAGGCAAAAGGCTAAACATTGGAGACTATCTGGTTTGACAAGCTAGACTCAACGCAAAACTATCTCGTTGAGCAAATAAAAAATGGCTCCCTCTGCGCCCCCGTGTGCATCGCCTCACATACCCAGACAAACGGCATAGGTTCGAGATTGAACAAGTGGGAGCAGCAAGAAGAGGCTTTACTGTTCTCTTTTGCCATGCCAATCGCATTATTACCGCATGATTTAAAGATAGAATCCGCGTCAATATATTTTATGTATATACTAAAAGATATGCTCGAAAAAAAAGGGTCGGCATGTTGGTTTAAATGGCCAAACGATATCTATCTAGAAGATAAAAAAATGGCCGG
The DNA here is from genome assembly GCA_050252455.1 of Campylobacterales bacterium. GTDB lineage: Bacteria > Campylobacterota > Campylobacteria > Campylobacterales > UBA6016 > UBA6016. Next base: position 110,565 of record JBFWKW010000003.1, on the reverse strand, counting down.
GGCAATAACTTCATTTTTAAAAGAACAGGATGTTCTTGTTTGTGGCATAGGGGTTAACATTTCAGGGTCAAAAGAGTATGGAAATTGCGATATCAAAACAGACAAAAAAAACCTTCTTTGCGAGTATCTGTCTGTATTTCAGGCTCCCCCAAACTGGAAGGATATTTTTATAAACTTTGAAGTAGAATTTTTAAAAACTAGAGAAAAGATGCTACTATTAGGTAGCCTAAAAAGCCACGAAAATGTCACTCTAAATAGTGACGGGTCTCTTTGTATAGATAATAAAAAGGTATATAGTTTAAGATGAGCGAAATAATTGCTATAGCGAATCAAAAGGGCGGCGTGGGGAAGACTACCACAGCCGTCAATCTAGCCGCATCGCTAGCGGTAGCAGAAAAAAAGGTACTTCTCATCGATGCCGATCCTCAGGCGAATGCCACAACAAACCTAGGCATTCATAGAAATAGCTTTGAATACAATATATACCACGCATTTATCGGCTCAAAAAAACTATCGGAAGTAACGCTAGACACAAACTTGCCGCATCTACATCTGGTACCTTCAAACATCGGACTCGTAGGAATAGAAAAAGAGCTGCATGACAAAAAAATACAAAACAGAGAACTAATCCTAAAAAACTTGATTGCGGAAATAGAAAATAAATACGACTACATCGTAATAGATTCCCCTCCTGCTCTAGGTACTACGACGGTAAATATCCTATCGGCAGCCAATTCGCTTATTATCCCTATTCAGTGCGAATTTTTTGCGCTAGAAGGGCTTGCTCAGCTACTCAATACCGTAAAAATTGTCCAAAAAACAATAAATCCGAAACTTAGAATAAGAGGGTTTTTGCCGACAATGTACAGCACGCAAAACAACCTTTCAAAACAAGTATTTTTGGATCTTAAGAGACATTTTGTGGATAGACTATTCAAAAATTCCGCCGAAGTGGAGAGCAACGATGAAACTTCCTCTTATATCGTTATCCCTAGAAATGTCCGCTTAGCGGAATCTCCAAGCTTTGGGAAGCCGGTTATACTATATGATGCAAAATCACCGGGTTCGTTAGCCTATCAGGAGCTTGCCTGCTGTCTTTTAAAGGAAGCAAATGTCTAAAGCATCAGGACTTGGCAGAGGACTAGGGGCAATCCTTGAAGAGGTAGAAGAAGCATACAAGCAAAACAGCGGCTCTAGCGAATTTGTAAAAGAGATAGAACTCGAAGAGATAATAGTCAACCCTTTTCAGCCAAGAAAACAATTTGACCCTGAATCTATAGCAGAACTTAGCGAATCGATAAAAAGACACGGATTGCTTCAGCCCGTCGTAGTTATCAGAAGCAACGATAAGTTTATGCTGATAGCCGGAGAGAGAAGGCTTAGAGCAACCAAACTTGCCGGAATAGACAAAATAAAGGCAATAGTCGCCGACATAGACAAAGACAGAATCAGAGAGCTTGCCCTCATAGAGAATATCCAAAGAGAAAATCTTAATGCGATAGAGCTCGCCATTAGTTTAAAAGAATTGATAGAAGAGCATGATTTGACGCATGAGGAGCTTTCCGACATAGTCAAAAAAAGTAGAAGCTTCATTACAAACACTTTAAGATTATTACAGCTTGACGACTACGTAAAAAATAGATTGATGCAAAACAAAATAACACACGGTCACGCAAAAGTCTTGGTAGGATTGGCGCCCGATGAGCAGAAAAAAATAACCGATTCAATAGTGGGGCAAAAACTAAGCGTTAGAGATACCGAAGAACTTGTCTCAAAAATGAAAGAACCGATTAAGTCTTCAAAAAAAACAGCATCTTCTATAGCAAAAATGGAACTTGCTCAACTTATATCTACACTAAATGGAGCTTATGGGCTAAAAACCAGGAAAACAGCTTCATCTATAACTATTCAATTTGAAAGCCAAGCGCAAATTGAATCACTACTAAAAAGCCTGAAATAGAATCAGGGCTATTTTTTAATCACGCATTTTTAGCTTGCGTGTGATAAAATCCTAAGTCACTACAAAAAGGAGTGCTTTTATATGCTAGACATCCAGCCTAGCCTACTCGTGTTTGAAATTATTACATTTTTGGCACTAGTAGCTATCTTAAATCAGATTCTTTACAAACCGATGCTGAGCTTCATAGAGGAGAGAAATTCTAATCTAAAAGCCGACGCGGGTCTCGCCGATGCACAAGAAAGCGAGAAAGAAGCCATCATGGCGGAAGCAAACAGGTTGCTTGCCGACGCAAAAGCAGAGGCTGCAAAAGTAAGGCATGAAGCCATAACTACCGCAAAAGCCGAAGCTGAAGGCAAAATCAATGCCGTCAAAGATCGCGCAAAAACGGAAATATCCAACTACTCCAATGAGTTAGTAGCTCAGGAGGCCGAGCTTAAATCCGCAATAATCTCCAATGCGGAAAGCTATAAACAAAGCTTGGCAAAAGCCCTAAAAATATAAGAAAGGTTGCAGATGAGTATGGTCAAAGTAGCATCCGCATTGCTTGTTGGATCGGTAGCGCTTTTTGCGTCCGATGCAGGGCATGCACAAACAGACATATTGCCTAGAACGGTCAACTTTCTTATTTTTGCAGCACTTGCCTATTATCTATTGGCCGAAAAGCTAAAAGGCTTTTTTGCAGGTAGATCCGCTTCAATAGCAAAAGCTTATGAAGATGCAGAAAATAAGATCAAAGAAGCAAATGCTGCTTTGAACGAGGCAAAAGCAAAAAAAGACGAGGCGTCCAAACTTGCGAGCGAACTTACAGCTTCAGCAAAGACAGACGCGGTAGTTCAGGCGAAAAAAATAGCCGAACATGCAGACGAAGAGATAGCTAGAATACAAAAATCGGCAGAAGAAGAAAAAGCTATGTTGAGAAAAAAAGCTATCATCGATGCTGTAGAAGGCGCAATGGGCGAAATAGTCGACAAAGAAGGCTTCGGCGTCGATGAAAAAGATTTTGCAAAAATCATTGCAAAAAGGGTTGCCTAATGGTTTCATCAATATCTAAAAAATATACTAGAGCCCTAGTAGGCTCGCTTAGCAATGACGAGCTTCAAAAAAGCTATGAATCGCTAAGCAAAATAAGCAGTGCTATCAAGCTATCAAAATTTCAAGATATCATCGGCTCAAAAGAGGTTTCTTTAGAGCAGAAAGCAGCTTTAATTGCTGAAATATCAGGAAACAATGAAGCAAAACTAAAAAACTTTATCGAACTACTTCTAAAAGCAAAAAGAATTGAAATAATTCCTGCTGTTGCCGAAGAAATTAGAGAGTTTTTGGCGGCAAAATCAGGCAAAGCTGCCGGAACCGTAACCGCCTCTTTTGATGTCGATAATGCAGACATGCAAGAAATTGCAAAGGTTCTCGGCTCAAAACTACAAAGAGAAATCGAACTATCTTTTACAAAAACCGATACCGCTCATTTCAACGGTATCAAAGTTGAGATAGAAGACCTCGGCGTAGAGGTTGAAATTAACAAAGACGCGCTAAAAAAATCTGTTATCGCGCACATCTTAAATACAACTAAAATCTTTTGAAAGGGGACACGGTGAGCACTAAAATAAATGCTGACGAAATTAGCTCAATAATCAAAGAAAGAATTGAAAACTTTGAGCTAAAAGTAGATATTAACGAAACCGGTAAGGTAATCAGTATCGGTGACGGTATTGCGAAAGTTTACGGTCTAAAAAATGTTATGGCCGGAGAAATGGTCGAGTTTGAAAACGGAGAAAAAGGTCTTGCACAAAACCTTGAAGAATCAACAGTAGGTGTTGTTGTTCTTGGTAAAGGCAAAGGCATCGTTGAAAACACTACGGTAAAAAGACTAGGCAAACTTCTAAAAGTTCCTGTCGGCGAAGCAATGGTAGGAAGAGTTGTAAATGCTCTTGGCGAACCAATCGACGGCAAAGGACCTATCGCTGCTACTGAAACAAGATTTGTTGAAGAAAAAGCTCTAGGTATTATGGCTAGAAAATCTGTTCATGAGCCTCTTCAAACAGGTATCAAAGCAATCGACGCACTTGTGCCAATCGGTAGAGGTCAAAGAGAGCTTATCATCGGCGACAGACAAACCGGTAAAAGTACGGTTGCCCTTGACACCATCATCAATCAAAAAGGTCAAGGCGTATATTGTATATATGTTGCTATCGGCCAAAAACAATCAACTGTTGCTCAAGTTGTTAAAACTCTTGAAGAGCACGGTGCTATGGAATATACGACTGTTGTTGCCGCTACTGCATCTGAAAGTGCTGCGCTTCAATTCCTTGCTCCATACTGCGGTGTAACAATCGGTGAATACTTCAGAGACAACGCAAAACACGGTCTTATCGTATATGATGACCTTTCAAAACATGCTGTAGCATACAGAGAGATGTCTCTACTTCTTAGAAGACCTCCTGGCAGGGAAGCCTACCCTGGTGACGTATTCTACGTTCACTCAAGACTTCTTGAAAGAGCTGCAAAAGTTAACGATGAACTTGGCGCGGGAAGCCTTACTGCCCTACCAATTATCGAAACTCAAGCGGGTGACGTATCTGCATACATCCCGACAAACGTAATTTCGATTACTGACGGTCAGATATTCCTTGAAACAGACCTATTCAACGCAGGTGTTAGACCGGCGATTAACGTAGGTATCTCAGTTTCTAGGGTTGGTGGTGCCGCTCAAATAAAAGCGACAAAACAAGTTGCGGGTACGCTAAGACTTGACCTTGCGCAATTTAGAGAGCTTCAAGCGTTTGCTCAATTTGCTTCTGATCTTGACGAAGTAAGTAGAAACCAGCTTGAAAGAGGTCTTAGAATGGTTGAGGTTCTAAAACAAGGACCTTACGCACCTATCGCCATCGAAAAACAAGTTTGTCTAATATTCGCAGGTAACGCTGGATACCTTGACGGTATGAATCCGAAAGAGGTAACAACTTACGAAGCTGAACTTTATGAGTTTATCGATTCTAAATATCCTCAAATATTTGAAGATATTAGAGCTAAAAAACAAATCGACAAAGAGAACGAAGAAGTTCTTAGAAAAGCGCTTGATGAGTTTAAGGTAATTTTTTCGTCAACAGCTAAGAAATAAGTAAAGAGACAAAAAAATGGCTAACCTAAAAAACATTCAGCGCAAAATCAAAAGCGTTCAAAACACGGGCAAGATAACCAGAGCGATGAAGCTTGTCTCCACGGCTAAACTAAAAAGAGCCGAGGAGCTAGCCAAAGCTTCTAGAGAATATGCTTCGAAATTGAATGAAGTTTTGTCAAACATAGCCTGCAATGTCAATAAATACGATATTAGCGGTTTTGGATACGATGCAAGACTATTCAAAAAAAATGAGGATGAAAAGGTTGTCGATTTGATTTTTATCACTTCCGACAAAGGTCTTTGCGGCGGATTCAACGCGCAAACGATTAAAGCCGTAAAAAATCTATATTCGAAGCTAAAAAACGAAGGCAAAACTGTAAGAATCAGAGGTATAGGCCGTAAAGGTATCGATAACCTCAGATTTAATCAGATTGAGCTGACCGAATCAAACATAGGCGTATCCAGGGCTCCTTCTTACGAAAAAGCCCAAAAGATAATCGAAAAAGCTTTTGTCGACTTCGCAGAAGGCAAAACGGACAGAGTTGTTATTATTTATAACGGCTTTAAAAGTATGATAGCTCAAGAGATAAGAGAGATAGATCTTCTCCCTGTTGATTTAGAGAATGCCGGAAATAATTCGTGCGAATCTATAATATCAACAGAGCCGGATGATAGTAAAGTTATTTTGGATTCATTGATGCAAAAATACATCGAATTCAATCTGTACTACTCACTTATCGACTCTCTAGCGGCCGAGCACGCATCCAGAGTTCAGGCGATGGACGCAGCGAACAGAAACGCTAAAGAGATGGCTAACAACTTGACTGTTCAATATAACAAAGCAAGACAAGAATCAATTACGACAGAGCTAACAGAAATTATCAGCGGTATGGAATCGCTTAAATAATAAAGGAGATATGAGGGATGGAAGGTATAGTAAGCCAGGTAATCGGTCCGGTTGTCGACGTAGACTTCGATAACGGTCAGTTGCCAAACATTAACGATGCGCTTGAAATTAACTTCAGCGCTGAGGGCAAAAATGTAAAACTAATCTGCGAAGTTGCGCAACACGTAGGCGACAACAGAGTAAGAGCAATCGCTATGGACATGACTGAAGGTCTATCAAGAGGAACAAAAGTAAAAGCCCTTGGTGCTCCTATCAAAGTTCCGGTAGGTACTGAAGTTCTAGGAAGAATCTTTGACGTTACAGGTAACGTAATCGATGACGGCGCTCCTTGTGAAGCTAAAGAATATTGGTCAATCCATAGAGATCCGCCAAAATTTGAAGAGCAAAACACTCAATCAGAAATGTTTGAGACAGGTATCAAAGTTGTTGACCTTTTGGCTCCATATGCAAAAGGCGGTAAAGTTGGTCTATTCGGTGGTGCGGGCGTTGGTAAAACGGTTATCATCATGGAACTTATCCACAACGTTGCCTACAAACACAGCGGTTACTCAGTATTTGCGGGTGTTGGTGAGAGAACAAGGGAAGGTAACGACCTTTATCATGAAATGAAAGAGTCAAACGTTCTTGACAAAGTTGCTCTGTGCTACGGTCAAATGAACGAACCACCGGGTGCAAGAAACAGAATCGCGCTTACTGGTGTTACTATGGCTGAGTACTTCAGGGACACTATGGGTCTTGACGTTCTTATGTTCATCGACAACATATTCAGATTTGCGCAATCAGGTTCTGAAATGTCGGCTCTTCTAGGAAGAATCCCGTCTGCCGTTGGTTACCAACCGACACTTGCAAGAGAAATGGGTGCACTTCAAGAGAGAATTACGTCAACTAAAAAAGGTTCTATTACATCTGTTCAAGCTGTATACGTTCCTGCGGACGACCTTACCGACCCTGCTCCTGCAACAGTTTTTGCTCACCTTGACGCAACTACGGTTCTTAGCAGAAAAATCGCTGAAAAAGGTATCTACCCTGCGGTTGACCCACTAGATTCAACATCTAGAATGCTAGATCCAAAAATTCTTGGCGAAGAGCATTACAAAATAGCAAGGGGCGTACAAGCTATCCTTCAAAAATATAAAGACCTACAAGACATCATCGCGATTCTTGGTATGGACGAGCTTTCTGAAGATGACAAGCTTACAGTTGAAAGAGCTAGAAAAATCGAAAGATTCCTATCTCAACCGTTCTTCGTTGCAGAGGTATTTACGGGAAGCCCTGGTAAATATGTCTCACTTGAAGACACAATCAAAGGCTTTAAAGAGATACTAGAAGGTAAACACGACTCTGTACCTGAAATGGCGTTCTACATGGTTGGCGGTATCGACGAAGTACTTGAAAAAGCTGAAAAGCTAAAGGCAAAAAAATAAAGGCTAGCTTATGAACAGCTTTAAATTACAAATCATAACTCCGCAAGGCAAAGTATTTGACCAAAATGCTGCCTCTGCGGTCTTCCCTGGAGATAAAGGTGAGTTTGGCGTGCTTCCGGGTCACTCCACCCTACTCTCTCTTTTGGGACCTGGTCTAATAGAGGTCACAAAAGAAAACGGCGATAAAGAAAGCGTAGCCATCAACTGGGGTTACGCAGAAATCGACGAACACAAAGCTATTGTACTTGTGGATAATGCAATAGCGGTTGCCGGCAAAACAAGCGGAGAGATACAAAAAGCTATCGAAAAAGCGGAAAAGCTACTAAAAGATGCTACCGACTCCGATACCATACTATCCGTTACGGCTCAAAAGCTCAAAAATATACAAAAATAATGGGCGCTATCCTCAACTACTTCCAAAACGGTACAATCGTTACCGTTTTGGTCTTTTTATTTCTATCAATTTATCTTATTTCAGTAACTTGGGTTTTTATATATAGATATTTCTATCTAAACTCCTGGGCTTCAAGAGAAAAGGAATCCGTCGAAAGACTGGCTCTGGGACACAGAGGCGTCAGTGAATTATCGGTACTTTCAAAATGTGCAAGACATGAAGATAGCGTTAATCCACATGCATTAAATGCCTGTCTAAAAGCAGCCGAAAAAGACTCTACGGGTGGGCTAACTATACTCTCCATAGTTGCATCGACATCACCGTTTGTCGGGCTTTTCGGGACGGTAGTTTCCATCCTTGACTCGTTTGCGAAGATAGGCGTAGCCGGCGGTGCGAGTCTTAACGTACTTGCTCCTGCAATTAGCGAAGCTTTAGTGGCTACCGCTTGCGGTATATTCGTGGCAGTTCCCGCTTATGCTTTTCATCTTATGCTAAAAAGAAAAAGCTATGAGGTGCTCAGCTACTTGCAAATGCAAATTGAGCTTCTAAAATCATAATAACATGCTAGATTACGAGGACAAACCCGAGTTAAACATTACGCCGCTTGTGGACGTAATGTTGGTCCTGCTTGCCATACTTATGCTGGCCACTCCCGCCATAATATACCAAGAAAAAATAGAGTTGCCGAAAGGCTCAAAAAAAGAGCAAATAGGGGAAAAAGAGAAAATAGCCGTAAGAATAGATTTGCAAAAAATGGTCTATGTTAATGATAAAAAGTTTGAGCTAGATAGATTCGGTGACTCTTTTTTGAATTACTCCGCATCATTCCCAAAAGACACTCCAATTACGCTCAGAGCCGATAAAAATCTAAAATACGACGATGTAATGCGTGTGATGATGCTTATCAAGACCGCAGGATTTCAAAAAATATCCCTGGTAACGGATGGATAAGAGTAGTTTTTTTTGGCTCGGCGGCATAAGCTCTTTCGGTCTTTATGGCACCCTCGTGGCGATATTGGTATTTGCACTCACAACGCCAAGCATCAAAAAAATCTCCATTAAAAGCGAACAAAGCACCATAGAAGTAAGCATGGAAGAACTCGCAACGCAGCCAACTCCACTAATTGAACAGCAAACAGAGCCGGAGCCGCAGAAAATAGAGCCGAAAAAACCGGAAAAGATAATCGAAGAGGCAATAGCTTCCAAAAAAATTATTAAAGATGCAATAAAAAAAGAGGAGCCAAAAAAGGCACAACCGGTGCAGCAAAAACAAACGCAGCCGACGGAGCAGCCAAAAAGCGCAAAAGACCTTCTGGCAGGCCTTAGCATCAAGAAAAATAGCGAGGTATCATTTAGCTCCTCTAATACCAGCGGGGAAACAAGCGAATACTTGAGTAAAATTACAAAAATAATAAAACAAGGATGGGGGACGTCGCAAGCTGAAGCCGGAATCATCGTCACAGTGGCAATGTCCATAGAGCCAAACGGGGCTTTCACATTTAGGATTAAAAGCGGCGGCAATCCGGCTTTTAACGAAAGACTAACCGGATATCTCAAATCGCTCCAAGCGAAAGGTTTTCCGCAACCAACAGACAAAAAACCGATTTCGGTAGAGTTTAATTTTAAGGCAAAATAGCAATGTTAAAAATAGTTTTTGGTATCTGCGTCAATATCGCTTTACTATTTGCACAAACGGCGAGCATAGATATTGAAACAAGTGCCACACCGCTAGCAAAAATAGCAGTCGAAAGCTACCGTGACGCCGGTATATCACAGTTTGAGCAAAATCAAATAGATTCAATGGTTCTAAATGACATTAAAGTATCAGATCATCTTGAGGCTGTCCCAAATCCATTTAAAAACGGTTTTGATACTTACGTCAAAGGCTCTGATATATCAGCCAAGGGGATAGAGATACTACTAAAGTATAAAATCTCAAAAGGCGCGAACGGTTACACGGTAGAAGTAAAAATAATCGACCCGCTAAAAAATACGCCTACGATACAAAGATTTAGCGTATTTGAGTTTGCACAATATCCGTTTTTGGCCCACAATATAGCGGTCGGGCTTAACGACTATCTCAGGGCTCCGTCGATAGATTGGATGAGAAACTTCGTAATTTTGGCAAAAGATACAGGCAACAAAAAAAGCGATATCGTAATAGCCGACTATACGCTAACATATCAAAAAACACTAATTAGCGGCGGATATAACATATTTCCAAAATGGGCCACGACCTCACAGACAGAATTTTATTACACATCCTACGACAAACAACCGACGCTTTATAAATACAATGTTCACACCGGCAAAAAAACAAGACTTATAAGCTCGGACGGAATGCTGATATGCTCGGATGTAAGCGCGGACGGCAAAAAACTGCTTCTTACTATGCCAAGCGGTGGCTTGCCCGATATATATATGTACGAGCCTCAGACAAATGCCAAAACAAATTTAACTAATTTTGCAGGGATAGACGTCAACGGCAACTTCATAGAGGGTGGGACAAAAATCGCATTTGTATCCGATAGACTTGGGTATCCGACCATATTTACAAAACAAATCGGCTCACCGATAGTAGAGCAACTCATTTTTTCACCAAAATACAACTCTTCTTTTAGCGCCAAAAATGCACTTTTGGTACACACCGGAAAAGACAACGGTTCAAACAATATATATCTGGTCAGCACGGCAACCGGACAAAAAAGACAAATAACGGCAAGCGGTTGGAATAGCTCACCAAGGCTTTCAAATGCAGGCGACGCAGTCATGTATTTCAAGAATGACAATGGAAGAACATTTCTTGGCATTTTTAGGCTCAATTCCTCTTCAACTTTTTTGTTCCCGATGAATTTTGGGAAAATAAAGTCGATGGACTGGTAAAATTATTATTTGTTGATGTATAATAGTGGCATATCCAAACAAACCACGGGAGGTTTATTATGATAAACAAGTTTATTCTAGGTTCTGCAGTTGCTGCAGCTATTATTTTTACAGGTTGTAGTTCAAAGTCTCCAGAAGTTGATACTTCTGCTCAAAAAGCTGCGTCTAATGCCGCAACTTCAACTGCTGCTGAAACAGGCGCAACAAAAACTGACGCTGCCGCAGACGCTGCAAAAATGGCAGCTGAAAAGCTAGCTAATGCGCAAGCTCAAATTCAAAGCGTCCTATTTGATTTTGACAAATACAACATCAGAGCGGATATGCAAGCAGTAGTTGATGCTAATGCAAAAGTATCAGGCGGAGTTGCCGCAAAAGTAAAACTTGAAGGTAATGCCGACGAAAGAGGTACTGATGAGTACAACTACGCTCTAGGTCTAAAAAGAGCAAACACTGTTAAAGCTGCTTATGCTTCAAAAGGCGTTAGCGAAGCTTCAATCTCTACGGTAACATTTGGCGAAGGCAACCCTGTTTGCAAAGAGAGCACAGAAGAGTGCTGGGCTAAAAACAGAAGAGTCGATACAAAACTAGAGAAATAATAACATATGAAAAAAGCCCTTTGTATTGCATCGTTAGCGGCTGTTATTCTATTTGGTGCCGAGCCGTCTGCCTTTAAGGCGGGCGACCTCGACTCGCCAAATCCTTACGGTCTAACTACAAGCGAAAAAAAAATAGTAGAACAAAATAAAAATCTTCAAAAAATATCCACAAAACTATTCGATACCGCCCAAAGCCAACAAGAACTTAGAAATGAAATAGACGGGATAAAATCACTCGTTATAGGACACTCCGAAAAAATAAAAAACTTCGATAGAAAAATAGACAGCGACGATAACAACTCCCTAAAAACATTAGAAAAAAGATTTGACGAAAATCTAAAATTACAAAACGAAAACTACGACAAAATCATGGCAACGCTCTCTGCGATAGCCGCACTACTCGATGATACTAGAGATAACTACGTAAGCAAAGAGCAACTAAAGGCAATAGTGGGCAAAAGCTACAAGGAACTCGGCGGTAAAAAGTCGAAAACGCCGATAGCCGATATTAACAAGACTGCGCCTCAAACAAAAGCAGGTGCAGACGAAACAAAGACACAAGAGCAGCCAAAAAAAGATAAAACCGAAAAGCAACCGACTAGTGAAGATTTATTCAAAAAAGCACAACAAAACTTTGCCGCCAACAAGCTAAAAGAGGCAAAAGAGGGTTTTGAAGCGGTAAAAAAAGCTGACGGTGAATACAAAAAAGCCACACTTGCTTATTATCTGGGTGAAATAGACTATAGAAACGGCGATTATAAAGCCGCACTTGAGCATTATCAAGCAAGTATAGAACTTGATGAAAAAGCGACGTATATACCGACAATTCTTTACCACACGGGTATTAGCCTAGAGAAGCTAGGAGACAAAGAATCAGCCAAAAAAATATTTAACTCCCTAATAACCAACTACCCAAAAGACAATCTCGTTAAAGCTGCAAAGAAAAAACTAGCCGAAATCAAATAAGACTTCGGCTGTCTTATATTATTTTTAGTAAAATCACACCCTTAACGCAAGTTTCAAAAATCAAAATAAGAGAGAACAAATGGCATTTGAAAATAATATGGTCGTAGCTTTTGCTTACGAACTTAAAGACGCCGATACTAAAGAAGTTATTGATGCTTCAGCAGAGGGATATCCACTAGAGTTTATAACAGGCAAGAGCCATATTATTCCAGGTCTTGAATCTGAAATAGTAAAAATGAACGTTGGAGATAGCGCAACAGTAAAAGTAGCGCCGGAAGAAGCGTATGGTGTGTATAACGAGGAGGCGGTAAGAGCATATCCGGCAGAGCAATTCGCAGGTATCGAACTAGCAGTAGGTCTTCCGCTTTATGGACAAGCTGAAGACGGCTCAACCGTACAAGTGATCGTAAAAGCATTTAACGAAACAGAAGTAACGATAGACCACAACCATCCACTAGCGGGCAAGACTCTTGAGTTTGCCGTAACTATCGAATCGGCGAGAGAAGCTAGCGCAGAAGAGGCGATGACAGGCAGAGTACAGTGTGCAGACCATGGCTCAAAAGGCGGATGCGGCACAGGCGGATGCGGCTGCGGACACTAACACATTGATGATACGCTCAAGCAGGCAAAGCCAGCTTGAGCTACGCTAGCCGCTAAGGCACTAAAGCTAGCCGCATAAAGCGGCAGATTTTTTATGGAGAATATATGAAAAAAGTAGCGTTTTTATTTCCGGGACAAGGGTCTCAAACACTCGGTATGGGCAAAGATTTTTTGGAGAGTTTTGCCGATGCCAAGGCTATGTTTGAAGAGGCAAACGACGCCCTTGGATTTGATATTCAAAAAATAATGTTTGAAGAGAGTGATAAACTAGAACAAACAATGTACGCCCAACCGGCGATACTTCTGACAAGCCTCATTGCACTTGCAGCATTCAAAAAAGAATGCGACATAACTCCCGTATTTGCAATAGGACACTCTCTTGGTGAATTTGCTGCAGTTAGTGCGGCGGGCGCACTAAGTCTCGGCGACGCGGTATATACAGTACACCAAAGAGGCAAGTTTATGGCCGAGGACTGCGAAGGCAAAGATACGGGAATGATGGCGGTACTGGGACTTGACGACGACAAGTGTGAAGCGATATGCGAAGCAGCAAGAAATGACGGCAAAAAAGCATGGGCGGTAAACTACAATACCGACGGCCAGCTGGTACTTGCAGGACTAAAAGCAGATTTGGCAACTCTGGAAGCCCCACTCAAAGAAGCGGGAGCAAAAAGAGCTTTGCTTCTTAATATGTCGGTATGCAGCCACTGCGAAATACTCGAAAACGCATCCAATAAGCTAAAAGCCCTCCTTGGCGAAAAGCTAAACGATAACTTTGCATTTTCTATAGTTTCTAACGCAACAAGTGAAAAATACTCTTCAAAAACTGAAGCGCTTGAGCTTTTGCAAAAACAACTTGTAAGTCCGGTGCTATACAAACAATCAATCAAAAAATTTGAAGGCGAAGTAGAAGCGTTCATAGAATTTGGCAACGGTGCAGTGCTAGCAGGACTCAATAAAAGAGGGGTTAACGCGCCTACATACAGCGTCAACTCACCTGCCGCAATAGCGGAAATCATAGAAAAAATAAGAGGCTAAAAAAATGAAAATAGCAATCCTTGGGGCGATGAGAGAAGAGATAGAGCCGCTACTGCCAAAAATAGAAAATCTACAAAAACACGAATACGCAGACAACACCTTCTACACTGGTAAACTGTGCGGCAAAGAGATAGCCATGGCGTATAGCAAAATAGGTAAAGTCAATGCGGCACTTACGGCAACTCTGCTAATCGAAAAATTCGGCTGCGAAAAACTACTTTTTAGCGGCGTAGCCGGCGGAATCAACGAAACACTAAAAATAGGCAATTTGATATTCGGCGAGAAACTAGTGCAGCACGATGTTGACATCACGGCATTCGGTCACCCTTGGGGCTTCATCCCTGAGAGTGGCGACTTTGTAAGCTCGGATGAGAAACTCAACAACCTTGCAAAACAAGTTGCAAACAAGATGGGTGTCAAGCTAATAGGCGGCGTCATAGCTACCGGCGATCAGTTCATAGCATCGGAAGAGAAAAAAGAGTTCATCAAAAAAACATACAATGCCGATGCCCTTGAGATGGAAGGGGCAAGCGTAGGATATGTATGCAAATGCCTAAATGTACCGTTTTTTGTCCTTCGCGCAATCTCCGATACTGCGGACATGGATGCCGGCTTTAGCTTTGAGGAGTTCCTTGTTAGCAGCGCCAAAGTAAGCGCAAATTTTCTAGAAAACATGATAAATGAGCTCTGAGATATTATTTAGTAAAAAACTACAAAAAATATTTGGTCAAACAAACGCCAAATACGGCCTCATAGAGGAGGGAGATAAGGTGCTTGTCGCACTCTCCGGAGGCAAAGACTCGCATACAATGCTTCACATGATAGCAAGACTAAAACGTATTGCCCCTTTTAATTTTGAGTTTAAAGCCGTAACGTTATCTTATGGAATGGGCGAGAATCTTGAGTTTTTGACAAAACACTGCAATGAATACGGCATAGAACATGAGATAATCGACTCAAAAATCTTTGAAATAGCAGAAAATCATATCAGGGAAAACTCATCTTTTTGTAGCTTCTTTTCACGTATGAGACGCGGTGCGCTATACACATACGCTACCGAGAACGGTTACAACAAGCTGGCCCTTGGGCATCACCTGGATGATGCGGCGGAAAGCTTTTTTATGAACCTTTTTCAAAATGGAGCAATGAGAACGCTTGCCCCAAAATACAAAGCCCAAAACGGCATAATAGTAATAAGACCCTTGATACTAACAAGAGAGGCGCAGCTAACCTACTTTGCAAAAAGCAACAATCTCGCAGTTATCGGCGACGAGGCATGCCCTGCAATGAATTTTAAAGTTAAAATGCCATACAAAAGAGAAGAAACGAAGAATTTTCTGAAAAATTTGGAAAAAGAGAAGCCGCAGTTGTTTACTATGCTAAAATCTGCATTTGAACACATACATGACGATACCTTTTTTGATCCTACTAGATTCAAACTATAAAGGAGACGCTATGAAGGAATTTTTTGAGTTTAGGAAACTAATTACTCCCGCCGTCATAAAAGTAGTATTTATCCTTGGCGTTGTGCTTAGCTTTTTGATGGGTGCACTTGACATAAAAGCCGGCGTAAATGCCATAGATTTCGGCGGTAGCGCACTCATATTCGCCGGAATTTTAAAAATATTTTTTGGCCCAATCATCGTAAGGGTTTGGTGTGAAATAATAGTCGTACTATTCAAAATAAACGATAACTTGGCGGATATAAAACGAGAGCAGAGAAAAGATGGCTGATATTAACAAGATAGTAGACGACAAACTAGTTCCATTCGTATTTATAGTATCCAGAAATCCGGTGCTATTTCACGACCTTCTGGATGCAAATAGACAGATAAAAGACAATATGACACCAAATGGGGCGGCGCTAGGATATAAAATACATACAAAAAATATGTTTGCAGCTTTTTTATTTTTGGTTCATATATTTTTTATTTTTCCGGCCGTCGGAATACTCCATGAAGCTTTTGTCAAGATGGACTGCCATCTATCCATCATATCGGCCGTGGTCTTTACGGGGCTATTTTTTGTCTCATATTCGATATTTAAAGAGTATTTGATTGAGCGAATATCGCTCAAAAGAATACGCGAGGCGTGGAGTCTCCACTTCCCTCTCTTTGACTATGAAACATACGGCTCAAAAGTGGCCGATATATACAATGAAGCTATAAAAAAGAAGGTTCCTAGAGGAGAACTTGAGTTTTTTGTAATGAGCAAGTTAAGCCAATAAGGCTTAACTTTTCGGCCTAAACGCCTTTATAACATCCTCGTTTGTCTCAATATAAGCCCCGCCGATAAGGTCGATGCAGTACGGAATAGCCGGAAATACGGCGTCTAGGCACTCTCTAATTGACTTTGGTTTACCTGGAAGATTTACTATCAATGCCTTGCCGCAGATTCCGGCGGTCTGGCGAGATAGTATGGCAGTAGGAACATACTTTAGCGACACCTGACGCATTAGCTCGCCAAAACCCGGCATCATCTTTTGGCATACCGCATCGGTAGCCTCCGGCGTGACATCTCTAAGTGCAGGCCCCGTGCCGCCCGTGGTTACGATAAGTGAACATCCGATGCTCTCAAGTTCTCTCATTGTCTGTTCGATGATTGGCTGCTCATCCGGGATAAGCCTATACTCCTCTTTCCATTCGCCCTTGATATATTCATTTAGCGTTTCCGATATAGCTTTGCCGGAGATATCTTCGTATATTCCAGCACTTGCCCTATCCGAAACGGTTATAATCCCTATTTTTAACTCCATTTTTACCTCAATATATGATTTTTGCCGTCAAGCAGATACGCTTTTGCATATTTAGCAAAAAAGTCTTTTGAAGGCATAGGCTCGACTACCCTATCTGCACCCCCTATAAACACCTCTATGGCAACCCCTCTTGCCCGCAAAACGTCAAGGCCGGCATTGCTCCAATCAAAATATAAAAGCTCTCTTAGCTCATCTATCGTTCCGTCTTTGCCGTATCTCTCGCCCTCTTCTTCTTTTAGTCCGCTTTTTTTGAGTAGTTTTAGCTTATAAAGTGCGGGGTCTGCTTCAAAAGCGGCGAGCTGAGCCTCCCTAAAATCATTATCTTTGTGCGAGTAGTATGCAGGCGATAAAAGCAAAAGGGTCTTTACGTTTTTGTTTTCAAGGGCATATCTCACCGCCCCTATGGAGCCATAGCTAAACCCTGCCACAAAATCACCGAACGCAGGCAGATATGAATCAAATAACCCCTCTTCGCCATGAAGGCAAAATCCGCTATAAAACACCTCTCTCCTCTAATTCACTAAATTCAAAATGTCTATCCTCTCTAAGCACTTCCGATAGTTTTGCTATTTTTTCCCTATTGTCTCTCACAAAAATCAGCAGCGCCTTTTCCGTTTTTTCCAGATACGAGACAACGTCGGTTGAATGTTCATCTTTTTCCATTCCGTATTTAAACAGGATATTTTTTGCTATATTTGCCGCTTTTTCATAGTCATTTTTGCTCTGATAATAAACATCCGAGAAAATCTCGCTTGTTGCCGCCCTGCCGACTAGGTAGTATTCGAGCAATGCTCTTATATCTTTTGCGCCTCGGTATTCCAAGTCATCTTCATCGGCTCTGAGTTCGACCTGCGATATATACGATATTTTTATCCCGTTTTTTACCGCAAAAAGCAGCTTGGCAGCCTGATAAGAGGAGAGTATATCAAGCTCTTTTTCGGTAAGTATGGCAACTCTTTTCGTGCCGTACATTACCTTGTTGCGAACATTTGCAAAATCGAGTTCATCTATCCCCTCGGAGCCTCTTTTTAGTGCACTGATAGCCGCTTCATTGACTAGGTTTGCTATCGCGGCTCCGGAAAAGCCTGCCGTCCTTCTAGCTAGAGACGGGATGTCAAGGGTATGTTTTTTGTGTTTGAGGTATATCTTTAGTATCTCCTCGCGTCCTTTGACGTCCGGAAGCTCTACGAATACCCGCCTGTCAAACCTTCCCGCACGCAGCAAAGCCTCGTCCAGCACATCTATTTTGTTGGTCGCCGCTATTACGATAACCCCGTTAGAGCCTTCAAAGCCGTCCATCTCTACAAGTAGCTGATTTAGAGTAGCTTCCCTCTCACCGCTTCCGGCAGCCCCTCTACTCTTACCTATCGCATCTATTTCGTCTATAAAAATAATCGACGGGGCTTTTTTCTTGGCGGCGGCAAACAACTCACTCACCCTTTTTGCCCCGACCCCCACGTATAACTCCACAAAAGTTGCCGCGCTTTTGTAAAAAAACGGCACTCCCGCCTCACCCGCAACGGCTCTAGCAAGCAGTGTCTTGCCGACCCCCGGTGAGCCTACAAGCAAAACACCTTTTGGCATATGAATATTTTTGGATTTAAAAAGCTTTGGATTTTTGAGAAACTCCACTATCTCGACCAGCTCGCCCTTGGCCTCGTCTACCCCTGCTATGTCGGTAAACTTGAGCGGACTTTTTATCTCATATGCAAGCTCTTTTGGCATCTCGCTATTTTGCCTTGCAGCGGAAGCTTTGATGACACCGTACGCCGCTCGCTTGTTGAGATAACCGCTCGCCACCTTCCAAATAAGCATAAAAGCAGAGAGAGATACTACGGAAAAAAGTAGGAACGGAACAAAGTCAAAACTATGCTCTATCGGCATACTAGCTAGGACAATCTCCTCCGCTTTGTCTGTCTTTGGAACCGAATATATAGCGTCGCCGGAATAAAGATAGATATATTTACCGCTAGCCACGGCCCTATCAAGTTTCTTATCCGCCAACATCGCATTTAGCTTGTCGTAGTTTATAAGAACGGAGTTGTCTCTAAAAGCGGCATATAGCCCGAGTATAATAAAAATAAAAGACGAGATAGCGATAACGCCGAGCGGTTTTTTGTGACGTGCCAAAAACTCTCTAATCATTTTTTCTCAAATCCTCATTAATAACGACAGAAGTTGTCGGGAATGCTATGCGGACACCGCTACTTGCATTTATGGCCGCCAAAAGCTCTTTTGAGACGGCACTCTTGGTTTTTAGTATCGAAAATGAGTGGGTAGGATACCAGACGGATATTGCTACACCGTTTTCCTCAATAAAGCTGAACACCCTAGGTTCGGTATTTACGTCGCCGAAGCTATATTTTGCCCTCATTCTTCTGATTGAACGCTCCGTCAACTTGGAAAATACCTTGCTGTGTTTTGAGGCAACCTCGGAGGCTATACGAATGGCCTCGTCTATATCCGAGTCAAACGTCACCCTGATGTCAACGTTGTCCCATACGGTAGTAAGACCGGAGTGTGAGTAGTTGAGAAATATATGGGTAAAAATATAGTTATTAGGGACAAATACTATACGCCCCGCCCTTTTGTTTTTCGCATAGCTAACAAGCGAAACCTCTTCGTACAGAGTAATAGTAAGAAGGGAGATATCTATGATGTCGCCCAGTATCTCAACCCCCTCTTTTGAAGAGATTTTGACCCTGTCGCCGACCTTTACCGCCCCGCCAAAAACTATAGCCATCCACCCAAGAAGGCTCATAAACCAATCTTTCATCGCAATGGCGATACCCGCGGAGGCAAATCCTAGTATCGTAACCAGATAGCCGACGTCGTTAATGTATGAAAATAAAAGTATAAGAGCAATTAGGATGATTGTTACTATATTTACCGTTTTGGCAAGCAAATACGCACGTTCATGGCTGCTGACGGAGTATTTTTTTATCATAATCTTGGCAAAAATAGATACGCCTATTATTGCGATAACAACAAGCAGAATATTAAATAGCTTCATCACCTGATATTTAATATCCATCTGAAGCTTTTGAGCCTCTTCGTTTGCTTTTGTCTTGAATGCTTCTACGTTTTTTGTAAACTCTGTTTTTTCACTCTTGAGATGTCTCAAAGCCGCCGTATCGGCATCTATTCTTTGCTCTAGCTTGTCTAGCTCAACCAGAGAATCCTGATCGCCTTTTTGCCGCAAAAAAACAGCAAGCTGAGAATTTAGACGATTCTTTTCTATAAGAAATTCGCTTAGTTTTTCAAGCTCTGAAATTCTGGTTTCGTAAATATCTTTTTTTACGGATGTCTCTTTGATGAACGACAATGCGCTAAAAACACCGAATGGACTCTCTACTTTCGGCACTCTACCGATATCTTCGACTTTTATTAGTTCTCCGAATATGGACTTTTTATATTCGCCGAAATCTTTGAAATCCAGATATCTCTTGTACCAAATGCTTTTTTGTAGCGCCTCGTCAATCGATGATATCTTGCTTTTTGTATTACTGATATTTTGCTCTAATGCGGCGCTTTCTGCGGCCGAAAGCTCTTTTTTGGGCTTTGCTTCAACCGCAAGAGATACAACGATAAGTAGAGATAAAATCCTAAGCCAAAAACTCATTTAAAGCTTCCATTACTATATTTTTAGGGGTGTCTTTGATGATTTCGTAAGCGCCGATACCGTTTGGAATAATAAACTTTATCGTACCCTCTTTTGTTTTTTTGTCAAGAAAAAACTTATCATAAAAAGCCTCTGCGTCTTTGATAATGTAACTTATCGGAAGATTGTAGGCAAGTAGAAGTTTTTTAACACTCTCGGCTTCATCCGCACTTATTTTTCCAAGTTTCATCGCAAGGGTGTTAGCCATTACCATCCCTATAGCCACAGCCTCGCCGTGCAAGAATCCCGTGTAGTTGGTCTCACTCTCTATGACATGGGCAAACGTATGTCCGTAGTTTAGTACCGCTCTTATTCCGTGTTCTTTTTCATCCTGTGCCACAACCGAAGCCTTTAGCTCTACGCTTTTTGCTACAGCTTTTAGCAAGGCCTCTTTGTCGCCCGCAAGGTCTGCGTTTTGCAAAAACCCGAAAAACTCTTTGTCAAACATAACAGCCATCTTAACTATCTCGGCAACACCAGCCGCAAACTCTCTAGCCGGGAGAGTTTCAAAAAAACGCGGGTCAATATAGACCCCTTTTGGCTGGTAAAAAGCTCCGACTAGGTTTTTGCCGTATTTGTTGTTGACCCCTGTCTTACCGCCGACACTTGCATCCACGGAGCTTAGAAGGGTGGTCGGTATCTGTATGAAGTTGCATCCCCTCTCATAAATAGACGCCGCAAAACCTGTCATATCGCCGATGACACCACCGCCAAAGGCTATCAGATACGAGCTTCTATCTAGTCTATTTTCAAAGCAAACGGAGAGTATCTGCTCTATCGTCCCCATATTTTTATACTCTTCACCGTCCGGTACCGTAGCGATACATAGCTCATCCGCCGACACGAGACTTCTTAGATAATCCATATGGAGTCCGGCCACCGTCGGATTGGTAACGATACAGGCTTTTTTGAACCGCATCTGCTTTAGCGGCGCTATCTCTACGTCATAACTATCGTCTATAGATTTTTTAAGGTCAACATTGATTTTCATCTTTATCCTTTGTTACATATCGCTTATAGGTATAAACAGCTGGTGACTGTCTTTTAGAAGGGCAAAGAGCCCGCTACTGGCAGGGCTAATAAAATATTTTAGTCTAAAGGATAGCTGCTCTTCGGTGAAGGGCAAAAACTGTATGAAATTACCAAAACCCCTATACTCCCTAAAGAAGTTTTTGGACTCTTTTTCTACCTGCAATTTCACCCCGTATACGTCGGAGAGCGATATGTAGTGCTCTGCAACCTCGTTTTTATCGCCCTCTTCCGGATCGTATTGATAAAGCTTAAGCGCAAGTTTTAGCTGCAAAGACATATCAAAAAATACATACGATATTTTTTCCAAATCGGGGTCGCTTGTAGCTACCAAGGCCGAATACGATTCGTCAAAAAGTCTTTTTTTGCCAAACTTTAACACCGGTTTTTTAAGCTCAAAAAGGGTCTTTTTAACATCGCCCTTGAAAGTGTCTTTATCGCACAGAACAAAACCTATATTGTATTTTTTGACATCGTTTTTGATGACCTCGGTCGCCTCGCTAATGCGGTACTCGAACTCTACGATAACACCTTTGCCGGATATACCTCTCAAATACGTAAGGACTGAAGGGGAGTTGATATTAAAAGCTTTGATAAATAGTTTTTTGCTATTTAGTTTTTCATGCAATACCAGCGAGTCGGCAACCAGCCTCTTGACCTTCGCTTCGCTCATTACGGATACATCGAGACACAAATAGAGGTTTGCGCCGAAAGGTTGGGGGAAATGTCCTATTTCACTTTTTATTGCCTTGTAGACGTCTTTTAGGATATTTGGCTGCCCTATTAGTATCAACTCGTCTTGAGGGCGTATCATCGTCGATTGCTTTGGGAGTATCAGCTGTTCATTTCTGTATATTGCGGCAATTTTCCAGTTTTTTTGCTCGATGTTGGAGATGTGGCGAAAGACGTATTTGCTTCCATACGGAACCATCACTTCCATTATCTCACCCTGTCCCTTGCCGATGTTTTGGGCAATTAGCGGCGTGTGCGGCATGAAGCTCATCAGGGTATTTGAGAGTACCTCTTTCGCATTTATAGTCTTTAACTTCAAGGCATCGATAAATTCAGGCGGCAACCCTTCGCTATCGAGGACTACTATTGAAGCCCCCATATTCTCGTCCCTTGCAAGGCGAGCCACTATCTTGGCATCGGTCATATCTTCAAGAGCTATAAATATCACCCTCGCCTCTCTCAGCGACAGGCTTTTTAATTTATGCTCACTTGTCGGGTCAAATACCTTCACCGAAGAGTTTCTAGGGTATTCAACATCTTCACTCATCTCTTCACAAAGGGCTATCTCAAAAAATATAGAGTCGCTAGAGGCATCTTTTAGCCTCTGCAAAAACCTCTTTGCGACATTGCCTCCGGCAATAACTACTATTTTTTGCATACTTTTTCAAACCCTTTAATTTAAGGCGAAGATTATAACAAAAAAGGGCTATTCAAACCTTTTGCGGCTTGCCATCTGTTTTTTGGCATAATACGCCCTAAAAAACGGAAGATTCAGGGTAAATGTTTGAGTTTAAGGTAGAAGAGACGGACGGGGCGGCTAGAGCCTGCACTATCAAGACGACAAGAGAGGAGATACAAACTCCCGTGTTTATGCCTGTCGGTACGGTGGCAAGCGTAAAGGCTCTGGATATGGGCGATATTGAGGAGCTGGGGGCAAAGATAATACTCGCCAACACTTACCACACATATTTGCGCCCCGGAAGCCCTGTTGTAGACAAGATGGGCGGACTGCACGGATTTACGACGTATGAGGGCAATTTTCTCACCGATAGCGGCGGCTTTCAGGCGTTTAGCCTAAGCGACATCTCAAAAGCCTCAGATGACGGTATAAAGTTCAAAAGCCACATAGACGGTAGCTCGCACTACTTCACCCCAGAAAAAGTGCTTGATATACAATACGAGCTAAACAGCGATATCATGATGGTGCTTGACGACCTTATAGCCTTGCCCGCAGAGCAGGAGCGAATAAAAAAATCGGTTGAGCGGACGACGGAGTGGGCGAGAAGAAGCCTAGTCTACCAGATGGAGCAAAAGGCAAAAGGCAAAGCGCAGACCAACAATCTATTCGCCATCGTGCAAGGCGGCACAGACAAGGCATTTCGTAAGCTCTCAGCCGAGGGGCTTGTATCACTGGAAGCCGAGGGAGCCGGATTTGACGGTTTTGCCATCGGCGGACTCTCGGTCGGCGAAGAGAATCAGGCGATGTATGAGACGGTAGAGTGGACTACCCCGTTTTTGCCGCATGACAAGCCTAGATATTTGATGGGTGTCGGTACGCCCGAAGACCTTGTGGAAAATATTGAGCGTGGCGTGGATATGTTCGACTGCGTGATGCCGACAAGAAACGCTAGAAACGGTACTCTTTTTACCTCTTTTGGAAAGGTAAACATCAAAGCAGCGAAATACATCCTAGACCAAAATCCAATAGACCCCGAATGTGGCTGTCCCGTATGCCGCAGATACACGAGAGCATATATGTGCCATCTTTTCCGTGCTAAAGAGCTTACGTTTTTTAGGCTGGCTACTATACACAATCTGCACTACTACCTAAATCTCGTAAAACAAGCTAGGAATGCTATACTAAACAAAGAGTTTAAAAAGTTTAAAAAAGAGTTTTACGAGAAAAGAAGAGGCGAATGAGCGATTTTCAGATGAACCACGCGGAGGCGGAGGCTTATGCAAGAGCCTTTCTCGATGATTTTTTCAAAGAGATACGCGACGTAGTGGAGTTCGAGCAGGCTTTTATAGAAGGCAACGGTCTTGAAGCCCCTAATATCGATTATTTCAAGCTCAAAAGATTTCTTGAAACAGCGGTGCGAAACCTCCGCTCAATAGACGCAAATATACTCACCGGAATAGTCCATAAGCTCTATAAAGATGTTATGGGGCTCTACACCTTCTACTCTTCCGCTTCATCGAAAGTTGCTATGCCGGCTCTCGTATTTGAGCGAGATTTTCTCAAAACCCTCAAACCGTACAATGACTTGGTTTTTAAAATAGAAGAGCTAAAATCGATGCGCAACAGCTACGAGATGAAAATGCGCTATCTTGAAGGCTCCATGAAGGCCTTGGAGCTAAACCTAAATACCGAAGAGAAGAAAAAAGAGTACGCACAGCTCAAATCCAGATACGCAGAAGCGGCTCACTTCTTTGCCGAAGCCAGAGACGGAATACCGATAGCATACGAAAAGCTGGAGGGGATAGAAAACACCTTTAGAGATATATTTATCGCATGGTTTGAGGAATACAAAGAGTATTACATCAGCGAGCTAAGACTTTGCACGAACACAAAATTTTATTACCTCGATAAGCTCTTGTGGTATAAAGCCGAGAGAAGCAACGAAATAAGACGTTTTTTTAAAGATGCCGGAATACGGGGCAATTACGACACCAAGACATTTATCGAATATTATCTACGGAATATAGACCTCAAAAAGACTTTTGACCGTGGCTGGCATACGTATCTGCGAGAAATCTTGGCGACACTGGAGTAACGGATGTTTGTAGCATATACGCCCGATGAGGTAAACGAACTAATAGCCGCAGGCTCTAAAAATAAAAAAGCGGTAGTAGCAAGTCAAGAGGATAAGCTTTTCCACTCCATTAAACACGTAAGGCTATTTGACGACATCGAGATGACCGATACCCTAAATATAGTATCCGGGATCAAGATAAATAGATACAAAAGCGGCGATGTTTTCGAGATAGGAGATGATGAAAAAGAGAGGATATACTACATTATATCCGGCTCGCTAATCATGCCGCTAGGCGAGGATAGCCACGTCGAGTTAGGCAAAGACCAAGTGTTCGGCGAAGTGAGCTATTTCACGAAAACACCGATACGAAAAAGCATGCACGTATCGCAAGACAACACCATGATATTCTCGTTTAAAATCAACAAAAACGGTTTTACAAGAGATAATGCGGCGGCATTTGCAAAGTTTTACGAAGCGCTATTTGTATACACCGCAAACAAACTGCTATGGTTTGAGATGGCCTAATAAAGGGCTAGAATCTCAAACTGCACATACCAAACGGCTACGGACACCAAAAAGCCCACAACCACGGTCCAAGCATATCTCATATGTGAGCCAAACGTATAAATTCCACGCATTTTGCCCATCACCCCAACTCCGGCAGCAGAACCGAAAGCTATCATGGAGCCGCCGCATCCTGCCGTCAAGGCTATAAGAAGCCATTGCTCAATACCTATTGCCGGGTTTGCTTTTAAAAGCGCATACGTAAGAGGTACATTGTCGACAACGGCCGATAAAAATCCTACCGCAATATTTACGACGGTAGGGCTAATACTGTCATAGATGCCCGCAACAAGCGATAGATATCCGATATAAGTTAGCGCCCCTACTGCAGCCATTAGCCCAAAAAAGAAAAGTAACGTATCGTTTTCTATTTTTGAGATACTGCTAAAAATACTTATATCCACGTTTCTTTTTCGTTTTAAATTGTAGCTATACATCATAAGGAGCGAGAGACCGAACATCATCCCCATGATAGCCGGCAAATGGAGCACCTGATGGGCAAAAACGCTCAGAGCTATAGTTAAAAATCCAAGCCATACGACGCCGACGGCTCCATCTTTCATCCGCACTTCATCGCCATCCGCTGCCCTGACGGTTCCGCTCGGCAACAAAATAGAGAGGAGATAGCACGTAACCGCCCAGCCTATAAAAGAGGCCGGAAACAGATAGAAAAAGTCAAAAAACGGGGCCTTCCCGGCATTCCAAATCATAAGCGTAGTGATATCTCCAAAAGGGGACCATGCGCCACCCGCATTCGAGGCTACGACCACGTTAATGGCAGCAGGAACCAAAAAGGCTTTGTTTTCGCGCTCTATCGTAATGAGAAGTGTCGCAAATACGAGGGCGGTAGTCAAATTGTCGGCGACGGCGCTAATAAAAAAAGTTAGTATCCCGCTAAGCCACAAAAGCTTTTTGTATGTCAGTTCTTTTTTTGTAAGTCTGGCTTTTAACACATCAAACACGCCCCGTTCAACAAGGGCTTCTATATAGGTCATTGCCACGTACAGGAAAAAGAAAATACTAGAAATCTCAAGTATTACGTGTTCTACCGTATCCTCAAGGCTTTGCGGCACCTTGCCTTCGTGCACCAAAAAATAAATACCTATGATAAAAAACAGGAAAGTCCCGACAAACAGAGCCGGCTTTGATTTGTTGACCCCTATTTTCTCCTCCATGGCTATCGCAATGTAAGAGATAGCAAAAAGCAGAAGCGAAAAAATACCTATAAAGCTAGAGGTCAAATCATGATGCATTGCTACCCTTTTTTAAAACAAAATACCCTATAAGCCCGGACAATAGGGACGCCATAAATATGCCCCCCTTCGACTCCGATACCAGCATTTCATCGGTAAAGGCGAGCGCAGAGATAAAAATCGACATGGTAAAACCTATTCCGGCCAAAAACCCTACACCGAGAATCTGTCTAAAATCGGAACCGGGCGGAAGCGATGCGAATTTCATAATCACCCCAATATATGAAAAAAGGACAACGCCAACGGGCTTGCCTATAAATAGCGATATAGCTATGGCAACCGACAGTCCGGAAAACATCGAGTTGGAGCTTGGCTCAAAACCTGCGTTAAAAAGGGCAAAAAGAGGAAGTACATAAAAAATATTCCACGGATGAAAAAACATCTCAAGCCTTTCAAGCATCGACATTGATGAAAAACTAAGAGCCGACATCCCCTGAAGCGCTTTTGTTTTTTGATGGTGGTCGTCCTCTTTCGCGGCATGAAAAAATTTCTCTTTCAGATGCTCCATTTTCTCAAAAAAACTCTCTTTTGAATGCTCCGGCGTCGATGGAGCCATTAGCCCCAAAATAACGCCGAGTATTGTAGAGTGAATGCCGGAATCAAGCATAAAAAACCAAGAGACAACAAACAAAACGGCAAAAAAGAACAGATTTCTAACGCCCAGTTTGTAAAAAAACGCTATAAGCCCAACAAAAAGCAATGAGAGCCCCAAACTCCCAAAGCCTATATCGCCCGAATAAAACACGGCTATAACAAGTATTGCCCCGATGTCGTCGACAACCGCCAAGGTCAAAAGAAATATTTTTAACTCGTTTGATATCCGACTCCCAAGAAGAGCCATTACCCCAACGGCAAAAGCTATGTCGGTAGCCATGACGATACCCCAGCCGCTTTTTGTCGAGTCGCTATCGTTTATTGTCAAAAACAACAAAGCCGGAACAATCATTCCTCCGAGAGCTGCAAATATCGGCAAAGCGGCGGATTTTGGATTTTTGAGCTCCCCCTCCGCAAACTCCCTTTTAAGCTCCAAGCCTATGATAAAAAAGAATACGCACATCAGGGCATCGTTGACCATATGCTGCAACGTATGGGAAAAAACTAACGAGCCTAGACTTATCGTAAACTCTGCGTGAAGCATGCCGTAATAGCTATCTTTAAACGGGGAATTCGCCCAAACAAGAGCAAGTATCGTAAAAAAAATAAGCATGATGCCGCTAGCAGCCTCAAGGTGCAAAAATCTCCTTAGAGGTTTTGATATGGTATCTATAGGCTTATTTTGTTGTAGCATTGGCTTCCTTTGTTACGATGCGCAGAGGCTCTTTTCTTGTCTTGTTGTTTTTTATGGATACATTATTTTGCCCGAATATCTCTAACACGGCGTTTTCGGTCTTTTTGGCGTTTTGAATTCCTTGCGGCAGCCAAATATCGAGGCCGAGGTCGTTTTTGACGGCAAATTCAGACAAAAGTATCATTTTTTTGATATTTGATACTTCACTGATGGTATTTGCTTTTGTCTCAAAAAGGACGGAACGGGCAGGAAGGGAAATAACGCTATTTATCCCCTCTTGCGATAATTTTGCTTGAAAATCGGAGAGTCTTTGGATGTCGGAAGTATTTGCGTCTATATTTAGAGTTTTGGTATTTTTATCATATTTCCAGTGTCCTGCATCTACAAACTTCATCAAAAACTCTATTTTTAAGACCCTATCGTCATCTCTTGACTTTAGCCCCATCTCAACTTTTGGACGAAACGCATCCAAAAATCCGACCTGCGAAGATATGCCGCCCAAAGAGAGCACACCCCTTTGAACAACAAATAATTCAACTTTAGACCCCAAGGCGGTCGTTATATTTTTTTCTACATCTTTTATGTATAAAGCGTCAAAACTCTTTACCGTATCAAGCGAAGCATTTACCAAATAGCCGGTATTTGTTTTTTCTATTTCGTCTTTTTGAAGCAGGGATATCGACTCTTTATTGAAGCTTTTTTCAAGCTGTGACTTTATGACGCTCCTGTCTCTTTTAAAAATAACGGCCTCTTTGAGGGAGATAAAAAGCGGCACCGATATAATCGCCAAAATACCGAAGGAGACAACCCATCTAGCCCCAAAATGCCTAGACCTTCTAGCCTCAAAATAAGACGAATAGCCAAAAAGAGAGAGTACGGCAAAGGCGGCCACGAATATCGCCGCCATATTGAGAAAAAACATCCAAAATCCGCCTACGGCAATCGAAGCCTGAGCGGTAGCAAGCCCGAAAGCTCCAACGCAAAGCGGAGGCATAAGCGCTACGGATATTGCTACTCCGACCACGCCTTTTGATATTTTTTCGCTAACAACGGATAGAGCACCTGCTACACCGCAGAAAAATGCTATAAATAAATCTAAAATATTTGGAGTGGTACGAGCCAAGATTTCGGCCGTATTTTCTTTGATTGGGGATATGGAAACGGTCAATACGGCGCACAATATGGCAACAAGCACGCCTACAAACACCGCCAAAGCGGCGGACTTTGCTTTGGCTTTGTCCATAATAGCAAACGATGCGCCCGATAGCATAATAGGGGACATAATCGGGGATATAATCATAGCACCTATAATTACGGCCGCAGAGTTTGTTATAAGCCCGAGAGTTGCTATAAAAGCCGCCAGAACAACAAGCGCAATGTACGCAAAATCTACTTTGGAAGACTCAAAAAGCTCGCTTATGCTTTTGTCATAATCTATTTCGCCGATAGACGTAAAAATAAGATTTTTTATACGTTCAAAGTACATACGCACACCTCCGTATCAAACCAGCCTAAGCTTTCACGGCCTAGGCGTCGTCAAAATTTTATGCGCGTAAGCGAGTTATTCTGCGGCTTGATCTTTCTGTATTTTTTTACATAAAAGTTTTTGGATACGGTTATTTTCTATTCTTAATACTTCGTATTCATATTCTCCGTCAAGCGCCTTGTCTCCTACTGACGGCATACGACCGAGTATGTTGAATATATGCCCTCCGAGCGTAACGGCTTGGTCATCCTCAAACTCAAATCCAAGAGTTTCTGCAACGCTCTCTAAGTCAACCATTCCGTCAAACTCATACGTGTTCTCATCTATCTGAATAATTTTGGCGCTCTCGGCATCATGCTCATCAGAGGTATCGCCGATAATCTCCTCCAGTATATCTTCCATTGTAAGAAGCCCTGCCGTACCGCCGTATTCGTCCACGACAAGAGCCATATGCACACGCCCCTTGTTCATCTGTACCAGTATGTCGGAAATAGAAGCGTTCTCCGGCACGACGATAATCGGCCTTTCAAGCTCTTGCAGTGTCTTTGGACTTTCGGATAGCATATTGTTTAGCACGTCTCTAATATGTATCATTCCCGTGATGTTGTCTTTGTCCTCATGGCAATACGGGTATCTTGTGTGTTTTGTGCTTGTGACGACTTTCATATTCTCTTCATAGCTCATCTCGGCATCTATACACACTATATCTTTTCTAGGCGTCATAACCTCTTTTGCGACCGTGTCCGAAAAATTAACGGCATTTTTGATGATTTCACCCTCAAAAGAATCGATAAATCCACCTTTTAGGCTCTCTCCGACAATGATTTTTATCTCTTCGTCGGAATGGGCCATATCATGCTCATTGGCAGGCTTGATACCCATTATCCTGAGTACGGAAGCGGCCAAAATATCAAAAAATTTAATCAACGGATAAAATACAATCCAAAACCAATAAAGGGGTCTAACAACCAAAAGCGCCATCTGCTCAGCCTTGGCTATTGCGATAGACTTCGGCACTATCTCACCCAAAACTACATGAAGGAGCGTAATAATAGTAAACGCAAGCACGAAGCTAACGGTATGAAGCAAGACTTGATTGTCTCCAAACATCGCAGAAAAAGGCTGTTCAAGCAGTCTTGCAAGGGCAGGCTCGCCTATCCAACCAAGAGCAAGTGATGAGAGAGTGATACCGAGCTGTGTAGCGCTCAGATAAGTGTCTAGCGAAGATGATACTTTAAGCGCCAGCTCAGCGTCTCTTTTGCCGCTTTTTGCCAGCTCTTCAAGCTTTGAACGCCTGACTTTAACTATAGCAAACTCGGATAAAACAAAAAAGCCGTTTAACAGCACCAGAAAAAATGCAAATAACAACATAGAAATCGACTGACTATCGGGATCCAATATGCTTTCCTCTCTTAAAAAATTTTATAAAACTTGATTTATTATACATAAAGTTTGTTACTTATTATAGCAAAAAATTAAGCAGACTAAAAAAGCCCGCCCTGCCCTTTGCCGCTGAGCGCTTTTATTTTTAAAATATATTTTTTAACATCAAATTTTGACTTGCAGCCATTGTAATTCATGTAACGCACCTTGCCAAATACCTTACGAGACGGCCAAGCCCTATCATGCACCCCGCCAAGACTCCACGCTATCCCCGCATAGCCGTTTGGGTCTCTGCCGTCTAGGGCATATCTATCGTTTAAATGTACCGCGACTTTAAACGCCTCTTTTGTACTCGGCGTCCATTCAAGTATTTTTTTGGCCCAGTACATTCGCATATAGCCGTGGATTTTACCTTTGATTTTTAGCTCATTTTGAGCCGCATTCCAAAGCTCATCGTGGGTAGCGGCCGCTTCAAATTCGGATAGTTCATAGACATATTCTCTTGGCTCCTCGTCCGTCGCCTCCATGTTTGCCCTTGCCCAAGGCTCCAATGAGTTTTCATTGTCGTAGTCGCTGCAATAAAGACAAAAATTATCCGCAAGCTCACGCCTAACGATTAGCTCCTCCAAAAACGAAGCCTTGCTATCCTCATTTGCATTTGCCGCTTTCACACAAAGAGCCACCTCAAGCGAACTTATCTGCCCAAAATGCAGATACACGGATAGCTCCGAACATGCGTCGATAGTCGGGTCATTACGATTTGTAGCATAGCCGTCCAGCTTTTTATCCAAAAACTCTTTCAACTTCGAGAGCGCCGCCGCATTTGCCCCTCTAAAATATGAGTTTCTAGGCAAAGAATCAAAAGCCGAAAAATCGTTTGTATAAAATTTTTGGCTTCCACTTTGCGGTTCTAATTTTGGAGGCTCTATCAAAAACTGAGGCAAAAGCTTATGTATTTTTGGTCTTATCGTATAGGCGGCAAACTCTTTTTTGTTTGATACTAGACGGGCCGGGACGATATTTCTGGAGTCAACCTCAAATACGCCACCGTCATACATCTCCAAAAGCTCGGCATACCAAGTTTTTTTAATGCGAAGAGGGTCAAAATCGACAAATACCGCCTTGGCATCTATGTTTTTTGCAAAGCTTGAAATCTCTTTTGGCGGATAGCCGCTTAGCAAACAAAAGGGGATATTTTTATCTTTTAGCGCACCCTCAATCTGGGCCAATCCCTCTCCCATAAAAGCAAAAGCCTCCGGGGCCGCGCCAAGAAACTCCGGGACTACGCAAAAAGCAACAACAAGAGAGGCATCATGTTTTTTGGCATATTCACTAGCCGCCAAAAGTCCAAAATTATATTCGACCCTCTGCTCTCTACTCATCCAATAAAGGACACTTTTCCCTTGCGATATACCGTTTTTTAGCGGGTGAATTCTTTCATTCAAATGCAAGAGGCCCCCCGAGCAAACCTTTTTTTGTGTGTTTTTTGGAGTACTCCACGATTGCGCCGTGAAAGAGGCTAAAAACCTTGACTATATCGCCGCCCGCAAGCTCACACGCCCTGCCTTCATCTGCATATATGCCGCCCTCAAGCCACTCTCTTATCTCTTCATACTCCATCGCTTCCATCGCGCATTTATCTCTGAGCATTCTGGCGGTATAGGCGTCTACGACCATTATCTCGCGGCGACAAGCATACAAAAGGATGCTATCGGCAGATTCCAGCCCCACCCCTTTTTGAGAGAGTAGCCACTCTCTATCCACGCCGCTTAGGAAACTATCAAAATCACCGTATTCTTCGTAGATAGCCCTGCAAAGAGCTTTCAATCTAACGCTTTTTTGATTATAAAAACCGCTTGGACGGATGGCCTCCGCCAAAATACCGATTTCAAGTTCCGCTATTTTTTGCAGCGACAAAAGGCCGAAACATCTTAGGTTTTCAATGCTTTTTTCAACATTTTCCCACTTGGTTTGCTGCGTGAGCATCACGCCGACTATTACCTCAAAACTACCGCTATGCGGCCACCAATACGGGTCGCGCTCCGTTAGGTTGTGTTCTAATTCTAAAAGGTTTTTGAATAGCTCAAAACTATTCAACATAAGCCTCCTGCGAAACACAAATCTCGCCGTCATCGTACGCCTTGATTTTGAACGCCCCCATGCATCTGCCGCCCTCAATGTCACAAATAAGAGCCTGAAATATTTTTTTGCACTCTTTGTGAACGACGAAGCGTTTGTTTGTCCCCGTCAAAAATCGGTATATCGGCTCATCTTTGCCAACCCCTATCACCCCGTCTCTACATCCGGTCAGACCTATATCGCCGAGAAAACCGCAGCCGTTTGTGATACGCAAATCATCGGTGCCGATATGTGTGTGCGTCCCGACGATAAAAGATACATCGGATTCAAGATAACGCCAAAGAGCCTCTTTTTCGCTTGTAGTCTCTGCGTGAAAATCGATAAAAATATTTTCTACCCCGTCGTTTTTGAGCGTATCAACGGCGGCTCTCGCAAGCCTAAAAGGGTTATCCGAAATAGGCATAGAAAAATGCCCCATAAGATTGATAACCCCGAGCTTATCGCCGCCTATTTCAAGCACCTTTAGACCCTCTCCGCCAAGCTCTGACGGGTAATTGAGCGGTCTTATAAGGGGGTATTTTTTGAACACCTCGATGACCTCTGCTTTATCCCAAATGTGGTTGCCGCTAGTCATCATATCCACACCCGCATCCATCATCTCGGCCGCCGTCTTTTGCGTAATCCCAAATCCCGCCGCTATATTTTCGGCATTTACGATAGCTACGTCTACGCCAAAACGCTCTTTTGCACACGCCAAGTGTCGTCTGACCATATCTCGCCCGGGGCTACCGATGATGTCGCCAACAAATAATATTCTCATTTTTTTGCCCTCAAAAACTTCAGCACGCTATCAAGCACATCGTCATCATCTTTGCTAGGCGCGGTAATATACTCTTTTTTGCCGTCTTCGTAGTTGACCGTTATATTTTGAGCGTAGTTTGAGATAGCCGAAACGCCGACTTTTAGAGCAAGAGCCTTTATCTCAATAAGGAGCAAAAACTGTTTTGTCGGCAAATCCGGCTTGCCGAATCTGTCGTTTAGCTCTTCTTCTATCTCATATATCTCGGATACCTCGGTCGCGCGGCTCAGTCTTCTATATGCCTCGAGACGCAGCCTGTCTTCGGCTATGAATTCAGGGGATATAAACGCCGATACGCTAAGTTTTAGCTCCACCTCTTTTTCTTTTTCGAAGCTTTTGCCGCTTAGTTCGTTGATGGCGTCTTCTAGCATCCGCAGATATAGGCCGTAACCGATGTTTTTGATGTGCCCGGATTGCGCCTCTCCGACGATATTTCCGCCGCCTCTTATCTCCAGATCTTGATACGCCAGTGCCGCGCCGCTTCCAAGATATGAGTTTGACTCTAGGGCGATAAGCCGTTTTTTGGCTTCGTCGGTCAGCTCGTCTTTTGACTCAACGAAGAAATAAGCATACCCCTGCGCGCTTCCCCTGCCTACTCTGCCGCGCAGCTGATGGAGATCCGCCATGCCGAACATATCGGCCGAATCGACCATTATCGTGTTAACGCGAGGCATATTGATTCCGGATTCGATGATGGAGGTGGAGAGTAGCATATCGTACTTGCCCTCCACAAAATCTATCATAATTTTCTCTGTCTCGTCCGAGCCTATTTTTGAGTGAAGAAGTGCTATCCGCAAGGACGGCAGAATATCCAGTATCCTTTTTTTAGCGTCCTCAAGGCTCGCTATGCGGTTGTGAATATAAAATACCTGTCCGCCGCGCCTAAGCTCCCTCATAACCGCCTCTTTGAGTGCTTTTTCGTCGTACTCTTTAACAAAGGTCTTAATAGGGAGTCTCTCTCTTGGAGGAGTATTGATTTCGCTTAGGCTTTTGACCTGAGAGAGCGCCATATTTAGACTTCTAGGTATCGGCGTTGCCGACATCGAGAGGATATGCGCCGTTTTTGAGATGGCCTTTAGTTTCTCTTTTTGCTTGACGCCGAACTTATGCTCCTCGTCCACAACCACAAGGGCAAGGTCTTTTACCTCTGCGTCAAGAAGGGCGTGAGTCCCGATTGCAACCTTGAGAGTTCCGTTTTTTAACCCCTCAAGACTTGCCTTTTTCTCTTTTGTCGATACAAACCTATCTATTTTCTCGCACTTTATCCCGTATTTTGAAAACCGCTCATTAAAGCTTTTGAAGTGCTGATTGACAAGAAGCGTAGTGGGCGCCAAGACCACAGAGGCATAACCACTCGCCGCCGCCGCAAATACGGCGTTCATAGCAACCTCGGTCTTACCAAATCCAACGTCCCCGCTAAGCAGCCTATCCATAGCCACGCCACGCTCAAAATCCGCAAATATCTCTTCAATAGAGCGAGCTTGGTCCGCCGTGTACTCAAATCCGGCGTCTTTTTGGAATATTGCGATTTCCGCTTTTTTTGTGTTTAGCTTGACCCCTTCTTGCAGCTCTCTCTCAGCGGCAAGGCGGACTATCTCTCCGGCTATCTCGAATAGACGGCTTCGCACCGACTCTTTTAGTTTTATAAAGCTTGATTTACCCAGCCTGTCTATTGCCGGCACAGCCCCGCCGTCGCCTACAAATCTATCTATAAGCCCTAGATTTTCGACCGGAACAAGTAGCTTATCGTCATTTTGGTAGCGTATCTCTACAAAGTCTTTGGTTGCGCCTAGAACCGTTAGGTGTCTGAGTCCGTCAAATATCCCGACACCGTATTTGTCGTGGACTATGTAATCGCCAAGCTTGAATTCATCGAGCGCAAGCGCTTTTTTTGGCCTGCTTTTCGCCCTTTTTTCTAGCTTGTTAAGCGATATGATTAGCTCGCCTGGGCTTTGGATATTGATAACATGAGAGGCCTCTACGTGCCTAAATGAATCTTTTAGCTCATATATTCCGGCTTGTTTTAGGAGTGCATCGTTTGCGGCAATAATCGTTATTTTTTTGTTTTTGTGAGACTCCAACGCCCCTTTTATATCGAGTATCGAATGCTCTTTATACTCTTTTGCCTCGGGCAAGCTGGGGAGCGCGGCAAGTGCGGCGCAAACACTTTCGTCATCTTCTTCGGCCTTGATAAAAGACGGGCTAAAAGTACGGTAGCTCTCAAACACGCCCTTATAGTCTACATTATCCCAAAAACACCAAAGGCCAAAAGAGTGGGCATCCTTGAAAAATCCGTCGAATTCACCGCTAGCGGCAAGAGCGTTCAGCCTCTCGTACTCGTCAGCCTCAAGAGCAAGAAGCGCTGGAGCCATATATACTTTTTCAAGCTCGTTTTTGTCGCTTTTTTGGGTATCGATGTCAAATTCCCGTATCGACTCTATCTCATCGTCAAAAAAACATATCCTAAACGGCTTTTCGCAACCTGGGGCAAAAATATCCATAATATCGCCCCGAAACGATACCTCTCCGGCCTCGGCCACTATATCGACAAACTCGTAACCGTAAGCATAAAGCTTTGATTTTAGCGCTTCAATATCAACTTTTTGGGCAAAATTTAACTCAAAACCGTTTAGGTATTTTGGAGCGGGAAGTGGGCGCGACAGTGTTTTGTATGGCGATAGGAGGATTTTTTTATTTTTTTTGGAGTTTATAAAAGAGTTTAGAACCCAAAATAGTTCTCTCATCTCATCCGAAAAGCTTCGTAAATCATCCCCGCTCTGAGCCCGAAAATCAGGCAATACGAAGCTCTCAAAACCGCAAAAATCGGAGACGGACTTTAGCGCATTAGCCTCTTTGGCGTCAGAGGCAAGAACACATAGCGAAACACCGCCCCATTTACCGGAGCTTAGAAACTCAAATAACGAACTTTGCAATATTACTCGCTATCGCTCTTTTTGACGCTTTGAACTGGTGCAAGTCCATTGTTTTTAACATAGCTAGAACCTTCCAAAATACCGCCCGCCTCTATAACAAGCGATGAGCTATAAACTTCGCCTTTTATTTTGCCGCCGGACAATATTTCGCAATTTTCGCACTCGACTTTTCCTTTTACTTCGCCGCCTATGATTACGCTTTTTGCTACCAACTTACCTATCACAAGACCGTTTTTGCCGACCGTGATAAGAGCTTCAGAATTTATGTCGCCCTCTATCTCTCCGTCTATATAAAAGCTATCTTTTAGCGCTAATTGACCGATGATTTTTGTTCCTGACGATATGATAGACGCTCCGCCTGCGCCTGCCACCTTGTTGCTTCTACCAAAGATGCCCATCTGACTTTTTTCTCCTTTTCAAATAAATATGCAAAATTAGAATAATTCCATTTCAAAAACGGATCCGGATTGAGCGGATCACCGATAAAACGAACTTCATAATGAAGATGTGGCCCAGCCGTAAGTCCAGTGTTTCCACTAAATGCAATAAGCTGTCCCTTCCTCACAAACTGCCCCGGCTGCACGGCGAATCTGGATAGATGCCCATACACGCTTTTGAAACCGTAAGCGTGCTGAACAGTCAGCATATTTCCATATCCGCCGTTATATTTTGTAGCCTCTACGATGCCGTCGGCAGCAGAATATACTTTTGTGCCTATCGCGGCCTTCAAGTCTATCCCCTCGTGAAATATGCTTCGCCCGAGTACCGGATGGTTTCTGGAGCCAAAATCGCTCGTTACGCCTTGATACGGAACCGGTGAGCCGTTTGGAATATTTTTTAAAAGCATAGTTTTTTGCTCTACGCTTATAGTTGAAAGCTCGATAGCCTTCTCGCCAATTGCCTCGCTCCTTAGATTTACCATATTCGCAAGGTTGGTCTCTTTTTCTTTAATAGCTCTCTCTTCGTCGACTATACTTTTAAGTCCACGGTTTTGAGCTACCAACTCACCGTAGTTTTCCCTTGTTTTGCTGAGCAAATTTTCAAGGGCCATATTGTTGGACAAAGAAACATACAGCCCAAAAGAGCCGAATATCAAAAAAAGTACCGTAAAGGCCGTAAAACTTATAAGTATACGTTTTTTTACCTTCCCGAGCGCAAAACTTTTAAGGCCAAACGGGGTTGAAACGGTAATAACCGTAGTATTTGCCTCTTTGCTTCTTAAAGGAACGGCTTTTGGATACCTGATTTTTGGCATCTGAAGCTTTATGTCCCTTCTTTTGGCTTTTTGCCTCTCAAGCTCGGGAATAACTATATTTTTATAGTGCGAATCGTCTAAAGGTCTAGATTTTTTTTTCAAACCTTCTCCTCAAAAACTCGGCCGCTACGCTAAACGACCCAAAAACCAGATAATCGCTGTTTTTGTCAATTTTGTCGAAGTTTCGGTAGGGAACTTTTATTTTATCTAAAACTTTTATTAACTTATCTTTTTTAATTAATCTTTCATTTTCAACATCGATAATCTCGACGATTTCTATATTATTTTTGAGCGCAAGCAGAGAGTTTTCCGGGTCTTTATCGGCGTAGCAGTTAAATACCAAAACCACTTTTTTACCACCGAGTTCTTCGGCAACCCTTCTTGCGGCGTCGACATTGTGTCCTACGTCCAAAATAACATTTGGCTCTATCCTCTCAAATCTACCCTTGAGAGGTTTTATATTCTCAAGTGCAGGATTGATGCCGAGACTCTTTGAGGCGGCATATGCAAGGGCTAGATTTTGCGATAAATAAGAGGCATATGAATTATTTGCAATATAATCCTCTATAAAAAGCATCTCTTCTGCCGATAACAAATCCTCTAAAAACGATATATCCGAGCTCAAAAACTCCGTTTTTATAACCTCTTTTACGGTGCGGTGCGGCTGGAAACCGACTATTGTCTTGCAATTTGAGGCTCTAAGCTTAGTCCTTGTTATCTCCTCTATGCTGCTGCCAAGCATATCCAGATGGTCCATGCTTATCGGCGTAACCAGCAAAAGCTCTTTTGATAGGGCGCTAGTGGAGTCGTATTCTCCGCCGACCCCGGCCTCCATCACAACTATCTCCGCCCTATCTTTAAAATAAAAACACGCAAGTAGCGTCAAAATCTCAAAATAACTAAGGGGTCCCAGCTCGTCTTTGAATCTGACATGCATCGCCTCAAAAGCCGTCTCAAGCTCATCTTCGTTTGCATCCTGCCCGTCGAACCAAAAACGCTCGGTAAACGACAGGATGTGCGGCGAGGTGAAATGCCCCACTTTCAACCCGCCGTTTTTTAGTATCTCAGCCAAAAATCGACCCGTAGTCCCCTTGCCGTTAGTCCCTACTATTTGAACTATTCTTGGGGCTGCGCTTAAAAAATCGGGGTGGGAAGCTATGAAGTTTTTAAATCTATTCGGGTCAAACGGGGCATACTCAACCCCTTTTGCATCCAAAAAAGAGACTAGATTCACGCAGGGAATACTCTATTTCTGCCGCTTTGTTTGGCTTTGTATAGCTGTTCATCCGATGCTTTTATTAGCTCTTTTAGGTTTGCTACGCCTTTGCGCTCCGCACACCCACAGCTTACAGTCACCTCTATGCGCGTCTCTTTGTAGATAAATTTCGTTTTTTCAACGGCAGCCCTTATCGATTCGGCATAAGCCTTTGCCCCTGCAAGGTCTGTTTTTGGAAGTATCGTTACAAACTCCTCCCCTCCAAATCTCCCCACAATATCCATATCTCTTGATTTTTTCTTTAGTATTTGAGCAAAAGAAGCAAGCACGACGTCGCCAGCCATATGCCCGTAGTTATCGTTAATTTTTTTGAAAAAATCTATATCGAAAAATACGACGCTATAGTTATCGTCGAATCTTAAAAATAGCTCTTCAAACCTCTCCATCTCTTCGTCTATAACTCTTCTATTGACTACCTTGGTCAAGAAGTCGACTCCGGCTTCTTCTTTTGCGCTCTCAAGCTCACTTTCCAGGGTTTTGATTTTTTGTTTTAGGCTCTCCATCTGCCCCTGTTCGCTTCTGATAGTGCCTATCGCTTCATTGATATCGCTATCAAGAGCGGTTACAAGGGCCGTCAATTTTACTTTCACGGCTTCAAAATCGCCCTCGTTACTATCCTCGATGAGCTTTTTAATCGAGCCTACTTTTTGCGCCCCTTTGGCACTTACCTCGCCTACGCCTGAAATTTTTGCATAGCATCTTGTAACTATTGAGTCTATCTCTGAGATTTTTGATTTTATAGCTTTATTATCAAGAAAAACTCTTTTTGAGACAAGCGATTTTACTTCGTGCTGAACCCTTTTTTGGGATATCTGCGAAGGGTCGTTAAGTAAATTTTTGCCAAAAATCTCCAGCTCTTTTTGCATCTCTTTTGTAAATGAAGGTTTAAGCCCCTCCAAAACCAAAATCACAAGGTCGTCAAAATTTAAAGCGGTTTTTTCAAAGGCAAGTTTTAGCTCGGCGGAGACCTCATCTAAAAAATGTGATTTTATCTGGGCATATTGCTCCAGTCTGGTAAATTCGTTTGGTTTGTAGTTTGCACAGAGCGAATCCCACTCTTTGGCTAGATTCATCAAAAGTTCGCTGTTTTTTGTGTTTTCTATTTTATCCAGAGTCATTGAGGCTAGTTTTGCGGTATCTTTGTGACGAAGCTGCTTGGATGCTTTTAGAACTTTTTGGATTAGTATGTATTGGGCGCTTAAATATTCGTTCGCCTCGCTAGGGTTTAACCTATTGACCTGCGATATAAGGAACTGCACAAGCTCATCGATAGTTTTTGGGGCATACCCCTTAATTAGCTTTTGATATCCGTCATCAAGCCGAGAGATAAACTTATTTAGCTTATCGCAATCTTCATGGCTAAGCCCCTCTTTTTTTAGCTCTTTGCAGAAGGCTCTCTCGAACTCGCTAGGGGTAAGTTCTTTATGTTGTTCTTTTAAGGACTTAATTGCCCTTGCCGCTATTTGATCCAGTTTCACTGAGCGCCCCTAGTACTGATATTTGGGAGATCAACATGTCGATTGCTTTCACGCCTCCGTTTTTGATGGCGTCAAATCTTTTTGAATCCGAAATTGTAGTATTCGGCTCAATAGGGAAGTCATAGCTCCCGGAAGTGCTAAAATGTTTCGTTCCGCTAGCCGTCACAACTGCCGTCTGCATGGTGACGTTTGCGCGGTACAATACTACGTATCCGTTTGCATCGTACTGCACGGCAGAAAAGCTCACCGAAGCCACTTTGATAAATAGTTTCGTATTGGCTTCGCTCTCTGGGACAAGTTTTGATTTTAACTTGGTGATTACGGCCTCGTTAATGGCATCTTTTATAACCACGGTATTTTCAGGGTCGCTTCTTAGCATCTCAACTTTGGCGTACACTTTATCGCCTATCGCCTTTTTGGAGTAGTACGAAGATGGCTTATATCCGCATCCCGCAAAAACGAGAGCCAAAGAGAGAGCCAAGAAAAGCTTTTTCAATTTTTATCCCTTAACAACGAAGTTAATCAATTTGCCCGGAACGACAACTTCTTTTATTATCTCGCCCTCAAGCCATTTGCCGGCTTCAGCTTTTGCAAGTGCCAAAATCTCATCTTTTGAGGCATCTTTTGGGGCGTTGATTTCCGCTCTTTTTTTCCCGTTGATGGTTATGGCATAAAATACGGTATCGCTATCAAACGCCGCTTCATCAATCTCTATTTTGCCAAAATTAGCACGCCCAAATAGTCTATGGGCTATCTCATGGCAGGCATGAGGCGCGATAGGCTCAAGCACGTTTGTAAGGATATAATACCCCTCGCTCCATACGTTCTCGTCATTTTGTGCGTCAAGCGCATTTAACGCTTCCATGCAAGCGGCTATAACGGTATTAAATGCAAAACCGTCATCGAATACCGCAAGGCTTTTTTTGAGAGCTTCGTATACTTTTTTTCTAGCTTCTTTTGACTCTTTCGAGAGGTTTGCAGTATCTATCTGCGGTTTTACCTTGGAGCCTTTGACTGCCTCGCTTTTCTCATAAAAACGGCGTAAAAATCTAAAGCAACCCTCAACGGCGCTATCGTTCCACTCTAATTCCTTGGTAGGAGGAGCGGCAAATAGTATAAATAGCCTAGCCGTATCTGCGCCGTATTTTTTGACCAGCTCGTCAGGGTCTACGGTGTTACCTTTTGATTTAGACATCTTGGCGCCGTCTTTTAGCACCATTCCTTGAGTGAGAAGATTTTCAAACGGCTCATCTACATTCACATACCCCAAATCTCTAAGGGCTTTCGTAAAAAATCTGGAGTAGAGAAGATGCAATATCGCATGCTCAATCCCACCTACATATCTATCGACCGGCATCCAGTAATTTACCGCCTCTTTTGAAAACGCCTCTTTAGAGAAATTAGCCGGATTTTGCGCATACCGCAGAAAATACCAGCTAGACTCCGCAAAGGTATCGAGCGTATCGGTCTCCCGTCTCGCCTCGCCGCCGCATTTTGGGCAGGTGCATTTCATAAATCCGGCGTGTTTTTCAAGAGGATTTCCGCTTCCGTCTATCACTACATCTTCAGGCAGAAGTACAGGCAAATTCTCTTTTTTCTCAGGCACTACGCCGCATTTGTCGCAGTGGATAAAAGGAATAGGCGTACCCCAATATCTCTGTCTGGATATTCCCCAGTCTCTAAGTCTATAAGTCTTAACACCTTTGCCGATGCTAAGGCTTTCAAACTTTTTGATAATTGCGGATTTTGCTTCCACATTTCCCATGCCGTCAAACTCACCGCTACCGAACATCTCGCCCTCGCCCGTGTAAGCGCCGCTTACTTCTGTGCCCTCAGGAGCTTTGATGACTGCTTTTAGCGGCAAGCCAAATTTGGTAGCAAATTCGTAGTCTCTATCATCGTGCGCCGCAACGCTCATGACAGCCCCGCTGCCGTAGTCGGCTATGACGAAGTTGGCAACCCACAGAGGCAAACTCTCTTTTGTAAGCGGATGAACAACTTTGAGTCCGGTATCAAACCCGTCTTTAGGAGCCGCGCCTCTGTCTCTTGGAGCAACTCTTTGCATTGCCGATACTTTTGCCGACTTCTCGCCGTCCAAAAGCCCGTTTTGCTGCATATATCTGATTATCTCATGCTCTGCCGCAAGTGCACAATATGTCACGCCGTATACGGTATCGGCTCTAGTCGTAAATACTGAAAGCTTCTCAAAGTTACCGCCCAAAGTCGCCTTGGATGCTTCGTCGAGTTCAAAGCTAAACTCCAAGCCCTCGCTTTGTCCTATCCAGTTTTCCTGCATCGTTAGAACTTGCTTTGGCCAGCCTTTTTCAAGGGTTTTGATGTCCTCCAAAAGCTCTGCGGCGTAGTTCGTTATAGCTAGATAATATTGGTTCATCTCTCTTAGAACAACTTCGGTGCCGCATCTCCAGCATTTACCCTCTTCTACCTGCTCGTTTGCAAGCACGGTAAGATCATGCGGACACCAGTTGAGAAGGCCACCCTTTCGGTATATCAGCCCTTTCTCCCACATGTCGATGATAAAGCCCTGCTCAAACTTCGTATATTCGGCGTCGCAGGTTGCAAAATCTCTTTTTACCGAAAAACTAAGACCTAGCCCTTTTAGCTCGCTTCTCATGTAATCGATGTTTTCGTATGTCCATTTTTTCGGGTGTACTTGGTGTTTGATAGCGGCGTTTTCCGCAGGCAGACCAAAGGCATCCCACCCTATCGGATGAAGGACATTAAAGCCAAGCTTTCGATAGTGTCTGGCAAATGCGTCGCCTATCGTGTAGTTACGCACATGTCCCATGTGTATCCGCCCACTCGGGTACGGAAACATGGATAGAATATATTTTTTCGGTTTACTCGTATCGTCCGATGGCTCAAAAGCGTTTGTAGCCGTCCACTCTTTTTGCCATTTTCCTTCTACTTCTCTAAAATCGTAGCTCATTACCTAGATTGTCCCTTTTTCAAATTCCGCTCTCATTTTGTCTTTTTCGATTTGGATTTTTAGCTTTTCAGCCTCTTTTTCTTTGGCTTTTGCCACATCGTATCCGAACCAAATAAGGAATGGCGAAGCTATAAATATAGAGCTATACGCCCCGATAATAGTACCTATCAGCATCGTAAACGCAAATCCTTTGATGATTTCGCCGCCGAATAGATAAAGCGTCAAAATAACAAAGAAAAGTGTAAGCACCGTCAAAATTGTTCTTGATAGCGTTCTTGAAATCGCCTCGTTAATTATCTGTGCAAAATTATATTTGCCGTTAGCGTCGGGTTTTGCTTCCTTCACATGCTCCCTGATACGGTCAAAGATGATGATAGTATCGTTGATTGAGTGCCCCATCAGCGTAAGAAGCGCCGCAAGAACCGTAAGGTCAAAGTCAACACCGATTACCGCCACGGCTCCTGCCGTAATGGCAACGTCGTGTATAACGCCCAGAAGCGCCGCAAGACCAAATCTCCACTCAAATCTAAACGCAAGGTAAAAGAGAATGCCGAGAGACGATATAAGCATAGCCATCATCCCTTTTTGTCTCAGCTCGTCGCCGACTTTCGGACCTATAATCTCAACCCTTCTTATCTCAAACTTGCCGGTTGGAGACAGTAGCTTTGATATAGCATCTCCGGTGTCTTTCGTCACGCTTTGGTTTGTCGTCTGAAAACGGATAAGTATCTCGTTTTCTTTGCCGAACTCTTGAATTTCGGCACCCTTGAAATCACTCTCTTTGAGTAGCTCTCTAATCTTTTCGGTATTTGGCTTTGCATCATATTTTATTTGCACAACGGTACCGCCGGC
Organism: Campylobacterales bacterium; assembly: GCA_050252455.1. Lineage (GTDB taxonomy): Bacteria > Campylobacterota > Campylobacteria > Campylobacterales > UBA6016 > UBA6016. Next base: position 66,093 of record JBFWKW010000003.1, on the reverse strand, counting down.
AAAGTCTACGCCGAGCTTGAAGCCTTGAAATGCAAGAAAATATACGCAAAGAGCCATAACAGCAGCGGAGATGGAGAATATAATCTTGTTTTTACCCATAAAATCATAGGTTTTTTTATTGTTAAAAAGTTCCATTATTTGCCGCCTTTAAGGTAGCTATTTGGCATACCAAACCAAAACCTGATATTTTTGCTTTTTTCTATTTTTGACAAGAATGCGTCAAATAGCCCATGCGTACCGACGATTGCGGTAAGCATAGAGATAAGAACGCCGACCGCCATAACAACGGCAAATCCCTTGATAGGACCCGTACCGTAAACATACATGGCAATAGCCGCTATAACCGCCGTTACATTCGAGTCCACAATGGCGCTCATAGCATTATTATAGCCCTCTTCAATAGCTTTTCTGATAGGCATCCCTTGTCTTAGTAGCTCCCTGATACGCTCGTTTATGATGACGTTCGCATCCACCGACATACCGATGGTAAGTACGAGCCCCGCCATACCAGGAAGCGTCATGGTGGCACCAAAGAGCGCCATAACGGCAATAATAAGGGCTATATTGGATACAAGCGCGATATTTGCAAACATCCCCGCCGCACCATAATAAACAGCCATAAATCCAAATACCAAAATACCGCCCGTTACAAACGCCATAAGACTGGCATGTATGCTGTCCGCACCAAGAGACGGCCCTACGCTTCTTTTTTCAAGCATCACGACACCCGCAGGCAAAGCTCCGGAACGAAGCGCAATAGCCAAGTCTCTAGCCTCTTCAGGGGTAAAATGTCCAGTTATCTGACCGCTTCCGCCGCCTATTCTCTCTTTGATTGAAGGAGCAGAGTATACCTTGCCGTCAAGGACTATGGCTAGCCTCTTGCCGACACTCTTAGCCGTAAAGTCTCCAAATATAGAAGCACCTTGGGAATTTAGCTTAAACTCGATAGCAGCCTGTCCGTTATTGTCATATCCCACTCTGGCATCGGTCAACATTGAACCGTCAAGCACCGGAACGTCTTTTACGACAAATTTTTCATTCGGATTTTTATAATCGGCAAGGACTCTTAGTCCGGCCTCTTTCAGCTCACCTTCGCCCATATTAAAGGCATCGCTTCGTCCGCCGTCAACTTCCATAAGCTCGAGTTTCGCCGTTTTGGCTATTAGCTCTCTAGCTCTTTGCTCTTCGGCTTGGCTTTTAACCCCGGGTAGCTCAACGATAATATTGTCCGTTCCCGAGCGGGTAACGCTAGGCTCGGCTAGACCGAACAGGTCAAGTCTGTTTCTAATAGTCTCGACCGCTTGAGAGACCGCAAACTCTTTTGTTGCCGCAATCTCTTTTTGAGTCAAAGAAACCTCGATGATTTCGCCGCTATAAGAAGCGGTAAGTCCGGCATCTTTTTTAAAATACTCATCTAGCTTAGCTTTTGCCTCTTTGTCTATGAGCGAAAAGCTAAATTTATTAGGCTCTATTTTTAGGGCATCGATTAAAATATCATTTTTTTCGGCGTAGTATTTGAAGCCTAGTGCCGTTGATTTGATTTTTGCCTCTACGGCCTCCTCGGTTTTTACGCCCAGAGCCGTATAAAGACCGCCTTGGAGGTCAAGACCGAGTTTTACTTTCGCAAAAAAATCGGCACCTGTAAACGAAGGAACGCAAAGAAGCGTTCCGATAAGAGTGGTGACTGCGAATATCCACAGTCTTATGTTTGTTTTTTTCATAGGTTTTTATTATGCGGCAGTAGTATCTTCGATTTTTCTAGCTACAAACTCTTTTGCTAGTCTGACAGTTACGCCTTCGTCGTTTAACTTGACTTTGATAAAATCATCTTCAGTCTTAATAACTTCAGCGTGAATACCGCCAGCAGTTATTATTTTATCGCCCTTGGTTAGGGCATCAACCATCTCTTTGTGTTTTTTTGCTTGAACTTGTTGAGGTCTAATAACAAGAAAATAGATAATTGCGAAAAGTACGGCTAAAGGTAAAATTTGAACGATAGCTTCCATATGGTAACACCTCTTAAAAATAAAATAGCGATTTGGTTTGATTTTAACAAAAGCCTCATTATAAAAGGCTTTTTGGGCTCTCTAGCCCTCTTGTCACCCGTCGTTTTTACGGCAATCGGAATAGAGTCGAAGCTATTTTTCAGTCTACTTGCCGTCATTGCACTTAGCGGATTTTTTATCCTCGCTAAAAAAGAGCTTTTCTGGTTTGGGGCATTTAGCGGAGTTATCTGGTTTTATTGGGTAAGTTTCTCGCTTTATTATTACAATCTTTTGTGGCTTGCGCCGCTACTTTTGGCATTCATATTTTTCTACTACGGAGCCCTTTTTTGGCTCGTCGGTTTTTTGTCTCAAAAGTTTTTTTGGCTTCGCATTGTGATAGTTGCTTTTATTTTCGACTATTTAGCCCCGCTCGGATTCGATTGGCTTCGCCCGGAGATAATATATAGCGGCTCACTATTTGGTCCATCAAAATGGGAGCTTTTGGCTTTGCTTTTAGGCGTTGCCGTCCTTGTGAGGGCAAAAAGATTTTATAAGCTTGCCGCCGTCCCTGCACTACTATTTGCCATATCATTGGGGTCTACAAAGCCAAAAGAGTTGCCAAAACTCAATATCAAACTAATAGAAACATCCGTAGAGCAAGACGACAAATGGGATGAAAAATTTAAACTTCAGCTAACGGCGCAAAACCTAAATTTGATAGACAAAGCTATTGCGGAAAATGCCGACATTGTAGTGCTTCCGGAAACCGCATTTCCGTATTTTCTAAATAAAGCCGACGGGGTTACGGAGCTATTAAAGCAAAAAAGTTTTGATGCTGCGATATTGGCCGGGGGCTTAAAGCTGGACGGAAACACCATATATAACTCCTCGTATTTGTTTAAAAACGGAGAAATGTTTATTTTTGACAAAGTCGTCGCAGTTCCGTTTGGAGAGGTCAATCCGCTGCCGAAGTTTATGTCGCAGATAGTTAACGACCTTTTCTTCAACGGCGCCGAAGATTATAGGACGGCTGAAAAACCTAGCGACTTTGAGGTTGGCGGCGTAACTTTTAGAAATGCTATATGTTACGAGGCTACAAGCGAAAAAATGTATCAAGGGCAACCCAAATACATGATAACAATCTCCAACAACGCATGGTTTGTCCCGTCCTTGGAACCCGTAATACAGGAAATGATAATTCGCCATTTATCCAAAAAATACGGAACTGCCGTTTTCCACTCGGTAAATAAAAGTCGAACTTCAATCACAAATTAAGGGTTTTTTTATCTGATTTATTGTTTGATTGAAGTTTGTGAAATTTGGAATAAAAAGCTATTTGGAGTTTATTAAATGGAAAAAGAATATACGCTTTCCGAAGGCGCTTTTTTGGTCTCCGAGACCGATGAAAAAGGGATTATTACATTCGCCAACGATGATTTCTGCGAAATAGCCGGATATAGCAGAGAAGAGATGCTAGGAAAACCGCATAGCATCGTAAGACATCCGGATATGCCCAAAGCTGCATTCAAAGACCTATGGGATACCGTAAAAGCGGGAAAAGTATGGACTGGAATAGTAAAAAACGCAGTTAAAGGCGGCGGATACTACTGGGTGTATGCAACTGTTTATCCGATGATAAGCTGCGGCTCAAAAAGAGGTTATATGTCATGTAGAAGAATGGCAACCAGAGACGAAATCAAAAAAGCCGAAGAGCTTTATAAAACACTAAACTAATAAAGAGGCAGCCGATATGTTTTTTGGAAATTCAAAACTTGACAAACTAGAAGAGTTTTTAGAGCAGTTAACGGAGCTTATGAACGGCAAAAGAAATATTCTTACATTGCCGGAAGTTGAGGGGAGCGACAAGGTATCGGAGCTTCTTAGAAAACTGGAAAAAGCGGCCGAGATATACATCAATAAAACTCAGCAAGATATGAAAGTAACCGGCGAGATGGTGCTACTGGCCTCAAAAGTGGCAAGCGGATATTACGATTGTAGAGCCGGAGCGACTTCCGAAACTCCTCAAATAAAAGTACTTGCAAAAACAATCAACGGAATGCTTGATAACATCGAACACAGCCTGCAAGACTCGAACAAAACGCTAAAAGAGTATGGAAACAAAAACTACAATGTCAAAATAGATACCGGCAAACTCGGCGGACAGATGAAAGAGATGCTAGAAGGGGTTAACTCTCTAGGGGACGCTCTTTCTGAAGCGGAGCAGCAAAATAAAGAGTCTGCAAAAATACTAGAGCAAAAAGCGGCCGAACTCGGTACTGCGATAGAGACACTAAAACAAACTACATTTAAAGACCTTAGCCACATAGTAGAGAGAACGACCGGCAGAATAATGGACGCCTCACACAAACAAAACGAACTTGCGGACAACCTCGCAAGGCTAAGCTCTGACGCTGAGCAGGTAAAAGGGATTTTGACAGTAATAAGCGATATAGCCGACCAAACAAATTTGCTTGCACTAAATGCGGCGATAGAAGCGGCAAGAGCCGGCGAACACGGTAGAGGATTTGCCGTTGTCGCCGATGAAGTAAGAAAGCTTGCAGAGAGAACACAGAAAAGCTTAACGGAAATTAATGCTACAATAAGTGTAGTCGTTCAGGCAATAGGCGATAACTCCGATTCTTTGAACAATAACGCAAAAGAGATGAATGAGCTTACGGAAGAGCTGGCGCAAGTGGACCAAAAAATGGAAGAGGTTCTAAGCGTTATGAACAGGCTAACTAATAGCTAAAAGAGGCGAAAATGGCAGAAGAAAAAGAAAAAGCTGAAGGCGGGGAAGAACCCAAAAAAAGCAAAACTCTTATTATCATCATAGCGGCAGTTTTGGTATTGCTGCTTGCGGTAGGAGGGGCATTATTTTTCCTTATGAGTCATGGCGGCGAAGAAGAGGCTGCCGATGGACACGCACCTGCTGCGGCGCACGGTAAAGCTACAGACAAAGACAAGAAAAAAGGCGGCGCTCACGGCGATGACCTTACAATGGGGCCTGTATTTGCGGTAGACGGTCTGGTTGTCAATCTAATGAGCGAGGGCGGCTCAAGATACGCCAAATTTGCAGTAGCCTTGGAGCTTGACGCACAAGAGCTCGCACCTGAAATGCTAGCCAAAAAAGCCCTAGTAACCGACATAGTAATCACCGTCGTTTCATCAAAAACAGCCGAAGAGCTTATGAACATCAAAGGCAAAGAGGCAGTTAAAAACGAAATAATGGAAAAAGTGAACGAAAGACTCAAAGACGGTAGAGTCAAAAACGTTTATTTCACAAACTTCGTAGTTCAGTAATTTGCTAGGCGTAGATTTAGTCAAAATAGAGCGTATAAAAAAAGCGATAGAGCGTCACGGCGACGCTTTTACGCAAAAGTTTTTGAGCGATACCGAAATTAAAGATAGTAAACACATATCCTCCATAGCCGCTAAATGGGCGGCAAAAGAGGCAGTATCAAAAGCCCTAGGTTGCGGAATAGGCGGCAAATTGGGGTTTTTGGATATTGAAATAAAAAAAGACGCCAACGGCGCACCGTACGCCATACTCAGTGAGAGATCGTCAAAAATATTTGGCGTAAATAAAGTTCATATATCAATTACCCACGATGGAGAGTACGCCGTAGCGGCGGCTTTTATTTACCCGCCCCCGACAAACTGAAGAAGCTCTATTTTATCGCCCTCTTCTAGTTTTCTAATACTCCAATCTTCTTTTTTTACGATTTGCATATTTACGGCAGCTGCCATTACTTTCTCGCTCACGCCCTCTTTTTGTATGAGCGCGCCAAGCGTAATACCCTCTTCAAACTCTCTTTGTTCGCCGTTTAGTACTATTTTCACACTATCCCCTTGCCAAAACTAATCATCTTAAACCGTTCCCCAAACCCTTCCGGCGCAATCAAGGCCTTTGCCTTTGCGGCTTCTTTGAGGTATGCCGCTTCGCCTACCTTCTTTAAATACATCTCAAGAAGTTCGGAAATACCGAAATTCACAAGCGCACTCGCCTGATTTTTGTAATCTATCGTATCAAATCCTGCGTCTTCAAATGCTCTCGCAAGGTGTCCAAAATTCACGTCATATGTAATATCTGAATTTGCAAAATACTCACCTAGATTATCTACGCCAAAAAGCGGCTCATTTTTGTGTTCTTTGTAGATACGCACAGAAAAATCGTTTCTGGCATACTCCTGCCCGTAATCAAACGTCACAAAGTAGCTTTTTGCAAACGCCGAGTAAAGCTCTTTTGCAAACTCCTCGTATCCCAGGGCTATTTCCCCTTTTGTTATCTCCAGCTTTTGCGCCTTTTTGAGTAGCGCTTCATCATCCATATCAAAACTTATTTTGTGTTCGCGCACGCTCGCAAATTTGCCCTCATGCAGCAGCTCACAGGCAAATGCGTCAAATATCTCGTTTGCAAATACAAATGCCGCCCTGTTTTCAAAACCTTTTAACTCACTCACTATCCCAAAATCAACGTCTGCAAAAAACTCTTTTAGCTCACTGGCTTGAAAATCAGCCGCTTTTGCCTGTTTTTCGACGATTACGAACTTCACTGTCTTAAGAAGCTCCGGCTCTAATCCTGCTACAAATGATGCAAAATCTTTGAGTGCATACAGCGAATTCGCCCCAAACTCGCACACGATAGAATCTCTCGGCAATATGCCGCTTCGCACGAGTGAAACGAACTTGTTGGCAATAGCCCCGCCAAAAAACATCGAAACACTAGGAGAGGTGAGAAAATCCCCCGCCTTGCCTACTTGCCCGATATCTAGGTAGTAGCCATTATCACCGTATAGCCACTCACTCATATACTCCGAAAATCTCAACCGCCCACCTTGTCAAGCACACGTCTTAGTCTTGCAAAGCCCTCTTTGATATCCTCCGGAGTGATGACAAGAGCCGGCAAAAATCTCACGGTACTTTGAGCAGATTTGATAACAAGCACGCCCTCCTCCATCCCTTTTGCGATGACGGAAAGCATAATGTCGTCGTTTTTGGCTTTTAGCCCACGAAGCAGTCCAAAACCGCTAGTTTTTTCAAACAGACTTGGATAGTCCGCAACGATAGCAGCAAGCTCCTTGTCGAAGAGCTCGATGATATTTGCTAGTCTCCCAGATTTGTACTCATCTTCCAGCGCACCGAGAACAGCAATAGTCGCCTTGGTGGACAATGGATTGCCGCCAAATGTGGAGCCGTGTTCGCCATAGCTAAATACATCTTTTATCGTCGTACACACTGCGCCCACAGGTACGCCACCCGCAAGCCCTTTTGCCAACGTAAATACGTCAGGCTCTACACCATATACGGATGACGCCAAAAACTCGCCGCTTCTATATACGCCGCTTTGAATTTCGTCAAAAACAAGTAAGATGTTTTGTGCTTTCGTAAATTCTCTAAGTTTTACGATGTCATCTTTTTCAAACGCATATACGCCGCCCTCCGCTTGTATAGGCTCAAGCATAACAGCCGCCGTCTCGTCGTCACACATCTCTATTGCCTCTTTTATCGTGGCGGCATAAAAAAAGCCCTCCGGGTATGGCCCAAAAAAGTCGTGAAATCTATCTTGCGCCGTTGCCTTTAGGGTAGTGATAGTACGACCGTGAAACGAGTTTTTGATAGTGATGATTTTGTATCTTTTTTTCTCAAATCTGCTCTCACCGTATTTTCTAGCGACTTTGATAGCGCCTTCGTTTGCCTCTGCGCCGCTATTGGCAAAAAACACCGCTACATCCATGCCGCAAAGTTCGTTTATTTTTTTTGCCGCCTTGACTTGCGAATCTATATAAAACAGATTTGATATGTGATGAACGCCGTCTATCGCTTCGCTTACCGCTTTGACAAGCGCCGGATGTCTGTATCCAAGCGAACTGACCGCAATGCCCGACATAAAATCTACATATTCTTTGCCGTTTTCGTCAAACAGCCTAGCACCTTTGCCGTCCGTGAAATTCGTATAGTTTCTTTTGTATGTGTGAAGTAAATATTTTGATTCTTCTTGTTCGTAACTCATCTATGCGCCTTTTTATGGTTTATCAGTTATTTTATGAAAAAATTGTATCAAAAGCTTGATAACAAAATAAGGGCCTCAATGCAACCCACCAATGTGACCACCACCGATAAAATCCTAATAGTCGATGACACCAGAACAATCGTTCAGCTGCTCACTATGATACTTAAAAAAGAGGGATTTGAAGTTTTTACCGCCTCTAGCGGCGAAGAAGCCCTGGAGTTACTGCAAAATATTTCCGTAGACACCATACTTCTTGACATACAAATGGGCAAGGGGATAGACGGGTTCGAGACGTGCAAACTTATCAAGCAAAATCAGCACGTTAAAGATATTCCGGTCATATTCTTAACGGCCTTTGACGATTTGAGCACAAAATTAAAAGGATTTGAGGTCGGAGGGGTCGACTTCGTAGCAAAATCATTCGATAAGACGGAAATTCTAACCAGGGTTAAAAACCAAACCAAGCTCTACAAGCTACAAACCGGACTCAAAAGGGGTCTTGCTTACATTAGGGCAATTCTTGATGCACAAAAACAGCTAATCGCAATCTTTGACTCTCAACTTAGACTAGAAAACTACAACCGCTCATTTGAAGAAATAATAAAGCCTGGCTATGATTTTTCGCTAACGGCAAAGCTAACCGCTTATGACGGATATACCATACCCGAAGATGACGAGAGTTTTTTGGATTTGCTTTCAAAAAGTGAAGAGTTTAAAGCCGGAATAAAAGGGGTGGACGGTATTTTCTCGCTTGAGCTGAGCGAAGCAAAGGTGCTAAGCGAAATAAAAATAATACTAACGATTAGCGATATTACCGTTCACGAAAAAGCAAAAAGACAAGAACTTGAGCTTTTAAAATATAAAGAGAGATACCATAATACACAGCAACAAGACGCCTTCAAAAAGCAAAAAAAGATTATTAAAGATGACGTGTCGCATCTGCTTAAAAACGGCTGGTCTTTTGACTCCTACTGCAAGCCTCTGGATATACTGAGTGGGGATACGCTCGGCGCCATAAAAGTGAGTGACGACAGGTATCTTTTTTATATAGTAGACGCAATGGGCAAAGGACTTAGCGCCTCGGTTACCAGTATTCAATCCACCTCTTTTATCAACAATAGCATTGAAAGGGCAAATGAGCATAGCGATTTTGAACTGGAAAAAATAGTAAGCTCTTTTTGCAGCTTCATAAGAAAGCAGCTCCTTGAGGATGAATTGCTTTGCATTGCTTTTGTTGACCTTGACATTAATCGCCAAACTATCAAGGTAGCCAACTATGGAATGCCTCCCCTGCTAATAGAAAAAAACGGAAGCGTTGAACGTATAAAACCGAACAATCCTCCGATAATGTCTTTTTTGAGCACTGAAAACATAGACGTGGTGACGCTTGACAATGTGAGCAAAATAGCCATTTATTCGGACGGACTAAATGAAAGCGAGACAAAAGACGGTAAGCCTTATTCAAAATACATAGAAGATGACTTTGAAAATTCAATTTTAATGCGGCAACTTCTAAGAAAGTTTGAATCGAGAGTTGACTCTTTAGATGATGATATGACCCTTATTTTTATCTCTCAAACATCTAAAAAAGAGGTCGTGTTTGAGCAAAAAGTGGAAATATCGTCCAAACTTGCAGAGGTTATAAAGCTAAACAACGAGATAGAAGAGATGCTAAGCAGCGCCGGAATAGACGAAAGAGAAGCATCCGAAACTCAGCTTGTATTTAGCGAACTACTAATGAATGCCTTTGAGCATGGGGCATTATGCCTAACGCCGGACGAGAAGCAAAGATTAATCGAAGAAGATACTTATGAGGAGTTTTTGGAGAGCTTCGACAGTTCCGAAAGTACCAAAAAAATTGCGGTCGAAATCACGATATCAAACACAAAAAACAACCAAAAAATACTAGAAATAGGAATCGAGGATCCGGGCAAAGGTTTTAAATTCTCAGAGGCTCTAAAAACAATTTACGTAGAAAACAATGATAGATTTTCAGGCAGAGGAATGTGGATGGCAAACGATATAACCGACGGTGTATTCTTCAGTGAAACCGGAAATAAAACTACATTTTTTAAAACAATTAAACAAAAAAGTTAATTTATCGCCAGCTAAGAGTTTTTGTCTTAAAATCGAACAGGAAAAAAAATAAAGGGAATCTGCGTGCAACTAGAAAGCTCACAAAACGGAAATAGCCACAAAATAGTAGTCAAAAATGTAATCAAAACGATAGAAGATAGCACAATATTCAAAAAAAGTATTTCCGACATTTTACTAAAAGACCCCGGCGCAAAAATAGATATCCACATTATCGATTCCTACATCATAACCTCCTCAATAATAGGCACCCTGCTTAAAATGGTTCAAAAAGATAATGCTAAAATTACGGTTTACGTTTATAGCGCTGACCTTTACGAACTCTTAGACAAGCTCAATCTGATCGTTTTACTAAACGTAAAAAAAGAGTTTTAAGGCCGAAAGTAACTATTTCGTAACCGACAAAATATACAATTAAGACACACAAAAACACTTCAAAAATAGTGGTTTATTAGGGTATTCCGTATGAAAAACATCAATTTAGGCGACTTTATTTTCGAGAGCCTTTCAAGGTTTATGGCGCTCTCCGTATTCGTAGTACTTGTAGCCATTTTTGTGGTTTTGTACATCGATGCAAAACCTGCCATAGATTCTTTCGGTACCGGTTTTCTAACAGGTGAGATTTGGGCTCCCAATATGGAAACATTCGGCGCTTTGCCGTCCATATACGGTACTATCATATCAACGATTATAGCGATGGCCGTAGCAACTCCTATAGCCATCGGTATAGCCATATTCTTAAGTGAAATAGCCCATGCAAAAATCAAAGGGGTAGCAGGAACGCTAATAGAGCTTTTGGCTGCGATTCCATCCGTTATCTACGGTATGTGGGGTCTTTTTTACTTCGTGCCTATAGTCAGAGACGTAACCGGCGGTTCCGGAATGGGGCTTTTGACCGGTGGTCTTATCCTTGCTATTATGATTGTCCCTTTTACCGCTTCAATCACTAGAGACTCTATGAACACAACCCCGGATATCCTCAAAGAATCTGCATATGCACTCGGCGCAACCAAATGGGACGTTATTAAAGACGTAGTCCTTCCGTATGCAAAAATAGGGGTTATCGGTTCAATCATACTATCTCTAGGGCGTGCGCTTGGCGAGACTATGGCTGTAACATTTGTTATGGGTAATGCACAGAGAATTCCCGAGAGTATTCTGGAGCCTGCGACAAGCATCCCGGTCACTCTCGCAAACGAGTTTACGGAAGCAGATAGCGATATATACTACTCAAGCTTGTATCTACTGGCGTTGCTACTATTTGTTGTTAGCTTTGCGATTATCGCAACCGCAAAATTCCTTTTCCTAAAGAAAGAGAGAAGCTAAGATGTTGCACAAAAATAAAAGAAAAATTCTAAACACGGTAGTTTTGGCGCTCTCTACAACGGCTGCTCTTCTCGGTATTGCAATACTATTTTGGATAATAGGAATACTGCTTTTCAAAGGGCTATCGGTAATATCCATCAATACATTTACCCAAGACGGAACACCTCCTGGAATGGAAGGTGGAGGCCTCAGACAAGCACTTGTCGGACACCTGATGCTAACAAGCGTTGCAATGGGTATCGGTATCCCTGTCGGTATGCTGGCGGGAACATATCTGAGCGAATACGGCGCAGGCTCTAGGGTTGCAAACTTCATAAGAGACCTATCGGACATCATGATGTCGGCTCCATCTATCGTTGTCGGCGTATTCGTCTACGGCATCATGGTGGCCCCTGTTCATCACTTCTCAGGCTGGGCAGGTAGTGTCGCTCTTGCCATCCTTGCCATCCCGGTCATCATTAGAACAACCGACGATATGCTTCGCCTTGTTCCGCAAACACTTAGAGAAGCCGCATACGCACTCGGCGCACCGAAATGGAAAGTGATATTTCAAGTAGTTTACAAAGGGGCGGCAGTAGGATTGATGACGGGTATACTCCTGGGCGTCGCAAGGGTTGCCGGAGAGACTGCTCCGCTACTGTTCACATCGTTTAATAACAACTTCTTTAGCCTCAATATGAACGATTCTATGGCGTCGCTCACGGTCACAATGTTCGGCTATGCGTCAAGCCCGTACGAAGACTGGCAACAACTTGGCTGGGCAGCTGCTGCGATACTTACTTTTGCGGTACTGTTTGTCAACATACTAAGTAGAGTTATTATGAATATCAAAAAAGGTAAAAGGTAAAACATGTCAACTATAGCTAATGTAAAAGAGGCTCTTGAGCTAGAGGTAAAAAACTTCAATTTTTACTACAAGGGGACTACTAGCCCAAGCCTAAAAAACATCAATATGCCGATAGCAAAAAACCGCATCACGGCGCTAATCGGCCCTTCAGGCTGTGGTAAGACTACCCTTCTTAGGTCTTTTAATAGAATTCACGACCTGTATCCGGGCAATAAATATGAGGGTGAGATACTTTTTGAAGATACAAAGAAAAATATCCTTGACAAAGATGTTGACCTTATCGACCTTAGACTAAAAATCGGTATGATTTTCCAAAAACCGACTCCGTTTCCGATGAGTATTTTTGACAATGTCGCTTACGGTCTTAGACTTCAAGGGATAAAAAATAAATCGGAACTTGAAGGTAGAGTAGAAGCGGCGCTCAAAGGTGCAGCGCTATGGGAAGAGGTATCAAATAGACTTCACGCGGACGGCAACTCGCTCTCAGGCGGACAACAACAAAGACTTTGTATCGCAAGAGCGGTAGCGGTAGAGCCTGAAGTGCTACTATTTGACGAACCGACATCCGCACTTGACCCGATATCTACGCTTGCGGTTGAGAAGCTAATAATTGAGCTAAAAGAGAAGCTAACGGTCATCATCGTAACGCACAATATGCAACAAGCGGCAAGGGTGTCTGATTATACGGCGTTCATGTATCTTGGCGATTTGATTGAACTAGGTCATACTGAAGAGCTATTTATCAATCCTGTAGAAAAACTAACAGAAGAATACATTACTGGAAAGTTTGGCTGAGCCAAACACACGCAAGAACGAGCAAAGCCCTTTCTTGCTACGCTAGGCGCTGAGCCACTGAAGCTAGCCGCATAAAGCGGCAGAAAAATCGGTAAATTTGGCTGAGAAAAAGAGAGATTGTTATCTCTCTTTCGATTCTTTTTTTATCTTGTCTTCCATATAGTTAAAGACCGTAGCGCCTCTGTTGAGGTAGCTAGTCTGAAGCGTCAAAATCTCTTTAAACACATACAAAAATCCAAGAAACGGCACACACCACAAAATCACCAATTTACCCATATTGGCTTTTGCCTCATATGTACTAATGAGATAAAAAGCCTCCGTCTCGCTAATATTTGAGGCCTTGTAAATCCCGAATCCAACGGTAGCGAAAATATTTAACAAAAATCCGAGAGCGATATAGTTTTGATATGTTTCGATAGCTTCCATTATCCCTCGATTACCGGTTTCATGATAGATTCTATTGCTTTTTTGTACTCTGCGTACGTAAAAAATTCTTTTATATTATTTGCTCTTCCGCCCGCGGCATTTCGGTGACCGCCGCCGCCAAAAAGCGTCTTGCTTATTTCGCTAACGTCCGCTTTATTGCTTGAGCGCATAGATATATTGCCCTTTGGAGAGACGTCTATAAAAAAGTCATACTCATCGTTTGCCGACAAAAAGCCGTTAGCTATTACCGATACGTTGCCTATAGAGACGGTGAGAAAGCCGGTATATCCGGCATACTCTACGCTAAATTCATCTTTTTTGGTTGACAATAATTGAGTTACGTATCTGCTCGATAGATTGTCTATCGTATCGTTCGCTTCTTCACCCCTCAAAAACTCTTTTTTCAAAAAATGTATCGCATCGTCAAGGGCTATATGGGCATCATCTTTACCCAAAAACTCTTTTGCCCTCTCAAGCGCATACAGCTTATAAGCCACGCTCTCATCCGGGAATATAAGCTTATTTAGCTCTTTTGTCTCCGTAATCAGCCTCATAAGAGTCTTGCCAAATTCAAAAAGCGGTTGGTCCTCTTTCCATAAATCTATGGCGTTTATAGCGTTTATTAAGGTTGTAGTCGCCTCGTCTATCTCGCCGAAATAATCATATGTGAGCTTTGTGCCGCATCTGTTGTTATCAAGCGTATACCAATCCGAAAACTCTTTTGCCTGTTCCTCGCCACTAATGTGGTGGTCTAGAAGCTGCAACTTAATGTTATATCCGCTCGTATTCAAAGCTCTGATTTTATCATCTAGGTACCTGCAATCCTGAGTGCTTAGATTTAGGTCGGTAATAAGAAAAAGTATCTCTTCGCTTTTATCTTCTAAGGCCTCTATCTCAGAAGTCATCTGTTTGAGTCTAGCGTTAATTTCGTTTCCGTAATTGGAATTGAAAAACCTTGTGTTCTCTATATATTTTGAGGATACGTACTGGCAACCGTAACCGTCCAAATCCGTGTGCGATAAGTGAAATAGTCTCATTATTTAGCGAACAACTCCGCATTCTCTTTTTTCATGTACTCGATGACTTTTACTACTTCATCGACGCCGAGCATTCCCTCTTCCTCTTCGCCGAATACCTCATCTATTGCGTCTAGGTAGACATCCGCTGCTTCGTCAAGCTTTGCTTTTTTGACACCCGCAAAGTACAGAGTAGCTCTTAGCATCTCTTGGAGTACGGCACTCATCTCTTCTAGTGTTACGTCATCATCATTTTGTGTTTGTTTTTGGTTATTTTTTGCCATTTTTTAGCCTTTGTTTATTTGCCGTAATTTTAGCAGGGAACGGCTTACTTAGGGAGTGTGTTTTTACGCATAAAAAAAGCATTTTGTGTCAAAAAGCACAAAAATTTGTCATTTTTGGATGATAAAAATATAGTTTATTGTGCTTTAATACCGTTTTAATTGCACTTAGCGCACAATCAATACTTCCAACACACCATAGAGATAATTTAAGATGCCTAATATATTTTTTCTCCTTATACTGCTTTTTTCTTCGCTATCTTATGCGAATACGGTAAAAATCAACGAAACGCTAACAACTCTCAATATAACCGACAACGTAAAAGTCTATAGAGATATTAACGGCACGTTAACTCCAAAAGATATACTAAATGCCGAGAAGCTGGGCTTGCAAGAAGAGAAGCTCCACCCTATATCATCTGCATACAAGGGGATATATTGGTTTTATGTAAGTATAGAAAACATATCGGAAAAACAGCTGGATTGGACGCTTTCGATACCAAAAGCAAATTCGGACGGAAACATATACTACATAAACCAAAAAGGAGAGGATAGAGGCACATCTATTGCCGAGTCGTATTCATTTCTGAACTATCCGACAATCTCATATTTGGCGACAAGCCAACCAAAAGAGACGGGCGCGCTACTCATCAAGACATCGTCAAGCGGTAGCTATTTTATATTTCCAAAATTTGACATAACCGCAAAAGAGCTGTTTTTAAAACAAACAATCACAAATACAATGATAAAAAGCATAGTGCTCGGCGCAATCATGATTTTGTTTGCTTACAATTTATTTTTGTTTTTCTCTTTTAAAACCAAGGCATACGCTTGGTATTGCGTCTATATATTTTTTGTAGCACTGTTTTTTTTGAGCAATAACGGCATAGGATACCAATTTTTATGGGGTTCGTCCGAATTTTTGTCAAAAAACATTTTTGTCATATCTTATCCTTTGATGTTTGCCTCCGCCCTCCAATTTTCAAGAGAATTTCTAAAGACAAAAAAGCGGTTTTTACTTTTGGATAGGCTGCTCAATATATTCTCGATACTTTTTGTCGTTTTGCTCATTGTCTTTATTATGGGGTTCAAGGTCGATTCAATCAAAATATTCACCGTGTCTTCGCTGGTAATGTCGCTTTTGCCGCTACTTGGGTTATATGTCTGGCGGCAAGGGTACAAAGAGGCTAGATTTTACACCGTTGCATGGAGCGCCTGGGCATTGGGGATGACACCGCTAATGTTACTAATGCTAGGTGTAAATATAGAGTTTGAAACGGCCTTAATCGGTGGAAGAGTAGGAATTATTTTTGAGTCGATACTCCTTTCGTTTGCGCTTGCCGACCAAATCAATATATTAAGAGAGCAAAAAGAGGAAGCCGTAGCCAAATATGAGGCCCAACGAGCCTTGCTAGAGATGAACTCCAGACAGGCGCAAATGGGCGAAATGGTGTCGGCAATAATCCATCAATGGAATCAGCCGCTTACCCTTTTGATGATTATGCTAGAAGAGGTGCAAATGATAGCATCGGAAGGCGATAAAAAAATCTCAAAAAAAGTAGACACCGAAATTACTAATATACAATCCGTCATAACCGGAATGTCGTCAACTATGGACGATTTTAGAAATTTCTTTTCTCCGTCAAAAAACAAAAAAACATTTTCTCCAATATCGACCGTAAATACCATATTGGCGATGTTTGGCAAACAATACGAATACGAAAATATAAGCTTTGAAATAAACGGTGACGAAACCATCAAAATAATCGGAAAAGAGAATGAACTAAAACAGGTTCTTTTAAATCTTTTTAACAACGCAAAAGACGCTTTTTGCTCTCACGACATCATAGATAGAAAAATAGAAATATCGCTCAAAAAAGACGGCGGTTTTGTCGTGCTAGAGATAAAAGACAACGCCGGGGGCATGCCGACCGACGTCATAGAAAAAATATTTGAGCAATACTACACGACAAAAGGCGAAAAAGGGACCGGAATAGGTCTTTATATTTGCAAAAAGATTATCGAAGAGAGCTTTGCCGGAACCATAACCACAAAGGGTGTTGGCAACGGTACCGTATTTACAATCGTTATTCCGACAATATCATAAAAGCGCGTTTTGTATCTGTGTTAGCTGCGCAATCGCCTCTTGCTCGCTTTCGTAGTATATTTCATGGTCGAATCCGGCAGTTTTTTTGTAGACTTTGTCGTAGTACTCTAGCAGCAAAATCTCCGCGGCAGCCCCCATCTCTTTCATCTCATATGAGCAAATCGCTCTCTCTTTGGCCGTGCGCGAGATATAAGGGGTTATTTTTTCCATACATGCCCTGAAATACTCTTCGCTCAACCCCTCGTACATACCGACGATTCTATCGACCCTCTGCGAAAGCGGCGTATCAATACGCACTTGCACGCCGTCTTCCATCATCGTATACAAACGCTGCGGGAGCATCACAGAGCCTATTCGCACACTCTCTCCTTCGATAAAAACAGGACGCGAACGGTCTATCGACAAAAGGGCATTGGTAAGACGGTTTTGAAACTCTTTTTGTGTCGGCTGCCGCCCATTGACCGCACCAAAAACCGAGCCGTAATGGTTTGCCATCCCCTCCAAGTCTATGACATTGTCAAGTTGCTTTAAAAGATCGCTTTTACCGCATCCGGTATAGCCCCTCAGCGTTATAAAATTTATTTTTTCAAAAGAGTTTAGATACTCGACGACAAACTTCCGATATGACTTATAACCGCCCTCAAGCTTTTCGATTCTATACCCTATACTTGAAAAAATAGTAGCCAGCGAGGATGAGCGCATTCCGCCTCTTGCACAGTAGATAGCTATTCGCGCTTTTGGAGTATATGACGGGTATATGGCCTCTATATGTTTTGCGGCGTTGAGACACACATATGACGCGCCCTTTACCCTTGCCTGAAACGGAGATACCTGCTTGTATATTGTTCCGACCTCACTGTGCTCTTCATCGCTCAAGGCGTACAGATTGATAGCACCCGGTATATGCGACTCGGCATACTCTTTTGGGCTTCTGGCATCAATAATGAGGTCATAGTCCGAGAAATCACCGTTTAATTGTTCAATTTTTATCGTATTCACATTTTCTCCAAACTTGCACGCCCAATTAACGGTTTTTTTGTCATTAAAATAATTTAAGCCTAAGATAAGCAGTAAAGCGGGTTTAGCGTTTTTGCAATAGTCGCATGAACTTTATATACCGCATCAGCGTCCAGTTGCCCTATTTTTTTGACAAATCTGTCATGGGAGAAGTTTTTTATTTGAAAACAGTCAATTGCAGAAGTTTTTGACAATCCGTTTGAAGCGCTGTTTTCTAGCCTAATCATCCACGGATAAGAGCCGTATTGCGTCGACCACTCGGTGATAGGTGCAACCGTTTTTAGCGGTAGTTTGCCTATCTCATCAGCACTCACGACCACGGCGGGTCTTTGTTTGGCTATCTCACTTCCAACTTTTGGAAAGAACTCAACAAGCCAAATCTCGCCCTGCTTAATATTCATAAAGTCCGCCTTCGTCGCCTCCAAACTCTTTCATATCTGCGGCATATTTTTTGTCTTTTGCGGCGCTCTCGGCCGCCCTCTTCCATCTCTCCAGCTCTTTTTGCTGCACATAGTTTTTGACCGCTTCATTATATATCGTAGAGAGCGACACTTTTAGCTCATCTTTGAGCTGCATTACCTGATTTTTTAGCTCAACAGGCATATTAAAGGTGATTTTTTCAGTGTTAGAATTTACCATAATAAACTCCCGTATATTTTTGCCGTATTATAGCTAAGTATGTTTTGTAATTTCGTTTATTTAATTACCAAAAATTTCTATATCTGATATAAATCATTGTTCCAAAGTAATTAATTTGGCGTAATCCTCCATATTGCCTATCTCAACAAAAAATTTATCTAATTGCATAGTCATGACAATTGGAATCCATACGATTCTAAACTCATTTTGATAAGTAAATCTAAAATGCTTAGAAAAAAATACATCTGGTTCCTTCTTGAATTTTAATGGGTCAATATAGTCAACACTTCCGTATTCAAATTTATACCCTGTAAAAACATTCTTCAGCTTATCTTCAATTATTCTCAAATACTTCTTTACATCGTAAATTACAAGACATGAAGTACACTCGAAATCTTCAAATTCCCGATACGAGTAAGCCGTTGACATGCATTGCACATAATAGTCAGTCTTTGATGACAAGTTAATATCTACGTTTTTTATTGGTTTTATCTCGCAATTCAGACTTTCATTCCAAATCTTTGTATCCTGCTTAAGCATTACATATTTGAAGTTTAATTCATCATCATTTATAGCATGATTCAAGGATGGGTCTTTGTAATAAGAGGCTGGCGATATAAGAATTTTTCCAGTTTTTAACATTTCCAAAAGATGTTCTGTTTGACCATATTTATATAAACACCCATTTTTGATACCGCCCACTTTATCAATTGCTTTTTTGGCAAACCTAACACAATCTGGATTAACAATATTTGCATCTTTTATAAAACCTGCCTCAAAACCAGCGGGGTATTCACCATATCTCAATCTAAATTCTTCGAGCATCTCTGTAAAAACTATTATCCAATAAATCCCGTCTTTATCCATTGGGCGTAGTCCAATTTTTTCATCATGTGTCAAAATTAATAAATTAGACATAATATCTTTGGCTCTCTACTGCAACTCTTGCTGAGATAAGAACTCCATATATCTTTTACTTCTATAGTTTTTGCGCCATGCCTCATGATTTGTCATATTAAAACTCATTTTATTTTATATTTTAATTTTCGCCACCATCTTTTTCCCAAAAAAACTCTACCCACTCATCAGTCAAATGCAAATAATAATCGGCCTTAACCACCGCCCTCTCACGCTGATAAAGAGAGGCTGCCCTAAACTCCACATCCACAAATGCTCCTCTTAACTTCTCCATAACAACTTTTAGAGTCTCGCCGGTATCCACTATCTCATCGACGACGATAATCTTTTTGGCTTCTTTTAGATTTGGCAGCTCTCCAACAATCGGGGCGCCAAGCTTCGTTTGGCCATCATACGAAACGGTGTTTACCGCATACATCTTACGAATGCCCGTATTCATGGCCAAAAAATGCGCCAAAGTAGCGCCGCCTCTTGCAATAAACAATATTCCGTCAGCCTCAAAATCGGACACTATCGCCGACAATTTTTTTGCGTCCGTTACAAATTCTTCATACCCGTATTCCCTCACCGTTAGTCCCTTTTTGGTAAAATGCTTTCGTGATAATAACAAAAGAACAAAAAGCCATCCTTTATATGTTTGCGGCGACACTGCTTTTTTCATGTGTAGCGTTGTTTGCAAAGCTTGTATCAAGACTTGGTGCGGTAGAAATAACATTTTTCAGAAACAGCATAGGGATTATTGTGCTGTTAATGTTTTTTAACTATGCAAAATCAAAAAAATTTAACGTAAAAAAACTAAGCCTACTTCTTTTTCGTGGATTCATAGGGACGGTTGCCCTAATAGCCTTCTTTTACAACGTGGCCGCAGTTAGTCTAGCTGACGCTATGACCTTTACGAAAACGGAGCCTCTTTTTAGTGCGCTTATTGCTTTTTGGCTGATGTCGGAACGGCTTGATCGGGTAAAAATAGCCGCAATACTGATAGGATTTGCCGGGATAGTCGCGATAGGTGTCGACAGGGGTACACAGATGGCCTACGACAATGCTATCGGAGTATTTGCCGGATTTTGCGCGGCGCTGGCATACACTACGATAAGACGGATAAAAGACGATTTTGACCATAGATTTGTAGTATTGTCGTTTATGGCCTTTGGAACCTTGCTGCCGATACTTATAATGTCACTTGCAACCGTGGTCGAAAACGGAGAAATTATCAAGGTTTTTGTGATGCCAAGCCTTGGTGAGTTTTGGCTCCTTCTTGCGATAGGGGTACTATCGGCGGCGGGACAGGTACTGATGACAAAGGCCTATTTTGGAGCGAAAGCGGGGCTAGTTAGTACCGTTAGCTACTTTAGCATCCTTTTTGGAGTTTTGTTCGGTCTAGCGGTGGGCGAAGCACCACCTAGTCTAACGGTATTTTTAGGGATGGCGCTTATAGTGCTTTCCGGAATTTTGATAACGAGAAAATAAAACCTTGATGAAAAAAGTATATTTCAAAACATTCGGATGCCGGACAAATATGTTTGACACGCAAACGATGATAGAGCATATCGGCGCATACGAGCTGACAAATGACGAAAGTCTCGCCGATGTCGTAGTCATCAACTCGTGCACGGTCACAAACGGCGCAGACACGGGAGTAAGGCAGTACATATCAAAAGTAAAAAGCAAAAACAACGATACAAAGATACTATTTACCGGATGCGGCGTACAAACGGAAGGGAAAAAGCTTTTTGAGGCGGGAAAAGTGGATTTGGTCTTTGGGCACTCGGAAAAAACGAGGCTGACATCTTTTTTTGAGGAGCCGCAAAAACTGTTTGTCGAAGGTGACAAAAACTACATCGACGACAGTGTAGTCACAAATTTTGAGGGAAAAACAAAGGCGTTTATCAAAATCCAAGAGGGGTGTGATTTTGCGTGTAGCTACTGCATCATTCCATCCGTGCGTGGACACAGCAGAGCCATCCCTGCTCGTACCGTCATTCGTCAGATAGAGGTGTTGGCAGATAGCGGCTTTAGCGAATTCATCCTCACGGGGACAAACGTCGGAAGCTACCGCGACAATGACACGACCCTAGAAAAACTAATGAAAGCGATTATAGATTTGGGGCTAGCTCGCAGGGTAAGACTCGGTAGCGTGGAGCCCTCCCAAATCACGGACGAATTTTTGGATATCGTCTCGCATGAGACGTTTTCAAAACAGCTTCACATCGCCATCCAACACAGCTCAAATGCGATGCTTGAGAGGATGAACCGCAAAAATAGATTTGAGGATGACTTAAGACTCTTTGAGAGGCTCTCACGCCTAGGATTTGCGATAGGTACTGATTATATCGTGGGCTTCCCCGGCGAATCTGATGCCATATGGGACGAAGCGGTGCAAAATCTAAAAGCAATGCCGTTAACACATATCCATCCTTTCGTCTATTCAAAACGTGACGGCACGCCGGCCGCACAGATAAAAGCAGACGTAAACGGCAATGTCTCCAAAGAAAGGCTACATCAAATCAACGAAATAGTGGCCGAGAAAAATTATGAATTTAGAAAAAAACTCACCGTGCCGCTAATCGTCAACGTCGAAGATTCCAAGATGAGCGGCTTTGACCAGTTTTTTAATAAAATAACGTTTAGAGCGCCGCAAGAGCGCGAATGGGTAGAGGTGAGAGAACGTGAAATTACGATGGAAAAAACAATAGGCTAGTTCGCATGCAAAAGGTCAACTGTATAAAATGCAAACACTTTTTTGTAACCTATGAGCCGCAAAGACCGTACGGATGCAAGGCATACGGCTTCAAAAGCCCTCAAATGCCAAGCCTTGTCGTATTTCAAAGTAGCGGTATGCAGTGTGAGATATTCGAGCTAAAGGTGATAAAAAAATGAAAATTTGGATTTTTGCGGTTGTAGCATTTTTGCTGGCAGGATGTGCACCAAAAGTTGAAAAAGCGGTAAGCACTACCCCATCCGTAAAGGTGATTGAAAAGCCAAAAATCGCACCGCTGGCAAAATCCGGAAAAAAACCGTCCGAAATAGTCCAAATACTGCCTACGCAAGAATTTTATAAAGCCCTTGACTACTCCATAGGATACTATGAAAAAGTCTCCAAGAAAAACGAAAATTTTGTGTTCGCCGACCAAAACTATACTGCACTACAAATGGCGGATTCGCTTAGACTATTCAAAGAGATAGCCAAGCTCCCAAAAGATGAATTTTTATCCAGACTAGACAAAGATTTTACGGTATATGAAAGCAAAAATGAAAACAATAGCTCTTTAATTACAGGCTATTATGCCCCTGTTCTTAAAGGCTCGTTTACAAAAACAGAGAAGTACAATGCCCCACTCTACCCTCTTCCAAAAGACATTGTTATAGCAAAATTAAAGAAATTTCCGACGGCAAAATCGATACGAAATATTGCCGGAAAAGTTGAAAATAGCGAACTTGTCCCTTATTACACAAGAGAGGAAATCGCCAAGGGCGCTCTCAAAGAAAAGCCGCTGCTATATCTAGACAACAAAGTAGACGCCTTTTTATTGGAGGTGCAGGGCTCAGGGATCGTTGAGATAGACGGCAAAAAACACTACGTCGGGTATGCCGGTAAAAACGGACATCCATACACCTCAATCGGCAAAATAGTTTACGAAGAGAAGCTAATCGACCCGTCAAAAATCAATATGCAAACCATCAAAGAGTTTTTGGACGCCAATGAAACAATGAGGGACTACGTGCTAAACAAAAACAAAAGCTTTGTATTTTTCAAACTCAACAGCACAGAAGGGATATTTGGCAATATATCCGTACCGCTAACCGCAAAAGAGAGTGTGGCAATGGATAGTGAATTGCTCCCAAGAGGCGCTCTTGCCTATATCAAAACAGAAGTGCCAAAAAAAATCAATGGGCTTGAGGTAGTGCCAAGAAGCGAGAGAGAGCCGTTTGAGAAATTCTTTATGATACAAGACACGGGCGGAGCCATAAGGGGTGGCGGACGTGTGGATATATATTTCGGCGAAGGCGAAGAGGCTCTGTTTTACGCCGGGCAGACGGCCTCCAAGGGTGAAGTTTATTTGATTGTAGCAAAAAAGGAGAGATTGACTCAATGAGAAACGTTATATTTTCGGTATTGGCGCTGTTTTTATTTGCCGGATGCGCCGTGAGCGAGCAGCCAAAAAACTGTTTTGACAAAGCAAAATTGGAACAAAGGGAGTATGACGCGCTCAAAAACGCTAGAAACTCGCTATCTACTTTCAAAACCGAATATTCCGAGATGGCCTCTTATATCAACTTCCTCAACGCTTACACAGCAGAATACTCCAAGTATATCAGTGCGGCTTCTACGGCATCACTGGTAATCAAATATATGCCTATCCCGTACGCCGGACAGATATCTTCATCGGCAGCTTTTGGCACCAAAATGACCGCTCTTGCAAGCAACGCTTCAAAATCCGTCGGCAAGCTGAGCGTATCGGCAGCCGAATTTGACGCCAAACTAACGGCATATGAGACGACAAAAAGCTCTCAAAAACTTCAAGAAGCTAGAAAATACGCCTCAGCCGTACTACAAAACGACCTTGAAGAGGCAAAACTAAGCCTTGTTAGACTCAAAGACGGAGCCGCAGGGCTGATAGCCGTCAGCATGGCAATATCCCAATATTATAGCTCCGGCGACCAGCTACTATCCAAGGCAACTTCTATCTTCTCGGACAAATCGGAAAGCGACAAAAGGGCACAAAATGACAACGCTCTAAAAGTAAAAACGGAAGGATTTGATAAGAGGCTTACGAAAGTTACGGCAAGCTTTGAAGGGATAAAAGGTCATATAAAAAGCGCCGAAACATACGGTGCGCTGAGCGACGAGCTCTAGGCTTTTACCCTGGACTCTATCGCGCGAGCCAACGATACGGTGTCGATATTTTCAAACGCAACCCCAGTCGGCACCCCGTGCGCTATCTTTGTGAACGTCGTATCGTATTTTGAGAGCCTGTCTTCCAGGTAAACGATAAGCCCGTCACTCTCAACGGACGGCGTAAAGGCAAATATCACCTCTTCCACCCCGCCTTTTACGCACTCTTCTAGCCTATCGACTAGCGTAGCCCTCATCTCCTCAAAGACAAAGTATCTGCCGTCATATCCGCCGCTAAGCTCTAGTGAGAAAATATCTTTTGCGCTTGATACGATACAAAGTCTTTTTTCATCCCTCTCTTCATCGGCGCAGATGTGGCATATCTCATCTTCGGTGATGTTTCCGCACACTTCACACTTTTGAACGCTCCGAACGGCCTCTTCGACAAGATGAGAGAGCTTGACGGCTTTGAAGTTGTCTTCAAATAGGAGGTGATAGGCTATTTTAAAGGCGCTTTTTCGGCCTACGGTAGGGAGTGCGGCAAACAAATCTACTAGTTCCGCAAATTTAGTGCTAGACTTTTTCATGAGCCGGATATTACAGGATAATTATTTAAAACCTTATGCCCCGTTTTGGTAAAATTCGCAAAAAATTTTCTAGAGGTTTGAGAATGATAGAGATATGTTATTACGAGCTTTTGGAAGTGGAAAAGACGGCAAGCCAAGACGAGCTCAAGAAAGCATATAGAAAAATGGCGATGAAGTATCACCCGGATAAAAATCAAGGGGACGCTGATGCAGAAGAGAAATTCAAAGCAATTAACGAAGCATATCAGGTACTAAGCGACGAAAACAAAAGAGCCATATATGACAGATACGGCAAAAAAGGGCTAGAAGGTCAAATGGGCGGCGGCGGCTCAGGCGGCTTTGGATTTGATTTTGGAGATTTCGACTCTATATTTGATTCATTCTTCGGTGGTGGCTCCAGAAGCGGCGGCAAAAGGGCAAAGCAAGACAGATACAACCTTGACATGGCGGTATCTGCGACGATAGAGTTTACCGAGGCGATATTTGGTTGCAAGCAAGAAGTAAAGTATAAATACAAAAAACCTTGCGCAGAGTGCAGCGGCAGCGGAGCCAAAGACGGCAAAAGAACACAATGCCCTGATTGTGGCGGTAGTGGGCAGGTATATCTAAGACAAGGGTTTATGACATTCTCCCAAACATGCCCAAAATGCGGCGGAGAGGGCGAAATAGTCAAAGAAAAATGCCCAAAATGCAAAGGCAACGGATACGAAGAGATTGAAGAGACGATTACTGTGGATATTCCTGCGGGCGTTGACGATCAAAATAGAATCAGAGTAGCGGGACGAGGAAATCTATCAAAAAGCGGCGCAAGAGGCGACCTGTATATCGTAATTAGCGTCAAAGAGGACAAAAAATATGTCAGAGACGGTGACGACGTATATCTAGAAGTTCCCGTATTCTTCACTCAGACACTTCTTGGGGAAACCATCAAATTCCCTGGGCTTAGAGGCGAGCTGGAGCTAAAACTAAAGCCCGATACAAAAGACAAAGAGCAATTCGTATTCAAAAACGAGGGCGCACCAAATGTCCGCTCAAAACGAAACGGTAGTTTTATCGTCCAAATCAAAATAGTTAAGCCGACAAAGCTAACGGATGAGCAAAAAGAGATTGTAAAAAAACTGCATGAGAGTTTTGGATTTGAGGGGAAGCAAAGCGAGAGCGAATACGAAGGGCTATTTGATAAGATAAAACACTGGTTTGGCTACTAAAAGCCAAACCAAAAGGGGACTTTATTCCCCCTCTTTTTTCTCGCCATCTTTTGGAGCTATTTTGCAAGCCGTGTTAATCCCTAGCAAGCTATAAAGACCGCAAAAACCGAATACCCCAGTCCCCATCACCACAAGACCGACGATAGTCACGACTATACTCTGAATACCGACGGTGCCCACAAGCACGAGCAGAGCACCAATTATCATCCTTGCTTTTTTGTCAATTCCACCCACATTCTTCTTCATAAGATGGCTCCTTTGTTTGAAAATCTATTGATTATAACAAAATAGAAAGCAAAAGGTGCGCAGGGAGCATAAAAATACCGACAAGCGGAGTGGCAAGTATAATAATGAGGATAATCATCCCATATCTGCCGACTTTTTCATTGAACTCATCTATTGCGTTAATACCGTATTTTCTTCCCAAAAATCCAAGGGCATTTGAGCCGTCAAGCGGCGGTATCGGCCAGAGGTTAAACACCGCTAAAATAACGTTGTATAAGACCAAATAGTAAAGAGTCATAGTCAGCAAACCGTCGTTTTGCATAAAACCAAGAAGCAAGGACGCAATAACGGCCATAAAAAGATTGTAGATTATTCCGGCCAAAGATACCGCTATCGCACCGTTATATCCGCCGTTTCGCATAACCGTCCACATATTGACCGGTACAGGTTTTGCCCATCCGAATAAAAACGGAGAGCCTGAAACAAAAAGAAGCAACGGAACGGCTATCGAACCTATCGGGTCTATATGGATAATGGGGTTTATAGAGAGTCTACCCTCATGCTTTGCGGTATTGTCTCCGTACTTATATGCAACATACCCGTGCATTATCTCATGCCCGATAATTGCAACCATAAGGGCTGCGATTATCGCTACGGCTTTTAGCGGATCAAACTCGGTAAAATCAAACACCTTATTTTAGCTCGCCCTCTAAAGTCTCTATTGTTTTGCCTATCCTCTCCCATCTGATTAGATAGTCGTTATCCCAGCTAAAATATATAAACCACGGCTTGCCGACAACTTGAGGATATGACACGGGACCCCAATATCTGCTGTCTGCGGAGTTGTCGCGGTTGTCACCCATCATAAAAAATCTATCTTTACCCAGTTTTATTGGACCAAAAAAATACTTTCTAAGCCTCACCTCTTCTGCGTCAAGCACGGTAAATGCGGTTTCATAAACCTGCTCAGATCCGGCCGCTGCGGCATAATACTCTTTTGGATCCAAATATTTTTTATCAAAACCTATATCATCGATACTGGAAGATAGTTTTTTGTTGTCGTAATGAATCCCTTTGTGCTCATTTTGGTACGGATTTTTAACCCATAGCTTACCGCCTATGGACACAAGTTCATAGCCTTTAAAGTTTGTCTTTGCATACTCATCGCCCTCGTTTGGATGCAGATATAGGTCTTGATTATGAAAAAATAGCTCATCTCCGTCT
The DNA here is from genome assembly GCA_050252455.1 of Campylobacterales bacterium. Classification (GTDB taxonomy): domain Bacteria; phylum Campylobacterota; class Campylobacteria; order Campylobacterales; family UBA6016; genus UBA6016. The sequence goes on along the minus strand of JBFWKW010000003.1, from coordinate 38,551 downwards.
ACCGCAACGCATCTTTTTACGAAGTGGACTTTTTCGTTAAGCGGATATCGGAAAATTACTATATCGCCTCTCTTTGGTCTCTCGCCCTCTATCAGGTGTCCGTCGTGATTTGGAACCAACGGGATTTCAAGGAACGGGATGTGGGGCGTAGGGACGCCGTATGCAAATTTTTTGACAAAAAGGTGGTCGCCTATCAGAAGCGTCCTTATCATCGAACCTGACGGGATTACGAACGCTTGCGCGACAAAAAATACGACAAGCAACACTATGATGATAGTGCCAGTCCAGCTATTTGAAAATTTATACAGTTTTAGTAGGTTTTCTTTCATATGCTTTTTGCAGCCTTTAGCGTATTGGATAGTAGCATGGCGATTGTCATTGGGCCCACACCGCCCGGTACGGGGGTGATATACGAGCATTTTGCGGTAGCATCTTCTGCCACGTCGCCTACAAGTTTGTCACCCACTCTATTAATGCCTATATCCACTACTACGGCACCCTCTTTTATCATATCTGCGGTTATTAGATTTGGTTTGCCGACTCCGACAAAAACCATATCTGCCCTTTTGGTATGAGCGGCAAGGTCTTTTGTAAGTATGTGGCATATATCTACGGTAGCCCCGGCATTTAACAGAAGACTTGCCATCGGCTTGCCTACTATATTGCTGGCTCCGACAACCACGCAATCTTTGCCTTTGACGTCGACATTGTGTTCGGCAAGAAGCTCCATAACACCAAGCGGCGTGCAAGGGACAAAAGTATCAAGCCCTGCAACCAAACGACCGAGATTAAACGGGTGGAAACCATCAACGTCTTTTGAAGGGGCTATCGCCTCTAGTATTTTTGTAGAGTCCACATGGCTAGGAAGCGGCAGCTGAACTAGAAGACCGTGGATTTTTGGATTGTCGTTTATCATCTGAATTGTAGAGAGGATATCGGCTTCCGTCACGGTATCCGGCATCTCGTGTGTGACGCTATATATGCCCACCTCTTTGCAAGCTTTTGCCTTCATAGACACGTAAGCGTGACTCGCCGGGTCATTACCGACCAGTATCACGGCAAGACCGGGAGTAACACCTTTTTCTTCTATGAATTTTGCAGTCTCTTTTTTTAGATTTTCTTTTATTTTTGATGAGAGTTTTTTACCGTCCAAAAGCTCCACGCGCTTCCTTTAAATCAAGCTAAACTACTGTATTATAGGATAATTTTGCTTTGAGGGCGTGGGTTTGACAAGGTCTGTTTTTGCCATTATTTTGGCTTTCAACGTGGCTCACTCTGAGTCATTTATAAACAATTATGAATACGGGGAAATGTTATACAAAAATCCTAGAGGCGTAGGATGCGACAAATGCCACGGCAAATATGGCGAAGGCATGAATCTAGGAAACTACAAAAAAAATAATAAGACAATCCAAATTATTGCCCCAAAAATCTCAAAGAGCTCTTTTACAGAGATAAAAAACAGTCTTAAGTATAGCAAGAAAAGAAGTGTTATGCCGGAATATTTTTTGACGGATAATGAAGTAGAGGCTTTGATATATTACCTATCAAAGGCGAATGCACAAAGTATAAACTAGACGGGCAAGCCCGCCTAGAAAGTTAAATTACTTTTTTTTAGCTTTAGCAGCAGGAGCTTTTTTACCAGCTACAGCTTCTTTAAGTTTAGCGCCTACTTTGAAAGTAACAGCTTTTGTAGCAGGTATTTTAATAGTTTGACCAGTTCCTGGGTTTCTTCCCATTCTCTCAGGTCTTTTTACAACTTTAAAAGTACCGAAACCTATAAACGGAACATCTTGACCTTTTGCAAGAGTCTCAGAGATTACCGCTAGTATTGCGTTTAGATTCGCTTCAGAATCTTTTTTTGAAGTACCGGCTTTAGCGGCAACCATAGAGATGAATTCAGCCTTATTCATAGGACGTCTCCTCTGTAAATTAATGTAATGCGGTTATATTCTAGCATAAAAACCAATGAAATCAAGGGGTAATGATAAAATTTTTCACAAAAATGGCTATAAGTTCGGTATTCTTAAGCTATTTGTAAGAAAATGATTACTTTTTGAAGCTATTTTTTACCGCTCGTCTTCCCTTTTTTATTCAAAAAAGCCTTTATTGCATTGGCGCCTTTATACATAGGCTCTAGTTTTTTGAGACTATCGAGGTCTTCTATCGACTCTTCGCGTTCTACTTTTTTCTCTTTTTGAGGCTTTGCAATCTCGCCTTTTGCATACTCTTCATCATTGTCTATCATAGCAAGGCACCCTCCCTAGGTGGTCTTAAATATGGGCTCTATTATTCAATTTCCAAACTTAAAAGTAAAAGCTCGTCTCCGCTTATTAATTTTGTATTGGCCGAGCCACACTTGGGGCACAAAAAATTTGACATAGTCGGGACAAAATCGGCAGAGCAATCAAAACATTCAGCCTTCAAAGGGGTTCTTTGGATTTCCATCAAGGCATCCGAGGCTATCGTGTCTAGCTTGAAAGTATCAAACGCCGTCTTAAGCAGCTGCGGCTCCACGGAGCTCATCTCTCCGATGCCGATTACAACTTTGTGCACTTTTGTAGCATTATTTTCATGGGCGTTTTGTTCACACAAATCAAGTAGATTTTGGACTATAGAATATTCATGCATTAGCAAATTCTCGGAAGCAATTCGCCGGTTGGATACTCCAAAATCCTTCGTGTACCGTAACCGTTTCGTAGCACAACCCTATTTTTGCCGTCAGCTACTACCTCGCCCACCAAAGCGGCATTTTTTGTAAACTCTTCGCCTTTTAGTATGCCAAGAACTTCGCTTTCATCGCCGCGAACAGCCATCACAAAGGTGCCTTCATTGGCAAGACTAAAAGGTTCAAATCCTAGAAGTTCACACACTCCGGCAACCTCGGAAAGTACAGTAAATGCATCTTCGTTGATATCCATAGAGATACCGGAGCTTGCGCACCACTCATTAAGTACTGCCGCAACGCCTCCGCGAGTGGCATCCCTTAGAGCTATAATCTCCGTTTTTGTGCCAAGTAGCTTTTCAACGGTCGGCCACATAGAAGCGCAGTCGCTTTTGAGCGCACTCGTAAGCTCTATTCCCTCTCTTGCCGAAAATATTGCAGCGCCGTGTTCGCCTATGCTTCTAGATACTATTATTTTATCGCCTGCTCTTAGGTTTTTACAGCTAAGCCCGTCAAAAACTACCTCGCCGACGGCAGATGTATTAATAAATATTTTATCGACACTCCCTCTCGGAGCTATCTTGGTATCTCCGGTTACAACCATTGCCCCATTGACGGCTAGCTCTTTTGCTATGGAATCGGCTATTCGCTCCAAATCCTCTAGCTCAAACCCCTCTTCAATAATCAAAGAGAGCGATAGATATTTAGGTTTTGCGCCCATCATAGCCAGGTCGTTGCAGCTACCGCACACGGCTATTTTTCCTATATCTCCGCCGGCAAAAAATATCGGGCTAACGATAAAGCTATCTGTCGTAAAGGCTGTTTTACCGTCTATCTTGAATACCGCAGCATCCTCACTTGAGAGCAAAATATCGTTTTTTAGTCTTGAGAAAAAAACTTCGCCTATTAATTTATTTGACTCTACGCCGCCGCTGCCATGCGCCAAGGTAATTTTTTTCATATAGATTTTCCGTATTTAAAATATGCCGCACATGCCCCCTCCGAGCTAACCATGCAAGAACCAAGCGGCGAAGTAGGCGTGCAAGCTTTTCCAAAGACTTTGCAATCATAAGGCTTTGCCTTTCCTTTTAGCACCTCTCCGCATATGCAAGCTTTATGATCTTCCGAGGAATCCTTTGGCAATACATCCGCAAATACTTTGTACGCATCCAGATTGGCAAATTCATCTCTTATTTTGAGTGAACTTTTTGGGATGGGTCCAATGCCTCGCCAAATGAAAAAATCATCAACTTCCATATATCTTTGTATCAATTCTGCAGCCTTGGGATTTGGCTCCACTCCGACACTTCTCGTATACTCTATCTCGGTTTCAGCTCTACCTTCTATCTTCTGAGCTACAAGCATAGAGATAGCCTGCATAATATCGACCGGCTCAAAACCTGCGGCCATTATTGGTACGCCATATTTTTTTGATATAGGCTCATATATTTTTGCGCCGGTAATAACGCTCACATGCGCAGGCGCCAAAAACGCATTTACCTTCGTCTCAGCATCATCCATTATTGCACACATAGGCTCCGGAACCGTCACGTGATTGATTGCATAATATATATTTGTAAGCCCGGCTCTAACACCCCTATCCATGATAGCAGCCGTCATCGGGGTCGTAGTCTCAAAACCTATCGCAAAATATATGATTTTTTTATCCGGATTTTGTTCTGCTATTTTTAGTATTTCGGTGGGGGAATAAACAAAACGCACGTCCGCACCGTCGCCTCTGACTTGCGATAGCGACTGCTTGGAGCCGGGAACTCTTATCATATCACCCAAAGTCACAAGTATCGTGTCTTTCATTTGAGCCAAGGCTATTGCGGCGTCTATTCGATTTTTTGGCATGATACACACCGGACATCCGGGGCCGTGAACAAACTCAATATTGTCAGGCATCATTTGATTTATGCCGTATTTCATTATGGTATGAGTATGCCCTCCGCAAACCTCCATGATGTATAGCTTTTCTTTTAGTTTTTTTGCATCGGCGGATATCTTCCGTTTTAGTGCAAATATCGTTTCTTTGTCTCTAAACCCGTCAAAAAGAACGGAAAAGTCAACCAGGCTATTCACCAATCGCCTCTCGTCTCTCTTCCTCATCCATCTGGGCTATTATCTCTTTAAAGGTTTCGATACTAAGTAGAGCACTCTCTTCGTCTATTTTATTTATGGCATATCCGATATGTATCAACACGTAATCACCGATATTGAGGGGTTCCGGCATTAAGTCCAGACTTACAACCCTCTCTACGCCGAGAGTATCAACCGTAGCCATATTGTCGTCGTTTAGCGAAACGACTTTTGAAGGTATCGACAGACACATATTTAACCCCTAAGCTCTTTTTTCATTTTTAGATAATTTATCCATTTTTGTACGCTCGCATCGTCTTTTGTAGACACTTCCAATATGTCGGCTTTTGGATTCAAACGTCTTGCATCCTCTTTTGCCTCTTTCATATCAAAATCAAAATGCGGCAACAAATCACACTTTGTAAAGACTATTAAGTCTGCCGCACGGAACATTACAGGGTATTTTTGGATTTTATCGGCGCCCTCGGGAATTGAGAGAAGCACCACGTTGATATGTGCTCCAAGGTCATAACTGGCCGGACAAACTAGATTCCCTACATTTTCTATAAATACTATATCGGAGCCATTTATCGGTAGCTCATGGAGTGCATGATGCACCATATGAGCATCAAGATGACATGCCGTCCCTGTGGTTATTTGATAAGCCGCGGCGCCTTTGGCTTTTATCCTATCGGCGTCCTTATTTGTTTCAAGGTCACCCTCTATAACGGCTATTTTTAAAGAGCCTTCCTCTATCGTCTTTTCAAGCAGGCTAGTTTTACCACTTCCCGGAGAGCTCATAAGATTTACGGCAAGCACGTTTGCTTCATTGAAGTGCTCCCTGTTTCCGGCTGCTTCGCGATCGTTTTCATCCAATATTTTCGTTATAACCGCTATCGTTTTTTTATCATTTAGCTGCGGATTTTGGTGTAGATGTTCGTGATGTCCATGGTCATGATGATGCCCGTGTCCGTGTTCGCCGTCGTGGTTATGGTCATGCGAATGCGTATGTCCGTCGCCGTGAGTATGTTCGTGGGAGTGTTTTCCCCCAGCTATAGTGCAGCCGCAATCTTTACACATTATAAATTTCCTTGCCGTTTAATTTCTAATTCCAATCATGAGCATGCAAATGCTCGTGAAGCTCACCATCGTGGGTATGTCTATGTGAATGCAAGAGTCCGGCATCTGCCAGCAAGCTTTTATTACCTAAAAACTCGGCCGTTTTGCCGTCAAATACTATCTTGCCGTCTTTCATAACTATCGCCCTATCGCCAAGCTCACACGCAAGCGATAAATTGTGCGTAGCAGTGAGACAAAGCGCATTTGAAACCTCTAGCATCTCAACAAGTCTAGCTGTCCAAAAAGGGTCAAGTGCGGATGTCGGCTCATCTAACAGCAACACATCCGGCGATAGAGCGAACAAACAAGCGAGAGCGGCTCTTTGCTTCTCGCCGCCGCTTAGATTGAATGCAAATTCATCTAGCTTATTCTCAAGACCGAACATACTAGAAGCATGCATCACTCTATCGTCTACATCCAAAATCCCAAATCTAGCCGGTGAAAACGCTATATCTTCATATAAATTTTTACAAAAAAACATTGCTTCATAGTTTTGAAACAAGAGCGAACATTTTTGCCTAAAATCTTTTTCAAACTGCTTAGTAAAAGTTTTTTTTTCTATTTTTTTATCACGAAAATAAAAATTCCCGCCGTTTGCAAAATATAGTCCGTTCAAAATCTTTAAAAGACTAGTCTTACCGCTGCCGTTAAGACCCAAAAGCACAACCTTTTCACCCTCTTTAATCTCAAAGGATATATTGTCTACAACTCTTTTGCCGTCTCTTTCAAAAACTAAATTTTCTACCTTAAGCACTTTGTCCCCTTGATTTCAAAGCCTCCGCGCTCGCACGAAACCCCTCTAGACTTTTTAGCAGCAAAGCCGTAGCCACAATGGATAAAAGCCTGGTCGACTCTTTTATGTTATTCATTCTAAGCCCCCTGCTTCTAGCCGCCTCGCTAAACTCATTCATCTCTTTTTTAAGGCTCTCTATTTTTGAAAAGAGCATTACAAAAAACATGGAAAGTTCATTTTTAAAAGAAAATATATTAACAATCCCTATTCTATCGACAAGAGAAAGGGTCAGAAAAACACTTGCAAATGACCTGCAAAACAGAGTTGCTATGTGGAGCAAATCAAAATCGACACCAAAAAAAGCAGAGCTGGCAGCTGTTCCCAGTAAAGTCAGCCCGCTAAAAAATGCAACCGCAAAAAAAGATCTGAAAAATATAATTTTTCTGCGACCTTTTTGCAGCACCAAAAAACATACAAACACGATAAATGCGAAAAACAAAAAATTAACAGATATGCTCAAAACTACCAAAGCGGCGACATACATTGCCGCCAATAGTTTATTTTTGTGCACGAGCCATCTTTTTTAAGGCATAGAAAATAGATATTACGATGATGGAGCCGAGTGTAGCGCTAAATATATATCCGCCGACATCCCCAAGCGGTGCAAAAGCATAATCCCCAAACGGCGCCTCAAACCAAGAACCGTTCTTGATTCCTTGCGGCATAAAGCCTAGCATTGCCGTCATCTCCTCTTCGCTCCATTCGCCCCAAGCCGGATTTTCGGTGATAAGACCAAGCGGAGTTAAGGCTATTAATATGCCAAGCCCGATAATAAGTTTTTTATAGCTCTTCATCTTTGTACCCCCGGCAAAGCAATATTTACTCTCTTTAGTAAAGCCAATGCCCCTACTGTTACGGCCCCCTCAAGCATACCAAAGAATAAGGCATGCGAACCTACGAGCGCAGGGATTGTAATCTCCAGACCAAGCGGGAAAAACATCGCCTTACCGGCCTCATCCATAAAAAACATAGGCTGAATACCGAGCAAAACGGCGATAGCAACCGATGAAACAACTGCGGATGCATACCCTGCGGCAAACCAAGATATTTTGTCACTTGCAAACTTAGAGACGAACTTAACGGCAAAGTGTGCCGAAAATGCCCCGACAAAACCCATAGAGATGGCATTTGCCCCAAAGGCAAGTATTCCACCGTCACCAAACAATACTGCCTGCAATAATAAAACCACACTAAGCGAAAACATTGCAACCCACGGCCCAAAAAGCAAAGTCAAAATAGCAACTCCGGTGGCATGCCCACTGGTACCGCCCGGAATCGGAACATTAAACATCATGATTACGAAGCTAAAAGCGGAAATAGAAGCCAAGAACGGCATCACGCTATCGTCACTCACGAGATTAACCGTTTTTTTGAAAGCATAATAAAGCAGTCCGACTTCAGCAACAAACAGCGGCGCATAAACGGCCGGTGCCAAAAAACCGTCAGGAATGTGCATACTTTTTTCCTTTTAGTAATATTCGGTCAAGATTTTATTTACTTTAACCTAAAGTTCTTCTTTGGTTATGTGACCGCTTAGATACAAAGACGCAAAGGCCGCTTGTCCAACGCATATAGAAGAGTCGTTTGGACTTAGCTTTTCGTGGAAAAATATCTTATCTTTTGATATTTCACGATTTATTTTTGCAACTAGCGCTGAGTTTTGGAATACCCCTCCGGAACAAAAAACAGGCATATCATATTTTTCGGATACCTCTTTTATATATCTTGCGAGTGTATTGATAAATTTTGTAGCAGCCGATGCCGCGTCGCCCTCGGCCAGAATATATCGCAACATAGCGCCGATATTTGACATATCCCCAAAATACTCGTCACAAGAAGCATCATATAGACTTTCAAGCATAAGACCGCTTTCCCCTTCGTAGCACTCATCCCAAACAACTCCGATAAGCGCCGCTACGCCGTCAAATAGCCTTCCCATTGAGGTACTTTTGACACAGTTTATTTTTTTTAAAAAAGCGTCAAATAGTATTTGAATCTCAGAGTCGGCAAAACCCAATCTTTTTGCCACTGCATAGGACTCATCTTTGTCCAAAAATGATAAAGCAAGAGATAGCGCGGTCTTGCGAGGTTGCTTGGCGGCAATCTCTCCTCCTAGCAGCCAAAACTGCGGCACATGGGACGCCCTGGATATGTCGTAGCCATTTTTCACAAAAATCTCGCCGCCCCATACCGTACCGTCATCGCCAAGTCCCGTGCCGTCCCATACGATACCTACGGCATCTGCATGCAGCATATCTTTTTCAAATAAAGAGGCTAAAAAATGGGCTTTATGATGTTGTATTTTTAAAGTCTTAACGCCTAGCGAAGTTGCGTATTCAAAAGAGGCATAACGACTATTTTTGTCACATACGGCAAGAGAAAATGAAAGATTCCACAAAGAACGCATATGCTCTATACTTTGCTCATAATATTCGACGGCGTCCAACGAACTCAAATCGCCGATATGCGAAGAGACCGCTATATTGTCATCAAAACAAACGGCAAAACAATTTTTTTGGTGTGCTCCTGCGCAAAAAACAGGACTCAAAAAAGGCGGGCTTTTAAGAAAACAGGGGGAATAACCTCTGGAGTTTCTAAGCTTTATTGTTGTTTTGTCGGCCGCCCTAACCACGGAGTCATCGCAACCTTGTACAATTATCCTATCATAATAAAAAGCAAAGTCAAAAGCATTTCCAAGTCTAGCAAAAAGCTCTTTTTCGTCCGTAATTATCGGCTCATCCGATATGTTTGCGCTAGTAGCGACAAGCGGAAAATCTATCAGACAAAATAAAATTGCATATATTCCGTTATAAGGCAAAAAAGCGCCCACAAAGGCACTATCGTATGATATATGTCGGCTGAGCGAATAAGACGGTGATTTCTTGAGTATAGCTATGGGTCTCTCTTTTGAGACAATCAGATTTTCTTCACACTCGGACAATGCACACTCTTGCCTCAGCGCATCTATTGAGCCGAACATTACCGCAAGCGGTTTTTTGGCTCTTCTTTTTTTCCATCTAAGCCTCGTCACCGCCTCATCGCTGTCGGCGCGACAAAGCAAATGAAAACCGCCCATACCTTTCATGGCTACTATCTTACCTTCGCTCAGGGCTATGGCTACCGATTCGAGTACTTTCCCGGTTTTGGAAACATCCAAAACTCCACCCAACTCATCGGCAAAATAAAACGAAGGGCCGCAAGAGGGGCAAGATATAGGCTCGGCATGGAAACGTCTGTCTAGAATATTTTTGTATTCGCTCTTACACTTATCGCACATCTCAAAAAACCGCATAGTCGTGCGACTTCTGTCGTAAGGCAAAGACTCTATAACCGTGAATCTTGGACCACAGTTTTGACAATTTATAAGCGGATACAAAAATCTTCTATTTTCAGGCTCAAAAAGTTCTTTTTCACACTCATCGCAAATAGTAAGATCCGGGGGGAAAAGAGCATTTTTGAGGCCGCTATCAAAGCTCTCTTCAACGCAAAAGCCGTCAAAAGCCTTATATACCGATTCGTTAATAGTGATTTTGTCTATTTTTGAAAGTACGGGAGGATTAGTTTTGAGCTCTTCTAGGAAATATTTGATAGACGAGTCATTTCCGCAGACAACGATTGAGGCGCCGAGCGACGAGTTTTTTACGCTGCCTTTAAGGTCGTACTTTGAAGCCAAGCGTGCGACAAAAGGGCGAAATCCGACCCCTTGTACGACACCGCCGACATCAATCTCGACACACTTATCTTGCACTCTCGTAAAAGCCTTTTAAGTTAAGAGAAACGGAGTTTAGAGCCATATCGATATCTACATTTTTTATTTTTGATTTTAGTTTTGAGACAAAAACTTTGGATAGCAAAAACTCTCCGGCAACATGAAGTTTTTTGATTTCAAAGCTTTTCTTGACTTCATCTTGAGAGATTATGAGAAAGTCAACAGCCGATTCAAAAAATGAATACGCCAAAATCTCATCTTCAACCCCGGCTATCTTGTAGCTTAGCATGGACATAAAACATTTTTTTAGATTCAAAGCCACTGAGCCATTTTCATTTTTTGACAAAACAAAATCGAGTTTTACCCCGCCCGCTATATCGGCTTTATTTGCCATCAACGCTACGCTTTCAAATCCACCGTCAAGACCCAAAATAGCAGACATTGCGGCAAAAAAACTTTGAATCGTAGGTTTATCGCCAAGTTTTAGAGAGCCTATAGCAGCAAATCTATCCGGAAAACTTGACTTAAAATTAGCTGCTAGCTTTTCTCCAAATTCAAATCCGGATCCAATTTCACCCCAAACGCTATCATTAAAAAAATCTGCGGATAATATTTTTTTGGAGCCGACACCTTCTTTTATTGCATATACACCGAAATTATCTGATATATTGAGGTCAAAAAAGAGCGATCCGATACTGTTTTCTATCTTCTCGGCAACAAAATCTTCATTCACAAAAAACCTATCGCTGCCGTTAAAATATACCACTTTTCTCTCAGGGGCGTCACCTAAAGCACCACGATACTCAACGGATACGTCCGATTTTCCTGCTTGATGAATAAAAAGAGCGTCTATTCCGGCATCGGTGGCAGCCTTAGAGAGAAGCAGCATAATCGAATCATTGGCAAAACAAACTATTTTAGAAGCTTGTTCGGTGAGCTTCAATACAAACGGGCGTTCCATTGCGCTAAGGCTCAATGCTTCATCCATGGATATATCAAAACTTCTAAGATTTCTCTCGGTTAAATTCGTCATAACAAAAGCGGGGCTTTCGGCAGTCGATACCGCATAATGATTTCTCTCATTTTTTATATCTACCGATAAACCGTTTTTGAGCTGCTCAACAACAAAACCCATACTCTCTTTAACGGCATTTTGGCCTGAAACATTTTTGCCGTTTACGGTAAGCGCAACATCGCCTATGTCAAAATACTTTTCGCTTCTATCATCTATCAAGTCACGTGCCGCATAAGGATACATAGCCAGATAGGATACCTCTTTCAAAGGCTGACGATTTGGTGGCATCATAGCCGCCTCCTCAACGCTTTGGGCAGATAAATACAAAGACAGCGGCAACTCTTCGCCGAGAAGCGAGAATGTTGATTTTATCTCCTCTTCATTACCGTCTATATATATTATTATTTCGTCGTCGGTTTTGATGACGTTTGCATTTTTATTTTTTAGTATTTGACTTGCTAGGTACGCATAATCTTCGCTAGCGTCATTAAATCCGAGTCTATATATGATTACCAAATGAATTTTCCTAGAAAAAATTGTCTATTATTGATTCTAATTTTATATCGTTTTTCTTTTCAAACTTAACCCCAAGAGAGGTTACTTCATCAAGAACCGTTTTTAGATAATGATCCATTGCGGACATTATATCATCGGTCATCGCATTCTCTACACTTTCTATGTCTTTTGGAACGATACCGATAATAACGACATTTGCCATTTTATCAAGCATTGAGCAAATCTCCAGCATTTCCACTATTTCGACTTCGTGCGCAGTCTTGCGGTAGCTGCCTAGACCCAAAAGTTCTTCAGCCGGAAGTCTATACACACTACCAGGAGAATCCTCTATAGAGACGGTATCCAAAATAATCACATTATCGTATTCTTGAAAGAGAGCCATAAGTTTGAAGCCAAGCGTTCCGCCGTCTATTATTTCGAGGGAGTTATCGAAAGCGTAGTTGGTATCGAGGTATTTTGCGGCATAGACGCCGACCCCTTCATCTTTGAAGAGGACGTTGCCTACACCGATTAGAAGATTTTTGGCGCTCAAGCCTTATCGGCTTTTACGAATTTCTCACCGCCGAAGACGATGGCTATATCTCCCTCTTTCCAGAATATAGTTCTCCATATCTGGTAGTAAATGTGGAAAATAGTCCACGCTATAATCCACCACATCATAGTGTGATGCGCAATTCTAACACCCATATTTCCGCCAAACACCCATAGTGTCCAGTCTGTTGAGAGGTGTAAAACCAGAGGCCACCATGCACCCACAGAGCTAAGACCGCTAGCAAGTCCTTGAACATAAAGCTGAAGACCGGTTAGAAGCATCAAAATTAGCAAAATATGGAATACCGTAAAGTACACCGTATTGAAGCTGTCTGCATGAGCAGAGTTGAAATTTTTACGTTTGTTAAACGTCATTAGATTTACAAAGACTTCCCAAAACTCGGTCAAATTCTCTTTATTAGGGATAATCTTCAGATAGGCTTTCTCAAATCTACTATAAAAATATAGATACGCAATAACTATCGACGTAACGTCAAGTATGATTGCGCCGATAAAGTGTATCAGCCTATTGTATGCCATAACGTACTTGTTTACCGCCGGATCCGCTATAAAGCTTTGGTAGTAAGGGTGTCCTATATAAAGACCCGTTATTACGCAAGCTAATATTGATATAGCGTTTGCCCAGTGTATAACACGGCCGGCGACGGTCATTCTTTTGACCGGCACTGCCATCTTAGACATTGCACACCCCCGCACTTGGAGAGATTTTAAACACACCAAGCTCTTTTCCTTTCGTATCTACAATGTGAACCGCGCAAGCGATACAAGGGTCGAAGCTGTGGATAGTTCGCAAAATTTCAAGCGGTTGGTCAGGATTTGCAACTTTTGTGCCTACAAGAGAAGCCTCATATGCGCCCATTCTGCCTTTTGCATCCCTAGGACCCGCATTCCAAGTTGAAGGAACTATACACTGATAGTTTTCGATTTTACCGTCTTTGATTTTTACCCAGTGACCTAGAGCGCCCCTTGGAGCCTCCGCCATACCGTAACCTTCTGCATCTTTTGCTACTTTGTCAAAATCAAACTCGGTCCATGTGTCAAGCTGTCCGCTTGTCGTATTTTTGAGTAGCTCGTCTGTCCACTCCATCATAGCGTCACACATAAGCTCAGTCTCAACAGCTCTCGCAGCAGTTCTACCCACCGTAGAGAATAGAGCCGTTAGCGGAACTTGTGCTCCAACATGAGCATTCAATCTTCCAAAGAATCCATCTACATAAGATTTAATTCTCTTATCGCCTTTCGCATATCCGATTACCATTCTAGCTAGCGGCCCGACTTCAACTCTATTATCGTTGTAAATAGGAGCTTTAATCCAGCTGTATTTGTTTTTTGTATCTAGATAAGCTATGCCGTTTTCTTTTTTACCGAAGCCCGTATATTCAGGTATCGTCTCACCTTTGAACGGATGAAGAGGAGCTGTCCCTTTATACCATGCGTGCGTTACGTCTTCCGTGATTTTTGCTTGGTCTAGTTCAAGTACCTTGCTAATATCTTTATTCAAAACTACGCCGCTTGGGAAAAGTAGCGAAGCTTTGTAGAAATCGTTATCGTCAAGTCTAAAGTCGCCATAGCTCAGGAAACTTCCAAGACCGCCGCCCACTCCGGCAAGAGCCTCGTCTGCATAAGCTTTTCCTGCAAGAACTACGTCAGGTATGTATGCGTTTTTAGTAAAGTCTTGACCTTTTTTTAGCCATTGTTTGAACTGTGCTATACGTGCAGGATTTTGGATATCTTGAACACAAGTCACACCGCCGACTACAAAACTTTGAGGGTGTGGCATTTTACCGCCGAATATCGCCATCATTTTTGCAAGTTCTTTTTGCAAATCAAGAGCATCAAGGTAGTGAGATAGGATGATTAGGTTCTCTTCAGGGCTTAGCTTGTACGCTTTGCTACCCCAATAACCGTTACCGAAAATTCCTAGTCTACCTTGCTTAACAAACTTAGTAACTCTCTCTTGGACGGCCTTATATGTAGCTTCGCTCACATTCCAAGGTTTCGCCGATACTTTACTGGCTATCTCTACGGCTTTTTTAGGGTCTGCTTTTAGTGCAGATACTACGTCTACCCAGTCAAGACCGTGCAAGTGATAGAAGTGAACTATATGGTCATGAACATAAAGAGCGCCTTGAACAAGATTTCTTACGAGTCTTGCATTTTTAGGAATTTTTACTTTAAATGCATGCTCAACGCCTTCGATACTTCTTTGGTAGTGTGTTCCTGTACAAACACCACAGATTCTCATCGCAAGAAGACCTGCATCTCTAGGGTCTCTACCTTTTAGTATCGTCTCAATACCTCTAAACATTGTAGATGAGCTATATGCGTCAACTATTTTATTGCTATCGTCGATTACCACTTCAACTCTTAGGTGTCCCTCAATCCTGGTAATCGGATCTATTACTACGTGTTTGCTCATTAGTTATCTCCCTCTCCGCTTTTTTTACCCGCAAATGCACTGATAGCCGCATGGATACCTACGCCGACTACTGCCGCAGTCACCAGTCCCATACCGAATTCATCTATTGATTTTTCTACGCCGCCGCCAGGAGCTTTGATTCCTGCGTTTGCCATCGGTCTTTCGTATGCATACTTATCCCAAAAATCAGGCTCTGAGCATCCGATACATCCACGACCGACGCCGATAGGCCAGTTGGTACCGTCATTGTATCTGATAATTGAACAGTTATTGAAAGTCATAGGACCTTTGCAGCCCATTTTGTATAGACAGAAGTTGTTTTTTGCCCCTGTATCGCCCCATTTTTCTACGAATTCGCCCGCATCAAAGTGCGCTCTTCTTTCGCAGTTATCATGAATTCTGTAACCAAATGCAAATTTAGGTCTAAGAAGATGGTCAAGCTCGGGTATTGTTCCGGTCATAAGATAGTGAAGAACAACGCCAACCATATTTGCAGGGTTTGCCGGACAGGCAGGTATATTGATAACAGGCTTACCTTTTACTATATCCATAACGCCTACCGCACCAGTTGGGTTTGGAGCCGCAGCAGGTATACCACCGAATGTAGCACATGAGCCGACAGCTACGACAGCAGCTGCGTCCGCAGAAAGTCTTTTTAGGTGCTCTTCAAAAGTCTCGCCGCTTGCGCCGATAGTTCCGTAAATACCTTTGTCTTTAACCGGAATTGCGCCCTCTACGAAAAGTATATATTTACCTTTGAAAGTATGCATACCGTCTTCTAGTTGCTTATCCGCTTGGTGACCTGCAGCCGCCATCAAAGTCTCATGGTACTCAAGGCTGATAATATCAAATAGCAAATCGTCAACCGTAGGAGCCGAACTTCTTAGAAGCGCTTCGGAGTTTCCGGCACAGTCTTGGAGCTCTATCCAAATTACAGGCGCTCTATTCATCAATTCTGCAGCCTGCGCAACCAAAGGCTCAAAGAAAGAAGGAAGCATCAAAGTGGCGGTAGTAGCTGATACCCACTTAAGAAAATCTCTTCTATTTATATCGTGAGCTTCGAGTGTCTCATAGATATCAAATTCGGATTTTGAAGTCTCTTCTTTTTTAAGAGTTTCAAGTCTTGTTTTACATTTCTCATATAATGCTTTGTAATAACTATCGCCCTTGTTTGTATCTATGTACGAAGGCGTAGCTGTGAATGCCGTTAGTACCGGCTCGTGGCAACTGCTTTGCATATTTGTCCCCCTTGTTTTATAGGCTTTGTAGGCTATGTTGTAAATTCTAGTTAAACATTTCTTAACCATTTATTAATTTTTAACGTTTTGTTAAGTATTATTTATCTATTAAAAAATAATACTTTATTAATTTTTCTTTGGGAACGATTTTTGCTGAATTTCCTCAAATCACTATAATTAAAGGCGGCACAACATGAATGTCGATTTTTTAATCAAAACAAATCCTTTTAATGTACCCGGAATCCAAATGCCAAAATCGGAAGATGGCGAGCTAAAGAAAAATGATGGGATAGCACAGGCCACACCATCACAAACAAGGGCCCCATCCGGTGCAAATTTCGTTCAAAAAATTAAAGATACGAACGATGCGGTAGGGTTCATACAAACAGGGCAAGCTTTTTTGAGCAAGCTTGATAAAGAAGGTATTACAAATTTCGATGGCGCCGCAAAGCTAGCTGAGACGATATCGTTTGCCGGTAAAAATGTCGCTTCAAAACAAAGCTTTGACACTACGGCCGGAGTGCTTCATATAGATATAGCCTCTGAAGAGTTGGGGTTTGGAGCTGATTTTGAAAGCTGGAAATCAAATGTATCGGATATGTTAAAAGCCAAAAAAGAGCAGATATCAAATCCTCTTGCGGCTTTTGGGGCAGCAAAAAAAGAACAAATGGATAATGCGGCGCAAATACTAAACGCTCAAAACCAAAATCCAAAACTCGGTTCGTTATTTGATGAAATCAACGAAAGTCTAAACAAGTTTGAACAAAAAGCAAACGAAATAGGCAATGCTATATTCTAATGCTTGACGGCATTTGCATCATACTCAGCGGGGGCAAAAGCTCTCGCATGAGAGAAGACGTCGGAATAGACAAGGCATTTCTTGATTTCTACGGCAAACCGCTTTATGAGAGACAGTTTGAAAAGCTCTCCAAAATCTTTCCAAAAGTCTACTTGTCCGCTAAAAATTCAGCCGATTACGGACAAATACCGCCTCAAAACATCATAGAAGACCTAAAAACGGTGGATAATATAGACACCTCGTCACTTTTTGCTCCGACGCTTGGTATGCTAAGCTCATTCCATGCCACAAAAGCCGAAAAACTATTTTTTATTGGCGTCGACACCCCCTTTATTTCGCAAAATTCAATCGCAAAAATCATCTCAGAGCCTGCAGAGCATAAAGCCGCCAGACATAACGGCAAAATCCATCCGACTATCGGAATGTATGATAAAAGTATATGTACCCAGCTGACCGACATGATAAAAAACGATAGACATAAATTAACCCTGCTTTTAGAGAAAATCGGTACAATTTTCGTAGATTTAGATGAGGGGGCAGAGCTTGCAAACCTCAATAGATACGAAGATTATGAGAAGGCTATAAAAGATGGAGTTAACCCATTTGGATGAAAATAATCTACCAAAAATGGTGGATGTCTCGGATAAAAATGAGACCGTAAGGGTAGCAATAGCCAGCGGAACTATCAAAATGAGCGCAGAGGCATACAAAGCGGTCAAAGAGGGAACGGCAAAAAAGGGGCCTGTACTCCAAACAGCGGTTATAGCCGCCGTAATGGGAGCTAAAAAAACAAGTGAGCTTATACCGATGTGCCACCCTCTGGCTCTCTCATCTGTCAAATGCGACATAGAAGAAATAGACGCTTTGCCAGGCTTTAAGATGTCGGTTACAGTCAAAATGGAAGGGAAAACCGGCGTTGAGATGGAAGCCTTGACTGCTGTATCTACTGGACTTCTAACTATATATGATATGGTAAAAGCAATCGACAAAAGTATGGAAATCTCAGACATAAGACTTGAAAGCAAAGTCGGAGGCAAAAGTGGCGAATATACTAGAGGGTAAAAAACTAGAACTAGAATATCCGGTATCGTGGCAGTATAAGCTGATAGGTATGGATGAGGGCGAAATGCATGCAAAAACGGTGCATATACTAAAAGAAAAACCGTTCTCGCTCACGCCCTCCAACAAATCTTCATCCGGAAAGTTTGTTAGCCTCACTTTAGAGGTGCTGGTCTACAGCGATGATGAAAGACTGTATATTTACGAAGAACTACGAAAAGCAGAATGTGTAAAGTACGTTTTGTAATCGCTGCACTGATATAATAAAAACAAACTGAACACAAGGTAGATAATGAAAAAGTTGATATTGGCGTTTTTGGCACTGACTTCATTGGTGTTTGCCAAAGAAAGAGCCGAGCTAACGATAACAAGCATGGATGCTGACGGCATGGGGGCAACAGCCAAAGGCGCGGAGGTACAAAAAGGGGCAACCGGAATAGTGGTCACGACAATAGTCGGCAGCAAAGATGCGATAGTTGCCTCAGCAAAAGCGCTAAATAGCGGCTCAGAGATAAAAATCAGATTTCAAACTCTAACAGACTTATCGCAAGACGCACTACCAAGAGCACTCGTACTACCGAGAGTAGGCGACAAAGTAATGTTCTATCTAAACGATGAAAGAGCGGTTGTAATAGCTAAAAATCAAGCAGACTATCAAAAAGTAACAGCATCTGAAAATAAAATATGGATACATCCCGACCTTCTGTCCGCACTACTCACAAAAGAGAGAGTCGGCGAACCTGAGGCAAAGCACTTTTCCTCTTTTTGTAAAATCTACTCTATAGGCACAATCTATTTTCCGATAAAAAACAAACTATACGTCACTGATTGCCAAAGCCTTGAAGTACTAGAAGAGAGAGCCTTTGCATCTGAAAATTCAAAAGATTTCGAATCTCCGTTTTTCAAAAGAACGGGAGAGATTGAGACCGGATACATGGGAATGATGAAAGAAAAAGTCGAAGACTTTGACTCTTACTACTCAGCACTAATCGGTAGATAAAAATGCTAGACAAAAAACATATATCCGCCCTCAAATCCATAGTAGGCGACGACAACTGCTTTGACGACAAGGCGCACCTAATAGCGTATTGTTACGACGCTACAAAAAATAGATATGAGCCATCCGCCGTCGTATTCCCAAGAGATGAAGAAGACGTAAGCAAAGTCCTAAAATACTGCAACGACAACCGTATAGCCATAGTGCCTCGCGGTGCAGGGAGCGGCTTTACCGGTGGAGCCTTGCCTGTAACTGGCGGGATAGTACTTGCCTTTGAAAAACATATGAATAAAATCTTGGAGATTGACACCAAAAACCTCGTAGCCGTAGTGCAACCAGGGGTTGTCAACAAAGAACTCCAAGAGGCAGTCGAGCGTGTCGGACTCTTCTATCCGCCAGACCCTGCCAGCCAAGAGTATAGCACCATAGGGGGCAATGTCGCCGAAAACGCAGGCGGCATGAGAGCCGCAAAATACGGCATCACAAAAGACTTCGTAATGGCAATGAGAGCAGTCATACCAAACGGTGATGTCATCAAAGCCGGCAAAAGAACCATCAAGGACGTAGCTGGATACAACCTGTGCGGCATACTCGTAGGTAGCGAGGGGACACTAGCGGTAACAACCGAAATCACACTAAGACTAATAGCAAAACCGAAAATGACCAAGACGGCAATGGGGGTATTCCCGACTGTTGAATCGGCGATGGAAGCTGTATATAAAAGCTTTGCCGAGGGTATCACCCCGGTCGCTATGGAATTTCTCGACAATCTAACCATAAGAGCCGTCGAAGAGGTGCATAAAAAAGGGCTTCCTGTAGATGCCGGAGCAATACTCATCACAGACGTGGACGGCAACCTCGAAGAAGACCTTGATTTGCAAATGGGCGCTCTTGAGAGAGTATTTAAAGCCAACGGATGCAGCGACTTCGTAAGAGCCAAGGACGCTACAGAAGCTTCAAATCTATGGTTTGCAAGACGAAATGCATCTCAAAGCCTCAAGGTATATGGAAGTAAAAAACTAAACGAAGACATCACCGTACCAAGAGCCGTACTGCCGGAACTTCTAGCCGAATACAAAAAAGTAAGCGAAAAATACGGATTCAATATCCCGTGCTTCGGTCACACAGGGGACGGCAACGTACACACCAATGTCATGACCGACAAAAATGACCCGCACAAGGTGGAAATGGCGGAAAAAGCTATCGAAGAGATATTTCAAATAGCTATCGACCTTGGCGGCACACTCAGCGGTGAACACGGCATCGGCGTAAGTAAAGCCCCTTTTATGAAAATGGCGTTTACGGAAGCGGAACTCGACCTGTTCCGCTCCATCAAAAAAGCATTTGACCCAAATAATATACTAAATCCAGGGAAAATGGGGCTGTAAAATTTAAGCGAGGAGTATTACTTGAAAATTATTATTTGTGCCATTGTAGCTTGTTTATTTATTATCGGATGTGACTCAAAAATATCTTCATCTATTGGTGGCGCGGATAGAGAGGCATTAAATAGAGCAACCTTGGCATATCAGCAGAAAAATTATATTGCTGCATATAATGAACTTAAACCACTTGCAAACAAAAATATTCCAGAAGCTCTATACAACTTGGGGCTTTTATATGATCGTGGATTGGGTACTGATAAAAATGAAACGGAGGCATTTAAGCTATACTTAAAAGCCGCCGAAGGCGGGCATTCTCAAGCTCAATTTTTGCTAGGGTTTATGTATTCTAGAGATGACACGATTACAAAAAAGAACCTACAGGAATCGCTAAGATGGTATAAATTGTCAGCAGAACAAGGGCATATTTTAGCACTATATGATCTTGGAGTAATCTATTATTATGGCAAAGGTGTTACGCAAAACTTTAAAGAAGCATTACATTTTTTCAGGCAATCCGCCGAAAAAGGTAGCACTGATGCTCAATTTAACCTAGGAATGATGTACGCCAAAGGAGAAGGTATAGCCCAAGATAACGCTGAAGCGTATAAATGGTTTTCACTAGCTTCCTCCTCAGGAGATAGTGAGGCAAAAAATAATAGAGATATTGCCGCTTCTCACTTAAGTCAAGATCAGATTATTAAAGCGCAAGACGAGGCTAAATTAATACAAGAAAAAATTGAACGAGAAAGACAGTAGCGATATGCAACATATGACAAAAAGGCAATTAATCAAACTAGAAAAAATGGAAAAGTTGCTTCAAACTGAAGACATATATAGTAAAAGTACAGCAAGACATGCGGGAATATATTTAATATTAAGCAGTGCTCTTCTTAGTGTATTTCTAACTCCACAATCAATAGTTTTTAAAGATAGTTTGCTCGCAACTATATGGATAATCCTAGTTTTTTCATCTATAATTTTACTGTTCATAAATCTATATGCAATGTCAAAATCAAAAAGAAAAGTATATATTGTAACTAGAGCGATAGAAGAATATTTAAAGCCTTCCTGTAGAAAGGATAATGCTAAAGATTTCGATAGTTTTCAATATGTGTTTGTCTTTATTATTTTTGTAGCATTGGCGTACTTTGTTATTTTATGGTGCAAACGACTTTTAAATTTAGGCTAAGAAATGACAAAAATACAAGCCCTCTCAATCCTTGAAAGCCACAAAGCAGATTTTGCCGTTCGTTACGGTGTAGAGCGCATAGGGATATTCGGCTCTGTCGCAAGAGATGAGGCGACAGAGAGTAGCGATGTGGACATAATAGCCCAAATGCCGCCTAGTTTTAGCAGCCTGATAGGGCTGCAAGATGAGCTTGAAAAAGAGTTTGGAACAAAAGTTGACCTCGTAAGGATACACGACAACATGAGAGAAAGATTTAAAACCCGAATTTTGCGGGAGGCAATTTTTGTCTGACGAGCTTTTTGACGATAAACTGTTGGATATTTTGGAGTCAATAGACACCGTGCTAAAAAGGACAGAACATATTTTGACTCCGCAAGATTTTCTCAAAGACGATGATGCGATAATCTTGTTTGACTCGGTACTTATGCGACTTCAAGTCATAGGAGAGATGCTAAAAAGCCTGTCTGCAAAAACAAACATAAACTCCAAAAATATAAAAGGCGCGATACAACTCAGAGAAAAAATCTCGCATCACTATATAGACCTTGATGCGGAGATAATTTTTGATGTTTGCAAAAACCATATTCCAAACCTAAAAGAGGAATTAAAAAGCCTTAAAAACGCTAGACCCCTATAGCCTTATAAAACCCTAAAGCCTCTTTGTTTGCCCGTACGTCCCGTTCGTTTAGGTTGCGGGCGAGTCTCAACCCCTCGACCCTGCGACAGCGAGAAAGGGCAACATAGGTCTGCCCATCAGAGAACGCGCCACTGCCAAGGTCTACAACTGCCGACTCTAGCGTCATCCCTTGCGATTTATGAATAGTCACCGCCCAGCCGAGCCCCACGGGGAACTGAGAGAATGTACCTATTGCCTCTTTGTCGATTTTTTGATTTTTTTCATCATACGTGTAGGCGTACCGCTCCCAGCTCATACGAGATACCTCCAGCGCCTCGCCGCTCACGTCGCTTCGCACAAGCATCGTATCGCTTCCCATTGAGATTATTACACCCGTGTCGCCGTTTATCCACCCTTTTGGTTTATTGTTTCTTAAGAATACGACTTTTGCCCCAACCTTTAGCTCCAGCTGTTCGGGCACGGAGAGCCGCCACTTGCCGGCAGGAGTATCGCCCGTCACCTCTGCGGTAAAGCTCTTCACCTCGCCCGGTAGCTGCGCAAGCCTTCTTGCGTTGATAGAGTGTGCGGCGGCATTGGTAGCTACAAGCCACATCGGATTATCCAAGTCGGTATGGGATTTGAGACAGTTGCCGTTAAAGTAAGATAACGCCCTTTGGGTATTTGCCCCCTCTCGCACCCAGCCTAGAGCTTCGATAAAGCCGTTATCCTCCTGCCGCCTTACGCGTGTCAGATGCACAGGGGTAATATCTATCTCATCAAATACATCCGCCGAATAAAAAAACTGGGTTTCGTACCGTTCGCTAAAATAAATTCTTTCTTCATGCGTCGATATAACGGGCGGAAGCTGCAACAAATCGCCTACAAATACTACGGAGACACCGCCGAAAGGCTCATCTTTTTTGCGTGCGCGACGAAGCATTACATCCATAGCATCCACGATATTTGGTGTCACCATCGAAGCTTCGTCGATAATGAGCGTATGCATCCGCTCGGCTACCGCCTTTGATTTTGGGTTTAATCTGAGCTTTTCGCTTTTGTCTATGTGACGCGCGGGGAGAGCAAAAAAGGAGTGTATCGTATCCCCTCCGGCGTTGATAGCGGCTGCAGCCGTAGGAGCCAATATAACGCTCTCTCTTATCAAAGACGCAAGATAGCGTATCATCGTGGATTTTCCCGTTCCGGCCTTACCGGTTACAAAAACTGCACTTCCACCGATGACCGCAAGCTCTAGCGCCTTTTTATATTCGGGTATTATTTCTATTTCGTCCAAGCCGTCATTCCCAAGAAACCCTATTTCTTCCATTTAGTTTTGATTCATATAGCTTTTTATCGGCAATCGCCACATATGTCTCGACCTTTGCCTCTTTTACGTCCACTTCGGTCGCAGGAGCTATCTCTATAGCGCCTATACTAACGGTTGTTTGTATCTCATTGCCATCAAAAACACATACGGTATTTTGAAATGCAATCCTTATCTCTTCAAGTTTATTTTTTGCGTTTACTATGTTTGTATTCGGAAGCAATATGGCAAACTCCTCGCCGCCGTATCTTATGATGACATCGGAGTCTCTAATCTTTGATTTTGCGCTCTTAACAAACTCTTTTAGCATCATATCTCCGGCAACATGCCCATACGTGTCATTAAGCTTTTTGAAATAATCCAAATCGCACATCGCCAAAACAAACGAAGTTGCGGTAGCCAAAGAGAGTTCATACTGATTTGCGAAAATATAAGAGAGTGAGTTGCGATTTAACGCCCCCGTCATTTCATCCTTGGCAGCCTTTTTGATGATAAGGGTGTTGTCGATGAGGGCTAGTTCGGCGCCGATGGAGAGCGATATCATTTCGCATTTTTCAAGATAACTCATAATAACGTTAAAATCTTTTGCCCTTTTATCTAGTTGCTTGTTAATTACGTTTCCCAGATCATGAAGCGTCTTATGAATTCTAACTATTTCGCTGTATTTTGAGTTATTTTTTATGACCGATTTTGCCTCGCCGCAGAGCCATTTGCCAAATTCACATAATTTTGGATTTAGCTCCGGTATTTTTGAACTATCAAGCTTTTGAATCGCAATCGCCAAGGCACTAAGCCATGCCAAATGGTCCTCATAAAACCTTACCACATTCTTTTCCAGCATATCTTTTAGGCTGTTAGTTCTGTATGTGTTGGCTTCCAAAAGTTTTTTGAGATAATCGTCCAGATATTGATAAGCGACTATATTTTCAATGTCAACATAAAGAGCATAAAGATCATATATCTCTGTTTTTGCTCCGCTTTTTAGCAAAATATCCGCCAACGTGTTTTTCAGGTAGGCTATTTCATTGACAAGTACTATATACGGGGTCTGCATGGCAATATTGAGTCTTGCGAGTTTCTCGTATTCCGTTACAAGTTTATGCCTGCTTCCCTCAACCGTAAATATCAGCAGATTTTTAAAACTATTTTTTAGCGACTCTAGTTTTGCGGCGTCCATTTCGTACATATTTATGATGTACTTCTCCAAAAAATCTTCCATAATTTGGTCAATTTTTGGCTCTATGTAGCTACCTATCATCTTTTTTTCCTGCGCAAAAACAACTTATTTTAAACCGATTATACGCAATATTTGCTACAATCAAACAAGATATGAAAGGTGTATTATGAATATACTACTTACAGGTGCGACGGGCTATATCGGCAGACGACTAAAGCATAGATTGCTAAAAGAAAACTGGGTAAAGCTAAGACTTTTTGTCAAAAAAGGGCAAAGCGTAAAAACGTCAGATACGGTAGAGGTGGCCGAGGGGAGCACATTTGACAAAGATAGTCTTGATGATGCGCTAAAAGGCATAGATACGGCGTATTACCTCATACACTCGATGGAATCAAAAAATTACCGGGAGCTAGATAGGAAAAGTGCGCAAAACTTTCTCGACTCATGTATAAAAAATGGCGTAAAGCGGATAATTTATCTAGGCGGACTCGGTGAAAAAGAGAGTGCTAGCGAACATCTGTTGAGCCGTATAGAAACCGGCGAAATACTAAGCTCTCGTCCTGACGTCGTCCAGACATTGTGGTTTCGAGCCGGAGTCATTATAGGTTCGGGTTCGGCAAGTTTTGAGATAGTCCGAAATCTTGTCGAAAAACTCCCTTTTATGATTACGCCGAAATGGGTAAATACACTGTGCCAGCCAAGCGCCGAAAGAGATGTAATAGAGTATCTGGCAAGCGCGTCAATGTTGCAAAACAACGAAAGTGCCATTATAGACATCGGCGGTGAGGCTATGAGCTACAAAGAGCTTTTACTTGGGTACGCGAAAGCCGTTGGACTAAAGAGAGTGCTGATTCCTGTCCCATTTTTCTCCCCGAAGCTCTCTTCGTATTGGCTCACCCTCATGACGCCTGTCCCCTATTCCGTCGCATCGGCGCTGATAGAGGGTCTAAAAAGTGAAGTGGTTGTCAAAAACGATAATGCAAAAAGATTATTTGCAAACATAACACCCCTAAAATACGAAGAAGCAGTCAAAAAAGCAACCGAGGAAATACAAAAATCGCAAGTAATCAGCAGATGGTCGGATGCTAGCGGGGAGGCTTGGGAGACAGACCACTCTAGTCTCGCGGACGCAGTATTTACCGATAGGCAGATAACCGAGCTTGACGGCGTGGACGCGAAAAAAGTTTTTGAGACATTCTGTGCCGTCGGAGGGGATAACGGGTGGTTCGGCTACGACTCCCTTTGGAAAATGCGAGGATTTATTGACAAGATATTTGGCGGCTACGGCCTATCTCGCGGGCGCAGAGATCCAAAAACACTTCGGATAAGCGACAGCGTTGATTTTTGGAAGGTAGTAGACGTAGAGGAAAACAAAAGATTGTTGCTTTTTGCCCAGATGAAACTACCGGGAACGGCGTGGCTAGAGTGGCTAATCAAGGATGGCAAACTTTATCAGACGGCATACTTTTATCCGCACGGGCTTTTGGGGAGATTATACTGGTATGCAATGCTACCGTTTCACGTCTTTATATTCAGAGGGATGGCTCAAAATATTATCAAAAAAGCCAAAGCAAACGGCTAAATGCAATATTTGTCGCTGATTTGCTAAAATTCCAAACAAAATTCTGCGTCAAAAGAGAATCAACATAATGAAAATCGGCTTTTTATCACACCTAGACCTCAATCTATACGCCTTTAGACTCCCCGTAATGCTAGAACTAAAACGGCTCGGACATACTCCCGTGGCTATAGCGCCGCAGGGGCAATATCTGGAGAAAATACGAGAGGCCGGAATAGAGGTAATGCCCTATGAGATAGAGCGCAAAAGCCTCAATCCAATGAAAGAGATCAAGGCAATCCAAAATATCTATGAGACGATAAAACCGCTCAAACTCGACATACTTCACACTTTTACCGCAAAACCGAATATCTACGGCACGATAGCGGGCAGACTCGCCAAAGTACCCCGCATAGTCAATCTAGTTGAGGGGCTGGGGAGCTTTTATCTCGAAAACGACATCAAAAGCCGTCTGGTAAGGTCGCTCATAGAGACGATGTACAAAAAAGTATTCAAACTCTCAAATGCCGTAATGTTCGTAAACTCCGACGACCCCGCCTATCTAACGAGCAAGGGCATCATAGAGCCGTCAAAAATCGTCAAAATCAACGGAGTCGGGATAGACACGCAGGAATGGACACGCAAAAGTGAGGCAAAAGAGCCGCTAACGGTCATCATGATAGCAAGGCTTATCCGCCACAAGGGGGTGCTCGAATACCTAAGGGCTTGCCAAAACCTAAAAACAAAACACCCCTCCGTCCGCTTTGTCTATGTAGGCGGCGAAGATATGGGCAACCCTAGCCGGCTAAAAAAAGAGATATTTGAAAAATTTGAGGGCGTAGAGTATCTGGGTGAGAGAAGCGATATAAAAGAGCTTTTGGGGGGCTCGCATATATTTGCTCTTCCTAGCTACAGAGAAGGTCTGCCACGTACGGTGCTGGAGGCGATGAGCATGGAGGTTGCGGTCGTCGGTGCAGATGCGTGCGGCACCAGAGATGTAGTGAGAGATGGGAAAACGGGACTTTTGGTACCTGCAAAAGACGCCGAGGCTCTCGAAGCGGGAATAGAAAAACTAATAACCGATGAAAAACTGCGCAAACAACTCGCAAAAAACGGCAGAGAAGTTTGCAAAAAAGAGTACGACATAAAGCCTATCATCAAAGCACACTTACAAGTTTATGGGCTGAAATAAGATATAATTTCGTAAAAAATTTTGGATATTTATGACAAAAAATCTGCTTGATACGAAAAAAATAGCAATATTGATGTTTTTGGCTTTCGCATTTAGCTTTGCGGCAAGACTTTACTGGGTTAGCTACGCTTCGGCAATTGATAGCTTTTATTTCAACAATCAGATTATGATAAATACAAATGACGGCTACTTCTACGCCGAGGGGGCGAGAGACCTTATCAAAGGCTCGCACGAAGCCGGAGATAGAAGCGCCGTCACGGAGCCTGTCGCCATAGCTACCGCCACACTTTACAAGGTTTTGCCGTTTTCAATTGAAACGCTTATGCTCTATATGCCGGTTGTACTCGGCTCGCTCGTGGTAGTTCCGGTCATTTTGATAGCTAGATTTTTTGGGCAGCCCGTTATGGGCTTTTTTGCGGCGATGTTTGGGGCTATCACTTATAGCTACTACAACCGCACAATGGCCGGCTACTATGACAGCGATATGTTTGCCCTTATCATGCCGCCTTTTGTCGCTGCATTTCTCATCGGGTATTTCAAAGAAAAAAGGGTGTTGTGGCAAGCATTGCTCCTAGCCTCCCTTGCCCTATCCAAAATCCTCTATCCGCAGTCGTTTGCATGGATGGCGGCAACGGTTGGCTTTGCGTTTTTATACACCCTAGTTTTTGATAGAAAAAACAAAGAGATATATCTGACGCTCATACTCGCACTTGTTGCGATTTGTGATTTGCATACGGCGGCAAAAATTATTGTTATAGCGGCTAGTTTGTATTTTCAGCCGAGATTGACGCTTAACTACAAATCGTTAATTGCTTTTGCAATAGCGGCACTGGCCGTGTTTGCTTATTTTGGCGGCCTAACCCCCGTTATCGCGTCGCTAAACGCCTATCTTTTCAAAGATAGTCTCACAGTCACAAGCACCCTCAAATACTACGATGTCGTACAAACCGTGCAAGAGGCCGGCAAAATGGATCCAAACCTATTTGCCTCTCGCATATCAGGCTCAATGCCTATCTTTATCGCCGCAATTATCGGTTATGGACTTTTTATCAAAAAAGAGAAACTTTTTGCTCTAACTTTGCCTATCTTCGGCCTTGGGCTTTTCGCTTATTTTAGCGGGCTTAGATTTACCGTTTATGCTGTCCCTTTCGCAGCTCTAGGGCTTTTTTATCTGATTTTTTGGGGACTCAAAAACCTAGACGAACGGGCAAAAATAGCGGTCGCCGCACTATCATTTCTTATAGCTTCCATTCCAAATTTCTACCACATATACGACTACAAAGCAGATACGGTATTTCCAAGCGGGATAGTCAAGCAACTTTCAGAGTTAGGAGCAAAAGCCTCCAGAGAGGATTATGTGTTTACATGGTGGGATTACGGCTATCCGGTCAGATACTACGCCGATGTCAAAAATCACTCCGATGGCGGAAAACACGATGGAGCAACCAACTTCATAGAATCTTTTATACTTACAAGCACGAGCCAGGCAGCGGCGGCAAATATGATGAGGGAATCGGTCGAAGCATACGAAGAGCTGATAAAACAAGGCAAAGAGCAAAAAACCGCAACGCTTGAACACATGCTGAGCAAAAACGGCATTAAAAACAACGATTATCACCAATACTTAGCGGCTTTGGCCTCAGGCACGCATAAAAAAAGTCTAAAAACAAGAGACGCTTATCTATTTTTGCCGTATGAGATGTTTGGAATACTCCCTACGATAAAGCTATTTTCAAATATAGACTTAAATACCGGCGCAGAAGTGTCTAGCCCAACCTTTTTGATGTTTAACAACTACAATGAAACCGAAGATAGTATAGATTTCGGCGGAGCGCTATTTGACAAAAAATCAAAAATCGTAAAATTCGGCGATAAAACAATACATCTAAAAAGTGTAAGCACATCATATTACGATAAAACTGGCGCGCTTGTAACTAGAACCGACAGCGGCTCAAGCACGGGAGAGTTACACCTCATATCGCTCCCGACATACGGCGCTTACATACTTGCGGACGATGAGATGTTCAATTCCGTTTTTATACAAATGTTCGTATTTGAAAATTACGACAAAAACCTGTTTGAAAAAGTCTCATCCACTTATGAGGCAAAAATCTTTAGGCTAAAAATCTAACAATGTACAAAGCGGTGTTTAAAAGGGTATTTGATTTTTTGCTTGCGCTGCTTTTGTGTACGCTTTTTTTGCCGATTTTTTTGGTAACTTTTGTTGTAGTCAGAGCCAAACTCGGCTCTCCCGCCTTTTTCACCCAAGAACGCCCTGGACTAGGCGGCAAAATATTCAGAATCTACAAGTTTCGCACAATGACAAATGAGCGAAATGAGGGCGGCGAACTACTTCCCGATGAAGCGAGGCTAAAAGGTGTCGGTAAGACTATAAGACGCCTAAGCCTAGACGAGCTGCCGCAACTTCTCAATGTACTAAAAGGGGAGATGAGCTTTGTCGGCCCTCGTCCACTACTTCCAGAATATCTACCGCTCTATAACGCCAGACAAGCGACAAGACACGCCGTGCTTCCAGGTATCACAGGGCTAGCGCAAGTGATGGGACGAAATGCGATAAGCTGGTCTGAGAAGCTAGAGTGGGATGCCAAATATGCCGAAAATATCTCTTTTTGGCTCGATATGAAAATACTTTTTTTGACTGTGCTTAAAGTCATAAAAAGCGAGGGTGTCAGCAAAGAGGGAATGGCTACGACCGATAAATTTAGAGGAAACGAAGCTTGAAAATAGCAATAATAGGGGCAGGCGGGCACGCAAAAGTTGTAGCTGAGGTGGCTAAATCTGCCGGATATGAAGTTGTTTGTTTTGTGGCAGATGACAAAAAAGAACATTTTGGATTAGCCGTAATAAGCTTTGACGAGTTTTTAAAATCAGATATCAAGACAGCCGCTATCGGCATAGGCGACAACGCTGCTAGAAAAAGAGTACTTGAAACATTGATAAACAACAATATTGACTGCCCTGCCCTTATTCACAAAAGCGCCGCAGTCTCGCCAAGTGCGGTTATCAATGAAGCTACGGCAGTGATGCCAAATGCAGTCATCAATGCCGACGCCGTCATCGGCACGGGGTGCATCGTCAACACGGCGGCAGTCGTTGAACACGACTGCACTATCGGCGACTTCGCACATATCTCGCCAAACGCCGCTCTTGCGGGTGGCGTGAGTGTCGGCGAGATGAGCCATATCGGCATAGGCGCAAATGTAATACAACTAATCAAAATAGGCAAAGAGTGTATCATCGGAGCGGGAGCGGCAGTAATTTCCAACATTCCAGATAATGCAACAGCCGTCGGCATACCTGCCAGAGTTACAAAAGGATAATAAGTGAACAATAGAATATTTCTATCTGCCCCACACATGGGCGGCAACGAAATCAAATACATACAAGAAGCTTTTGACGCAAACTATATCTCGCCTATGGGTGAACAGATAACAAAATTTGAAGAAGCCATCAAATCTTTCACAGGTGCAAAACACGCAGTCGCATTATCTAGCGGTACGGCGGCTATTCATTTGGCACTTCGTACGCTTGGGGTGAAAGACGGAGATGAGGTATTTGCTTCATCTTTTACTTTTATCGGCGGTATCGCTCCGATAATGTACGAGAGATGTACACCGTTTTTTATCGACTCGGACGATGATAGTTGGAATCTTGACCCGCTACTACTGCTTGAAGCGTTAGAATCACGCAAAAAAAGCGGCAAAATGCCAAAAGCGCTCATCGTAGCGCACCTCTACGGACAAGCGGCAAAGATGGATGAGATAGTAGCGATATGTGACAAATACGGCGTGGCTATAATCGAAGACGCCGCAGAATCACTAGGGGCTACGGTAAACGGCAAACACACTGGGACTATCGGTAAGGCGGGGGTTTATTCGTTCAACGGCAACAAAATCATCACCTCAAGCGGCGGCGGTATGTTCGTAACGGACGATGAGAAAATGGCAAAAGAGGCTAGGTTTCTCTCCACGCAGGCAAAAGAGCCGTACCTGCACTATGAACACGAGACATTCGGCTACAACTATCGCATGAGCAACATCGTAGCGGCTATCGGGCGCGGGCAGATGGAAGTGCTGCCTCAAAGAGTCGAGAGACGCAGAGAGATTTTTGCGCTTTACAAAGAGCTGTTAAAAGATATAAGTGAAATCAAGTTTATGCCTGAAATTGTGGGAAGCCGAGGTAATAGATGGCTTACGACTTTTTATATGGATACAAAGCTCAAAACAACGCCGGATGAAATCATCAAAGCCCTTGAGGCGCAAAATATCGAGTCTCGTCCGCTATGGAAGCCGATGCACACTCAGCCGGTATTCAAAGACGCCCCGCATCTCACAAACGGCTTTTCCGAGATGCTCTTTGAAAGAGGACTTTGCTTACCGTCAGGGTCGTCGATGGAAGATGAAGATGTGATGCTAGTCGCCAAGATAGTAAGGGATGTAATCAAAAAATGAACATTTTGACACCTACGCAGACGAAGCGAGCGCTGTTTTTTATAGTCGCCGATTTCGCATTGTCGCTTTTTAGCTTTTATGCGTCGTATCTGCTTCGTTTCAACTTTGAGATACCTCCATTGTTTATGGAAAATTTCTGCACGCTTTTTTCCATCCTTATCGCCCTCAAAATAGGTGCATTCGTATTGTTCCACGGCTACAAGACACCGTGGAGATTTTTTGGTATCCAAAACCTACTCAATCTTGCAAGAGCCCACGTACTCGCCTATGCAATTTTTGGCGTCATATTTATTGTATTTGCGGATGCCCTAAATCCGTTTCCCCGCTCGGTTATTTTTATAGATTTCATATTTTCGGTGTTTTTGCTAGGAGCTCTTAGAATCTCAAAAAGAGTCTATATCGAAGCAAAAGCGGAGCGCAAAAATCTATGCGTAATCATCGGAGCGACGAATGAGGGAAGTCTCGTCGCCTCACACCTCAAAAGCGGAAGCGGCGAATACTATCCGGTCGCATTTTTGGAAGACGACAAACACAAAATCGGAAGTATGATTCACGGATTTCCGATACTAGGAATAAAAGAGCTGCAAAACTACGCAGACAAAAAAGATATAAGCTCCGCATTAATAGCAAAACATTTTCACCCAAAAGAGCTCGGACGGCTAATGGACGAGCTAAAAAGCGTCGGGATCGAAAATGTCAAAAAAATATCCCTGTTTGAAAACCACACCGACATCAAAGACATCTCCATCGAAGAGCTGCTAGCCCGTGAGCCAAAGGACTTGGACACGCAGACGGTAGCTAGATTTATCGCAGGTAAAAGCGTCCTTATCACAGGTGCGGGTGGTAGTATCGGCAGTGAAATCACAAGGCAGTGTGCGAAATTTGGCGCAAAAAAACTGATACTCGTAGAAAACGGCGAATACAACCTATACAAAATCAGCGACGAGTTATCGGCTTTTAACACGGTCAACAAACTCGTAAGCGTAGTGGACAAAGAGACGCTAAAAGGTGTATTTGAAGAGCATAGACCGCAAATAGTCATCCACGCCGCCGCTTACAAACATGTGCCTCTTGCGGAGGAAAATATAGATGAGACGATAAAAAACAACATCTTCGGCACCAAAAATACGGTGGAACTCTCGATAGAGTACGGCGTGGAGAAATTTGTTCTCATCTCTACCGACAAGGCCGTGAGACCGACAAATGTGATGGGCACAACAAAAAGAGTGTGCGAACTTATCACTCAAAATATCAAACAAAAATACCCGAATGCAAAGACTGAGATAGCGGCAGTTAGGTTTGGCAATGTGATAGGCAGCTCAGGCTCGGTGATACCGAAATTCAAAGAGCAGATAGCAAAGGGCGGGCCAATAACGGTTACTCATCCCGATATCGAGCGGTACTTTATGCTCATAGACGAAGCATGCGCCCTCGTACTCCAGGCCGCCGCAATCGCAAAAGGAAGTGAGATATTTATCCTCGATATGGGCGAGAGGGTCAAGATAGTCGATGTCGCCAAAAAGATGCTAGAACTCGTCCACAAGCAAAACGAGATAAAAATAGTGTTTACAGGTCTTCGCCCGGGTGAGAAGCTAATCGAGGAGCTGTTAACGGACGAGAGCGCAGCCAGCACCGAATACCCGTCTATTACGGTGGCAAAAGAGAGTATATGTGATTATGTGCGGCTTGAAAGTGCACTGGAAAGACTGCAAAAAGATAGCGATAAACTGGGTGTGCTCAAAGAGCTTGTACCTGAATTTGACCATAAGTTAAACGGAAATTAATGAAAGATATTAAAAAACTATTAGATGAGCGCATCGTTGTTATCGACGGCGCAATGGGTACGGAGCTTCAAAAGCTCAAAATATCGCCTGAGGCGTGGGATAAGTATGAAGGATGCAACGAATACCTAAATATTTCCGCAAAAGACGAGATAAGAGGTGTTCATAGGGCGTATTATAGAGCTGGCGCCGACATCTCAAAAGCAAATACATTCGGCTGTTTGCCGTGGGTGCTTGACGAATATGGTCTCTCTGACATGTGCTACGAGCTAACGGTAGAGGGGATACGAAGGGTCAAAGAAGCGGCGGCAGAACTTGGGCTAGAGGATAGTACATTTATCGCTTGCTCACTAGGACCTGGAACAAAGCTACCGAGCCTTGGACACATAGAATTTGACGAGATGAAAGCCGGATATGAGCTAGCAGTGAGTGCGGCGATAGACGCAGAGGCAGACATCATACTACTTGAGACTTGCCAAGACCCGCTCCAGATAAAAGCGGCTCTTATCGGCGCCGAGGATGCCTTCACGGCAAAAGGCACGAGACTACCTATTATGGTATCGGCGACTATCGAGATGAACGGCACGATGCTTATAGGCACGGATGCAAAGACACTTGCTACGATACTTGCCCCTTTTGATATTCTCTCACTTGGATTCAACTGTGGCACAGGTCCAGAAGAGGTCGCAAAACATGTAAGAGCCCTAAGCGAAGTATGGGATGGGCGAATAAGTGTGCATGCCAATGCCGGTCTGCCGCAAAACAGGGGCGGATTTACGTTCTATCCGATGGGACCTGGCGAGTTTGCGGCCTTACAAAAAGCGTTTTGCGATGTGGACGGCATATCTGTTCTGGGCGGATGTTGCGGGACGACACCACAACATATTCTAGAACTTGCCAAGGAAGTCAAAGGTTTCAAGCCAAAACCTGCAACGGGAAGCCATCCCAACTCTCTTGCTTCGCTATTTGAAAGCTTCACGCTAGTTCAAGAGCCGGCTCCGCTATATATCGGCGAGAGGAGCAATGCTACAGGCTCAAAAGCGTTTAGAGAGTTGCTTTTGGCAGAGGATTTTGACGGGGCCATGAGCGTTGCGTATGAGCAAGTGCGATCGGGAGCCCATGTGATAGATGTCAGCGTCGCATTTGCGGGACGAGATGAGCGAAAAGATATGAAAGAGGTGGCGTCTCGCTACGCCTCAAAGCTCACATTGCCCCTAATGCCGGACTCCACGCAGATAGGCGCCCTTGAAGTAGCGCTCAAGCTCATAGGCGGTAGAGCTATCGTAAATTCCGTAAATATGGAAGACGGGATAGAAAAATTCGACGCCGTATGTGCCCTTGCCAAGAGATTTGGGGCAGCGCTAGTGTGTCTAACGATTGATGAGAAAGGAATGGCAAAAACCAAAGAGCGAAAGCTAGAGATTGCCGAGAGAATATATGAGAGGGCGGTAAATCACTTTGGATTTAAGCCCTCCGACCTAGTATTTGATATGCTCACATTTACGGTTGGAAGCGGCGATAGCGAGTACTTCACAGCTGCCATCGAGACTATCGAGGCAATAAGAGAGTTTCACACGGCACACCCTGAGGCTGGATTTACCCTTGGGGTATCTAATATCTCATTTGGCCTCTCCAAACACTCCAGAGAGGTGCTAAACTCAGTATTTTTGCACCACGCGGTAAAGGCGGGGCTATCGACGGCAATCGTAAATGTCAAAAACACCCTCGCCTACCACGCCATCTCGGATGAAGAAATCAAGCTTTGCGAAGATTTGCTCTTTAACAAAAGGGAAAACGGCGCCGACCCGCTAGGGGCTTTTATCAACTATTTTGCGGCGCAAAGCGGTGAGGGTGCAAGGGTAAAAGACGACTTGGAGGGGCTGGACACAGCCACAAAAATCAAAAAACTCCTCATCGCAGGAGACAAAGAGCGTCTACTTGCTCTACTCCCTACCGCCAAAGACGAAATAGCGGCAGAAAATATCGTAAACGAGCTACTTATCGGAGCTATGAAAGAAGTCGGCGAGCTGTTTGGGGATGGGCGCATGCAGCTACCTTTCGTACTCCAATCGGCAGAGACGATGAAAGCGGCGGTGGACTCTTTGGCGCCGTACTTGCCAAAAACTGAAAAAACCAGTCAAACGACATTGATACTAGGAACGGTAAAAGGCGATGTGCATGATGTAGGCAAAAACCTAGTCGATATCATCCTCACAAACAACGGTTTTAAAGTCATAAACATCGGTATCAAAGCGGATATCGAGCTATTCATCGAGAAACTGCGTGAATTTGAGGCGACGAACGGCTCGCTAGATGGTGTAGCGCTAGGCATGAGCGGGCTACTCGTCAAGTCCACGCAAGTGATGAAAGAAAACCTCGAAGAGCTAAAGCGAAGAGGGATAAGCGTACCCGTAATCCTAGGCGGTGCGGCGCTAAATATCGAATTTGTAAGCGAATATTGCAGACCCGTATATGACGGAGCGGTCATTTATTCGCGTGACGCATTTGACGCTATAACCACGCTTGGAGAGATAGAAAGAGGCGAAGAGATAACGCTAGAAGAGCCATCGGCGGTAAGAGCCGAGGCAAAAGCAGCGGCGAAAGAGGCACAAATCGGCGAAATCATCAAACCGCAAGACGAAGCCGTACCGACTCCACCGTTCTGGGGCAGGCATGTATGGGAGTTTTCCGAGTCCGACAAGCTTCTCGCCTTTGAGTGGATAAACCACCGAATGCTATTCAAAGAGCGCTGGGGCTACAAGTCCAAAGGGATAGAAAAAGCCGAGTACGAAAAACAGCTCAAAGAGGTCGTCGAACCTGCATATGAGAGATTAAAAAAAGAGTTTTTGGACGGACTTTTTGCACCTGTTGCCATATACGGATATTATCCGGCGAGGGCAGAGGGTGAAGAGCTGTTGGTATTCGGCGAAAACGAAGGATGGGCAAAAGACGATGATGCAAACTGCGAAGATGTACATGCTGTTAGATGCAGGGCGAACAAAGTCTTATCTTTCCCAAGAGCCCACAAGACCCCTCGCCGCTCAATACCTGATTATTTCAGGGCTGACAGACACGATACCATAGCAATGAGCGTGGTAAGTGTCGGCGACAAGCTCGCAAAATACGAAAAAGAGCTGTTTGACGCCGGAAAATACCATGAGTACTACCTAGTCCACGGGCTTGCCGTAGAGCTTGCGGAGGCGATGGCGGAGATGGTACACAAAAAAGTCAGAGTCGAACTTGGAATACTAAGAAACGAGAGTGCCGATATAAATGAGGTCAAAATGACAGGGTATCACGGGTGCAGATACTCATTTGGCTATCCGTCTTGCCCTGACCTTGAGATGAACAGAGCACTTTTTGAGCTGCTTCGCCCGGAAGAATACGGCGTGACGCTCTCTGAGACTTGTCAGATAGTGCCCGAGGCTTCCACATCGGCAATTATCGTCCATCACAGCGACGCCCAGTACTTTACAATATAAAGAGGACAAAATGGAATACTACCTATGGATAAAAGCTTTTCATGTGATGTCTGTGTTGTCGTGGATGGCAATGCTTTTTTATCTGCCGAGATTGTTTGTCTATCACGCTGAAAACAAGGAAAATGAGGGGTTTGTGAGTGTTGCAAAAATCCAGGAACACAAGCTCTATTATTACATCGGTCACCCTGCCATGATAGCGGCAGCGGCGTCTGGGCTAGCTATGCTCTATATCAATCCTGCGATGTTTCATAGCGGTGGCTGGCTACACGCCAAACTGACTTTGGCGGTGCTGATGATAGCCTACCACTATGACTGTCGAAGACATCTTAGACTTCTAGCCGAAGACAAAAGCACAAAAAGCGGCAAGTTTTTCCGTGCCTACAACGAAATCCCGACCCTGCTTATGATAGGTATCGTGATTTTCGTCATCATCAAACCGTTTTAATGAACTATCTGTCTTGTTGCAATTTGCTCTACTTAGAGGATAACGACAAGATAAGAGAAAATATGAGCAGAATGTTTCGGGCATTTTGCTCATCGGTAACATCCGTGGCAAGCTACGAAGATGCGATGGAAGCACTAAGCAACGATAGATACTGTATAGCAGTGTGCGACATAGAACTCGGTGGCGACAAGACGGGTCTAGACCTAATAAAACAAATTAGAAGCACGAATAAAGATATGCAGATTCTTATCCTCTCTTCAAAGAGGGATGAGAAGTTTTTGCTAGACGCAATAAAACTAAATCTTGTGGAATATCTGATAAAACCCGTCTCCTTCGAGCAAATGGAGCAAACACTCAATGCGTGCGCCGCAAGGCTTGAAGAGAACGGATATTTCAGATTTAAACTCGGCGAAAATGTATATTTTGCGCCGCAAGAGGGGCTTATCTATGCCGAAGATGAGAGAATAGTGTTGGGCGAAAAAGAGAGTACGCTTTTGAATCTACTAGTCAAAAAACGAGGGAAAATACTTACAAAAGACGAAATAGAAGCGCTAGTGTACGACTTTGACACAACCGATGGCGCAATCAAAAGCCTATTTAACAAACTGCGCAAAAAAATAGGCGTAGACATAATAGAGTCTATTCCAAGCGTAGGCTACCGACTAGACATATAGTATTCCGGTAGACCGATTATCACGCTCAAACCACTGCTATCGTTTTTGGCACTTATGAAGCCGTTCATTTGCTGCTCAACGATGATTTTTGCCAGATATAGACCGGAGCCGGTACTGCTCTGCTTCGTCCCAAAAAACGGTTCAAATATCTTGCCCAGTATCGACTCCTCACATCCTCCGGCATTGTCAAAAATTTCGACAAATGCAAAACCGTCTTTTGAGTATAAACTTATTTTTAGTTCCGGCCTTTGAATAGTTCTCTCCTCAAATGCCTCTTTTGAATTTTGCAAGATTAT